>JANQRG010000032.1 GCA_028284665.1 Croceivirga sp.
GAACAGGGCGTAGAACTCTTCGGCAGGGTACAATCAAAATTGGACAGGGGTGACAAGCTCATGGTTTACCCATTCGACGGCTTCCAGGGAAGGGTAATCGACCTGGATCCCAACAGGCCCGAATTCAATATCAAAGGACTTTTCCCGGAAAAGGGAAAGACCCTCAAATTCTCCCTCATCAGTGGCTATAACAAGGTTACTCGGCCAAAGATGTTTGTCTCCACCAGGAGCAAGATGTCCACCGACATGCTTTCAAGGACCTGGGAAATCCCCGAGGTTAAAAACATTAGAAACCCAGAGGAAAATGAACTTCCCCTCCCCGCCAACCTATACCGCCCTGAAAATATCATTGAGCTGGAAGAGGTAACCCTCACCGAAGAGCGAAAGGAAAAAAAGTTCGCAACACCCCTCATCTTTCAAAACAAGCTCACAAAGGTCACCGACCAGGTTGCCAAAGCTTATCCCAACATGCTAGAGATAATAAGAAACAACGGATTTCACGTCTTTGTAAAATACAAAATGGATCCAGGGGACTTAAACCAAGTATATATTAATAACAGGAGACGAGGGACCTTAACTACAACTACGCCAATTATTTATATTGACGACGTCCGCTTGGTGGACTTTGACAGACTGCTTTATGACTATCCGCTGACCACGGTGGACAGCTACTACATTAGTAGAGCCGGTGATGGTGAAGGCGGCGGCGGCAGCGGGGTCATTCGCATCTATACCAAGGACAGTAGCCAAATGGAGGGCAACAGCCTCTCCGTAAGCGCTGAGGAGAAGATACTCCAGTTCAGTACACGAGTTGGGTTTGAGATAGAAAAACGCTTCTATATCCCAAAATACCAAGCCTTTAGTACGGCCTTTAAAAAGTTCGGGGTCATCCATTGGGAGCCCAAACTTGTCATCGATGGAAAGGGAACCGCAACATTCAAAGTACTGAACACCGGGACCGAAACACTCTCCCTCTTTATCGAAGGGATGGGACAAAATGGAAAGTTGGTCTCAACCGTCAAGACCATCTCCATAAAAAACCAGTCAAATCCTTGATATTCAAATTTTAAAAGGTTTAAAAAGTAATCCGTTTCGTAAGGTTTGCCAGCTACAATTTCTATAATTTTAACCAATCCTTAAAAACAACTCCGTTGTACTATTTAGGAATAGACCTTGGAAGTTCATCAATAAAGGTAGCTTTAGTTGAAAGCGAAACCGGAAAAGCTATTGGTTGGGTACACGAACCACAAGAAGAAATGACTATTAATGCTCCCCAACCCGGCTGGGCGGAACAAGATCCGGAGGACTGGTGGCATTGGGTATGTACAGGAATACAAAAAATCAAGAAAAAATTCAACATTTCAGCCCAGCATATCATTGGCATAGGTATTTCTTACCAAATGCACGGGCTTGTGCTTGTTGACCAAAAGGGAATGCCCTTACGGGACGCGATCATTTGGTGTGATAGTCGTGCGGTAGCCATTGGGAATGCCGCCTATACTACTCTGGGGAGCGATTTCTGCAATTCCCATCTGTTGAATTCCCCTGGAAATTTTACGGCCTCAAAATTGCGATGGGTCCAGGAAAACGAACCCGATCGCTACGGTCAAATTCGCAAATTTTTACTCCCTGGTGATTATGTGGCGTATCGATTATCTGGGCAAATGAACACTACTATTTCAGGACTTTCAGAAGGTATTTTCTGGGACTTTAGCGCAGCTACACTGTCTACCAAGCTGTTGGACCATTTCCAAATTGACAACGCGTTTGTTCCGGATATTGTAGGTACATTTTCGGAACAGGCAAGAGTAAGTGCCCGTGGGGCTATGGAAAGTGGATTACTGAAAGGCACACCTATTCTTTACCGTGCAGGGGATCAACCCAATAATGCGGTTTCCCTGAATGTTATGCGTCCAGGGGAAATCGCTGCCACCGCAGGCACTTCCGGAGTAATTTACGCAGTAACCGAAAACCATGCGGTTAAAGAATATGACCGGGTGAACAACTTTGCCCATGTAAATTATAACATAGGAGAACAAAAGTGGATCGGTACACTGATGTGCATCAATGGCGCTGGAATACAATACCGCTGGCTTCGGGAAAACCTTTCGGTGGACACCTATGAGACCATGAACCTTTTGGCAGCAACAGTGGCCATTGGATCTGATGGACTTTCCCTTTTGCCATTTGGCAATGGCGCTGAGCGAATGCTACGGAATAAAGACATTGGTAGCCATATCCTACATTTAAATTTCAATAGGCATACCAAAGCGCATCTCTGCCGCGCTGCCCTCGAAGGTATTGCATTTTCTTTTGCGTATGGCTTCGAGCTAATGCAATCGAACAAAAGTACCCGTCAAGCAATACGGGCAGGTAACGACAACCTTTTTCGGTCTGAGATATTTTCAAATACAATAGCCCACTTGTTGCAAAAAGAAATTGAGATCTATAACACCACAGGGGCTATTGGAGCCGCAAGGGCCTGTGCCATTGCCGAGGGGCATTTTGACGACTTATCCTCTTTTACAGCGCACGATTATGTTAAAACGTACACCCCTTCCGGAAATAGTACAGCATACCTAAGGGCTTACCACAACTGGAAAAAAGAACTGGAGCAAATCAACAACCATTAAATAAGCAAGCAATGGCAACACTGGGAGAAAAGGAATATTTTAAAGGCATTGGGACTATCCCGTTTGAGGGAAAGGACTCTGATAATCCGATGGCATATAAATTTTATGATCCGAATAAGGTGGTTGCCGGCAAGACCATGCGGGAGCACTTCAAATTCGCAATGGCCTATTGGCATACACTCTGTGGTACGGGTGGAGATCCTTTTGGCCCAGGCACAAAGAACTTCCCATGGTTAAGTGCCTCTGATCCTGTTCAGGCAGCAAGAGACAAGGCTGATGCTGCTTTTGAATTTATCACCAAAATGGGATTTGACTATTTCTGTTTTCACGATTTTGATCTGGTGGAAGAAGCGGACACCATATTGGAATCTGAAAAAAGGGTGCAACAAATCGTGGAATATCTAAAAGAAAAGATGGCGGCGTCCGGGGTAAAATTGTTGTGGGGCACCGCAAACTTGTTTTCACACCCCAGGTATATGAATGGAGCAGGATCCAATCCCAACTTTGATGTAGTGGCGAGAGCTGGAGCCCAACTTAAAATTGCATTGGATGCTACTATTGCCTTAAATGGCGCCAACTATGTTTTCTGGGGAGGCAGGGAAGGGTATATGTCTTTACTCAATACCAAGATGCAACTGGAGCAGGACAATGTTGGCCGATTAATGCGTATGGCCCGGGATTATGCCAGAAAGCAAGGATTCAAAGGAAATTTCTTTATCGAACCCAAGCCTATGGAACCCATGAAACATCAATACGATTTTGATGCGGCTACCGCTATAAATTTTATTCGAGAACAAGGATTGGCAGCAGATTTTAAACTCAACATAGAGGTCAACCACGCTACCCTGGCACAACATACCTTTCAGCATGAGTTGCAAGTAGCTGCTAATGCGGACATGTTGGGTAGTATTGATGCCAATCGCGGTGATTATCAAAATGGATGGGACACCGATCAGTTTCCCAACAACGTGTTGGAAACCACCGAGGCCATGCTGGTATTACTAAAATCTGGTGGCCTGCAAGGAGGTGGCGTCAATTTTGATGCCAAAACCCGACGCAATTCTACCGACCTTGAGGACCTTTTCATTGCTCATATCGGTGGCGCAGACACCTTTGCAAGAGCGCTTTTGGCGGCAGATGCGGTACTGCAACACTCTCGGTATAACACCCTTTTAGACCAACGATACACTTCTTTTTCTTCAGGAAAAGGGGCTGATTTTGTTGCGGAAAATTTGCAATTAACCGATCTCTATGACTATTCGAAAACGGCAGGAGAACCCAGCCAGATTAGTGGAAAGCAGGAGCTTTATGAGAGCATTTTGAATCAATACCTATAGTTCCTTTTATTTTAGGACTAGGAATTTTTCTACTTTAAAAAAGAGGGTAACTATTTTTGCGCTCAGCGTTCTACATACTCCGAAGGGGAACAACCAAAGTGTTTTTTGAAGGTAGTGGAAAAATAGGCTGGTTGGTTAAAGCCTACAGCATAACCTACTTCTGAGATATTGACATTGTTTTCCGTCAATAGTTTTGCTGCCAACTTTAACCGCAAAATGTTCTAAAACCAGTAGTTTTCAATTAAATAACTACGGACCGGCATGCACTTAGAAGTGTAGATAGTTTCATCAAAGTGCCGATGCCACTTCCAGGAATTAGGAAAGTCCCTTAAAACCTCTGTTTTAAAGGACCCTTGAATGTGAAGAATTACCGTTACTTGTCAAACGAATTGGAAAGACTCGTAATATCTGTTACCTTTTCTTTTAAAAAATCGAACAACGCCACTTGTTCATTTAAGTTCACCCCCCACAAAGCCTCGTTAGATAAAATAGTAGTAACCGTTAGTGCGGTATCACCTATATCCCATGCCGCTTTAAAGAAAGCAATAACCTTTTCATCGTCCTTTATCGGGATACTTCGGGAGTCATATTCGCCCTTGTAAAAAACAATTAAGTATGCAAAGGAAGTTGCCAAACCTTCAGGCACCTTGTTATACTGTTCCAGATACGTTAAGATACTCGGCAAGACCCTTACCCTGAATTTGGATATAGAATTCAACGAAATATCCAATAAACGATGTATAATAAAGGGATTTCTAAATCTATCCAAAATCTCTTGGGCATAGGGCTCAAGCTCTTCTTTCGGCATATCCAATGTTGGGATGATTTCTTTGAATATTACTGTTTCCAGAAAAACTGATAATTCTTCGTCTTCCACCACCTCTCGTACCTCTGTAAACTCGTTAAAATAACCTACAGGTACTATAGCGGTATGGGCTCCGTTGAGAATTCGAACTTTTCTGGTTCTATAGGGGGTCAGATCTTTGGTAAAAATGACGTTCACCCCAGCTTGCTTAAAATGTAATTTATGTTCAATCTGTGACGGCCCTTCAATTACCCATAGGTGAAAAGGTTCTGCCTTAACTACCAATCGGTCTTCATAGCCAAAATGATTTTGTATTTCCGTGATGGTATCTTTTGGAAATCCCGGTACGATACGGTCAACCAGCGTATTATAAAAATGGACTTCCTTGTGAAGCCAGATTGTAAAACCTTCGCCCAACGACCACAGGTCAGCATATTTTAGAATGCATTCACGAAGTAGTTGCCCATTGGCCTCAATCAGTTCGCAAGGTAAAATGTATAAGGTTCCCGGTGGATTACCCTCATAAAATCGAAACCTGTGGTATAGTAATGCGGTAAGCTTACCGGGAAAAGAGCTGGGAACCCTTTCGTAGTCATCATCTTCCGGGGCAAAAGCTATTCCAGCTTCGGTGGTGTTGGAGACAATAAATTGCAATTCCGGGTTTTCTCCAAGGCGTAAAAAATCGTTGTAGTGTTGATAAGGGTTAAGAACACCGCTAACGGAAGTAATCAATCTTGAGCTTTGTACTTTTTCACCTTTTTCTATCCCTTCCAGGATGACGTGATAGAGCCCCTCCTGGGAATTAATAAGTTCTCCCATTCCCTTCGGTAACGGTTGAACAATCTGGATGTTTCCATCAAAATTGGTCTTTTCGTTGAGTAGGTCTACCATCCAATCTACAAATCCCCGGAGAAAGTTACCCTCACCAAATTGTACAATTTTAATGGGTCGCTTCGGTGCTGAAGACACCGTATTTCTGTTAAGTTTTTTCACGGGTCGATCCAGTTTAATATCCGAAGTATTCCTTAACGTTGTGGTAGCATATGTCACTTACGATTTTGCCCAGCCATTTTTCGTCTGCCGGGAGTTCTCCATTTTCCACGTCATTCCCCAAAAGATTGCACAGAATCCTTCTAAAATATTCATGTCTGGGAAAGGACAAAAAACTTCTGGAATCCGTAAGCATACCGATAAAACAACTTAATAAGCCCAGGTTGGAAAGACTGTTCAATTGTTTTTCCATACCGTCTTTTTGGTCCAAAAACCACCATGCTGAACCAAATTGCAGCTTACCTTTTACACTGCCATCATTAAAATTTCCGATCATACTAGCGAAAACCTCATTATCGGAAGGGTTTAGATTATAAATAATGGTCTTCGTCAGTTGATTCGTGCTGTCTAAAAGGTTTAGGAAATTGGCAAGGGGTTTGGCTTGTTGAGCATCACCAATACTGTCAAATCCGGTGTCGGGGCCAAGTTGGGTAAGCATTCTCTTGTTGGTATTTCGCAATGCGCCCAGATGAAATTGCTGTACCCACCCAACTTCATGGTACTTCCTACCGAGGTGGACTAAGGTCTCAAACCTGAAGTAAGCAATTTCCTTAGGGGATAACAGCTTACCTGCTACTACTTGTTCAAAAAGTTGGGAAGCGTCAAAATCCCCAAGACTGAAATCGTGAAATTGCTCCAATCCATGATCCGCGCTTTTACATCCTCGCTGTTCAAAAAACTGTATGCGTTGATGCAAAGCATGAATTAGATCAGCATAGATTCTTATTTCATGGTCGACACTTTCCCCTAAAAGAGACAAGTAGTTGCTATATTTCTTTGGATCTTCCAAGGCATAGGCCTTATCCGGTCTAAAAGATGGAAGTAGCTGTAGCGCCTCCTTTTCACTTTGAAATTTGGAGTGATGCCTCAAATCATCAATGGGATCATCGGTGGTCGCTACCACGGCCACGTTCATTTTTTTCAACAGTCCCCTTGTTCTGAAATCTTCCTCTTGCAGCAATTCTTGCGTTGACGAATAGATACGTTGTGCACTAGTAGCGTCGAGAAGTTCAGAGATATCAAAATAGCGCTGAAGTTCCAAATGTGTCCAGTGGTAGAGCGGATTTCTAAGGGTGTAGGGTACAGTTTGAGCCCATTTGGCAAACTTTTCCTCATCGGTGGCGTTGCCGGTAATATACTTCTCGTCAATCCCCAATGTCCGCATGGCCCGCCACTTGTAATGGTCACCCCTCAACCATACTTCTGTACAATTGTTGTATTGATGGTTCGCTGCGATTTCTACCGGGGGCAAATGGTTGTGGTAGTCAATAATGGGTAAGTCCCTGGCAAAATTGTGATAGAGTGTTTTAGCAAAATCACTGTACAATAAAAAGTCCTCGCCTAAAAAAATACGTTGCGATTCATGCAATCGATTGTACTGTCTGTTCTTGTCGGTTAACGCCATGTAGTAGTGTTAAAAATGCTGGTTTTACGGTTTCTTTTTTAGCGAGGAAGCCCTTATGACCAACTCAGGCTGTATCACCGTCTTTTTGGTCACAATTTTCTCTTTTTCCGAATTCAAAGCATTAAAAAATAGGTTGGCCGCTGTATGTCCCATTTCTATGGGAAACTGGTTTACCGTGGTCAAAGGGGGATCAGTAAAGGAAGTGAACGGTTCGTTCAAAAAACCTACGAGTGCAACGTCCTCAGGAATTTTCAATCCATTTTCCCTTACTACTTGCATAGCTCCCATAGCGGCATAATCACTAGCGGAAAAAATGGCATCAAAATTCTCCTTTTTTTGCAACAAGGTTTCAGCATGAGCTCTCCCATCTTCCAATTGCAGGCTTCCGCTAAACACCAACGCTTCGTTAGGTGCAATACCGTGGTCTTCCAAAGCGTTCACGTAGCCGCGATAGCGTTCCTTATAAATGTCAATTTTTCGTTCGGTGGTGAAATGAGCAATTTTAACACACCCTTGCGCTATCAAGTGTGAAGTCGCCAAATAAGCACCTTGATAATCGTCAATTACAACTTGACTTGTATGTAATTGGGGTGTAGTTCTGTCAAAAAGCACCAGGGGAAGACCGCGTTCCAAAACCTGTTTGTAATGATCAAAATGTTGTGTGTTCTTACCAATCGAAGCGATTATTCCATCTACTCGGGCGTTTAAGAACGCCCTGACCGCATTTTCCTCATTCTCAAAGACTTCGTTGGACTGGCTAACGATAACCCGGTAGTCCAGGGAATTGGCCACTTCCTCCACGCCTCGAATGATGGAAGAGAAGAAAGACCGGTTAATCGTAGGGACTAACATTCCAATAAGCTGCGTCCGCCCGCTACGCAAAGCAGAGGCAATTTGGTTAGGTTCATAGTTGAGTTCCCGGGCTGTTTTAAGAACAGCTTTTCGTGTACTATCACTTATCCTGGGATTTCCTTTGAGCGCACGGGAAACCGTGGAAGCAGTAACATTGAGCTTCGCAGCAATATCGTGTATGGTAGTCTTCTTGGTATTCTCCATGCTTTTCAACTGTCCTTTGTCAAAGATAGTTGCTCAAAATAAAAGGTTGATAATGTAATCGATTGCGCAATTTATAGAATTCTTTAACTATTTAAAAATAATAGGTGAAGATTTTTATATACAGCAAAAACGCTTTATACATTAGTATTTATACATTTTTTAGAAGGAATATTTGCGAATTTAATATTTCTTTATTATTTATGCAATCGATTGCACAACTAACCGAAAAACGAAAATCAACTAATGAAGATGCTAACAATCAGAAAAAAAATCGTCCCAATCGTTTTGTTATGTTTCTATTTTACCTTTTCCTGGAGCAATGAACCTACCGGAGATGCTCCCCATTTGGATAACCTCCAGGCGTATGGTGGGGTAAGTGGCCGTGTTCTTGGTGAAGCTGATGAACCCCTTCCGGGGGCTTCTATCGTCATCAGGGAATTGGTTATTGGAGCAAGTACTTCCCTGGAAGGATTATTCAATTTACCACGTGTGCCTTACGGAACCCACGAGATTGAGATATCCTATATAGGATTTGAAACCTATCGTACTACCATAGAGGTGAATTCTCCGTCGCTTTCCTTAGGGGATGTTACCCTGCAACCTTCAGTGAATTCACTGGGTGAAGTAATTATAACGGGAAGTTTAGAAGGGCAACAACGCGCTTTGAACCAACAAAAGAATGCGGATAATATCAAAACCATAGTTTCTTCGGATCTCATTGGCCGTTTCCCGGATATTAACGTTGGCGAGGCCATGCAGCGGGTGCCAGGAGTGAATATTGACCGAAACAATGGTGAAGGAGCCGTTGTAAAAATCAGGGGAACACCTCAGAACTTTACTACGATCTCTGTTAATGGTGAGCAAATCCCAACTACGGATGAGGCCGGGGGAAGAACGGAAAGTCTGGACCTCATTCCTGCAGATCAGCTGGCTTCTATGGAGGTCAGTAAGGCCATTACTCCTGAAATGGACGGTGATGCTGTGGGTGGGGCCATTAACCTGATTACCCCAACCGCAACGTCTTCCAAAGGAAGAGTAAAAGGTACGATCTCCGGAGGCTACAACAATTTATTTGACAAAGGGAGTCAAATATATCGGCTTAAATTGGACAAACGATTTGCCGATAACAAGTTTGGTGTGTTGTTAGGTGGTAGTTATTACAACACGTTTAACGGTGAAGAACGCTTTGAAGCTACCTACCGGAACCGTAGAATAGGAGATGAAAGTGATCCCAACTCTTTCAGGGCTTTTGTTCTGGACGACTACAGATTACGCCCATTGCTTAATGAGCGAACTCGAATAGGGGTGAATGCTACTTTCGATTATCGGTTTTCCGACAATTCCTCTATTGTTTTAAAAGCTACGTATAACCGGCTTGAAGATGAATCCTTGCGAAGGAGGATACGCTTCAGGCCCAGAAATAATTATCAAGATCCCTTAAATCCTAATATTGCTGGACCAGATAATGACGTTCGTGTAAGAAGGGATATCAATGACCGCGTGATCACTCGGGAAAACATTGCGCTATCCTTAGAAGGGAACCACGCATTGGGGAGTTTCGGCACACTTGATTATGCCATAAATTATTCCAGAAACGAACGGACGCTGCGAAGCGATCGTTTCGTCTTTAGGGAGCGGGACCTTACACTCGTCCAGGAAAGAGATGGAGACTTTGTCATTTTTTCCTCTCCCGATTTTGATTTTGAGGACTACGGTGCCTACGATTTCAATTCTTTCCAGCAGGACCTACCTATTTTGAACCGTGGTGATAATACTGTTGCTCGATTGAACCTCACCATTCCCTTCACCTTAGGGAAGAATTCCGGAGAATTGAAAACAGGGGGGAAATACCGCGATCTGGACAACATCCGAAGGAGAAATACTATAGAATACAGCGGGTTTAATGGTCCCTATAATTTAAGCCAGGTTTTAGATGGCCACGATGAAACCATTTTCGACGGACGCTATCGTATGGGTCAGTTCCCAAGTCCAAATGCCGCACGTGAGCATTTTAGATTGTTTGGAGATGCCTATCAATTTGATGAGAATGCATCCAGGATTAATACAGAAAGCTTCTTCTTTAATGCAGGAGAAGATGTATATGCTGCTTATGTCCAGGGAAAGATCCAGTTGAATAAATTACGCATACTGGCTGGAGTTCGTTATGAAAAAACCGATGTGCTCTATGACGCCCTTGAATTGAGTATAGAACCCCCCGCGCAAGACGGAGCCCCGGCAATTCCTATTTCCTCCGAGCCCATATCCGGTGAGAACTCTTATGATTTTTTATTGCCTATGGTGCATTTAAAATATGACCTGGGGGAACGTACAAATCTGAGATTTGCCTACACCCAGTCCTATGCAAGACCCACCTTGGAAGATCTAGTGCCCTCAGAGAACATTAATTTTGCCGATCAGGTATTAATACGGGGCAATCCGCAACTACAACCTGCGGAATCCAATAATTTCGATTTCCTTTTTGAGCATTACCTGAGAGGAGCCGGGGTTATTTCAGGAGGGGTTTTCTACAAAGACATTTCAACTTTTATTTTTAGGCAATTCAGCAACGTAGATTTTAATAATGAGTTATTCCTGTTGAATGAACCCATTAATGGAGATGAGGCCACACTTATTGGTGCCGAACTAAATTTTGTAAAGAAACTGGATTTTCTCCCAGGTTTTCTGTCCGGTTTAGGCGTATTTGCCAATTATACCTACGTCCATTCTGAGAGTAATTTTACCTTTTTGGAGGACGGTAATCTTGAAACAAGGGAAAACGTTAACTTTCCCGGACAGGCGGATCATACCTGGAACGCCGCCATCTCCTATGATCGGGGTGGGTTTAGCTCACGAGTATCCCTTAATTACAACGGCAGCTCGATCGTAAGTCCCGCTAATACTCCTGATCTTGATTTAATCCTGGAAGAACGTTATCAATTAGATATCAATGCTTCACAGCAAGTCACAGACAATCTGACCTTGTTTGTTGAATTTGTCAATCTTACGAACGACCCTGTGATCACGTATCAAGCCATAAGAGAGCAAGTGGTCAACTACGAAATTTTTGACTGGTCTGCCCGGTTCGGTGTTAATTTTAAATTCTAAGAAAATGATAGCTAAAAAGTATTGGGTCATCGCAATTTGCACGTTAGGCTTGTTAATCTCTTGCAGCGAGGAGGAAGATAATGGGGTATTAACTTTTGATATACCCAATGTAAGTTTGTCTCTTGAAAGTGGTGAGTTCAGGATAGGTCAGACCATTAGGGTCACAGCCGAATATGAGGCATCCGCCTTGTTCAGGGAGTTCGTTGTCCAAAGGGGGAATTCCGTGGTAGAACGTATCCGTTACCCCGAAGGATTAGAGGGAGAAGATGACTATACCTTGGAATTCTTGATCACCAATGACCTTTTGGGAACCACCCAAACCTTTACGTTTACGGTTACTGACTCCCTGGGAGAATCCGATAGTGCAACTTTTACCGCAACCGTTTCGGAAGTGGAACCTGCCTTTACCATTGAAGATGTGGAGATAAATGGTACTACTTTCAGACAGGTGACCGGGAGGATCAATTTCGACGAGACCTTTGATAATGACCATCTTTGGCTACTCAATGGAGAAGTGGAAGTGGAGGACATAACGACTTTGACCATAGAGGAAGGCACTACGATATACGCTTTGGATGAAAATACGGAACTCAATGTTCAAATCGGAGGGACACTACTAGCAGAAGGGACTTTGGAAGAGCCCATTATCTTCACCTCTATTAATGCTGCTCCTAACCAACCTGAAGATCCGGATAACGGGGATTGGATTGGTGTGGTCTTACGAGGTGATGATACTCCGGACGGTAACTCCGGAATTCTGAACTATGTGCGTATCGAAAATGGTGGAAACGGGGACGAGGCACTACAGCTTCGACAGGTAGGGGGTGCCACCGAAATTGATTATGTGCAAGTTCACAATACTGATGATACAGGGATACGGATGCGTGGGGGTTATGTAAACCTAAAACATATTCTGGTCACAAAACCTGATGATCGCGGCATACGCTACAGCGATGGATGGGAAGGCAATGGCCAGTTTTGGGCCATTCTCACAGATGTAGACGATAGCGAAGGAATCCTAGGAAGGGATACCGATGAATCTCCCAGAAACTCAGATGCCGTCATGTCAAATGTAACGGTAGTAGGGCCTTTCGTTTTAGGCGATGGCGCCGGAGATACCGATGGGGTACAGGTGCGCGATGGCGGCAAAGGGGAATTCCATAACTTTATTGTAACAGGTTTTGATGATTCTTTTCGCAACAGAAGTGATGATGGTGATATGGTTATTAAGAACACTTTGGTTTTTGGAAATGGACAAGCTGGCGATGAAGATGGGTTACATAGCAGTATCCGAGATGATTTCAGATTACCAGAAAACAGCAATATAGAAGATGAACCCATAGCACTGGCAGACAATTTTGTCGGCGTTTCTGCGGACAATCCATCAGATGCTTCCACTTTAGGTGACTTTTTTGATGCCGTAAATTTTGTGGGGGCTGTTTCACCCGATGACGATTGGACTTTGGGATGGACCCTAAATTTTGACGGTACCCCGCGGGAATAAGAACAAGTTTGAGTTGGTTAATTTTAATTTCAAGAAATTGTAAATGAATAGATTAGAATTCATTAAAACGATTTCGTCGGCAACCCTGGCAACAGGGTTGCCTTTTCCTATCTGGAGTCAGAAGCGCAATGTATTTTCCCCGGGATCCCGGTTTAAGGACATGGCAAAAGATGAGGATTTTGTCATAAAGGATATTGACACCTTCATGCTAAAGAAGGCGCTTTTTGTGTCGGTGGAGCTCAACAACGGTAGTAAAGGGTGGGCAGAAGCCATGCCTAATGACAAACGAAGTTCACGGACCTTGATAGAGAAAACCCTGAAAAACTACTTTGAAGGAACCAACATCTTCGACGTTGAAAAAACCTGGGACTATTGTATTAAGTCCGAATATGACCTGGGCCCTGGAGGACTGCTCACCTATTCCCTATCCGGAATTGACTGTGCCATCTACGATGCCATGGGGAAAGTGACCCAAAAACCGGTTTACGATCTTTTAGGCGGGAAACTCAGGGACTCGGTAGAGATCTATGCCAGTTTTACACGGGATATCTACCCTGCTCCGGAGAAGGCAGCCAGCAAAGCAAAGGAATTGGTTGAAGAAGGGTATAAAACCCTAAAATTTCGCATGCGGTGGGGCCTGGAAAACCAGGATCCGCCAAATGACAATACGGTTGACTTTGCAAGGGCGCTTCGCGAAGCACTTGGTCCGGATATTCAATTGGCCCTGGATGCGAACATGGGGCATACCGAGCAGCGGGCGATTGCCTTAGGCAAAGAATTGGAGGCATTCAACCTTGCATGGTGGGAAGAACCGACAGCACCCTATGATTATGCAGCTATAAAGGCTATTGTTGAAAACGTCAACATTCCCATTGTTTTTGGGGAACATGCGTATACCGTGGAACAGATCCAACATTTACTAACCTATGGTGGTTCATGGGCGGTAAACCCAGACCTCCTGAAATGTGGTGGTTTTACCGGGGGCAAACGCATCGGCAACTACATTGCTAAAAAGGGGGTAAAACTGGTGGCACATAATTCCAGGCCTTCCCTAAGCACAGTCTGTATGCTCCACTGGGTTTGCGCTGCCGAAATGGCAACACTCCCACAAGAATTTGCATTGCGCGAAAAAGCGCCGGGAGCATTTGATTGTTTAACCGGTTTTCCTGAGTTCAAAAATGGTCGGCTTTATGTCAGCGATCGACCTGGATTAGGTGTTGAAGTGGATGAAGACCAGGTTAGGGCTTACGATAAAAAGTATACCAAATGAGGTATGCGATAGCATTTATCACCTTTTTTAGTGTTCTTCTGCAGCTATCCTGTAAGGAACCAAATCAAAAGGAGTTTAATGTCCTCAGTTTTGGCGCAGTCCCTGATGGCAAGACCCTTAATACCCAGGCGATCCAATCCGCTATTGATGCAGCGATACAAGCTAACGGAAAAATAGTGATCCCCGAAGGAACTTTTTTAACCGGAGCATTGACGTTGGGCCCCCATATCACATTGCAAATCAATGAAGGGGCAACACTTTTGGCCAGTCCCGATATAGAGGATTATCCTGAAGGACATTTCATTTCGGCCCCTTATGCCGATAGCCTTGTCATCCAAGGCAAAGGAACCATTAATGGAAACGGAACGGCTTTCTTCGATGCGGATTGGGAGTTTACCGAACGCCCTCAGCCCTGGATTGTCATCCGTGATGCCAAAGGGATTATCGTAAGGGGAATACACCTTGAAAATAGTCCGTCGCACACCTTAAATTTTGATTTTTGTGATGGCGTTTCGGTGAACGGTATTTCCATAAAGAACGATCCCCGAAGTCGTAATACCGATGGTATTGACATTCGAAATACTAGAAACATAACGGTTACCAATGCAGATATCCGTACAGGTGATGATGCTATTTGCCTTAAGGTGACCTCCAAAAAGCACCTATGGCATGACCCAAAAGGTAATCCCAGGCCCCGAACTGTCGAAAATGTATTGGTGAAGGACTGTTATTTGGAGAGTGATGATTCGGCCCTTAAACTTGGGACAGGCAGCTGGTATCTGACCCAAAACGTTGTCTTTGAAAACATCACTATTCGAAAAACACGGTATGCCATGGCCTTGTTTATGATGGATGGGGGAGTGTATCGCGACATTCTCTTCAAAAATATTGATGCGGAAACCGGAGCGCGTCATGCTCAGGAGTATGGTATTTTTATGGATATTCATCAGCGACAAGAGGATTCTCCTGTGGGTCAAATTGAAAATGTCCGGTTTGAGGATTGTTCAATTGCCACAGCAGGAATTCTTTATCTGTCAGGGCATCCGGAGCAGAAGCTCAATACGATCCATATGGAAAATGTGGAAGTAACGTTTACGGATCACCTGGATAATTCTTCATGGAAAAAACCCAAAGGTAACAGGAAAATAAAACAATGGGCATCTACTTCCGACTACGTTCGTGAAAAGGGAAAGTTCATCCTTGCAGATGCTGATAACGTTAGGATGAACAATGTGATTTTTAAACAGGTCCCGAAGGATTCCATCGCACTGTTTTGGAAACATAATGTTGCTATGGATACTCTAAACGTAAAGATCAATTGATGGGCAAGAAACTGTTTTTGGCGTTGCTAGCACTTTGGTGGTTACCGGGATGTGCCCAAAAAGCATCGCTGGATCTTAATGATTCGTATGAACAAAAAATAATGGTTTCATTGAACCAAGCTATCCAGCACGCTGGGAAAGTCTGTTTGGATGCTGAAGGAAAGGCAAGGGGGGATTATGAAATGATATCCGGTAGGTGGTCGGAATATGAGCCTGCCTGGCACACCGGTCAATTAATTCAGGGGCTTTTGGAGGCCTACCAGGTGACCCAAAACCAAGACGCCTTAACCTATGCGATACAAGGAGGGGACTGGTGGATAGGGTTACAGTTCTCCGATGAACATCCCCTGGCGGGTTATATGAATGCTATTCACGGGGCAAGCGTTGGAAACCTGATCAATACCACCACCATTACGGATGGAACACCGGGGCTGTTTGATCTAAGCGAACTGACTGGGGATCCCAAATATGCTGAAGTCGCCACCTCAGCCGGAAAATGGATTCTGGATAATCTCTATCTTTCGGAACATCGCTTAAGTTATAATATCGTCGATCCGGAAACCGGGAAAATCTGGAAAGACAAAAGTCCACATGCCCAGCATCAAGGTCATGAAATAACTATTAAACAAGTAGCACGACCAAATGCTGAAGGGTATTTATGGAAAGACATCTTTGAATTTACAGGAGAGGAACGGTACAAAAATGCCTTTTTAGAGATTTGCGACGGACTCCTAGCCAGTCAAAGTGAAAATGGCTTCTGGATGGATTTTGAGCCCAATGACCCTAATACCGGAAAGATCCATGCCCGGTTCAATACCTGGAATGCTGAAGCGTTGTTGGAAGCCTATACCCTAACCCAAAATCAAAAATACCTGGATGCTGCCCTTAAAACAGGGCACGGATTGGCATCCATACAACAAAAAAATGGAGTGATCTTTTACCTAAGCTACACCGATGGGTCGGTGGATGATCGCTCCCCTTGTGGTTCAGGAACTTCTTTTGCTGGTATTCTCTGGCTGCGATTACTGGAACTGGGGTATGCCGATTTTAACGGAAATATTCAAAAAGCATTGGACTTCACCCTAAACAATCAGTTTTCGTCGAAACATGCTGATGAAAATTTAGCGGGAGGGTACTATGAGATCCGGCAAAAGGCCAAAGGTAACGGAAAAATGAAACTCATTTACCGGGATATTGCCACAGCTTTCGGGTTGCGATTTTTAAGTGATGTATACCAGTATGAATTTCAGTAGATCATATAGGGGGGTATCGCGAAACGGATCCCATTGCTATTCAGCAATGCAAATAGCCCTTGGGGTTTTTCTTGTACTGTTAACCCTGGGATGTAACTCCCAACCTAAAGATGATTTTACCACCAAAACCGCCCAACGAATCCTTACCAAGGCCTGGTCAACCACTTATCCCAATATTTTAAAAGCGATTCAAGTGCCGACTTTTCCTGATACCACAGTGGTTGTTACGGACACTACTGATTTTAGGAATCAAATCAATCAGATCATCCAACAGCTTTCCGAAAACGGAGGGGGTACAGTCAAAGTCAATCCAGGAAACTATACCGTTACGGGCAGTATTTTTTTAGCCTCCAATATTCGGTTGCACTTAGAGGAAGGGACCGAACTTTGGTTTTCACCAGAGCCCTCGGACTATCTACCAGTTGTCAAATCCCGTTGGGAAGGGACATTTCTAATGAATTATTCGCCTCTTATTTATGCGATTGATGTCGAGAATATAGCTATCACCGGAAAAGGATTGATCCACGGCCAGTCGGAAAAAAAGTGGCAGCATTGGAAACAAAGGCAGGACGATGATAAGAAACGGCTTCGGCAAATGGGCAATGATGAAATTCCTTTGGAAGAAAGGATTTTTGGTGAAGGACACTACCTACGCCCTTCCGCCATTGAGTTGATCAATTGCCAAAACATCCTTTTGGAGAATTTCAGGATACAAGGTTCTCCGTTTTGGACGATTCATCCTGTACTTTCGGAAAACATTACCATGCGTTCACTGCATATCGGGGCAGGCACCACCAATGATGACGGGATTGACCCGGAAAGCTGTAAAAACGTACTCATTGAAAACTGTGCTATACATACGCATGATGATTGCGTGGCAGTCAAAGCAGGTCGGGACCAGGATGGATGGCCCTATCCTGCCGCTGAGAATATTATTGTTCGAAACAATAGCTTTACTACCGAAGTGGGCAGCGGATTTTGTATAGGTTCTGAAATGTCAGCAGGCGTTCGAAATGTTTTTGTAGAGCACTGCGAATTAGTGCAAAGTGGAAAACATGCTTTTCAATTTAAAAGCAATCCCGACCGGGGGGGCTTTATCGAAAACATTTTCATGCGAAACATTGTCATAGGCACCGTGAAATACGGTTTTGAGTTCACTACCGATTACAAGGGCTGGCGGGGGAATCAATACTTTACGAAATACAGGGATTTTTATTTTCAGGATATTCAAATTGAACAAACAACGGATAAGTCCATCGTGATCAAAGGAAGATCCGAAGAACCTATCCGAAGAGTGTATTTTGAAAATTGCTCAATTGATCAATCCCCTCAACTGGAAATTGTTCTGGAAGCTACACAAGTGCTTTTCGAAAACACCAAAATCAACGCCAATATTTTGCCCACAAACAAATGATTATGA
>JANQRG010000040.1 GCA_028284665.1 Croceivirga sp.
CCCCGTACCCGATCGGTGCGCTTCCCTTTAACCGTGCGTGGTAAACTGCTAGAGGTGATGATAGAAAGGGATAAGGTGACCTATGTGCTAACACAAGGCAAGGCTCTGACCATCTATCACGGAGAGGAGGAAATAAAACTTACCGAAAAGCAGCCATCCTGCGTCAAAGAGTTGGGTGATGATAATTGAAAGTGGAAATTTGATAACGTCGTTGCGAAGCCAATCTGCCATCGGCTTCCGTAGCCCACGCCAAATTTCCGCTATTTTCCGTCTTTAGACAATGTATTGATTACAGATCATTGCCCCCTTAATAGAGCTGCGCACTGCTACTGTGCACTTCCCTCTTTCCCAGAATCTTGGCAAAGTTCCACCAATACGCCGTTGGTGCCTTTGGGGTGGAGAAAAGCAACAATTTTGTTATCAGCACCTTGTTTCGGGAACCCCGGTAAAACCACAAAATCTTCTTCTTCCAAACGCTTCATTTCCTTCTCAATATCTTTAACCGCAAAGGCAATGTGGTGGATGCCTTCCCCTTTCTTCTCCAAAAATTTAGCAATCGCACTGTTTGGGTTAGTCGCTTCCAAAAGTTCAATTTTATTGGGACCGGACTGAAAGAAAGACGTGCGGACGCCTTCGGATTCTACAGCTTCTATTTTGTAATGCGGGACACCAAAAAGCTTTGCAAAAAGTGTATTTGACTTGTCTAAATCTTTAACCGCAATTCCAATATGCTCAATTTTATCCATAGTTGATACTGTTAACAATGGCACAATTTACTGGGACTAAAAATAGGAAATGCTGAGATTGGTCATGAAATCGATATTTTTGGGGCATGGAAACACAGAGACAACGGAAAATTGCAGGCATTATTCAGCAAGACATTGCCGAAATCTTACAACGCGCTGCCACCGATGGAGGACTGCAGGGTACGTTGATCTCAATTTCCAAGGTGACCATCACTACAGATTTGTCTATTGCTAAAGTCTATGTTTCCATATTTCCTTCTACAAAAGCTCCAGAACTTCTAAAAGGAATTAAATCGAATGAACCCTTAATTCGGCATGAACTCGCGCAACGTACCAAAAATCAACTACGTCGGGTTCCTGAGCTGAACTTCTATCTGGATGATTCCCTGGATTATATCGAGAATATTGAGGAATCCCTAAAAGGAAAAGAGAATCCTATCGAAAACCGGGACCTACTGGACAAACGAAAAAAATCGTAAGTGTTGAATTTTTCAGCCTACATTGCCAGAAGATATATACGATCTAAAAGTGGGCAAAATGCGGTAAACATTATTAATTTCATTACGTTTTTGGTAATTGTCATTGGCGCTGCCGCACTCTTTGTGGTACTTTCTGCTTTTTCAGGCCTCAAAACCTTCAGCTTACAATTCACAAATGCATTTGATCCTGATATTAAAGCTATTCCTGCCAGTGGAAAATTTTTCTCCATTTCTTCCGAAGAAGAACAACAACTGGATGAAAACATCCTTATTGCCAATTTTGCAAAGGAAATCCAAGAACGGGTGTACCTTAGTTTTCAGGACAAAAACCATATTGCCTATTTAAAAGGGGTAGACAGCCAGTATCTGCAGGTTACCGAAATGGATAGCACCTTGTATTTTGGGAATTGGGGGGTTACGGGGGCAAATGCTGTAATAGGTGTTGGGATTTTTAATTTACTCGGGGGACCGCTAAATAACTATAACACCCCGTTAAACGTCATCACCCTTAAGCCCGGGCAACAGGCGATAACCACACAATCCCTGAATTCAAAATCCTTTTACAACCAAATGCCTATGGTGGTAAGCGGTATTTACGCCGTAGAGGATCAATTGGACAAAAAGTATGTCTTCGGTTCGTTACCTGTAGTACAGGCATTTTTGGAGAAAGATTCGTCACAGATTTCCGGGCTTAATTTTAAATGGTCTGGTGAAGGCTCCCTGGAGGAAGCAAAAAGCGCTATCAAGTCTGTTTTAGGGGATGACCTTCTGGTGCTTTCCCGACAAGAATTGAACAGTACGTTGTATCGCATGTTGAATACGGAGAACCTGGCTACATATCTGATATTTACCTTGGTACTCATCATCGCCCTGTTTAATGTAGTTGGAGCAATTATCATGATGATCTTGGATAAACAGCAAAACTCAAAAACCCTTTATGCATTAGGGACTACTATTTCACAACTACGGAGGGTTTATTTTTATCAGGGTATTATCGTCACCACACTTGGGGGACTTTTGGGAGTGGTCATCGGCTCACTATTGGTAGGATCGCAGTTGCTCTTTTCATGGCTAAAAATTACGCCGTCCCTGGCGTATCCGGTAGAATACAAATTGGTGAACGTTGGAATTGTGTTGGCCACTATAGTCCTACTTGGGTTCCTTTCGGCTAAAATTGCCAGTAGCAGAATTTCCAAAGAATTGATCGCCTAGCTGGCAAATTGATAGTCACCAAATTTTTCAAGTACTTCGTCAAAGGCAGCAAATACATCTTCCGCGGCATCACTTGTTACCATCTTCATTCGGTATTCCTTAAAGTGCGGAATGCCTTTGAAGTAGTTGGTATAATGTCTTCTGGTTTCAAAAACGCCCAGTTTTTCTCCTTTCCAATCAATGGCCATTTGTAAATGCCTACGTGCTATGTTTACCCGCTGTTCCATAGTTGGTGAAGGCAAGTGTTCTCCTGTTTCAAAATAATGCTTGACATGATTAAAAAACCAAGGGTTGCCAATACTGGCACGCCCAATCATAGCGCCATCCAACCCGTAGGCATCACGCATGCGCATAGCAGCCTCCGGCGTGTCTACATCCCCATTGCCAAATACCGGAATATGCATCCTGGGATTATTTTTTACGGCCGCAATTGGATTCCAGTCCGCCTCGCCCTTGTACATCTGTACCCGGGTCCTACCGTGAATAGCGATTGCCTGGATTCCTACATCTTGCAGGCGTTCTGCCACCTCAACGATCTTTATAGAATTGTGATCCCAGCCCAGTCGGGTTTTTACTGTTACCGGCAACTGGGTGCGTTTTACCATGGCCTCCGTTAACTTTACCATTAGTGGAATATCCCGTAAAATTCCGGCTCCCGCATTTTTACAGACCACTTTTTTTACCGGGCAGCCAAAATTGATATCAATTATATCAGGTTTGGTACGTTCAACAATATCAATTGCCTGAAGCATACTATCCATTTCGGCACCAAAGATCTGAATCCCCACAGGGCGCTCCTTTTCATAGATGTCTAGTTTCATGACGCTTTTGGCGGCATCCCGGATCAAGCCTTCGGAAGAGATAAACTCTGTGTAGACCACATCTGCTCCATTTTCTTTGCACAAGGCCCTAAAGGGCGGGTCGCTAACATCCTCCATGGGCGCTAGAAGCAATGGGAAATCGGGTAATTGTATATCTCCTATTTTTGGCAAAGCACTGTTATTCGGATTGCAAAAATACTTCAAAAATCAAAATTCCTCAAAATGAGTTTGTTACGGATTAACTAGTTCTCAGTGTTTCCGAGTCTATCCCGTTCATCTTTATCGATCTGCCTTTGATTCTCCTCCAATCTGAAGTTTCCAAAATTGTAAGTAAATCCAACACGAACAAATTGTGTTTCCGGGACAGAGAAGAAAAAATTATCCTGATTCAGGTAACGTGAAGTATACGTTCCATTGACCTTTCCAAGTAAATCTTCTGCGCTAACTGAGACAATAGCTCTATTGTTCCATAAGCTTTTTCGTAATCCCAGGGTTAAATTGGTAATAGGAGATTGAACGTAAGAGCCAAATAGAAATCTGGAAAAGTGGCTAAAGGAAAGTTCTCCCGTTAAGCTTCCATCTCCCGAAAGCGTTAAGTAATTCGTCAGATAAATATAGAATCCCTCTATGGAGTTGGTAAATTCCTGGTTTCCACTTTCCACGGCTAAAAAAGTTTCGTCCTCATGAAAAACTGAGGCATAGGCATAGAGAAACCAGGAATTAAGAATACTCTTGCTTACTGTAAAATCCAACCCATAGGAGGTGCTTTCCAAAACATTTTGGCGAAGCTCTCTCAGGGTTAACGACTCATTATCCTGGAAAACCAATTGACTAATATAATTACCGTTGTCCCGGTAATACAAGTCAATGAAAAACTCGCTGTTTAAGGTGTAGTTCAGGTTAAAATTGTTCGAAAAATTGGGCCGTAATCCTGGATTCCCCTCTTCAAAATCGTTCTCGTTAAAGAAATAGCGAAATGGGTTTAAATCGTTATATCTGGGACGCTGTACCCTTCTTCCGTAATCAAAAGAAAAGCTGTGCTTCTCATTTGGGGAATACAGCACATAAAGCGAAGGAAAAGGTTCGAAAAAGTCCTGGGTATTACGTTCGTCAAGGGTTAAAGAGATCCCTTCGGCATCTGTTAGTTCCCCTCTAATTCCCAACTTCATGGACCATTTTTCCCAGTTTTTTACGAAACTCAAATAGGCCGCATACACTTTTTCATCGTACAGAAAATCATCTGACAAAGACGCATCCACACTGTCATCAGTGCCAATAAAATTTGAAAAGTCAATGCTATTCTCGGAATCTACTATGGAAACCTTAGCACCTGTTTCTACTGAGGCACTTCCTATTGGCGTCTGAAAATCCAATTGTCCGGTAATAATGTCTATGTTTTGATCGGCATTGGTTTGAAAACCGAAATCTCTAATAAACGAACCATTGTTGCCAAAGTAGTTGGATAGGATTTGCTGGGTGTATTCGTCCTGATACCGGGTGTAATGCCCGTTAAAGGTTAATCTGGCTCCCGGTTTCTTAAGTTTATGTACAAAAGAGAGGTCGAATGCCACGTTGTATTCATCTTCAAACCCACGGTTATTGGTGGTAAATGTTGAATCTATTTGGTTCTGGGCATTCCTGATTTCCGCATTTAAATTCCGTTCCCAATCCTGGTTTGGCGCCAAAAGGGCGTTAGAGGTTAGGCTTATCGTATTTCTTTCGTCAACATCAAAATCAATAGCAACATTGATACTGTGGGAGTCTATATTGCGTACCTGATTATCATCCGTCAGCCACCTGGAGAAAATGGTATTGTTCGCATCAATAAAATTGATCCCCTTCTCCACATCTAGATTGTTCTTTTTACTGTTGAAATTATAATTGGCAAAAACATTTAATTGCTCGGATTTAAAATAGTGACTTGTTCCCAAGGAATATTTAGGAAAAATAGCCTGGGTAAAAGTACCGTCGAAACTGCCTTTATAGCCGGGAGATACGTTTTTATTGGTTATAATATTTATGACCGCTCCTTCTTCAGCATCAAAATTGGCCGGAGGATTAACGTAAAGTTCTACAGAAGATATAATCGTTCCGGACAAACTTTCCAGAAAGTCCTTTTGTTCCTGGGGTGAAAGCTGAATTCTGCGCCCATTTAAGTACACGTTAGCCGTTCGCCCTCGTATCTGAAGTGCTTCTTGTGTAGCGATCAATCCCGGAGTATTCCTTAAAATGTCCCAAGTACTCCCTTGTGAAACCACTGTGTTTTCAACTTGAAAAACTAACCGGTCCGGAAGACGTTCTAAAGTGGGTCTTTTGGCAGTAACAACCACCTCATCCAGATTCTCCGCTTCTGTTGGAATCACTAACGCGCCAAGTTTTACATCGTTCTGAATATCCAGAGCAAGCGGTTTGGAACCTTTCCCTACATAACTAGCTTGCAATAAATAAAGGTTAGGTGCTACTCCTTTCAGTATAAATGCTCCCGCATCATCCGCGGAAGTCCCTTGAACAAAGGTAGAATCCGCCGCATTAAGTAAGAGGATATTAGCAAAAGCAATGGTTTCACCTTGATTATTGATAACCTTGCCAGAGATCTCAAAAGTCTGAGAAATGGCCACGTTTAAAGTACAAAACACCAGAAGTAGGGGGAGTTTTAAGCTATTCATTTGGTGTTTGGGTTGAAGGTCAAAACTACTAAATATAGTTTTTATAGCAGTATTACTTTTAATTCGAGGGATTTCCAGGATTTGAACGGGTGATCAGATCTCATCATTTTTGTGTCAACAATCATTTCCGTAAAAGCTATCTTTGCCGTTAAATTGTTGCTCTGAATGAAGAACATACGAAACTTTTGTATCATCGCTCATATAGATCATGGCAAGAGTACGCTGGCTGATCGTCTTCTGGATTTTACGGGTTCCGTTACCGAACGTGAAAAACAAGATCAGCTTTTGGATAATATGGACCTGGAACGGGAAAGGGGAATTACCATTAAAAGTCATGCCATCCAAATGGAATATACCTACCAGGGGGAGATCTATGTGCTGAATCTCATTGATACCCCCGGCCATGTTGATTTTTCGTATGAAGTATCCCGTTCCATTGCGGCCTGTGAAGGTGCCCTATTAATTGTAGACGCAGCACAAAGCATTCAGGCTCAAACCATCTCCAACTTGTATTTGGCTTTGGAAAACGATTTGGAGATCATTCCGGTGTTGAATAAGGTAGATCTTCCGAGTGCAAATCCGGAGGAGGTGACGGATGATATTGTCGATTTGTTAGGTTGTACTCCGGAGGAAGTTATCCCGGCGAGCGCCAAAACGGGAATTGGGATTGAAGCTATTTTATCCGCTATCATTGAACGGGTCCCGGCTCCTGAGGGTAACCCGAATGCTCCTTTACAAGCTCTCGTATTTGATTCTGTATATAATCCCTTCCGTGGGGTAGAGACCTATTTTAGAATACTAAACGGTTCGCTAAAAAAAGGTCAAAAAATCAAATTCATGGCAACCGGGAAAAATTATTTCGCTGATGAAATTGGTACATTAAAACTGGTTCAGGTTCCAAAGAATACTATCACCACAGGAGACGTAGGTTATCTTATTACCGGCATCAAAGACGCCAGAGAAGTAAAAGTAGGGGACACTATCACACTAGCCGAAAACCCGTCTGAGACAGCCATTGCCGGTTTCGAAGACGTAAAACCCATGGTATTTGCCGGGATATATCCCGTGGATACGGAGGATTTTGAAGAATTACGGACTTCCATGGAAAAATTGCAACTCAACGATGCTTCTTTAGTCTTTACACCTGAAAGCAGTGCCGCTTTAGGTTTTGGTTTCCGTTGCGGTTTTCTGGGAATGTTGCACATGGAAATTATCCAGGAACGCTTGGAGCGTGAGTTTGACATGACCGTGATCACCACCGTACCTAACGTAAGTTACTATGCTTACACCAAAAAAGATCCTGAGACCATAATTGTAGTAAACAACCCATCAGACCTTCCCGACCCATCCACTTTAGACAGGGTAGAAGAACCTTATATAAAAGCTACAATTATAACCAAATCCGATTTTATTGGGAACGTAATGTCTCTTTGCATCGAAAAACGGGGGCAGATCACGAACCAGACCTATTTGACCACCGAACGGGTTGAACTTACTTTTGACATGCCTTTGGCAGAGATTGTTTTTGATTTCTACGACCGGTTAAAAACGGTTTCTAAAGGGTATGCCTCCTTTGACTACTCCCCTATCGGGATGCGTACTTCCAAACTGGTACGTGTTGATATTCTCTTAAACGGGAATGCGGTGGATGCGCTCTCTGCTTTGGTTCATTCGGATAACGCATATACCATTGGTAAAAAAATGTGCGAAAAGTTGAAAGAGCTCATCCCAAGGCAGCAATTTGATATTCCGATCCAGGCCGCAATAGGTTCCAAGATCATTTCCCGAGAAACTATCAAAGCATTGCGAAAAGACGTCACTGCCAAATGTTATGGAGGGGATATTTCCCGTAAACGCAAATTATTGGAAAAGCAAAAGAAAGGGAAGAAACGAATGCGCCAGGTAGGAAATGTTGAGATCCCTCAGCAAGCATTTATGGCAGTATTGAAGTTGAATGATTAGCTACTGAGTTCTTTTTCCAAATCCAGCACCTTACCTAGATACACGAGTTTACTTCCTTCATTTATGTCATTAAATGCTGTGTTGAGAGCGGGAATTATTTCTAAGGTCCCATTCGGTTTCTTTAAGAAAATTGGGATGATGTCTTTATCAGAAGCCGTAATTTCCATTAGCGTATCATAGTGTTCTTTGCCCCTAAGATCTATTTCATTAACCGCGGGATAACTCCGTACGGTTTCCGTCAAATGGATAAAATCATCAGTATTTGAGAAAAGGCCTTCTTTGGGATTATTTTCCGGATTGGTCATTTCGTCACTGTCTACCAACCTGAATGCCCCATTTTCCCCAAATTGTCCGCTGAATCGCTTTAGGACATATTTGTTAATATCCGAGTTTCCCGTAAGTGCCATGAGATAACCCATATCATTCAATTCGATATTGTCAGTTAGGGTATCCGAATAAATATCCGCAACAAAGGCTTCAAGGCCAAGTCTTTTGGATTTTTCTACGTTGGTCTGGTTATTATCAATAAGCACCACATGTCGGTTATTCCTTTTCAAATAACTGGCGATCAATCTTGAAATTTTGGATGCCCCTACAATTAGTATTCCTTCGGATTTGGTCAGGAAAACCCCAACCAGTTTGGCAAACAATCGTGCGGTAGTAGCATTGAATAATACCGTTCCCAGTACGATCATAAATACCAATGGAGTAATATATTCCGCTCCGGGCTCTCCTTTTGCCAATAACTTGGACCCGAAAAGGGAGGCAATTCCTGCAGCGACAATTCCCCTGGGGCCTACCCATCCGATAAAGAGTTTTTCGTTCAGTTTTAAATTGGATCCTTGAGCACTAAGAAATACACCTAAAGGACGAATCAAGAAAACCACAGCCAGAAACAGCCAGGCGGTATTCCAGGTACGTAGTAATTCAAGATCACTAATATTGATGTTGGCCGCTAACAGAATAAACAGAATGGAAATAAGTAAAACACTAAGGGATTCTTTAAAGTATAAAAGCTCCTTAAGATTGGGTAAATTCATATTTCCCAACACCATTCCCATAACCACAACGGCCAATAAACCCGACTCATGGGCAAAAACCTCCGACTCTACAAAAACAAGAAGTACTACAGATAAGGACACCACATTCATCAGATAATGTGGGATGAGATTTTTTTTGATCGCAAAGGCCAAAGCATGAGCAAAGGTGAAGCCAAAGGTCGTTCCAAACAACAGAATTTTACCAAATTCTATCATCGCTGTTTGGGTGTACTGACTTCCCTGACCTACACTAATGAACTCAAAAACAAGGACCGCAACTAATGCGCCAATAGGGTCTATTAAAATTCCTTCCCATTTCAGTACCGTAGAAACATCTTTCTTTAAAGGAATGTTCCGTAAGATTGGGGTTATCACCGTGGGCCCAGTAACAATGATCAAGGCGGAAAACAAAAAGGAGAGTTGCCAGGAAAGTTCGAAAATGTAATGTGCAGCCACTCCTGCTCCAAAAAAGGTCACAAGGGAACCTACGGTTATCAATTTTGTAATCACCGGGCCAACATTAGCAATTTCGGAACGCTTTAAGGTGAGCCCCCCTTCAAACAGGATAATACTAATGGCTAGAGAGACAAAATAGTAGAGCCCTTCTCCCGGAAACAATCCGTTTTTTCCATTCCAAATCGGTTCAATCAGTTTAGACCCATCCTCAGTGTATAAGGTAGCGATCGGTCCAACCAACAAACCTATCAGAATCAAGGGAAGTATCGCAGGAAGTTTCAATCGCCAGGCCACCCATTGTGCGATTATCCCCAATATGATTATTCCTGCCAGTTCAAGCATCTACTTTTTTGTGGTAAAATAGGGCTTTTATTTCAATTGATACGATTGTTTTTTCAATTCATCATGCGCTAACGATTCGCTATCTTTTAATCGATGTTTTGTTAAAAATCGGCCAATAATACCATGTTTTTAAGGTTGTTACCCTACCGTTTCTTATTTTGCCCGTCATTTTGCTTTTTCCATGACCTTATATCCCGTTGAGACCGGAAATTTTAAACTGGATGGAGGCGCCATGTTTGGAGTGGTCCCTAAGTCACTTTGGTCCAAGACCAATCCTGCAGACGCTAATAATATGATAGACCTGGCGGCAAGAAGTCTTCTTATAGAAGATGGCAATCGCTTAATTCTTATTGATACAGGCTTGGGGAATAAGCAATCGGATAAGTTTTTTAGCTATTATTACTTATGGGGGAACTATGATTTGGATAGCTCCCTAAAGAAGTTGGGGTTCCACAGGGACGATATTACCGATGTCTTTTTGACGCATCTACATTTTGATCATTGTGGTGGAAGCATCCAGTGGAACAAAGATCGTACGGGCTACGAGCCCGCATTTAAAAACGCCACTTTCTGGACCAATAAAGCGCATTGGGAATGGGCAATGTTTCCCAACGCCCGGGAAAAAGCTTCATTCTTAAAGGAAAATCTTTTGCCCATGGAAGAAAGCGGGCAGTTACGTTTTGTGGAAGCAAAGGAGACCGATTATCTTCCCGATTCCGAGCTGGGTTTTGGCATTCTATTTGTTAATGGTCATACGGACAAACAAATGCTGCCTCACATTGTATACAAAGAGAAAACCATCGTCTTTGCGGCAGATTTGATCCCAACCGTTGGTCATATCCCCCTACCCTATGTAATGGGATACGATACCAGACCTTTATTGACATTAAAAGAAAAGGCCGCCTTTTTAGAGAAGGCCGTCGAAAAAGAATATGTGTTATTCTTTGAACATGATCCTCACCATCAGCTTTGTACGCTAAAGGCAACCGAGAGAGGTGTCCGGCTTGATGAAGAGTTTACATTTAATGAAATTTTCGATTTATAATATTCAGAGATAAATTAATAGAAACATGAATTTATATTTAAAATCAGTTGTTGCGCTAGTTTCAGGAACAATGCTTGTAGGTTGTGGCGCAACCAACTTGGTTTCAACCCCTGTTGAAAACATTGATACCCTACCCTTAAAAGTTACCGATCTTACAGAAAAGCAAAAGAAAAACTGGGGTCATGCCGATCTGTTAACCGATACCATTCCCGGGATGAGTATTGATCGGGCTTATCAGGAAATTATCGGGAACAAAAAAGGTAAAACCGTGGTTGTCGCAGTATTGGATTCCGGAATGGACCTGGATCATGAGGATTTGGTGGACGTACTTTGGACAAACAAAGGAGAACGGCCAGGTAACGGGAAAGATGATGATGGAAACGGATACATTGACGATATCCATGGTTATAATTTCCTTGGGGAATCGTATAATGAGCAATTGGAGTACGCTCGTATGCTCCGGCTGAATATTGGAGAGCCTTCCATGCGGGCCAAGGCGCAACTTAAATTAGATGAAGAATACCCCAAAGCGGTGCAAAACAAACAACAATACGAGCAGATTTTACAAGTAGTACAAAATGCAGATGCTGCGGTTAAAAAGGCAACAGGGAAAGATTTGTACACCAAGGAGGAGGTTATGGCCCTTCAACCGGAGAACGAAGAACTTCAACAGCATATCGCAGTAATAAAGCAAATGTACCAGTACGGAGACAGTATTGAGGACGTTAAAAAAGAGCTAAAAGAAGGAATAACCTATTTTACGGAACGTGTTAATTACAATTTGAATAAGGAGTTTGACGGGCGTAAACCTGTGGGAGACAATCCTTACGATGTAAACAACAGGGGATACGGGAATGGGAATCCTAAAAACCGTGTTAAAGATGAAAGTCATGGGACACATGTAGCTGGTATAATAGCCGCTACGCGAAACAATGGGAAAGGCATTAATGGTGTTGCCAATAACGTAAAATTAATGAGCATCCGTGCCGTCCCCAACGGAGATGAATACGATAAAGACATTGCCCTGGGAATTCGCTATGCTGTGGACAATGGGGCCAAAATCATCAATTGCAGTTTTGGAAAATCCTTTTCACCCAATGCCGAATGGGTCTTTGAGGCCATCCAATACGCAGCAGCTAAAGATGTACTAATTGTCCATGCCGCAGGAAATGACGGAAATAACATCGATGATCCCAAAAATCCAAACTTCCCTAATGACCACAAATTTTCTACCTCCGAGATTTCGGACAATTTCATAAGTGTTGGGGCACTTACCCCTTCTTACGGATCGGATATGGTGGCTACATTCTCTAATTACGGAACAAATAATGTAGATGTTTTTGCCCCGGGTGATAAGATCTACTCTACCATGCCGAACAACAAATATGATTTTCAGGGGGGAACATCTATGGCGGCTCCTGCAGTTGCCGGAATAGCCGCTTTAATACGCTCACAATATCCCACCCTGACCGCTTCTCAGGTCAAAAAAGTGCTTATGCAGTCCGGGCTCACTGCTAAAGCTACAGTTGTGCTAGGCGGAGACCCTGAAAACTCCAAAGCCTTTTCAGAAATTTCCAGATCCGGAAAAATGGTTAATGCTTATAATGCACTTATTTTGGCACAGAGCCTTTCCAAAGGGAAATCAACTTTAGAAGAGTATAACGCAGAATAATAACTATGTTAAAGATTGTGAAAACATTCCTGTTGGCCCTAGTTGGTGGCTTAGTTACATTATCTGCACAACCCCATCCCAGATATTGGCAACAGCATGTGGACTATACCATGGATATTGTTATGGATGTGGAGACCTATCAATACAGTGGCACGCAGAAACTAGTATATACCAACAATTCACCGGATACCTTAAACCGGGTATTCTACCATCTTTACTTTAATGCATTTCAACCAGGCAGTGAAATGGATGTTCGCCTGCAAACCATAAAAGATGGAGACGGTAGAATGCTTGCTGATGGAAAAAGTAGAATTGCTCCATTACAGCCCCATGAAATAGGGTATCTCCATGCCAAGTCGCTTACTCAGGATGGTACGAATTTGGAGTATAACGAAGAAGAAACCATACTGGTGGTTGACCTTGCACAACCTATTCCACCTGGTAAAAGCAGCACCCTTAACATGTCATTTGAAGGACAAGTGCCCGTGCAAATTCGGAGGTCCGGTAGAAATAGCAAAGAAGGAGTTGCGTTATCCATGAGCCAATGGTATCCCAAAATGGTAGAGTACGACGTAGAAGGCTGGCACCCCAATCCCTACATTGCCAGAGAGTTCCATGGGGTTTGGGGGGACTTTGATGTGAAGATTACAATTGACAAGGAATATACGATTGGTGGCACGGGTTATTTACAAAATCCACAGGAAATTGGACATGGTTACGAGTCTCCGGGCACAAAGGTTAAAACCAAGGGCAAAACGCTGACATGGCATTTTAAAGCACCAATGGTTCACGACTTTATGTGGGGGGCAGACCCTGAATATGTACATGATATTCTTGAAATGGAGAATGGCCCTAAGTTGCACTTCTTTTATAAGAATAAGCCCGAGATTCTTGAAAATTGGAAAAATCTCCAGCCGAAAACGGCACAGGCCATGGAGTTTTTTAGTAAGAATGTCGGACCCTATACCTATGATCAGTTCTCCGTAGTGCAAGGCGGGGACGGCGGAATGGAATACCCAATGAGCACCTTGATTACCGGTGAACGACAATTTGGTAGCCTTGTGGGGGTTATGGTACACGAAATGGGGCATTCCTGGTTTCAACAGGCAATAGCCACTAATGAAGCCAAGTACGAATGGATGGACGAAGGATTTACAGTGTTCATAAGTAGCTTATGCATGAACCAGATCATGGAGCAAGGATTGTCCAATCCTTTTGAACGGTCTTATACAGGCTATTACGCATTGGTTAAATCAGGTAATGAACATCCTCAAACAACACATGCTGACCGCTATGATTCAAATTTTGCCTATGGGATTTCTGCTTACAGTAAAGGAGCTATTTTTCTTTCCCAATTAGGATACATTATTGGACAAGACAAACTAATGGAAAGCTTGCGGAAGTTCTATTCTGATTTCAAATTTACACACCCTCTTCCCAATGATTTTAAACGCACTGCGGAAAAGGTTTCGGGCATACAGTTAGATTGGTATTTGACCGATTGGACACAAACTACCAATACCATTGATTATGCTATCAAAGCCGTTGAAGCAGAAGGTAACTCTACAAGAATTGTCTTAGAAAGAATTGGCCTAATGCCTATGCCACTTGATATTCTTCTGGCATCAAATGATGGTACGCAGGAAACCTACTATATTCCGTTACGTATGATGCGTGGTGAAAAAGACAATCCTTATCCCACTTTAAAAAGAACGGTTTTGGAAGATTGGCCCTGGGCGTATCCTACCTATGAATTCGTTATAGATATGCCTTTGGAAACCATCCAGGGAATATCTGTCGATCCTTCGCAGCTAATGGCAGATACCGATCGTAGCAATAATCTTTGGCAAAGCAATTAAAGCTTCAAAATGATACTGAAATCCGTTTGTCAAGCTTGACAAACGGATTGTTTATTTTTAACAATGGATTTTTCTTTCCCAAAAAAAGAAAGGCTTACGAGCAAAAAAAGATTTCAACAGCTTTTTGAGGAAGGAAAACAGCTAACCGCTTTTCCGCTAAGGATGTATTATCTCCCCATTCAAAGCAATGACGAGCCCAAATTTAAGATAGCGGTTGTAGCGCCGAAGAGACATTTTAAAAGTGCGGTAAAACGCAATAGGATAAAACGGCTGCTTAGGGAGAGTTATCGCCATAATAAACATCGCATTTTTAACAATACCAAGGGACAATATGCGTTGGTGATTTTATATCTTGGAAAGGAGATGCCGACATTTGACCTGGTTGAGCGTAAAATGCACGCGCTATTTAAAAAATTCCTTAAAACGATTTCTGATGAACGTCCTATTTAAGAAACGTCTTTTGATCCCTGTTGCTGCCGCACTCATTCTTGTGACTGCCAGTAGTTTTAAACGCGATTTTTTCGAGATTGCAAAGCAAATTGAAATTTTTACCACCCTTTTCAAGGAGCTTAACATGAACTACGTGGATGAGACTAACCCTGCAGAACTGATGGATTCTGCAATAAAAAACATGCTTGATGAACTGGATCCGTATACGCGGTTTCTGAATGAACAAGACGTTGAAGAATATAAAATAAGCAACGCCGGAGAATATTCCGGGATTGGGGCCTTGGTTCGTTCCTATGACGACAGGTTACTAATCATAGAGCCATATGCGGGATATCCTGCAGATAATGCCGGGCTAAAAGCCGGAGATGAGATCATTAAAATTGGAGAAACCTTGGTTGCCGACTTTGATGACAATGCCAGCGAATTATTAAAGGGCGCCAATGGGACCAGCGTAGAAGTTGCCTATAAACGTCAGGATAAGATGCATACGGCTACCATTATCAGGGAAGGAGTTGAAGTAGATGCCGTTCCATATACAGCTATGATCGACGAAAAAACCGGATACATTGTACTTTCTAAGTTCAACCGGAAGGCCTCCAGTCAAACCAAAGCCGCTATAATTGATTTAAAAGGAAAAGGCGCTGAACAATTGGTTTTAGATTTACGTGGTAACCCGGGTGGCTTACTTTCGGAAGCCATTAATGTAACCAATCTTTTTGTTCCAAAAGGAGAATTGATTGTGACCACCAAATCCAAGGTTAAGAAATTCAACCAGGAATACCGAACAAAAACCCAGCCTGTTGATTTGGAAATTCCTCTGGTAGTTTTAATTAATGGTAGCAGTGCCTCTGCCAGTGAAATTGTTTCCGGAGGATTGCAAGATCTTGATCGCGCTGTAGTACTAGGCGCAAGAAGTTTTGGAAAGGGTCTTGTGCAACGACCATTAAGATTAACCTATGGCACACAGTTAAAAGTTACCATTTCCAGGTACTATACTCCTTCCGGTAGATGCATACAATCTTTGGATTACTGGAATAGGGACAATCAAGGGAGAGCTATAAGAAATACGCAATTTAACACATTTAAAACCCGGAACGGGAGAACCGTAAGAGATGGTGGTGGTGTAGCTCCGGATATTGAAATTGCCTCTTTAAAAACCAATACACTGATTCAGGCATTGGAAAAAAACAATATCATTTTCGACTTTGCAACGGATTTTTACTATCAAAATACCTTTGACTCGGTCAGCACTTTCGAATTCCGGGAGGACGATTACAGCAGTTTTATTGACTACGCCAAAGCGTCAGATTTCAATTTTCAAACCAAGACCGAAAAAATGTTAGAAGAGCAGCTAAATTCAGACGAAAGTCTGCTCGGACAGGACGTTCAAAACCAATATAGAGCGCTTTTGCTGGCGGTCAATCAAGGTAAAATTGATGCCTTAAACACCTACAAATCAATTATTGGAAAGAAAATAGAGGACGAATTAATAAAGCGATATTTCTATAGAAAAGGTTTGTATGATTACAGCCTGACTCATGACGCCGCAATCTTAACCGCTACTGAACTTTTAAATGATAAAGAAAGATATAACGGTATTCTACAATAGTTGAAACGTTTCGGATTCTTAATACTCTTTTTGTTGGGGGTTGTTTCAATTCTCGAGGCACAAAAGCCTTTGGAGAAAGGTAGAATACTTGATTCGATTCCTGTAAATGGGTCAGATGAAGAGACCTTTACCTTATACCTTCCCACGGGTTTTGATGAGAATACGCTAAATCCGGTTGTGTTTGTGTTTGATCCCGCCGCAAGAGGGAAAATAGGCGTTCAGCCCTTTATTAACGCTGCCGAAAATTATGGGTTACTTGTTGTCTGTTCCAATTCCTCAAGAAATGGGTCCTTTGACAGAAATTTTAATATAGCCAACAATCTATTTAATACTGTTTTCAATCAATTTTCGATCAAAGAGGATGAGATGTTCATTGCTGGTTTCTCAGGGGGCTCAAGACTAGCTACGGCAATAGCCTGCCTAACGGACAGGTTTTTTGGAGTAATTGCCTGTGGTGCGGGCTTTTCAGCCGTGCCTGCTTATGTTCCGTCCCTTCAAAAGTTTTTGTATGCCGGACTGGTGGGTACTGCAGATATGAATTATTCGGAGATGCTGAGAAACAAAAAACTATTAAGAGAACTAAATTTTGCCAATACCCTTTTCACTTTTGAGGCCGGGCACAATTGGCCGGCTGCGGTAGAAATAAACCGTGCTTTTGATTGGTTGTATCTTAAACACCCCGGTAAGCAAAAAGACACCTTGTTTAAAAACACATTATTGAGCAAGTTTAAAAACAAATATGATCTTGCTGTACACTATGAGAAAACAGGAAAGCTTTTACTCGCCGCTGAAAATTATAAAAGAGTAATTTCCGCTTACTCCAATTTCTTTAATGTAGACAGCGTCATTAACAGGTATAATCTGTTATTTAGATCAAAACGTTTTAAAAAAGCCAACAAACAATTATCCAAGGCACTAACACTTGAAAATAAGCTTCGGAACAAATTACTTACTAAGCTCAATTCCGATTTGCAACAACTTAATACCATCGATTTTTCTTGGTGGAAGAAAGAAGTAGCCGAATTGAATGCATTAGGAAATGAAAGTAGTGATAGCGCTATGCAAGATATGGTTAAACGCCTGAAATTTGTGATAGTAGCAACCATATATGAACGAAACGGACCAGATCCGAAGTATTGGGAGGAGACGCAAACAAAAATGTTTACAGAAATCCGGGAAATTGTATTTCCCAACCATACGCAATAATACCTAGCTAACGTAAAACCCTATACGTCTAAAAAGAGGTCCGTTGCATTTTGATATGCGGAATACCATCTTCCATATACTCCTCCCCTACAGTTATAAATCCTAATTCTTTATAAAATCGCTTCAAATAGGTCTGGGCAGAAAGTTCTATGATTGGCGCTTTTAATACCTCATCCACATACTTTATACAATGTTCAACGACCACCTTGCCAAAACCGCTTTTTCTAAGACTATTACTTACCACTACCCTTCCTATTGCAGGGTTTTCAAAATAATCTCCACCTGAAAATATCCGCGCATAAGCTACCACTTCATTCTTATGAATTCCCAAAGCATGATATGCTTTTTTGTCTTTGCCATCAATATCCTGATAGATGCAGTTTTGCTCCACTACAAAAACTTCGCTACGTAATTGCAAGAGTTCGTACAGCTCTTCCAAAGAAAGTTTTTCAAAAGTCTTAATTCTTACTTCTAACTCCATTAATCCTGAACTATTACTTTTTTACTATCACACTTTCCGTATTCCGGTTGAATATTCACGTGATTGATGCCATATTTTCGGGACATTTCCTCCTCTATTTTACTCAAGATTGTGTCAAATTCGGATAATTTAATATCATTTTCAAAATCAATATGAGCTTCCAGATGAACTTCATCTTCATTCAACTGCCAGATATGCACATGATGCATATTCTTCACCTGGTCCATTTGCGTAACTGTATTAACAATTTCATTTACTGTAACTGATTTAGGTGTAAATAACATTAGCATCTTGGTTGATTCCTTTAACAAGCTATAACCCACATATATAAGGTATATGGCGATAATTAACGTTAATAAGGGATCAATCCAATACAGCTGAAAGTACTTCATTACTATCCCGCCAATTAGGACTGCAACAGATGCCATCATGTCTGTTAATAAGTGCAAATAAGCCGATTTCATGTTCATGTTTACCCCGGCATCTTTTTTTAAGAGCAATACACTAAAGCCATTCGCTAAAATCCCGACTAGTGAAAGTAAAATCACTAATTCCGAGGCGATCTGTTGCGGTTCTAAAAACCGCTTGATCGCTTCAATGATCAAAAACACAGATATCACCATTAAGGTGGCTGAATTCACAAAAGCTGCAATAATTTCTGCTCGCTTATATCCAAATGTCCTGGCGGTTGATGCTCTTTTTCGAGCTAAAAGATTGGCAAAAAAACTAACCAATAGTGAGAGAACATCGCTAAAATTATGAAGTGCATCGGAAAGTAAGGAGAGACTTCCTGAAACAATACCCCCTATCAACTGAGCTACCGTGATTAGGATATTTAAAACAATAGAAATACCTAGGTTTCTACCACTTACTTGATGTTTGTGATGGTGATGCTCAGAATGCTGATTCCCCATGAATAAAGGATTTTACCGACAAGGTATTTTTTCAATCCTTCTTTCATGGCGTCCACCTTCAAATGCCGTGTTGAGAAAAGTATCCACCATTTCCAAAGCTTGTGGTAATGCGATGAACCTAGCAGGGAGGCTTAAAACATTTGCATCATTATGTTCCCTAGCCAAAGCCGTAATTTCCTTGTTCCAACACAGTGCGCCACGAACACCTTGGTGTTTATTCACCGTCATTGTTGCCCCATTACCACTTCCACAAATAACAATACCCATATCTACCGCTCCTTCCTGGATATCCAATGCTACCGGGTGAACAAAATCGGGATAATCCACACTATCTGATCCGTCTGTTCCATAATTATGGATAAGTATTCCCCTGGACTTTAACATCCCCACAATGGCTAATTTGTATTCCGTACCTGCATGGTCATTTCCTATAGCAATTTTCATAGTCAAAGAATTGATAATGGGTTCTTTATAAAGGTACGATACTTTTTATTTGACATCGTTCAAAAAACCTTATAAAAAATCGTAGTCAATTAAATTTCAACAGTTTATAAATCCTTACTTCTGTTAATATCCCGACAAAAAAAATAAAATAATAAAGTTGGATAAGTGCCATAAAATCTACATTACCACTTTTTAAATAAACTTAAGTTGATATTTTATTAAAAATTAACCAACATTTTTCACATGTTAAGTCCCTGGAATTAACATTAACCTAATACTAAGTTATCGATAAATTCATGTTGAAATAGTGTTTCAAAAGCCGTTCATAAAAAAAGTAACCTCCTGATTAGTAAGACACAACTAAATTCATAAACTGTCAATAAAGTTTATTTTCTGTTGATGTCAAGATTTTTTTGAAATAGTTATATCACAAATTCACAGCCTATCATATACCCTAAAAATGAAATTTTAAATAATAAAAAAGCTTAGTATGTAATGTTATGTGTTAACAATTTTTAATTCTAAAAAAAGATATGACACTGTAAAAATTGTGAGAACATATAATTTGTAATTTCATTTAAATTTTGCTGAATGTCGAAAAAGAAAAAACGTGCCAGAAGTCAACGTAAAAATGAGATTACTAAAGGTATATTCACCGTTCTGGAAAATGAACCTGGAAGAAGTTTTAATTATAAACAAATAGCGGCAAAACTAAATATTTCTGACACCCAGGGAAGAAATGAATTGATAAAACGGTTAGGGCAACTCAAGGAAAAGGGCAGAATTAAAGAAACGGTTCGAGGAAAGTATCAGAAACACCCTTCTGAAAAAAATGTTCTTGAAGGGAAAGTAGATCTAGCGCTAAATGGGAATGCCTACATCATTGTGGAGGAAATTAAGGAGGATGTGTTTGTACCCAATTCACGGTTAAATAAGGCTTTTCATGGGGATCAGGTGGAAATTATCCTAAAGCGAAACAGGAAGGGAAAAAGGCCAGAGGGGGAAGTCCAAAAAATTTTAAAGCGGGCTAAAACCAATTATGTAGGTATACTCGAATTGCATAAAACTTTTGCTTTCGTTAGACCAACGGATCCAAAAATGTATTCCGATATTTTTATACCTCAGGAGAAGATAAATAAAGCTGCAAATGGGGACAAAGTGGTTGTGGCTTTAGGAGAATGGCCGGAGGGCGCGGATTCGCCATATGGAAGTGTGGTAAAGGTTTTGGGGAAACCCGGGGAACACGGCGCTGAAATTCATGGTATTTTGGCGGAGTATGGTCTTCCTTATGAGTTTCCGTATGAAGTGCAGCAGTATGCAGATAGTATAGATACCAGCATTAAGGAAGAGGAAGTTGCCAAACGAAGGGACATGAGAGGTGAACTTACGTTTACCATCGATCCCAGAGATGCTAAGGATTTCGATGACGCATTATCCTTGAAAGTATTGGATAGTGGTAATTACGAAATTGGAATTCACATTGCAGATGTTTCGCATTATGTGATTCCGGAAAACATACTTGATGATGAGGCCTATAGCAGGGCAACCTCGATTTATCTGGTAGACCGGGTAGTACCGATGCTCCCGGAAGTTCTATCGAATAATGCCTGTTCCCTCAGACCCCATGAGGACAAATACACATTTTCTGCGGTTTTTGAAATGGATGCTTCTGCTGTGGTTCGAAAAGAATGGTACGGAAGAACGGTAATTAATTCGGATGAGCGCTTTTCTTATGAAGAAGCGCAATATATTATAGAGACGGAATCTGAGGTTATTCCTGAAGAAGTTTCAATACGAAAAGGAAGTTATGGCGTTTCAAGTGCTATAGCTGAGGCAATTCTTTCCTTAAACCAATTGGCTAAAATAATGCGGGAAAGAAGAATGGGGGCAGGTGCAATCTCTTTTGATAAAATAGAAGTGAAATTTAATTTGGATGAAGAAAACAATCCGGAAAGTGTTTATTTTAAAGAGGCCAAAGAAGCAAATAAATTGATCGAAGAATTTATGCTTCTCGCCAATCGAAAAGTTGCAGAATTTATAGGAAAGCAAAAGCCAAAGAAAACTTTTGTTTACAGGGTACATGACGAACCGGACCAGGAAAAATTAATGGCGCTGAACGGTGTAATTTCCAGATTTGGACATCATATTGATATGAGAAGTCGCACGGCAATAAATAGCTCTCTAAACAAAATCCTGGAAGATGTAAGAGGAAAAAAAGAGCAGAATTTGGTGGATACTTTGGCAATAAGAAGCATGAGTAAAGCAACTTATACCACTGGAAATATTGGACATTACGGTTTGGCTTTCGAGTATTATACCCATTTCACCTCTCCCATACGGCGATATCCGGATGTTTTGGTGCATAGATTATTGGCTCAGTATTTGAAGAACCAAAAGCCCCCTGCAGAACAGGTTTATGAGGAGATGGCCAAACACTCTTCTAATATGGAGCTACTTGCCGCAAGTGCAGAACGGGATTCTGTAAAATACATGCAAATTAAGTATATGGAGGATCATGCGGACAAGGATTTCTTAGGCGTGATCTCTGGGGTAACGGAATGGGGGATTTATGTGGAGATTATGGAAAACAAATGTGAAGGAATGGTTCGCATTCGGGATATCAAGGACGATTATTATGTTTATGACGAAAGACAATATGCTATTGTGGGAGAACGTTTCGGGGAAATATATCAACTTGGAGATGAGGTAATAGTCAGGGTGAAAAGTACAGATTTAATAAAGCGACACCTCGATTTTAGCCTTATAGGAAGGAATATGTAATACTTTTTCTACAAGAAAGTAGTTTATGAGATAAGAACTCATGTATTCATTAGAAGCTATGAAAACACATTTATTTCCGTTGTTATTTGTAGTAGCCACAGTAAGTGGTATCGGCCAGGAGGGAAAGATTATCAAAGAACTTAAAGCCTTTCAGCAGCTTAAGGTCTTTGATGGGATATCCGTTAATCTTATCAGATCAGAGGAAAGCAAGGCGATCATAACAGGAGCTAACACGCACAAGGTAGCCATTGTAAATAGGGATGGTGTGCTCAAAATCCGGATGGAAGTTGACAAGATTTTTAGCGGTTATCGTACCTTTCTTGATCTTTATCATACAGAACCACTGACGATTATTGATGTCAATGAGGATGCCAGGATATATTCCAAAGAAATTATTGTACAGAAAGTTTTGGAATTGAAAGCTCAGGAAGGAGGAGAACTGGAACTCAATTGTCAAACGGAACAATTATTGGTTAAAGCGGTAACGGGAGGAGATGTTATTGTTAAGGGATTTACGAATAATCAGGACATTATCATCAATACAGGCGGCACCTATGAAGGAAGTGGATTCAAAAGTAGATTTACCACAGTGTCCGTGAATGCCGGTGGCAATGCTGAAGTTTATGCTACAAAATATGTTAAAGCCGATGTAAAGGCTGGTGGGGTAGTTAAAGTATATGGTGATCCGGAGAAAATGGATGAAAAAACTGTTTTTGGAGGAAGGGTGGAAAGGGTAGAGTAAGAGTTATGATCGAAGATATACAAGCAGCGATTCCTTTAGGGCTTTTATTAAGCTTTATGATAGGCCCTGTTTTCTTCGTATTGTTGGAAACAGGGGCAACAAAAGGATTTAGAGCTGCAATTTGTGTGGATATTGGGGTGATACTAGCAGATATCTTATTTATCCTGGTGGCCTACTTTAGTAGTTTTCAATTACTTGAAAATTTGAGCAACCAGCCCGGGTTGTATGTTTTTGGAGGCATGATCCTTTTAGTGTACGGTATCGTTGTATTCGCTCAAAAACAAGCCAAAAACCAGAAACAAAAGAAGTTAAAGGGAACGTATTTTGGATTGATCGTTAAGGGCTTTTTGTTGAACTTTATCAATATCGGGGTGTTGGTATTTTGGTTGGGTGTACTGATCGTGGTAGGGCCAAGTTTAAATAATGATCCTAACCGAATTTTGATTTTTTTTACAGCATTGATCGTTACGTATTTCGTAGTCGATATGATTAAGATTGTCCTTGCAAAGCAATTGAAGCGGAAACTGACCCAATCCAGAATTCGGTGGGTAAAAAAGGGTCTGGGGATAGTTTTGATGCTTTGCGGAATGGTGTTAATTACCAAAGGATTTCTGCCGAAAGACAGGTTTAATGTCCAGGATGGTATCGAACGGATCAAAAAGTAAAAAAGCTTCCTAAAAGGAAGCTTTTTAAGAGGCATCGAGCGGATTCGAACCGCTGTACAAGCTTTTGCAGAGCTGTGCCTAGCCACTCGGCCACGATGCCGTTCAGACTACAAAGGTATCACTCTAATCGCTCCTTTCCAAAGAGGAATCTACCGGTTTTCTTTGAAAAGGATCACAGTAACACTTTCTACGTCCCCACCAATTGGAGGATTAATTTTGGAAACTGATATTTCTGCGGTGGTTACCACAGGGGCTTCTGCGAATATTCGATCTAGAATTCGCTTTGCTACATGTTCCAATAGCTTGGATTTAATTCCCATTTCTTCTTTCACAATATTGTTCAAGAGGACGTAATCAACAGTATCTTTTAAACGATCGGTTTCGGAAGGTTTGGAAAGGTCGGTTGCTACTTCAATATCTACCCGATAATCACTGCCTATCAGGCTCTCTTCAGGTAAACAACCGTGCCATGCATGAACGCGGATATTATTAATCTTTATTTTGCCCATATGTAAAAAATGTAGGCAAAATTAAGGGAATACAATGGAACTAACTCAATAGGTACACCTACAGTTGCTAATGCCTTGAAATAGATCCATACCAACGGTCAGTACATGGGTTCCGGAACTATATCCTAAGATCTCATTGGCAATTACCTGGTAAGAGTATCCGAAATAAAAATTGCTCTTTTTTAATCCTGCTATCGGTGCAATATACAGGGGGGTTCCGATCTGATCGTTAAGAAAACGATAGGTTAGCCCCAAATAGTAATAGTCCTCAAAGTCATGAAAACGGAACTTGGTGTTTAGATCCGTTACGGACCGACCATCACTTTCAAACCATTGAAAAAACACTGAGGGCTCTACCTCTATCTTACTGTTGTTGTTCTTAGAAAAACTATAGCCGGTATAGACATAGTAGTTGCGAAGCGTGTTGGGCTCAAAAATTGGATTAAAAGTAGCTAAGTCTTTGTTAAGCAGATTGGAGGCATTAAGGCTAAAATAAAACTTATCGTAGCGGTACAATACCCCAACATCAAAATTGTGATTGGTCGTAGCGCGATCATCGGTTACCCCGGGATCATTGTTGTTCGTGAAATTTTCAATGTCAATTCTAAACTGATTGAAATTATAACTGATCCCAAAAGAAAGGAATTCATCATCGTAACGATCCAGGGTCAAGTGGTGGGCAAAGGAAACCCGTGACCCCCGCTGCTTTGTCTCCCCATTGCTATCGTTATATAATAACAGACCAATACCGGATCGATTTCCTATTCTGGCATCGGCAGCCAGGGTTTGTGTATCCGGTGCATCTTCAATACCCACCCATTGGGTTAATCCGTTTAACCTAACTTTAATGTGATCCCCAACTCCGGCATAGGTGGGAGACATTAAAAAGGGGTTATCCGCAATATACTGCGACAGTTGCGGAATGGTCAGTTCCTGGCCTCTTGCCATTAAGCCAATGAGCAGCAACAGGGTTAAGATTTGGGTCTTCTTCATGGGGCAATAGGTTAATTCTTTTGTCATCTGTACAGGGTAAAATGTCCGACAAACTCCCTGTCATCATTTTCGCCTTGCAACTTTATGATATACCAGTAATCTCCGGTTGGAAGATCTGCACTATTATATATTCCATTCCATCCGGTGTCCCCGTAACCCATTCGATAGAGCTCTCTACCATAACGGTCAAAAATGATCATTAGTACATTCGGGAAGGCTTCCAGATTTTCAGGAATCCAGTAATCGTTCATTCCGTCTCCATCCGGAGTAAAGAAGTTAGGGACTTCAATATCAATGAATTCCATCTCGATCTCAGCAGAGACCTCACATCCTAAATTGTCGATTACCGTAACGAGATAGGTATCTGTTCTGTTGATGATATAGGTGTTGTCCGTACCGTTATCGTTACCATCAAAAATGATGGTATAGTCCGGAGATCCTCCGTTGACTACAGCAGTGATTTCGTTGATGTTATTTTGCTCCAGCACTAAGGTTAATGGCTCAAAACTTTCAATCTCAAAATCAATGGTATTCATACAACCGTTGGCATGGACTATGGTCAAATAATGGTCACCAGGTGCTACGTTGGTAAAATCCGGAGTTAGCTGAAGGTCTGCGGGATCGGTTGAATCCAATGCGTATAACACGTCTCCACTAACTGAAGGATCTTCGAGCGTCACTTCCAAGGTGTTTTCCGGGATGACGCCGTTACAGGTATACATCGGGCTAACAGTTGCATTTAGATTTACCCCTGGGTTGATTTCTACAATGACGTTAGCTTCACAGTCCTGTGCATCTCTAATAAAGACCACGTGGGTTCCTGCCGGCAGGTTGGTGAAGGTCAACTGATCCTGTACATAATCGGCGTCATTATTGGTGTTCAGGCTGGTTCGATACGGTGCGGTTCCTCCCGTGATTTCCAGATCAAAAGACCCATCGGCATCACCTACACATACCTCATGCTGGATGTTGATTGCGTTAGCTGCAATCGGATCTGGTTCGATAATAGGGAATTGGAACGTGATAAAGCAGCCATTTCTGTCCTGCGCGATAACGTCGTATACCCCTGGAGCTAACCCGGTGAAGGTATTTACCGTATCAAACTGGTTCAGGTTGGGAGTTATAGCGTAGAAGATCTCACCTGTTCCTCCGGAAACTTCTACGGTAATAGTACCATCATCCAAACCGGAGCAAGTCACATCGGTGAATTCCTCCCGATCCACTTGTAGGGGTACTGGATCCATAATTGGGATAGGATTGGCAGTGGTCGTTTCACAATCCTGGCTGATTACTCGGATGTAGTAATTGCCAGCGACCAAACCACTAAAGGTATTATTGGCAACGGGCCCTACTATCGGCGTTGAAGTTGCAGGGTCCGCATCATACAGTTCGTAGAAATAATCTCCCAAACCACCGCTGGCATTCGCGATGATGGTAGCTGATGCCTCACCCGTACAATTGATGAACGCAGCGCTATCGTCAATATCCAGCACTAAAGGAGGCACAGGATCTACAGTGATCTCATTGGAGATCATCGCTTCACAGCTGTTAGCATCCCGTATCGTAAATTGATACGAATCTGCAGCTACACCGGTAAACGTGTGCGTATTTCCACCATTAAAATCAATCCAGGTAGACGTAGCTGTATCAAAGTATTGATAGATACCGCCTGTATCCCCTCCCGTTGCGGTCAGCAATAAGCTGGCATCAGTGTTACAAGTCCTTGGGGCGGTCTGTATCAAATTGGCCATCACCTCTGCAGGTTCGTCTATTTCCACCTGACCTGTAATGACATCACAATTCCAACCATCGGATACCGTAATGCTATATACACCTGCGCCCAGATTATTAAAAATGTTGCTGGATTGGAATCCGGAACTGGATATTGGAGTAGTATCCCCAAAGTTGGCGTACACATGGAGCTGGTATTGGTAAGTGCCGCTACCACCTGTAGGCAAATCTGCCGACACAGAAGCATTCGTATCTCCGTAGCAGGTAAGCGTTATAGGTGGACTAATGTCGGTAACAATTGAAGGAGGAATAGATAATGTTAGGATATCGTGTCGACTTATTGTACAACCCCCATCATCCGTAATTTCGACATCATAATCACCTGCCGAAAGGCCGGAGAACACAAATTCGACCACATCGTTTTCCGTATAACTTTGACCGGTTGTAGTATTGGTCAATAGTATATCGTAAGGGGCATATCCTCCTGATGGCGTTGCTCTAATCTCTCCTTGATCGTTGGTACAGGTAACATTAGCAACCTCATCTACAGTAACATCCAATTGCATATCCGGAGAAATGATGGTCACGTTATTGGAGGTATCATCGCAACCGGTGGCTGGGTCCTCAGTAACCTCAACATAGTAATTTCCACCTACCAACAATGATGTCGGATCAGGAATAGTGAACGGATTGGTACTGGTATTTCCGTTGCCTGTGAGCACGGTCGTTCCATCCGTTCTATATACGATATAGGAATACGGTCCGCTATATCCGGTAACATCTATTTCGATGGTTCCAGCATCGGTAAAACAGATTGCCGGTGCGGTTGCCGTTGCCTCCACGTGAATTAGATCGTAAGGATCAATGGTATAAGGCGCGGTATCCACATAACATCCGGTAACGGTATCGGTTATCCTAAACGTATAGGTGCCAACATCAGTCAATTCAAATATCGCACTTGTAGACGACGGGTTGGAGGTCAAACTTCCTGCAGGATTTCCAACTGGGAGTAATTCGAAATCATAGACATTTCCTGGGTGGCCATTGTCGGTTATGGTAAGCAGCACCTCTTCAGGGTTCACACAGGTTATTGCCAGGTTTTGTGTGGCAGCAACGGTAAACGTATTGATTGGATCTATGGTCGGTACGATCGCAGTGGTTGTACAACCGTTGTCATCAACAACGTAGACCGTAATGTTCCGTACCATACCATTATCAATGATGTCAAATGTATTTGAGGTCTGGAAATTCACATTGTCAATACTATAGCGATATGGTGCGGTACCTTGTGTAGCGGTTACTGTAATTGTTGATGTATTTACGGTATTATCCGGGTTACAGGCGAAAGGTGTAGCCGCTGCCGAAGCTAATAAGGCGGTAGGTTGTGTTATTGTTTCGTTTTTGATGTCTTCACATCCTCGGGAAGAAACTACCCTTACCTGATAATTCCCTTCAGGAAGACCGGTAAATAAGGGATCGCTCTGTAAAGGTCTGCTTGGTGCCCCTGCTAATCCGATCAATTCATATTGGTACGGAGGATTATCGTCCGTAGTGCTATCCAAATTAGCCAGGATGCTGCCATCAGTACCACCAAAACAGCTAACATTTACTATTGTTGCGTCCAGTAGCACGGGTGCAACAAAGTCATCAAGGGTCGCCGTAATAGTTTTAACGCAACTGTGACCGGTGGCCGTATCTGTAATAGTAAAGGTATAGGTGCCCGGATCAGTTAAGTCGGTAAACGTAGCGGTGTTTGCTCCAAGAATATCCGGAAGAGGATTAGAACTATCCGGGAAGGTTACCGAGTAGTCAAAAGTACCGGAGCCTCCGGTTTGGGTAATGGTAATATGCCCTCCGGGATCAGGAGTACAATCGATAAGCTTGTCAATAGTGACCGCAGGAACAATTTCATCATAAAGCGTTACGGCGTTGGTGACCAGTGAACATCCCCACTGATCAAGAACTTCAACGGTATAGATACCTGCTCCTAGATTATCAAAGGTTCTTGTCGTCTGAGGAGAACCTACGTTGGTCCCATTTCGGATCAATTGGAAAGTGTAATTGCTTCCTTGTCCACCGGTAGGCGCACTAACTTCTAGGCTTCCCTCAATATTGGTACAATTCGGATTGGTTACTGCAAGGGAGGCGACAATGGGGTTAGGCACATCCAGGGTCTCATCAAGAAGTTGCAGGGGACATCCTCCTGCATCGATAACCCATATCTCATAGGTGTCTGCCGTAAGGTTTTCAAACCTTGGATTAGCGACATAGTTCGTTGGATCAAATTCATCGGGTATTGGGGTTGCACTTACATAGTACCGGTAATTGCCCCACCCTCCTTGCACATTGGTGATTTCTATAACCCCATCTGCACCGGGCACACAGGAGATTTCCTCACGAATTGCCAGAGCAGAAAGTGCTGCTGCAGGTCCTCCGATGGTAAACGCCTCTTGGTAGGTACAATCGGAACCTGGAGGATTGGTATCTACCACTTCTATGACATAACTACCGGCGGCTAGCCCACTAATGGTGAAATTACCATCGGCATCAGCGCCCACCGAGGTTACATCATCCGCCAAATTCGTTGGGGTATTATTAACATCCTGGTACAGGGTATACGTAATTGCCCCGGTATAGGTAGTATTGGTAGCGTCTTGTAGATCTAAAGTCACCGTACCATCGGTATCACCAAAACAGGTAATAGCCGTTGTTCCTGCGATGGCCAGATGCAAAACTTCAGGATCTGCTACGGTATGGGTAGCCGTGATCACACATCCTGTAGCGAGGTTCATAACTTCAAAATTATGGGTGCCTACTGCCAAAGTAAAACTTCCCGAAGCCTGGAAGCTACCTGAAGGCAACTCACGGAACTCATAATTTGC
>JANQRG010000041.1 GCA_028284665.1 Croceivirga sp.
CAAACCTTTCAGTACCTCTACACTGGCAATGTTGTTAGGGTCCAAATCCAAAAAACGTGACCCCTGGGTAGCCCCGGAAACGAAACCATCTTCATTGTCCCCGCTTCGCTCTGTATTGGTATCATTACTAAATGGAATACCGTCTACAATAAATAAGGCCTGGTTACTACCACTAAAGGAGCTCAATCCCCGAATGGTAACGTTGGTGGCAGAACCGGAAGCACCACCGGCAGAGGTGATCTGTACACCCGCTGCTTTACCGGCAAGTACCCGGGCAACATCTCCCTCGGTGCGGTTTTCAAGTTGATCGGAACCTACCGAAGTCACTGCATACCCCAGTGCTTTCTTCTCCCTTTTTATCCCCTGGGCGGTTACCACTACCTCTTCCAACGCCTGGGCATCTTCTTCCATCTGAACATCAATGGTGTTGCCAGCACCAATTGTTCGCCTCACATCCTTCTGGCCAATGTAGGTAAACAAGAGCGTCTGCCCCTCACTGGCTACAATGGAATAGTTGCCATCAAAGTCAGTTTGTGTCCCTGTGGAAGTCCCCTCCACGACAATATTCACACCGGGCAGCGGAAGTCCTTCCGCATCGGTGACCGCACCGGTAATCGTTTTTTCCTGCCCCCATGATTGCCCAACAAATAACAGGGCAAAGACCAAAGACAGAAAGCCAAGTTTCTGTTTCATACATTTTGAGTTTTAGTTAGAAATTCTTAGCAACTGAGAAAGGCGGGCGGAAGAAACGCAAGAAGTGCTAATTTCAAATAATTCAAATGAGAACAAAACTCAATGGATTGTCTCTTTTTGATAAGGCCTCTCACCGCCCTACCTTTACAATTGCACCGTAAAGAAGGTGATAAGTCTTAAAATTTTAACAAGCAATTATAATTGCTTACAGATTTCCCAATAATCTGTTAAGGCTCAAAATGTAATTAGGTACTCAGCAATGATTCCTGTAACAAGAAAGCGGTAGGCGTAAGTCCGGTTATCTTTTTAAATGCACGGTTAAAAGTGGTTGAATTGTTAAATCCAACCTCGTACATCACCTCCGTAATTTGCTTGCCAGGTTCTTTTACTAAAATTCCAATGGCACTTTTTACACGCAGACTATTTATGTAGGAGTTAAAATCCATTTCAAATTCCTTGTTAATGACATGAGAGGTTTGATTTTTGGAAAGCCCAATCGTTTGTGCCAAATCTTCTAACTTCAGGTTTGGATTTAGGAAAAGGCTTTCCGCATCCATTATTTCCTGGATTTTATACTTGAAGTCCCTGGCTATCGCATCGGAAAGGCCATTTTTTGAATACTTGCTCGTAGTACTGTTCTTTTTCCCAGATCCCTGTGAAGGCGTTTTTATATCGTTAGATGCAAATCTTTTAAGATATCTTGAGTTACTGCCTTTCAACAGAAGAATGAATATGAGCAATAGGATTAAGGTGATAATTGTCAATAAGATTTCCGTCAACATGCTTTCTAAGTATTAGTTTCCTTTCGTTCTTTTAACTTCAAGGTACTACCCAAAGCAGACGAACCGATTTCAATTATTGCTTTTTACATATCGCATTATGCAAGACCTAAAAAAAAGCAAGATTTGAAACTTTGAAGAAAGCGGGTTGTTTTCTATTGAAAAAATCAAATCCCGAGTTGGTATCTTAAGGTACCGGGCAAATACTCACGCTTCAAAAACTTAGTAAACAAAAAAGACATCATAGCCTGGAAACGTTATATCATTTAAGGCACCGGCAGCAACTTCAATTCTAGGGGATATCCGTATTGACCTCTTTAAATTTTCCTTTGAGTACCACCACAAGTGCTACTGCCACATACACTCCACAGACCGTCAAATAAGGTCCGGAAAGTTCCAGAGGTAAGGTTAGTTGATGTATTAGCTTGGGGGTTAAGACCACTTCGCTTTCTAAAGGCAAAAAACGAACAATAGATAAGGAGGTGTTGGAAATAGCATGGAAGCCTACAGCAAAAATCAAACTTCCCCCTGATTTATTGTATAACCAATTGAAAATAAATGTCCAGGGTAAGATAAACGCAATGACAAATAAAAAGGGAACATTATGCATTCCCTGTCCCAACCAATAGGTGGGCATATGCCACAGCAGATGTACTATTGCCAAAAGCATAGAGGCCATTACCGGAGAGAAATTACGTTGAAGTCTTGGAAGGGCAAAGCCTCTCCATCCCAATTCTTCTCCAAGACCTGCGATGAGAATAGAAGGTAAAAAGGCCCCTAACCAGTAGGACATGTCCAGAATATCCGGGATAAGCTCCCCGTGAAAGTACAATTGCCAGACAGAACGCCCAACAAAATGGATACCTGCAGGCAAAAATAGTAAAAGGACCCACCAATACCATTTAACCCCAACCCGTTTAAATCGACCTAGGAGCTGTCCTATGCCTTGCTTACCATAATAATACCAGGTAAGCCCTAAGGAAGTTAAGGAAGGCGTCCAAACACCCAGTATTAGCAGCGGCATGATATTAGTTTGTTTTCCAATAAAAAATATTCCCCATGATATCAGGTAGGTCAGAACAAAGAATGCAAGTAGTTGTTGTCCCGTTGAAGAATTCACTTTCATGATGTTGAGCTTAAACTGATTTCTTTCCAAAGCTAAAAGAACACTCTCTACTCCTTTCTAAAGAGTATTCCCATATCATGATATAGTACTTCCTTGGCTCATTTTTAGGGTACGAAATTGTTTCGGGGTGAGTCCAACTCTATTTTTAAACAAGTGGTTGAACCTGCTACTTGAGTTGAAACCCGCTTCCTGGGCAATACCATAGATGGTAAGGTGTTGTTTCTCCGGATTGATAAGGTTTCGCTTCACCTCTTCCAAACGGAACTTTGAAAGGTATTGCGTAAACGTGAGGTTTAGTTCCTTGTTCACCAACTGAGAAATATATTTCGAGGGAATGTTTAAGTGCTCCGCCAGTTTTGTTAAGCTCAAATCGGGTTGCAAAAACAACTTATCATGTTCCATTGCAAATGCGATCTTCCGCAGATAGCTTAAGGTTTTCTCTTTTGTTAAGGGAGTGGTTCCATATTTTCTTTTTTCAGGCTCCAGAACTCCAGGGGCATTCATTTCATTATAAGCGATGTAAAATATAGGAAATGCCAGTATCCCTGTTAAACTCTGAACCACTTCATTGGACCTTACTGTTAGTCCGAAACTATTTAATAAAAATACTGTGCAATTAAAAAGTACTATTAAAGCAAAGGTTGTTATCGTGAAAAGTATCCATTTGTAAAAGCGAACAGCACGATAATAATGTATAACGCAGTGCCTAATCACAACGATCAAATAAATGAGCATCTGTGAAAATGCCACAAACGGAAGTACCGTAGTGAGCCACTGTTGTTTGAATAGGATATCTAAAATAGCTATGGACATAAAAGGCAAGGTATGCGCCGCAAGAATGTTCCTTGGGGGTGTAACTTTCCTAAACACAATAAAAAAATAGAATGCAGGACCAAAGAACCATAATATATGATTAGCGAAATCCTGGAGTAATACATTGTGAATGTTGTTTAGGTTGAGATAGGTATTCAACACAATCAGTCCAAAACCTGCACAAATAAATGCCACTAACCGATATGTGAATATTTTTTTTGTCGATTTCATCCCAAAATGAAATGAAAGAAATAAGGCTTGTACCGCAATAATGAGATTTATAATTGCAAGAATTTTTATCATCTTTTTAAGCGTAAATGGTGAAATAAACAACTATCAACTGTAGCATTGAAAAAGCGCAACAATGATTAGAGGTGTTTACTTACCAAAAGGTTACATGGTACCGACGTATTTAACGAGCTGGGCAAAAGCACCTTTCCAGGCGTTTTCAAAGTAGTTTCGGGCTTGATCCCAATCCTCTCCGGTGCGCCATCCCGTGTGGATCAAAGTAACAAGCGTCTTATCATCTTTGCGATTAAATATAACCGTAACATTGGTAAGCGGCCGTATAGTGTTCATAAAGTGCTTGTATTGTTTAGGCCCTTTCCATTCGAAATTTAAATAGTTTGAAGGGTCAATCGCCAGTATCTTACAGCCCAGAGTACTATTATTTTCCGGATCAGAGGGTTCCCAAAACAATTCGTATTTGCCGCCAGGCTCGGATTGAACGTCTGCCTTAACCGTAAGCCATTGTTCCAGATCCTCATTTTGCGTAAAGAGTTGAAAAGCTCTGATCGCATCTATATCCAGCCGAGCGGTCACCACTATTATCTTGTCCATATCTTGGGTTTTAGTCTGAGCCATACCACCCATGGGAGTTAGCATCAACGATCCAAAAAAAATCCGTACTATTAGTCGATATCTCATGTGTCCGTTATCGATGGTTAGCATCCATGCCTCCGATGAAAGTTAAAAAACCATATTTGTTTTCAGCTTTCAAATATTGCTTAAATCGAAAAAGCAACATTTGAAAGCCTCCCCATTTTAAACTTTGCTAAATTTCAAGTTGCAACGCAAATTCACCTGAGATTTCAAGACAAAAATGGTGCTGAAGGATGTCCTATGTTGTCGTTAATCCCTCAAAAAATTGATGAAAAAACATCTTTTTTTATTGGTAAGCTACTTCCTATTATGGGGATGTACAGAGGAACTGGAGTCTGTCCCCAATATTACTAGTGCAACAAGTAGTGATAAAATCCTGGTGATTGAAGCCAATCTTACCGGGGAATTAAAGGTACAGCAAATCCAGTTAAGCAATGTGACAAGCTTACAGAACGATTCCCTGGTCATTACGGAGCGCAATGCAGTGGTAAATGTTACAGATGACTTGGGAACTGTTTATAATTTTACCGAAACCGATTTTGGCAGCTATACTTCTGTCATCCCTTTTGCGATCCAAGCCGATAGAACCTATCTGTTGGCAATAGAAACGGCGAACGGCGATCGATTTGTTTCCGGCCCGGAAAGCCTTCCGGAAGAAAGCACAATTGCCAATGTATATGCCGAAAAGACGTCCAGTCAAAATGGTTCGGAAGGCGTTTCCATACTAGTGGATGCGGCTCAAACCGATCAACCCAATGTATCGTACCGATATGAATATGAAGAAACCTACCAGATCATCGCTCCGTTATGGACTCCGAGAAAATTTGTGCTAACCAACTACGACCCTTGCTTTCTGCCAATTCAATACGATTTGGAGTTGGTCCCCCGAACAGACGAACGTGTCTGTTACAATACTGAGCGTTCCACTACTATTCTTCAGGTAGATGCTACGCCCAATGCCGAAACCCGAGGCACTTCCGTTCGCTTTATCGGCAAATCAAATTTTATTATTTCCCATCGGTACAGTATCCTGGTAAAACAATTATCCGACACTCAGGGAGCCAAAGACTTTTACCGACAACTAAATGCTTTTAATTCTTCCGGCTTACTATTTTCCCAAATACAACCCGGCGGATTACCTACCAATATCACTTCAAGTAATTCCTCAACTGAAGTAATCGGGTATTTTGCCTTATCTGCTGTGGATGAGCAAAGGATATTTTTTGACTTTGAAGATTTCTTCCCGGATGACCCTAAACCGGAATTTGTTAACAAATGCCCAATTACTTCAGCTCCCTTAGAACCTTTTGCTACCTGCCTGCCTGGAATGATCGCTGACTCCTGCCCACAGTCTATTTTGGAAAGAGTGGACCTCAACCTTGTAACGTACTATGATCAAAATCCAGACGAGGGTTTAACCCGCTGTGAGGGACCTTTTTTAATCGTTGATCGAGTATGTGGCGATTGCACTGCTTTGGGAAGCAAGATTCGGCCAGAGTTCTGGGTGGACTAAAGGGTTAATACGTTTTGGGAAAATCAAGGATTACCTCAAGTTTTACAATACTATGTTCACATTCCGGTTAATCACAGGTACTTCTTAAACGCTGCCACAATTTTTACCACTAAGAAGGCGGGCATTTCTACTCGTAATTCCGATTGATTGATAACCGTTACGATACAGGCATCAACATCCTCCAAATAGATCAGATACGAGGTATATCCGGGGTCAAAGCCGCTATGTCCTATAACGCGCCCGGTTTTACGGGATTTTTCAAATTGCATAACGCCCAAACCATAACCTCCTTCAAAATCGAGCATTTTTTTCAAGGTTTCATCGTACTTAAACAATTTTCCATTAAAAACCGCTCTCCCAAAAATGACCAGATCATCCACATTAGTAAGAATACCCCCGGCAGGGTTCTCTTTATTGAATTCCATTGTAAAACGAGTGAGTTCCCTATCTTCAAAATAACCCCTGAACATCTTTTCAAGTGAGTTGTTTTCGGGATGCAACGAGGTGTTTGCCAAACCCAAAGGTCTTATGATCCGCTCTTCAAAAATTTGAGAGATCGCCTTTTGTTCAAGCTGCTCAGCTATAATTCCTAAAAGGATGTAATTGGTGTTGGAATAATGGTACTTTCCAGGTGTATTCACAGCAGAATTCTCCCCTATCCGAATCGCATAATCCAGTCTTTCTTTCAAGGTATAGTTACGGTTGGGTGTAGTATTTAAACCATTGAGATGAACTACACCTTTATTGAGGTAATCTACTATCCCACTTTGATGGCGCAATAAATGCGCAATAGTTAGCTCATTTTCATAAGAACGCCCTTTATAAAGGGTTAACTTTTTTAAGATGTCCTTATCTATGTAGTTGGCTACCTTGTCATCCAATGCCAAGAGCTTTTCTTCCATCTGTTGCAAGATGCAAACCGCTAGAAAGGTTTTGGTGATGCTCGCTGCAATAAATAGTTCGTCCCCGTGTAAAGCCTCCACCCGATCCTGCCCATTATAGCCGTAGGCATACACAAATTCCAAGCTATCGTGGTAAGATATCCGTGTAATTCCTCCACTTGCCTGTTGATGCAAACGCAAATATTCGTCGGATAAACTGATGATCTCTTCCTTTAATATATCTTTGGAAGTGATTTTTTGTGAACATCCTACACCAAAAAAGGCAAAGAGAAAAAAGGATAGGACAAGTGTTTGCAGTCGTAGAGGACCTCTACGAACAGTATCTGTTTTTATTTGATTAATGATCAACTCCGTTAATGCTTTAAATAACATGATAGACCAGAGCGAAAAACATGTTAATCTCTCAAAATCTGTATAGTGGCATTTTCAATATCATTTACATCCAGCATGATGGTCAGCTCGGAAGTTTCATCCAACTGAATCCGCAGATTATCACTACCAGGAATTCGGACCAGTGGTGTTACCTCCCCAACCTTTAAAGATACTGCATCTGATCGCGCCCCATAGTCAAAATCCCAGGACATGGGGGCTATTTTGAACTCATAGCTCCCCTTTGTAAAGGTAAACTTCGTTACATAAATACCCTCTCCTTTATATTCAAATTGAGGTGCATTGCTCCACTGTTTTCCCCAGTCATTCATCGTACCGAACAGGTACAGTTTTTCCGCTCCAAAAACCGGAGCATCTTTTTCATTTGCTTCCAGACTCGTAGCTTTGATCGCCTCCTCCGAGCCCACCCCCTTAGTGAGCCTTAATGCAAGATCCATGGCTGCACTACCGTCGATCAAAATATCCGGAGCTACCCCTTTGCCTTCAATTCTTCCTATTCTTAAAGAGTAGTATTCGGCTATGGGTAATGATAATTGTAATCCATACGGCAAATCATACATTTTCTGCGACAACATTTTCCCGGCGGTACTTTCCCCAATGATGGTGACATTCTCCAGAGTGGCCAGTACATCTACGGCAAACTCCGTTGCACTCGCCGATTTCTTGTTGATCAAGACGTAGACCGGACCTTGGAATTTGGGAGTCATGGGTTGGAATTGTATACGGGTCAATGGCGCTTCCTGTACATCATGCCAGAAAGACTTTATGGACCAGCCTTCCCACGGTTTCAGGTTTTCAAAATCCTTATTTTCCGGCACTTTTTCATTAATTCGCCACCATTTTCTGGAAACGAATACCCCGGCATCATATGAATCTGTTAGTAAATGACCTATTAGGGGAATAATGGCAAAGGTACCACCGGAATTATTGCGTAAGTCTATAACGAGGGCGTCCGGTTTTTTAGCTGCTATTTCGCGATAGGCTTCATACAGTTTTTCCATGGTGTCCACTCCCGTCATAGTCGTTACCTTAAGTACCGCCGTACCCTCGTCCCATTCCAATGCAACACTAGAATTGCCTACGCGAAGGTTATCAATATAGTTTGCCATATCAACTGCCTTCATTTGAGCAATAGCAAGGTTCACATGGGAAAATGGGCCATCTGCCCAAAGGGTATTGAATTCCTTTATAAATTCTTTTTCATTACCTACTGCTATAGCCAGATCTTTAACCTTCTTTTCTAAGGTTATATACTCATCTTCATGCAACTCCGCAGGATTGTAATGGTATTTAGATAACAATACCGATATACTATCCGCCACTATTAGCAACTCCTTCCCGGTTAAGTTTTGAGCGTATTCAACGGATTGAAATCCAAAGGAATAACCGCACCATCCTATAAACAGGAACAATAGTCTTATCTTTATTTTTTTCTCCATTAGTTAACCCACTGTTACTAAACTAAAGGTATTTTAAACCATTAGTAATCTCATTTCAAATATTGCTTGTTGTTTTGTTTTCATTTTGAAATCCTAACATAAAATTGTGTTGCAAACACTTTCCATGATAAAATCCATTTTGCACCAAAGGGTGGGAAATTGAACATTGTTAGTTTACGTCCAATACCTGCTACCGGTAAAACGAGGGTTTCCTTTTAATGACTCAGACACGCTCCAATACCTTGTTAGGGGGTAGTTAAGGCAATGGAGTAAATAAGCAGTATGATTTTAATTTTGAATGTTGTACTCAAAAGTAGCCGGAAAAAAAAGCAAAAATCCTATAGCTTATAGGAAACCTTTAGCAGAATGATTCTCGGAATAATAAATGTGGTTTCATCGCTAATTAAGAAATCAGAAAAAGAATTTTGCCTCTTAATCTGAGTATTAAATACGTTAGATGTTGAGATTTCGAATCCCCATGGAGAGTCTTCCTTTTTATAGAAAAGCGATGCATTGGCCAAGTCAAATGTATTAGTTAGGCGTTGGGTCCGATTTTCGTAGTCTACCCGTTTATAGTCAACACTTAACTTAAGGTTCTTAAGAAAATCATAGGATAGTAGACCAAAGAACTCTTTGTTGATAAATTCATTGGTTATAGCAGAAGTTTCAAAGTCGGAAGGTTCAAAGGAATAGCCGATTTCCAGATTGGGAAGTTTGTCAAAAAAAGTTTCAACTTTCCCAGTTACTGATAAGGATCTTGAAAAGTTCTTCGAAACGTTATCGTTTACCAATTGAAAAAACTCACTGTAATCTCCAGTTAAGTCAATACCCAGTTTTAGGTTCCCCAACCTTTTACTAAATCTAAAATCACCTGTCAAAGAATTTTCTGGCTCGTTGAACATGGTAAACGTCACAAATTGTTCAATATCTTCTAATACTGTGCTGTTTTTGATGCTTTGTGTTTTACGGTTGTAGGAAACAGCAGCGTTAAGGTTAAGCCCTCTGAACAGGCTAAATTTGTAGTAGCTTAACGAAAAGTTATGGAAACGTTCGTTTTGTAGATTCCGATTGCCCAAAAACACGCTGTTAAATGAGTTCAGCAGGAAATTATTAAGCAAACGATTGCTTTGTGGAAAACGCAATCGTTGATTATATCTAAATTGTAGTTTTTCGCTGTTACTGAATGCTGCTTCGGCATTGAACTCAGGTAAAAGCACGTTAGTTGTATTATTAACAGTATTTCCGAACTGGGAATTCTCCCATATATAGTGATGATAGAACAATCCTGACTTTATGGAAATAATACCACTTAAGAACTTGTACTCTAACCCTAAAAAGGTATCTATAAATCTATAGTCGATTACATTTCCGAATCCGTTGTCTGAAAAATCATTAAGGTTACCATTACTTAGGTGTTGTATTTCTTGGGTTGAACTAGAATCAAAAAGAAGGTTGGTGCCCAAGGTTGTGTAAAAATGGTTAAAATTGTTAAGTACCCAATAATCCTTAGCTATCAGATCAACTGTGGTAGTCTGCCTTTCCAGCTCTTGCAGAATATCAATTTGATCGTCCTCTTGAATAGGTATAAGGCCTTCCAAAAAAGGTTGATTAGTAATCCAATTATTGGTAGGTGTGCTTTTTTCGAGGTTTATGGTCGTCTCCAAACTCAGGGTTTGCGCCTTGGAAAAACGTTTGCTATATTCCAAGTTTTGCTTGATATCAAAGGCTTGCAGACTGGAATTTGTAGTAAAGGTATTATTTATCCCAAAGCTTTGGGTAAGCAAGGTCCCTGATGCATTATTATTGGTTAATTTGACAAAGGTATTTACAGCTAAATCCTCTTTGGGGTTAGGTTCATAGTCTAAGGTCAATTTCCCTATTAAGAAAAAATTGTCCAATACTTCTGTGTTAGCTCTATTTTCATCAAAAGCAGCATCACCGCTATTGTAGATGTTCAAGGTGTTCACCTTAGTTTCAATGTCATTGCTACTTGCAATTAAAAAACTATTGAGGTCTGTCTTTTGGGAAATAGCCTGTCTAAGATTTAATGCCCCAAAACGATTTATGTTTGCCCTAAAATCAGTGTTGGAAAGAAACTTCGAAAAATCATCGTTAGAAAGCGAGATATACCCCCGGATATCGCCCAAAAGCTTACCGAACCCGCCGTTAAATTCAATATAATCTCCAAATTCAAAGGATCTGGCCCCGGTGTTGTTGAAATCCCCGATGAAGTTAAGTGTCGTCTTCGGACTGTAATAGAATACGTTGGGGTGCACTAAATAGCGTTCTTCGGGTCCACCAGCAACTTCCAAATCCCCAAAGGCAAACTTCTTTTTATCTTCTTTAAGTTTTATGTTCAAGGCTAATTCATTAGAATCCCGAAGCCCTTTTAAGAAGCCTATTTCGTTATAATTCTCTAAAACCTGTACTTGATCTACAGCATCTGCAGGAATATTGTTGACTGCCAATTTGCTGTTGCCGGTAAAAAAAGGCTTGTCCTCTACCAAAACTTTGGTGACCTCTTTCCCTTGAGCTGTAACATTACCCTCACGATCCACTTCTATTCCAGGAAGTTTTTTTAGTACTTCCCGTAGTTTCCGTTCTTTACCGTTAACAAAGGCATCCGTTTGATAGGTAATTGTATCTTCTTTTACCTCAATAGGAATTTTGTATTCCAGCACCACCTCATCCAAGATATCAGCCTTTGGGGTAAGCACCAAGTCCTTAACATCATCTTCTTGGGCATGATACTCAAAAACCAACTCTTGATAACCTAAATAACTGACTGTTACGGCATAGGTCGCCCCCACTACCAGGTTAAGCCGGTATTCACCGTTTTTGTTGCTTATGGCGAAGACTGTTTTGGTATTTTCACTTACCGAAAAAGCAAGTATATTGGCATTTTCCAAAGGCCCATCCGTGGATGAACTTACCGTGCCACTCATAGTTGCTTTCTGGGCATGGATGACCCCATTTCCCCCAACTATTAGAAAAAATAAGAAGTATATTTTGGCATTGCAGTATGAAGTAGATAAGCCAATAATTAAGGAGCAAAAAAACTATAATTTTTAAACTAAAAAGGTAAATATACCGAATTCCCTATTTAACCCCGCTTTTTAATTTCAGCCATATTAGCGTCTAGCATCTCGTAATACTTTTCAAAAGTCATTTCTTTTGAGCGTTTAGGGAGCTTAATACTAACATCCTTTTCCTGTATCTCTTTGAATTTATAAACTACTTTATCCCTGTGCATTTCAAGTACAAGACCAGGGAGACCATTATATCCTAGGGGTCCGAAAGAATAGGGTAGTTCCGGAGCGAACCATGCTTCAATTTCTTCAAGATAACTCCCCAATTTTCTTGTGGTTGTAGCTTTCAAAACTTTGAATTTTCCAATGTATTTGGACTCGTTGGTTATCTCCCACTGTACTTTTTCATCTAAGGTCAATACAATCGAAGGTTCCGAGTTTAGCAAAGCAATTCGTTTATTGGAGTCTCCTGTTTTTGTATACCAAACTTCGTTTCCAGAGCAAAAACCTGATGCCAATTCATACATTAGAGGGTTTACATCATCTCTAACCAATTGTTCAGATTGTTTAAAAATGGATTCATTATTATCAATCAGCAATTGAAATTCGAAATCAACCATAATCTCCGCCGCCATGCCTGCCATTCGTTGCGACTCTGCATTTTTCATTTCACTCATATCAAATTTTGATTCAATGCTATAAGAAACACTAAGTGATTTTTGGCCGAAACAAATCCCAACAATAGCGAAAAAAAAAGTTGTCAGTAATCTACATTCTAATAATTTCATAAAAAATAGTAAAGGGAAGATTAAGAAATCTCCCCAATTTTAACTGTCAAGTTATACCTTAAATTAAAAGCAATCACACCTCTGTCTGATACAATAGTTATAAGCGAGGGCAAATAAATCAGGTCGACCTGCCGTCAATTCGGTCGCGACACTAACACAAGATGCAAAAGCAATTTCTTCGTTTGTAACAGTTTTTGCCTCAACACCCATATTGGTTGAAAAGGCAAACAAGAACACGAGCGTCCCAATAAGTTTTTTCATCATTTCAAAGGTTAAAGATTAGTAACTAAGAATATCTGCTACTAATATAGAATAATTTCTAAATAGTCCGTACAAAAAGCTAATTATTTTTCTTACAAAATGGATTTTAACCTTTAACTTTTACAGCTATTGATAACGTATTCAAATAATGGAGATTTTCTTTTAGATACTATCATAATTTAACGCTCGAGCTTTTCATTTCTCTTAGTTTTTCTCCTTTGTACAGGATTGGTTGGGACTAACTAGCATTTTACACTATCGTTGAAATCAGAAAGAAATGTTTAAGGGCGATCTTTTTCTCTTTTAGACCAGTAAAGCATTGCCTTACGTTAGACTAATTTAAATAAAAGACTTAAATGTCTTTTATATGATAAAAATCAGGTTTTCCTTTGTACATACCTTCTACTTTTGGGGCATGAAACAATTGTTGGCCATACCGCTTATCTTCATCATGTTGGGAAAGCCTTTATGGCCCGTAGTGGAATATGTTATCAATTACGACTATATAGTTACCCACCTCTGTGAGAACAGCGACCGACCTCAATTGGAATGTGACGGGAAATGCTACCTGGCTAAAATGTTTGCGGAGAAATCAACAGATCATCAGGAAAACCCTTTTTCCAAGGGACAGTCCATTGAAATTCCTTTACTGTTCCATCTGGATACCACGAAGTATACCCTTTCAGAACAATGGCTTGATGTAGCCAAAAGGACGGTAAATCCGCGTCCAATCTTTCATGACTTCTTCTTTGTATTTGAGATAATTCAACCTCCGGAAATGGCGTAAACCCACATAGTCATTATCGCCCGGTGTCTTATTTCATCATCAATAATGCACCCGGTATTCTAGAATTATCAATATACACCTATGAATTATTTACAAAAATCAACTACGGGATTACTTCTCGTCCTGCTGTATTGCTTGGGATCATTCATCGCAGTTGCCCAAGAAACAGAAACCATCAAACTGCTAGACAAGGACAATGCCATGCCCATAGTAGGAGCAACTTTTGAGTATGGTCTGCAAAATGGCACCACCGACGAAAATGGAAACCTTGGATTAACCTTTAAAAGTGGGCTGTCCCTACATCTCTCCCATATTAATTATGGAAAGTGGGTCCTGTCCAGTGATGGCGTTTCAAAAGCGATCCGCGATAAGGTTTTATACAAACAAGGCATTACCATAAATCTCTATCCGGTAACCGTAATTGCCCTTCGCCCAAGCGAAAAACCTACCGACAAGGTTAAATTGGACTACCAGGAACAACTGGCACATGACGGTGCTGACGTACTGAACCAAAACCCAGCTTTGAATAGTATTCGGAAGGGAGGAAATTATGGTTTCGATCCTGTTTTTAGAGGGTTCAAGTACGACCAGTTAAACATCGTTCTTAACGGAGCCCAAGGCGCAACTGCTGCCTGCCCCAACCGTATGGATCCTCCAACAAGTCAAATGGCTCCTAATATGCTGGATAGAATAGAAGTGTTAAAAGGCCCACATGCGTTACGCTTTGGAACGGGATTTGGGGCCACCATAAACTTCGTACCCGTTAAACTACGTTTCACTGAAGAAGAAGAACTTTATGGAAGAGTTTCCAGTGGTTATGAAGGTAACGGAACAATACTACGAAATGAAGGAAAGTTAGGGCTTAGTGGCAAAAATCATGATGTTACCCTGTTTGGCTCATGGTCGCAAGGGAATGATTACACATCAGGCAACGGACAGGAAATTCCAGCCGATTTTAACCGTGGCAGTTTTGGCACTAACATTGGCTTAAATATTTCGGGAAACCATCAGTTACGACTTTCTGCTATCTATAATGTTGCCAGGGATGCCGATTTTGCTGCGCTCCCTATGGATCTTAGAGAGGACGATACCTGGCTCTTCAATGCAAGACACGATGTCTCCTTCGATAAGAGCAGTCTTAGTTCCTGGAATACCACAGTTTTTGCTTCATTCGTGGATCATCTAATGGACAACCTCTTAAAACCACTTGATCCCAGAATGTTAAATGCAAGCACCAATGCAACAACGTATAACTACGGTGGACGTACAGAGGGCATATGGAATTTTGAGAACGCAACCCTTTTTGCAGGAGCAGATTTTAGACGCGAAGGTGCAGAGGGCACCAGGGTACGTGAATTTTTAATGGGACCCAATGCCGGACGTACTTTTGAGGACAATGCCTGGCAAGATGGCTTTATTGCTAAAAGTAGTGTATTCGCGGAATACCACTTTAACCTTAACAAGCTTAGATTGATCTTTTCAACACGAATGGAACTAAATACTGCAGATGTAAATGATCCGGCTGATGAGTTTGTTGAGGAGAATAACGATATACGCACTTCGCAATTCAATCCAAGTTTTAGCCTGGGTACAACCCAAAAGTTAAGTGAAAAAATGGAGCTGGGCATTTGGTTAGGCCGTGCACAACGTAGCGCCGGACTTACCGAACGGTTTATCAATTATTTTCCCGTAGGGCAGGATCCTTTTGAACTGTTGGGCAATCCTGAGCTCAATCCTGAAATCAACAACCAATTGGACATTGCTTTTCAGTGGAAAACTCCCAATTCCAATTTGAATGTAGACCTATTTGCCGGTTATCTGCAGGATTTCATATCTTCTTTTATTGACGAAGATCTGTCCCGTAGATTGCCCAGTAGTCCCGGTGTTCGACAGTTTGTAAATATTGAAAACGCGTTTAAAACAGGTATTGAGGTAAATTGGACCCAACAACTGCTTTTGGGCCTCCAACATCAAGTAGGTATGGCGTACACGTATGCCCAGGATTTGGAACGAGACGAACCCCTTCCGGAAATTGCCCCATTGGACTTTAGATATGTCCTGATCGGTGATTTCTTGGAAAGCAAACTTCGACCTGAACTTACATTTAGACATGTGCTGCAACAATCCCGAATTTCAGAGGAGTTTGGAGAAACAGAAACTCCGGCGTTTTCGTTATTGGATTTTCAGTTGGGCTACCAATTGACTAAAACAGCAAGGATAACCGCGGGCATCAACAATGTTTTTGATGAAAATTATTATGAACATTTGAACCGCTCCGTGCGGGGAAACAATATTCCAATTTTTGCTCCTGGTCGTAACGCTTTCGCCTCTTTTAACTTTGTATTCTAGTGCAAATACAAACTACAGACCAAGGTAACACTCTTGCAAGCGGAAATTTCGTTTTGCAAGGGTGTTCCTATTCAGGCTTTTAAAACCACTAGGGGGGACAGGACAATTCCCTAAATGTATCCCAAAAAAAGAACGCACCTGCTTGTAGTACGTCTCGAAAAAAGAAGTTCTTCATATTTCCAGAATTCTATGGTAACTAAATTGGCTATCTAAATACTGCGCTACAGCGGAAGAAATGACTTGCCTTCCTGAATATCGGCAACCAACTGGGAAATAGTAGTATCCTCTAAATTCTTGATAAAACCAGCTTTGGTCTCACCCACTACATGATGAAGCGGGCATGGATTGTCATGATCGCATTCGTTAATACTTAACAAACAGGATCGAAGCCGTTGTTCCCCATCAATAACATCTACTATCTTGATCAATTGGGTTTCCATATTTTTCGGATCCAGGTAAAATCCACCCCGGGGCCCTTTGACCGAAGAAACAATGCCGTGGCGAGCCAATTCCTGTAACAACTTGGCAATATAGGAAGGGGGTGCGTTTATGGGTTCGGCAATGTCTTTTGCTAATATCTTTTTTTCTTTACTCGCATTGACCGCCAGGTAAAGTACTCCTTTTAGGGCATATTTTGATGAGTTGGAAAACATAGAATTGCCTGTTTTTTCAAATCTAAAGATTAAAAGACTTTTTTATCCTATTTATGACATAAATCATATTTTTCGCAACCCTCCCCCCCTATTTTTGGGCAATTGTTAAAAATCCTCTCCATGAAAATTAAATTCGCAATTTCCACACTTCTTGTTGCCCTTCTTCTGATAGGATGTGGCGGAAAAACTGAAAAGAAAGATGACGGTTTCAGTGTGGAACGAACAAAATCTTCCGAAAAGGTAGAACAAAAAGCACCTGAAACCAATGAGGTCCCCGCGTCCCAGCGGATCACTTTGGATAACAAAGGAGTTGGCCAAATAAAAAATATAACGCTGGATCCTGAGATTAACCAGGAAATGGCAACCACAGGAGGTGAATTGTTCAAAACCAATTGCACAGCTTGCCATAAAACGGACAGACGTTTTATAGGGCCTAAAATGCAGGGTATCCTGGAACGCCGTAGCCCGGAATGGGTTATGAACATGATCTTGGATCCCCAACTCATGGTTGAAGAGGATCGGTGTGCCAAAGACCTTTTGGTAGAATTTAACGGTGCCGCCATGGCCAACCAAAACCTCACAGTAGAGCAGACCCGTGCACTTCTTGAATACTTTAGAACACTTTAAACCAATTTATTATGAAAACAATAGTCCAACTCAAAATTTTGGTGTATCCATTGCTGCTTTTGTTTTTGGTAGTGGGTTGTAATTCCACAAGTAAAACAGAAAACACTTCTGCCAATGAAGTGACGAACGATACAGAGGCCAACAAAGAGCAAGGTCAGGCTTTTATTGAGAACGATGAGTCTACCCCTACGGTGTTAAGCATTGCCATCAATTCCCCTGATCATAGCACCCTGGTAGCAGCCGTACAGGCCGCAGACTTAGAGAATGCCTTGGTAAATGCCGGTCCTCTTATGGTGTTTGCACCAACCAATGATGCCTTTGCCGCATTGCCTGAAGGAACCGTTGAAAATCTTCTGAAACCGGAAAACAAAGGGGCACTACAGAACATTTTGAAACATCATGTGACCCCCGGCAAATACGACAAGGAGTTTTTGAAAAAGTTCAAAAAGCTGGGGCAAGCCAACGACCAGAATACTACCATAGAAGTAAAAGGTGATGATGTTTATGTAGGTGGCGCTAAAATATTGGGCAGCGTCAATGCCGGAAACGGAATTGTCCATGTTGTTGATAAAGTAATCCTACCACCTGAAGAATAATAGCTAAATACCATATAAATACTACAATACAATGAAAAAAATCTATTACGTAATTGGCGGTCTTTTGGGCGCAACCCTGCTTTATATGGGATGTAATCGGGCTGCTGGTCTAAATACCAATGGTGCCCTGGCATCATCCGCCGCAGAAAAGGTGTATGTGGCACCTGGAGAGCAAGACGAGTTTTACGCTTTTCTTTCAGGAGGATATAGTGGCAACTTGACAGTTTACGGACTTCCCTCCGGGCGTATGTTCAAAGAGATCCCTGTATTCTCTCAATTTCCCACCTCAGGATATGGATATTCTGAAGAGACAAAACCCATGCTAAATACCTCATTCGGGTTTATTCCATGGGATGATTTGCACCACCCCGATATCTCTCAGACTAATGGAGAGTTGGATGGCCGATGGGTTTTTGTAAATGGTAACAATACCCCCAGGATTGCACGGATAAGCCTGGAAACCTTTGAAACAGAGGAAATTATTGAAATACCCAATAGTGCCGGGAATCACAGTTCCGCATTTATTACCGAGAACACGGAGTATGTTATCGCAGGAACACGATTTGCCGTTCCCGTTCCGCAACGGGATATGCCTATCAATGAATATAAAGGGAATTTTAAAGGGGCGCTTAGTTTCATCAGTGTGGATGCAGAAACAGGTCGCCTGGATTTGAAATTCCAGGTGATAATGCCCGGCTTTAACTATGACCTCTCGCACCCCGGCCGTGGAAAATCACATGGATGGCATTTTTTCAGCACCTATAATACGGAAGAGGCCAATTCCTTAATGGAGGTAAACTCCTCTCAAAACGACAAGGACTTTATTGCCGCGATAAACTGGCAAAAGATCGAAGAATTCGTGGACAACGGTGGCGGAACAAAAATGGCTACCAATTATGCCCACAATGTTTATAGCCATGAAACCCACATGGGTACTTCAACCATGAAGAACGAGGTAATTACCGTCGATCCGACTCAGGTGGAAGGTGCTGTGTTCTTTTTACCCACTCCTAAATCCCCTCACGGATGTGACGTCGATCCCAGTGGAGAATACATTATTGGTTCGGGAAAACTATCAGCAGACTTGACTGTTCATTCCTTTACTAAAATGCTGGCCGCCATTGAAGCAGAAAAATTTGACGGAGAAGCCTATGGCATTCCTATCTTAAGTTTTGACGATGTAATGGCAGGGGTTGTGAAAAGTGGTGGCCTTGGACCCCTACATACCGAATTTGATGCTAACGGCAATGCTTATACCACCTTCTTTATCTCTTCCGAAGTAGTTAAATGGCGTTTGGAAACATGGGATGTAGTGGATCGCAAACCCACCTTCTACTCCGTTGGACATTTGATGATCCCAGGCGGTAATTCGCGTAAACCTTTCGGTAAGTATGTGGTGGCGATGAATAAGATCACCAAAGATCGTTACTTACCCACAGGTCCAGAATTGGAGCACTCCGCGCAGATCTATGATATTTCAGGCGAAAAAATGGAACTGCTCTATGATTTTCCAACACACGGGGAACCTCACTATGCCGCAGGTTGTCCTGCAGAACTCCTGGCTTCCAAATCCAAGAAGATCTACCGGTTGGATGAAAACAAGCATCCTTATGCCGTGACCAACCCTTCCGAAGCCAAAGTAGAACGTAATGGCAATGAGGTTCATGTATACATGAGTACCATCCGCAGCCACTTTACTCCGGATAACATTGAAGGAATTAAGGTGGGTGACAAGGTATATTTCCATATCACGAACCATGAACAGGATTTTGATGTACCTCACGGCTTTTCAATCATAGGGCAGAATACTTCTGAGCTGTTGATTATGCCAGGCCAAACCAAAACCTCGGTCTGGGAACCTAAACAAGTTGGGGTATGGCCATTTTACTGTACCGACTTCTGTTCAGCATTGCACCAGGAAATGCAAGGTTATGTTAGGGTATCACCCGCCAATTCAAATATCGAATTGTCTTGGTCATTAGGTGAATAATACCTGAACAAAATGGATAAGCAGGTCGGCCCATCCGGCCTGCTTATTAATTCTCAGATAAAAATGAAAAAAGCAAGTTTGTTAATGATGTTGGGTTCAGCGTTATTGCTGGGTCTTTTCTTTTTTCCTTTATGGAATATTGAACTTGGAGCTCCTCAATACCCGGAACCTTTGGGGTTAAATATCCATATCAACGGATTGCAGGGGCAGAGCGAGTTCGACATACAAAATATTGATGGTCTAAACCATTATATCGGTATGAAAACTTTGCCAAAGCCCGAAGATATGTGGGAATTCTCCGTATTTCCCATAGTAATTGGTGGGATGGCTGCCCTGGGATTGTTGATGGGTCTCTTGGGCTTTTTCAATAAGATCGGCTATCCGTGGTTTTTTGGTTGGTTTGTTGTTATGACCATCTTAGGTTTTCTGGGTATGTATGATTTTAATGCCTGGATGGTAGATTACGGTACTAATCTGGATCCAAATGCCATTATGAAGCTTCAAAACCCCGATGGCACGCCTATGAGTTATAAACCGCCACTTTTGGGACACAAGAAAATGTTGAACTTTGATGCCTATTCCTATCCAAGATTAGGGGCTTACCTCATGCTGGTTGGAATGCTGCTAACCCTTGTTGCAGGGTATATTGGCATGACCAAAAAAAGAGTAGAAACAAAAAAAATTATCAAAAAAACCCTGGCTACTAATTAATATGAAAAAAGGAGTCGTCTATTTTTTGTTCTTCATAGTAGCCTGTACAATTGGCCCTAAACCCATAACCTATGGAGAAAGCACATGCCATTTTTGTAGCATGACTATTGTGGACAAACAGCACGCAGCGCAGTTGGTTACTTCCAAAGGAAAAGTGTTCAATTTTGACGCATTAGAGTGTATGCTCAACCATATCAATAACATTGAAGAAGAAAAAATAGGCCTCCTTCTAACGAATACCTATCACCAACCTGAGGTGCTAACCGAAGTCCAGACATGTACCTTTTTAATAAGTTATGGAATTCCCAGCCCTATGGGAGAATTTCTCACAGCATTTCAGCATGTTGAGGATGCAAAAAAGGCACAGGAAAAGCACCAGGGGGACTTATATACCTGGGATGAACTTCGTGAGCGATTCAAAAGAAAAGACAAAGTAACACATCATGTACACCATAAACATTAATAACACGATACTGCAACAGCCTTTCAATGGATTACAAATACGGCAATTGGTAAAAAATGCCCGTTTAGAAATATTGAGTGTCAGTTTGGAAAAGAATACCGTTTTTCCATCGCATGAATCCCATAGTGAAACACACCTGGTAGTTCTGGAAGGTCGGATCGTTTTCTACATCGAAAACCATCCGGTTGTTTTAAAAGAAAAACAAGAATTTAGTTTTTCGAAGGATACCGAACATTGGGTAGAAGCCTTGGAAAATTCTAAATTTCTCATTATCCGTTAATGGTACGCGTCTCATCCATCCTGGCATGCTTACTTTTTCTTTTTTTTGGAGAGGCGATAGCAGAAACCGTTACCATATGTCCATCGTGTCCTATCAAATCTATAAAAGAAGGCATAAGTACTGCTCAGGCATATGATACGGTTTTGGTTAAAAAGGGGACCTACTATGAACACGATATTGTTGTTGATAAGCCCCTTACGTTAAAAGGTGAAAACTACCCGATCATTGATGGTCAAAAGAAAGGTGAGATCATAAAAATAACTTCAGACCATGTCACCATCGATGGGCTTTTTGTTATCAATGTTGGTGTCAGTTACACCACTGATTTTGCTGCTATTCGAGTCATTAAAAGTGAGCATTTTACCATTCAGAATGTCGTTCTGGAAAAACTATTCTTCGGTATCTATCTGGAAAAATCATCGCATGGCAAGGTCTATCACAACAAAATTATTGGTGACGCCAAAGACGAATACAATTCGGGCAACGGGATACAACTTTGGTATTCCCATTATGTAGAAGTCAGTCATAACCATGTCCAGGGGACCCGGGATGGTATTTATTTAGAGTTTTCCGACAATATCACGATCACCAAGAATACCAGCACTAAAAATCTTCGTTACGGCCTGCATTTCATGTTTTCTGACAACGATGTGTATACTGAGAATGTGTTTGAAGGTAATGGAGCCGGTGTAGCCGTCATGTTCTCCAGAAATATTGACATGTTTAACAACACCTTTAAAAAGAATTGGGGTCCGTCCGCTTACGGCCTACTGCTTAAGGAAATCAACGATGCCAAGATACGCAACAACACCTTTACGGAGAATACGGTAGCCATTAGTATTGAAGGATCCAATCGAATCACTTATAAAGACAACGATTTTATTAAGAATGGATGGGCCATCCGTGTCATTGGTGCTTGTTATACCAATTCGTTTACGGGCAACAATTTTATGCATAACTCCTTCGATGTCTCCTATAACAGCAAGTTGAACGACAATGAATTCCGTTCGAATTATTGGAGCAATTATTCAGGTTACGATTTGGATAAAGACGGTATTGGGGACGTTCCCTACCGACCGGTAAAGCTGTTTTCTTATATTGCAAATAGGACCCCGGAGACCATTATTTTGCTTCGCTCGTTATTTATGGATATCATTGATTTTTCAGAAAAAGTATCCCCCGTATTTACCCCGGACAATTTAAAGGATGCACAACCTTTGATGAAAAAACGTCTATGATACACATCACCGCTTTGCACAAAAAATTCGGAAAGAATGAAGTTTTAAAAGGTATCGACCTTACCATAGCACCCGGTAAGATCTATGCTATTCTCGGACCAAACGGATCCGGCAAGACCACATTGATCAAAAGCATTCTGGGAATGGTTATTCCCGATAAAGGTAGTATTGAAGTATTAGGCCATCCCATAAAAAAAGGTTGGAAGTATAGAAAACAGATAGACTATTTACCTCAAATTGCCAATTTTCCCGGTAACTTAAAGGTTAGGGAACTCATTGCGATGATCAAAGATCTCAGGAATGACGACAATGAAGCAACTGACCTCATTCAACTTTTTAGGCTCGAGTCCCATTTGGATAAAAAACTGTCCGCCCTCTCTGGCGGAACCAAACAAAAGGTCAACCTGGTGTTGGCTTTTATGTTTGACAGCTTGCTGCTCATTTTGGATGAACCCAATACCGGATTAGATCCCAATGCACTGATACAACTTAAAGATTTAATAAAAAGCGAAAAGGCTAAGGGAAAAACGCTATTAATAACTTCCCATGTTATGCAGTTTGTAGAAGAGGTAGCCGATGAGGTCATTTACCTTTTGGAAGGTAGCATTTACTTTAATGGCACCCTGGAAGAATTGATGGCGGCTACCCAACAAACCAATGTAGAACATGCGATAGCGGAATTAACCAAAACCGAGCTAAATGGGTAAAGTTTTGAAATATAGTTTTTATGATTTGGTCCGAAGCCGTTGGAGCTATATCTATCTTTCCTTTTATTTAGCGCTTGGTTTTGTCCTATTGTTTCTGAACAACGACCTCTCCAAAGGTGTGATTACACTGATGAACATCATCATTGTTCTTGTACCTCTGATAGGCACCATTTTTGGCACCATGTACTATTACAACTCCAAAGAATTCACCGAACTTTTATTGGCGCAACCTATAAAACGTTCGCATATTTTCCTGGGCCAATACTTTGGTGTAGCAGGATCGTTATCAATGAGCCTGGTGTTAGGACTTGGCATTCCCTTTATGATGTATGGCCTTTTAAGAAGCAATGCTGTTTTTGATTTCACACTACTTTTGGTAGTAGGCATCTTCCTTACACTTATATTCACAGCTTTGGCCTTTAATATTGCCATAAACAATGACAACAAAATAAAGGGCTTTGGTTACGCCGTGTTACTCTGGCTATTTATGGCGGTAATCTACGATGGCATTTTTTTACTGTCACTTATCCTGTTCGAGGAGTATCCTTTGGATACTTTTTCAATGGTGGCTACAGCGCTCAACCCGATCGATCTTTCGAGGACTTTGATCCTTTTAAAACTCGATATTTCGGCACTTCTTGGATACACAGGAGCCGTCTTCAAAAGGTTTTTCGGTACCCAGTTCGGCTTTTGGATGTCAATGTTAGTGCTATTGCTTTGGACAATACTCCCTCTACTTCGTTTACGGTATACCGCAGATCGCAAAGATTTCTGAATACTCAGAGATAATCCTCCACCTAGTCACAACTGGTCCTTACACTAAAAGTATCCGCAGCGTCAATGGCTTCATTCTTAGATAGGTTTTCTTCAAATAGCAACATTCGATCAATCCCATGATAATTCGAACGGGCCGAAATTTCAATACGATATACGCCACTATTTGAAAAGGTAACATAGATGTCATGCGCATCATGATCTGAGGTTGAGGCTTGCCATTTAAAGGAATTGTCGTTCCCACTTCGGTAGATTTTAAACCAGCCTTCGGAAGAGGAGCCATTGGGATTAGGGGTCTTACCACTGCCATTGGGGTAAACCACACTGCCATCTCCCTTTCGCCCAAAAAAGTCATCTGCATCCGGGAAACGCAGCCAGGAATCGTTGTGCTCTGTTCCATTGTCCCCCATCCTAAATGAAGAATTCCAAATAAAACGATACGTGCCGGGCTGACTGATCCTTACAGGGAATACCACTGTTCCATTGCCAGGAGCATTCATCTTAGGATCGCCTTCCCATTGCATATAACCATTTCCTGAAATACCGTCCCCATCATTTTTCAACACCCAACCTTCGGAGAAATCGTTGTCTTCAAATTCAATGGAGAGTATCCCGTTGGTTTCTTCAAATACAAAACCGATATCGCCCGGACATTCATCGGTAGGACCCGGATCCGTATTTCCCTCTTCGTCGGAATCGGAATCATTATCCTCGTTATCCATGTCATCCTGTCCTGTTGCATTATTATCGGTTTCTTCCGAAGTTTCCAGTATCTCGGTGAGTTCTTCCTCGCTGCAGGATACAACAAGCGCTCCGCTACTTATCAAAAAGCAGCAAGCTATTGTTTTTAAAACGAAAGTGAGCTTGAAGTAGGTTCTCATTGCAGTAAAAGATTAGGGTCTTAGCTTCCAACGTACCCGTTGGCAATTTATTGCCAATTCTCGATAATCTGCACTGCCTTACCGGGCGTCAACGTTAGAGAGCGCCAGCGCCTTCCATTGTCTTAAGAAGTTCCCCGACATTAAGAGCGTAATCACCAAAAAAATGAACGCTCCAAGTGCAAAAACCTGAGTGGAAATACTTTCGAACAATATTCCACCCAATACCAACCCCAGCATACTTGCCATACTTCCCATGCTGTTACCATAGCCTTGTATTGCTCCCTGGTTACGCTTGTTCCCGGTTTTGGCCAACAAGGCCAAAAAACTAGGCCACATAATACCATTTCCTATTGAAAAAACGGTATTCGCCAGATAGATAAGCCATAACGACGCTGAGGAAAGCAAAAAGAATCCCAATGCTAATAACAGGGATCCCAGTACGATCAGCAACTGATTCGAAACCGTTTTGGTCAGGAAAGACAATAAAGGGCCCTGAGAACAAATCATGACCACACTGGAGTAGGCAAGAAATAATCCCAGATCAGTAGCTGACCAGCCCAATAATGTATTGGCGTAAATCGGTAAGCCCGCGTAAAAAAGACTAAACGCCAAAAAAGTAAGGAAATACACGGCATACAGCAGTGGAATCCCCGGTAGCTTCCAAATTGTGCGCCAGGTCGTTTTTGTTTCTCCATACGCTTCCTGGCCCTCCGTGTAGCAATCTTTATGTTCTACCTGGAAGAATCTTCGGAAGGACTTTAGCCCTAAAGTACCAGTATCTACAATGCAAGGGTCATTCTCCTGAAGCCGGGTATTGATCACAAAAATGGCAATAAGTGAAATTATAGCAGCCAAGAGTAAGGGAAGTACCTCACCTAGCATTGTAGAAGCCAACAAACCTGCAACAGCTGGTCCCAACACAAACCCAAGACTTGTTGATGCTCCCATTTTTCCAAAATTGGCATTGCGATCTTCATCAGTCGAAATATCGGATAAATAGGCATTTGCCACAGAGACATTACCCCCGGTAAAACCGTCAAAGATCCGTGCAACAAAAATCAGGATCAAGGGTAACGTCATGGCATAATTCCCGGTAAGATCCGTGTTTTGCGTCCATAATTGGGTTTCCGGAAGGAGAAATGCCAGCAGGAATAGCAACCAGGCAATAAAGGTCCCCAGCTGACTGATAACCAGTACTTTTTTCCTTCCTATCCTATCCGAAAGGTTGCCCAATATTGGTGCTCCGATGAATTGAAAAAAGGGATACATTGCCCCCAGGATCCCATAGATAAAGCCATTTCCCCCAAAATCCGTAACGATAAAAATAAGGATAGGCACAACGATACTATAGCCCAAAATTCCAATAAAATTGACTAACAAAATCGGAAAAATCTTTGGTGGAATCAGGGTAGAAAGCTTCATGGAAAATGGCTTTGGCACTTAAAAATAAACATTTTATTGCCCCAATTCCCCAGCTTCAAAACGTATCAATTCACTTTCTCGAAACGCTGTAGTTATTTCGATGGGATTACAACATACCTCACAGTCCTCCACATAGGTTTGAAGCGGAACCGAACTGTCCAACAACACGGATATTTCCTCCCAGCAATACGGACATTGAAAGAAATGTTCCAGCATCTTGGCCCCGGTTATAGTTCTACATTAAGCAGCTGTCCCGTAAGTTGTAAAAGCTGTAGTTCAGCCAGTTTTGCATTGTACTTTGCCAGGTTTCTATTGGTCTTCGCATTGAGTAAATTGATCTGTGCCTGCCGGAGTTCTACGGAAGTGATCTGCCCCAATCTATAGCGTTCATTGGAACGATTGTAATTATCCGATGCGGTAATTACGTTTTGTTCTTGTAGTTCAAAAACCTGCAGGCGATTTTGATAGTCCCCTCTCGCATTGGCAATATCCCGTTTTACTTCCAATGCAATTTGATCTTGTTGTGCGTCCTGAGATTCTAACAAAATCCTGGCATTTTTCACCTGGGTAATCCCAGTACCACCGTCAAATAAGTTCCAGGTGAGTCTTGCTCCTAAAGCAAAATTTCTGGTGTTGTTTACCGTTACCCCTGGAAAAAAAGGCCCCGGAGCATTTTGATTCAAATTCCATCCGTAAGAGCCCGTTAACCCTAAAGTGGGTAAAAAAACCGATTTTGCGGATTTCAGCGCATAATCGTTGATCGTCATATTCGACTTGGCTTGTAACATCACCACATTGTTCTGTTCTCCCGTAGCCAGGAATTCTTCCAACCGAATATTATCAATAAATGCTATTGTGGTATCCACCACAAAACGATTTTCCAGATCTTTATTTAACACGATGTTCAGGTCCCTTGTAGTATTCTCCAATAACTGTCGTTCGTTCATCAGATTGATACTGTCCGTTACAAGGTCCACCTCCGCATTCAATACGTCTAATTTATTGATCTGGCCGTACTCAAAACTATAGGTTGTCCTTTCCAATCTATCATTGGTATTCGCGTAGGTTTCTTCTAATACAGCAATATTTTCAGACAAACGTGCGGCTTCAAAATAGATCGTAAACAGTTGTAGGATAGTTGTCTCAATAGTTTCTCTTGCCTGTAAGGTAGATAGATTATGCTCCTCTTTTAATCGCTTCAGATCATATAACCTTCCTAAACCATCAAAAAGCACATAATCCGCAGTTATTTGAGCATTGTAGCGCTGTGCTTCTGCCTTGTAGAGACTGGCATCCGGTCGGGGAACGGGATTTCCGGATTCATCCAGCAAGGGGTCCCCGGTATCGGGATCATTTAAGAATTGACCCGGGAATTCAAATGTTGAATCGTCTCGTTGATAATCTGCTCCTGCAGAGCCCGTGATGGTAGGTAAAAAGCCTGAATTAAGCAGGCTCTTGTTATTTTCGGCAACTCTTACGTTATTCTCTGCAATTACAATCCCCAGGTTGTTTTCCAAAGTAAGCTTAACCGCCTCTTCCTTAGTTAGCAATTGATATTGAGCAGTGGTGGGGAAAATGCAAAACGCTGTCAGGAACAGCGCCACAAGGTATATTCTCATTATACTATTTCTTCGAGTTCCTTTTGCGCTTTATCAGTCTTCTCCAGCTCCAGGTCATGACCGTTTAAAGATGTGATTTTGCCTTCCGCCATATGGGCTTCTTCCTCTTTTTCCCTTATGGCGCGCTCTACTTCTTCTTTAGTTACTTTGTTGCCGGTACGCAACCATTTTACTGCTACTTTCATAGAATTATTGTAAGAGAGAAAAATGGGTAGCATAACAAGCGTTAAAACAGTAGCAAAACCAATACCGTAAGCAATAGAGATAGCCATAGGCTTTAAAAACTGAGCTTGCCTGCTTTTTTCCAGAAGTAAGGGCGCTAAGCCGGCAATTGTAGTAGCAGAGGTTAAGAATATTGCCCTGAATCGCGAACGCCCCGCTTCGTATATCGCGGTATCAAATGTCATCCCGCCTCTGAGGTTGCTGTTGAATTTACCAATAAGTACCAGGCCATCATTGACCATAATCCCTACCAGGGCAATGATACCCAACATGCTCAAAATATTTACCGGGAAATCATGTATCCAATGCCCCCAGGCAACCGCGGTTAAACTAAACGGAATCAACAGTAACAGCAGTAAGGGCTGGCTGAAACTTCTAAAGGTAAAGGCTATAGTGATATAAATTAGGAATAGTACTACCGGACCAACGTAGTTCAGCGAATCGGTAAGTTTGTTGCGCTCCCTGTTTTGGCCTTCATAGGATGCCATTACCGTGGGATATTTGGATTGTATTTCCGGCATAATATCATTTCGGATCCACGCTAAAATATCCGGAGCACTGGTATTTTTGGGATCTTTCAGGTCCGAACTTATTCGTATTTCCCGTTGCCCTTCCAAATGGTTTATGGCCACATCCCCCCGTGCTATCTGGTAATTGGCAATTTCTTTAAGCGGTATCCGATCTCCCGAGGGCGTAATGATCCGCATTTCATCCAAATCGTTTATGGAAGCTCTATTTTCCCTATCGTACCGCACCCAGACCCGAATCTCATCCTGCCCCCTTTGAAAGCGCTGTGCCTGAGCCCCAAAAAAACCTGCTCTTACCTGATTCATTACGGTTCTTAAATCCAGACCCAGTAGATACGCATTATCTTTCAATTCCATCTGGATCTCTTTTATACCGGCAGGATCGTTGTCAGCCACATCCTTAAGCAATGCATTGCTTTCCATTGCGGATTTTAGTTCCGCTTTAGCCATCTTCAATTCCGAAATATTATTTCCGAGCAAGGAAACCGAAACAGGATCGCCTCCGAAGTTCCCCCCAGAACCGTAGATCAGGCTTTCTACGCCAATTACAGGGCCCACTAACTCGCGGAGCCTCCCGGTAACTACATCCGCCCGAATTGCATCGGGACGTTCTTCTCCAGGCAAAAGATTGATTTCCAATATAGCAGAAGCCGAACCGGGACCCACGTTTTTGATCATATTCTCGAAAAGCACTTTGCCAGTACCTTGCAAATATTGCTCGGTAAGCTCCTCGTTTACAATAACCGCCTTTTCCTGGATCAAGCTTATGATGGAGTCGGTAACTTTTTCATTGGTACCATTAGGCATTTGAAGTTCCACGGCCACCCGGTCACTCGCAATACGAGGAAAAAAGGCTGTTCGGATAATACCTCCACCAATAGATCCGAAGGTTAAAAAGAGAGCCAATATGAAAAATGAGAACGTCAGTAACCGGTACTGCAAAGCAAATCGCAAGGTTGGGCTATACATATTATCCCGCATCCACGCCATGAATCGATCGCCCATTTTGTTGATCGTCCGAAGCTTGGAAAAGAGCTGCCCCAAACCAGTTTTAGGATTCTTTTCTTGTTTACGCAATGCTTTGGAATGCGCCAAATGCGCCGGAAGGATGATCAAGGCCTCTACCAAAGAAACCACCAATGTCAGGATCACAATTACAGACACCTCTCCAAAAAAGTCACCAATCCTACCGTCCAGGAACAAGAAAATTGAGAAGGCGAGCACCGTAGTTACAATAGCAGATACGATGGGAGGAATTACCTCCATAGTACCATCGATAGCGGCCTGGATTGGTTTTTTCCCCTTTTCATAATGCTGGTAGATATTTTCCGCAATTACGATCCCGTCGTCCACCAAAATACCGATTACGATGATCATCCCGAACAGGGAAAGTACGTTAATGGTTACGTTGAACATCGGGGCAAAAATGAACATTCCCAGGAAAGCTATAGGCAATCCAAAAGCTACCCAAAACGCCAGGCGGGTATTCAGGAACAGTGACAGGAATAACAGTACTAACAGCATTCCCATAAATGCATTTTCTATTAGTAGTTGGGTGCGCTGGGTAAGTGTGGTAGAAAGATCCCTAACGACATTCAACTGCACATTGTTGTACTTCTGATTGAAATCTGCCATGTACGCTTTCACCTGTTCAGCTGAGCCTATCAGGTCTTCGGTATTCGTACTCGTGATGGTAACATTTACGGAAAGATCCTCGTTAAAATAGGAGGCGTTTGGTGTTTCAGAAAAACGGTCGCGAATAATGGCAACATCTCTAAGCCTAACGGTTCTACCAGAGGCCTCTCCCCGAACAACAATATTGGATAATTCATCCCCGTAATAGGAACGGTTATTGGCGCGTATCAGGTATTCTTCCGCATCGGTTTTAATATTTCCACCTGTAACGAGAATATTAGCGTTGGAAACGGCTTGCGCAACTTCTGTGAAGGAAACATTATACGCCAGCAACTTATCTTCGTTTACCGCGATCTCAATTTCTTCTTCCGGATATCCGGCAATAGTAATCTGAGATATTCCCTCTATCGCACGGAGATCGTTCTCTACTTGTCGCCCTATTTGTTTTAATGTCGCCAGCGAAACCTTTTCTCCGCTGATCGCAAAGGTAATTGTAGGGCGAACCGCCTCTAATTTAGCAACAATTAAAGGTTCCATCCCAGCCGGAAATGTAGGCACACGATCGACGGCATTTTTGACTTCCAGCAGCATAAAATCAATGTCGTATCCTTTTTCTATTTCAACATTGATCGAGCCTGCATTTTCATTGGAAGTTGAGGTCACACGATCTACCCCCTGCAACCCTTTGAGATTATCTTCAATCTTGAGTACGATCCCTTCTTCAATTTCCTGAGGAGAAGCTCCGGGGTAGGTAATAGTAATCAATACGTTCTTGGAATCTGTAAGTGGGAAAAATGAAGACTTCAGTGAAAGAGCACCCACAATACCAAAGACGAAAAAGGCGATAATGATGACATTAACCGCTACATGATACTTGATAAAGTACTCAATGACTTTCCTCATTTCGGTTCTGTTTTAGGGTCATCCGAACCATACACTTTCACGAGCATTCCCGCATAGGCCCCTATCAGGGGCTTCGCAAGGATGGTTTCCCCATTTGGGACATCTTTCACGACTACCTTTCTATCGGTGAAATACACTGGATCTACCGGGATAAGATCCAATACAGAATCTCGTACCACAAAGATTTGATGATCTTCGGTAAGTAGTGAGCGACTGATCTCAATTGCATTGGTCTCTTCTTTTGCATTGAGGTTAGCTTCCAGATATTGTCCTTCTTTCAGGTTTTCCCCTTTCACCTCTATAAAAGCCGTAATAGTTTGTGTTGCCTGATCTACCCTTCCGTTCACCCGAATCACCTTTCCGGTGTATTCCTGGGTCTTATCCAGGTTGGTCAATAGTACAGCCTCTCCTACTTCAAGAAAATCGGCGTATGTCTTACTGATGGCTACCTCCAGTTCGTAAATCCCTGTTTTTATGTATTCTCCTAACTTCTGACCCGCCCGAACCAAAGTTCCTTCGGTCACCAAGGCTTCGGTGAGTATTCCATCAAATGGCGTTGAGATGGTATATTTAGACAAGCGTTGTTCCAGATTTTTTACGTTATAATAATTACTAAAAATGCCTCTTCCGGTTATGAAGTATTTTTCTTTTTCTGAGGTGATGTCCGGCAATTCGGGAGTAGTTTTTTCCAAATCAAAATTGACAAGGTATTCCTGCCATTTTGGAAAATGCTCCGGATAATCCAATTGTAAATCCGGCATAATGGAAGTGATAAGATTGTAAAGATCACTTTTTGCGGACTGAACCGAAGCATAGTACTCTGACGCATCTATGCGTATCAGCCGTTCCCCTTTACGATATTCCTGTCCGGTTTTGAAAGGCTTACTTCCCTTACGAAACACGCCCTGTACTTCCGCGTACAACTCCACCCTATCTCTGGCCACCAGGTTGCCATTCGCCGGCACGGTGATCGGGACAATGCCGTTTTCCACAGTATCGGCAAAGACGGTTTTAATGACCTTTTGCGGTTGCGGTCGCCTATCTTTTTTACTATTGGCAATCAATCTGGCCCCTAGAAAAGCACCTGCAATGATCAGTATCCCAAATACAACCGAAAGAATAATTTTCCGCATGGAATGTTGATTAGTTCAGCACAAATCTATTGTCTTCCTTAGCTGAGACGGGTTAAATATTTCATAAATGTTTATTCAGTTCATAAAAAAGATGAAACAAAAAAAGGGGACACTTTATCGTGTCCCCGAACCAAACAAACTAAAGTATAACTAACTACTCATTATCGTCTACATCTTCAAACTTGGTGTCCGCCATTCGCGTTCTTTGAAGATTAATATTGTTATAAGGTTGCAATGTGGTGTCATCAGTATCGAATACCAATAACTTATCGGCATTCATATAGCGTAGTCCGGTATAGCCTTCGAATCGGTTATTTTGAATTTGTAAGATCTCCAAATTCGCCAATTGACCAAATTCCCGGGGGATATCGCCGTCCAATTGATTGTTTGCCAAAACCAATTCCTTAAGTGCACTTAGTTGTCCCATCTCAGTAGGAATAGTTCCTTCCAAACTATTTTCAAACAACCCTAAACGTTCTAACTGGGTACAATTGCCAAGGGATTTGGGAATTATACCTTTTAAATTGTTACTGGAAAGATTCAAAATCTTTAATTGTCGTAATTCCCCAAAACTTTCCGGAATGGGCCCTGACAAAAAATTATTGAATAGCGAAAGCTCTTCCAGGTATCGCAGTCTTCCAATACCTTCCGGCAACGCTCCTTTAATACGGTTCATTTCCAGTTTAAGAACACGCAGGCGTGTTAGTCTGGTGATATCTTTAGGTAGTTCTCCGGTCAAAGCGTTGAATGCCAGGTTCAAGCGTTCCAGATGCCTAAGGTCTCCGATACTTTCCGGAAGTACTCCGTTTAGGTTGTTGTTGAAAAGATTAAGCCCTACCACATGATGATCAAGCAATTGTACCCCTTTCCAGGTGGAAACCGGTGCGTTAAGGTCCCATCCTACCTTCCATTCTGCTCCTCGAGTGCTCTGATAAATATCCAAAAGGGCGTTTCTTTCCTTATCGGATATCTCCGAGGCATGTAAGAAAATCGTAAGGGTACTTCCCAGAAGTACTAGAAAAAAAACGGAAGCTGTTCTCAACAAAACTGAATTTCTGTATGAATTTACTTACAAAGTAATATGAAATGCATCACTACAGCAAATTCTTGTGCCGAAGCGCTTCATTTCTGTTGTGAAAAGCTGGAATACTGTTGTGAGAATTGTTAAGACATCTTTCCTACCGAACTATCCTTCCAGATCAGTGGCACAGCTTTCCCACGCTTTCATTAATTCCTGTAGTTTTTGCTTTTTATGATGATAACGGTCAAAGAATTCAGGTTCTGCAGCGGTTTGATCATAATTCATCAATAACTCATGATCCATATCTGCAATTTCCTTTTCCACAGCCGTGATGTTTTTCTCCAGCTTGCTTAGCTTGTTTTTGAGGGACTTAAGTCGCTTCTGTTCCGTGTAATCTGTTTTTTTCTTCACGGAAGCAGGATCCTGTTGGTCTGTAATTACAGTCTTCTGTTCTATTTTTCGAAAATCCTCAGCGTCCCTGGACTCCAGATAAAAATCGATATCTCCAAGATACTCCTTAATATTTCCGTTCTTAAATTCATATACCTTGGTCGTTAGTCCCTGTAAAAAGTCCCTGTCATGTGATACCAGGATCAGGGTGCCCTCAAAACTGAGCAGTGCCTGCTTTAAAACCTGCTTGGATTGAATGTCCAGATGATTGGTGGGCTCGTCCATAACCAGAACATTAAAGGGTTGCAGCAGCATTTTGGCCAGCGCCAAGCGGTTTCGTTCTCCCCCCGACAACACCTTTACGTATTTTTCTACATCCTCTCCACTGAACAAAAAGGCTCCAAGGATATCGCGCACTTTACTACGGTTACTCTCGTTGGCAGCATCCAGCATGGTATCCAGTACCGTTGTATTGCCCTCCAGATGATTTGCCTGGTCCTGAGCAAAATACCCGATCTGAACGTTATGACCTCTCTTTAGGTGTCCCTGATAGTCCAATTCTCCCACTACAATCTTTGCCAAAGTGGTTTTGCCCTGGCCATTTTGTCCGACAAAGGCTGTTTTGCTTCCCCGTTCCACAGCTACAGTTATATTGTCTAACACTTCTTTTTCACCGTAGTGTTTGGAAAGATCTTCTAGTTCCAGCACCACCTTACCAGGTTGTACAGATATCGGAAAATGTATTTTCATTACGGACGTATCTTCCTCATCTATCTCAATGCGATCGATTCTGTCCAGTTTTTTGATCAGGGACTGCGCCATGGCAGCCTTGGAAGCCTTGGCCCGAAATTTTTCAATGAGTTTTTCCGTTTGTTGGATCTGTTTCTCCTGGTTTTTTTGGGCATTGCGTTGCTGTTCGCGAATCTCTGCCCTCAGGGTCAAATATTTTGAATAGGATTTGTTGTAATCGTATATTCTTCCCCCTGTTATTTCGATAGTACGGTTGGTCACATTATCCAAAAACATTTTGTCATGGGATACTAACACCACCGCCCCTGGATAGGTCTTTAAAAACCGTTCCAGCCAAATAATAGATTCTATGTCCAGGTGGTTGGTTGGCTCATCCAATAATAACACATCATTGTGCTGCAACAATAGTTTTGCCAACTCAATGCGCATGCGCCATCCTCCTGAAAATGTATCCGTAGGTTTCGCAAAATCATCACGTTGAAAACCAAGGCCTAGCAATACTTTCTCAGTTTCTCCCTGATAGTGATATCCCCCTATAATCTCATAACGATGGGTAACTTCATTTAAATCCACCATAAGACGATGATAGCTATCGCTTTCATAATCCTCCCGCTCTGCCAGCTGTTGATTGATACTTTCCAGTTGTTGTTCAAGCTGGCGGATCGCTGTAAATGCCTGATAGGCTTCCTCCAGAACCGTTCTTCCGTATTCAAAATCGATATCCTGCTTCAGAAACCCGATCCGTACCTCCTTATCTGCCGCAATCGTCCCTGCATCCGACGACACTTCTCCGGACAACACCTTTAAAAGCGTTGATTTCCCCGCGCCATTCTTACCTATCAATCCGACTTTGTCTCCGGGATGCAAACGAAACGAAATGCCTTCAAAAAGGAATTCTCCTGCAAAAGAAACCGCTATGTCATGAATATTTAGCATTCGTGTAATAAAAGTTACCTATAGGAAAACGGCTATTTTGTAATTTTGCGTAAACCGCTGCAAATGTTAAAAAAAGGCTCCAAACTGTACAGCATTTTAACAGGAAGTTGTCCCAAATGCCATCAGGAAAGTATGTATGTGAATCCCAATCCGTATGTCCCTAACCATCTGTTTAAGATGCACGAACGATGTTCGCATTGCCATACCAAATATAAAATTGAACCTTCTTTTTTTTACGGTTCTATGTATGTGAGCTATGCCGTAGGGATTGCATTTGCCGTCGCTGCTTTTGTGATTTCATTCCTGTTCGTTGGGGCGAGTTTAAAAACTGCATTTATCGCGATAGTGATCACTTTGGTTGTTTTTCTACCGGTGATCATACGACTCTCCAGGAATATCTGGATCAACCTTTTTATCAAATATGATAAAAGTTGGGCTAAGAAGCGGTAAAATAACGTGAATAATGGATAAGACATTTGTGGCCGAAAATCTTATTTCCCTAGCCCTAAAGCCCGCCTGAACGGAACGGGCAGGGGCAAAGATTTTCTTGAAATTCGATGGTTTCTCGGAATTTTTACTCCCCTGTCTGCCGACAGGCAGGCTTTCAGGGCCGGGGAAAAGAAAAATTCAATCTGAAAGCTTATCCATTATTCACGTTAAAACACTTTTCCATAAACCGAAGAATATCCATTTCCCTATCTATGGTTTCACCGTCTTCAATACAGTTGTACAACTGGGCTGAGGCATAGGGAGCGATCAATACCCCTCGTGAACCAAAACCGTTAAGGATATAAATATTGGGATATAGTGGATGTTGACCAACCAGTGGCCTCCTATCAGTCACTGTGGGACGTATTCCTGCCACGTGCTCAACAACTTCATACGGGCAGTCTAAAAAAGTGGCTAGCTTCTCCAATAGCTCCGTCTTTGCCTCCTGGGTAGGTGTATTGGTTTTATCTTTCCATTTGTATGTAGCTCCTATTCGATATAGATCATTCCCCAGGGGGATAATAAATACTGATGATTTTATCACACTTTTTTCCTGAAGTCCGGGCGCTTTAATCGTTACCAACTCTCCCTTAGTTCCGTTAAGCGGTAGGTAATTAAAGAAGGGATTTTGCTTCAACCCAAAACCTTCGGCTAAAACAAGGTGCTTTGCGGTAATCGATTTGTAGCGCACGAAGTCTTCATGAATTTCCAGTGCATCAAAATCAAATTGGTTGTTATCCACTACACCTTTCTCACCCAGATACCTTGCATAACTATGTAAGAGTAATTTGGTATCTACCCTTCCCGTGTATTTCACCGCTCCAAAACCAAAAGGGGCATTAATGGAAGGGTTACTATTCCGGACCAGTGTCGTAGATAAAAAATGGTCCAAACCAGGTTTATCCGCTGCCTCAAACCAAAGGTTTTGCTCTTCAGCAGAAGCGAATCTCCGGTATACAGGAACTTTGTAATCCAATTGTACCCCTAACTTTTGTTCCAGATGAGCATAAAAAGGCAGGGCGATTTCCATTTGTTCCACGGCTTGCCAGGCTAGGGTAAATCGTTTTAAGATTACCGGATTGTATAAACCTCCTGCGACCAGGGAGGCCTGTTGCGAGGCGTCATCGACCACAAAAAATGATCGCCCATTCCGTTCCAATTGTTCACAGAACGAAATTCCAGCCAACCCAAGACCCACAATTAAATAGTCCCGCATAGTGCAAAAATAAATGCTTTACAAAAAAAGCCCCGGCCAAATGGCCAGGGCTTTTGCGTTTATTGAATTGGAAAATGGGTTGCCTTTCTAGTAGGCCCACATATCTTGTTCCCGATCTCGGATCGTTTCCTTGATTCGATTGGCTTCCAAAAGCTGGAACAAGGCATTGTCAAAAATGTATTCGTTTATTTCACGATCTCCGTGAACGTTGTCTTCCTTGTAAATAACACCATTGAATCTACGCGCATTCAGCAACATATCAAAAGAAATGGGCTGGGCCGAATTCCTGTTGTTAAACACTTTTGCGTCGTGCAAGATCTGACGTGCACTGGGATACCAAATCCAAAACAATTCTACCTTGTTTTCATTAGGATCCATAGATTCGTCATCTACAAAGTTAACATCGGGGGCTACCGGAGCAATCCCCAACAACCGATACTTCAACTCGCCTTGTCGCTTGTCAAAGTACCAGATCCCTTTGATGCGGTACTCTTCAATATCTGCAGCGGTAAGATCACGACGGATTACAAATTCATCCGACAGTGCTTCCCCGGCATTGATCTGTTCATACCCATAATCTGTAGTATCAACACTTTGCAAAGTAGCATCAAGATCACTCAACGTCCTTTTCTCAGTGAAATAGGAATCGGTATACACATCGGTCAACTTGCCATTCTGGATGTTTTTCATCAAGACATGAAACAGTGACCTTCTATCCGACCCAATACCTATGGTATCTGTTGGATAGTACAGTGGAAAGTTCACCCGTTCGTCCAGGTCAATTACTTCCCAAACGGTCTTAGACCAAAGGATATCCCTATCATCCACATACCCATACTCCAAAGGCTCGTCATCATCGGCCTCCATTTGGGCTTCGGTCTTCTTACCAATATCTTCCGGCTTTTTGGCATTCAGGATGTTGGCCTGAGCCAATAGCGAGAGCGGCAAAAAGCTTAAGACTCCAACTACGATTACACTTTTCCAATTCATAATGGTATTCTTTAATTTGTCAATTCAATAACAACCGGAGATACTTTTTTCAATTTGTAACTCTTGTTGTTGGTTATAAAGGCCTGGATGTCAAAAATCTGAACCGCGTCGCCTCTTCTGGCACGTTTAAGCGCTGACTTGGCTCTTGAATCCAACTTATTTCCACTTACGGCAACTGTAGGTTGACCTGGTACCTTAAACTTAAATCCGCTCACTGCAAGGTTCAAATCAAAGTCAAAGTCTTCCAACATTGCACTGATGGTAGCTATTTCAACATTCCTTCTTGGTAGCTTCACGCTTCCGGATTGCTTGCTCACTGTACCTGCCGGTCTTGGAATGTCCTTGATACGGAAGGTTGCAGGTGTGCTGATACGTTGACCGTCAGGTAATACCCCGGAAGCACTGATTGTAACTTCCCTACCCGTTCCAGGATTCATAATGTACTTACTTCCACTTACTTGTTTAAGTCCCGGAGCATCCGCAGAAACCTTATTGTCAGGGATACCTGGGATTGAGATTGTCATTGGATTTGCTACACCACGATAAACCACATTCATCTTATCTGCAGAGATTACAGCAGCATTAGGTTTATTGATTGTAGCGAACTTATTCTTCACGGGCACTTCAATTTCCTTACCGTCCTGCATGAAGTACATTGTACCTGCAACCTCATGATCTCCAGCGGAACCTGCACTAATCAACATTTGTACACCACCAGCTTCCAAACGGTAATCTCTTCCTTCAGTTAGCTTTCTACCATCTAAGGTTAAGTCAGCCCTTACTGGAGTAGAGGTCTTGTCTGTTTTGCTAATGATAATCTTACCATCATATTTCTCACCACTGTAAAAAGCAGATTTTGATGCATTCAACGAGGTGGCAAAATTGGTCAAGGATACAGCCGCAGTTAGATTACCTTCTAAAAGGCCTTTGAACACGTCCTGTTCGGTCGCTTTGATATCCGCTTGTAGCTGTGTGATCTTGGTCAAGGAAGCCACTAATGGAAAGCCCTCAAAATGGTAGTTGATCCAGTCTTGACGGGTACCGTCTCTCTTCTCCACCTTACCATCGTCTTTTTTACCGTCTCCTGTAGCAAATCGGGTTTTTACCGCTGCTTTGATATCGTCGAACTTTCCTTCCGGTAAAGCATCGATAACCCCTTCACGATAGTTATTGATTATTTCCAAGAACTTCTTACCCTCTGGCTTTAAATTATCGCCTTGAAAGAATAGGTTGTCCAAATAATCAGATTTGTCCATAACCACATAGTCCTTCGGATCATCGAGATCTTTGGTCATTTTGGTCTTTAACTCCTCCAAGTATTGGTAGTACTCGCCAGATAGTTGTTGCACCTCCTGTGCATTCTTATACAACTCACCATATTCCGCTTCGTTTTCCGAAGCCTTTGTAGCGAGATTTTCAAAGAAAGCGAGATTATTTTCGTCTGTTTTAGCGTTGGAAATCTCCAGCTTTTCGTTCATCAGACCGAAAGCTGCAAGTACTTCCTTGCTCATATTTAACGCCAACATCGCAATGAAGATCAAGTACATTAAGTTGATCATCTTTTGACGTGGTGTTTGTTTTCCTGATGCCATGTGTTTTACTAATTAGAGATAATTAATGATTTGGGTTTGGTTTTCAATCAGTGTTCTAATTAGTTTTTGCTTGCCATTGCGGATAGCATGCCACCATATACTCCGTTCAAGGAAGATAGGTTGGAAGCTAAAGACTCCATTTGATCTTTTAGCGCTCCGGCGTTCTGAACTACTTCTTCGTTGATAGAAGCCTGACGACTTGCACTCTCCAATTGAACTTTGTACAAGCTGTTCAAAGATTCCATCTGAGCAGCAGCATGAGACAACTCTTCAGAGTACTTCTGCGTATTCTGAATAGCATCTGAAGTAGGCGCCATATCTTTGGCTGCTCCCTCAAAACTTCTGATACTTTCCCCTAAGCTGCTAAACAATTCTGAATCAATATTTGCTTCCTTCAATAGCTCATCCAGTTTTCTGGAAAGGATACCTTCTGCCTCCTGAGCTTCCTTTACTTCATTCTTCTTGCCTTTGGAATCGTTACCGTTTAATTCCGGATATACCAAAGACCAGTCATATTCATCATCTACGGGTTCAAAAGCGGAGATTGCAAAGATCAAAGCTTCTGTGATCAATCCAACAGCAAGTAATAGTCCACCGGTAAGTGGTCCAAATTCCCAGTGTAGGATCTTAAATAATGCACCAATGATTACCACCGATGCTCCCAGCCCGTAGGCCATGTTAAACAGTTTTTTTGTTGATTTTGACTGTGCCATAATTTTAATTTTAATTAAGTATTTAAATAAGAATTGGTTACAAGGTTTATTATAGTATTCTCGTAATACTTCATTATTTATAGTCCATTATTTCCTCGGGTAGAATCTTCCTCTCCCATATAATCCTGTACAGTTCTGAAGCCGATGTAGCTTCGCGCTGAATCCTGGTACTCATAATCCCGGGTGCTTACCTGAAGGAAATATGCAACATCCTTCCAGGATCCACCCCGAATCACTTTTCTTTTATTCTGTCCGGAACCTGCATTCGGGTTCATTGTAGATACGTATTCATAAGCTCCCGGATCATAACTGGAATTCGTCCACTCAGAAACGTTACCAGCCATATTATATAAATTGTATTCATTAGGTTCGTACGACTTGGCTTCTACGGTATACAAGGCAGCATCGGCAGCGTAATCCCCGCGTTGTGGCTTAAAGTTAGCCATAAAACAACCCGTATCGCTAATTACATAAGGTCCTCCCCATGGATATGTACCTCCTTCAATGCCTCCTCTTGCAGCATATTCCCACTCGGCTTCGGTTGGCAATCTAAACTGGTTCACGAATTGTCTTCCCCTGCTTTTTTGATCGTCATTTTTAAACTTGGTTCGCCAGTGGCAGAATGCCTTGGCCTGCTTCCAGTTTACCCCTACCACGGGATAATCACTGTACGCATCGTGCCAAAAATAGTCATTATGCATAGGCTCGTTATAGGAATACTCAAAATCACGGATCCAAACCGTGGTGTCCGGATAAACTGATAATTGTTCTTGTTTGATATAGTCACTGCGCTTGCCTGTTTTGGATCTTGCTGCAGCTTCAATGTCCATCCAATTGTACTTGTACTTCAACTGTTTTACATCAATAGTACGTTGACCATTATAGGTTTCTTCTTCAGATAAGTATAAGGAATCCATAACCTCAGCGTAGTATTCATCCGGGTAGTCATTGGTGTCCCAAATTAGATCCATATCGGTATTCAAGGCATAACCTTCATAATAGTCGTCGCCCATTCCCGCATAATTATCTAACTGGTATTTATCCCAAACTGAAAGTTTTGTAGTATCAGCACTTTTAAAAGCGAACTCTCCAATGGTACCGTCATCTTCCGGACCCAGGCCCAACTCATCTGCCAGAACAGCAAGTTTGGTACGGGCAATAGAATCCTTAACCCATTCCACAAATTGCCGGTACTCACTATTGGTAATTTCAGTATCGTCCATATAAAATGAGCGTACCGTCACAGTTCTTGTAGGAGCATTTAAAACTTTACCCTGATCTTCCTCAGCTTTACCCATAATAAAGGAACCTCGAGGAATCAATTCCATTCCATACGGCTTCTCGGGATACCATTTTTTTCCCTTTACACCAACCAATTCACCTTTTGACCTTGATTTTGACCCGCAGCTTGCGAGTAAAAAAACAAGTGCTAGAGATGATAACAATAGCTTTCTCATACTTTAGGTTAAATTTTTGATTTAAGATCGTAAACTGTATAACACAATTTCATAATCACAAAACTTTATTTTGAGTAAAATATTGTGCCGAAACAATTTATGCATCAAAAATATTTTGTTTAGTTCAGCCCCTTTTTGTAGGCTTTAAGCCATCTCTCTGGAATATTTTGGTTGCAAGCATCCAAATAGTCCTGCTGAGCGCATGGTAATAACGCCTTGGAATTGTTTTTAGTATGCTCGGGTAAAATAGAAGGTACTTCTACCCACCAGCGTTCGGTAACATGGCTTTTAAAGAAAACGAGCTCTTCAGAATCCGTTGGCACTGTAAACTTGGTAAAATCTTCATCTCCGGAGCTGGGCACTTCAGTAATGCGAAAACTTAATCCCTCAATAAAATACCAAATGATCTGGGCTACAAGGCCCTGAGAAAGGTGGGTATTCTCCATTTCGTAAATACCAAATACCCGTGCCGCATCACTAATCCCGGCGTACCTGGCAAGTGCACAAATCTCCCGACCGTCAAATCCATTTGGTGAATAGCTTTTTGCAATACCCATTTCACTGGCTTTGACCGCCCGCATGTCTAAACTGATGAGATGGGCATTCCGCAATACCGGTTCGGCCAGGGTAATATCTGCAACAACATCTCCCAGGCGATAGGCATCAAAAAAAAGTCGTTCCATCAGATCCACTTCTTCCTGGGCATTGAAATAACTTTGATATCCTATATTGGAAAAATTATGAAGGTTATTTGGCTTATCGGTAATGATCTTACTCATGTAGGACTCTGAAGAGATCAACTCTTCGTCTTCCCCAAAATCGAATCTGGAATCAATTGCCACCAGATTCACCATCTCTTTTATGTTGTCAAACGCCCGATAGGTAGGGAAGGTGATGTCTTGGGTAGCGCCTATTATAATAGGTACTATTTTTTCTTCAAGAAGCCCTGCAACAATTTCTTTAACTACAAAATAGGTATCTTCGACTGTATCACCTTCTTCCACATCTCCAATATCGATAATACTGGAATTCCAATTTCCTGCCATTAGCCGGTAGAGCGCAATCCGAATTGCATCTGTATCCAGTTTTTCGGGCTTCTTTTCAAAGGCCGTCCGGGATTCCACTACTCCAAAAATAGCAACAGTGGCATTGGCAAAAACAGGAAGTCCTTTCTTATCAGTGTGTTTGTAAATGCTTTTGCCTAACGCCTGTGGGGGCAGGAATTCACAAAAAGCCAATACTTTTTCACTTACCGGCACCAAGAAATCAAATGCCATACTATGGGGTGTTTATCGAATTTATTTTTTTGCTTTTGCCTTTGTCTTTTTCTTGGGGGCTTTTTGTTCTATTAATGCTTTTGCCTCGTCAAGGGAGAGTTGTGCCGCATCTACATCTTTGGACAATTCTACCTTAATCCTTCCTTTGATAATATTGTGTCTGCCCCATCGGGCTTTTTCAATGCGAATACCTTCCTCTGGCCATGACTGCACCAATTTTTCCTTCTCCTTCTGCTTCTTGCCTTCGATGAGTTCCTGGATGTCTTTCTGAGAGAGATTGTCAAAATCGTATTTTTTATTAACGTTAATGAACATCCCATCCCATTTAATGAAGGGCCCAAAACGTCCTACACCTTTGGTAACTCCTTTCCCCTCATAGCTGGCTATCGGGGCATCGGCTTTTTGCTTTTCTTTGATCAATTCAATAGCCCTTTCCATATCCACGTCAAATGCACTTTCCCCTTTTTCCAGTGAAATGAATTTTTTTCCAAAACGTACATAAGGCCCGTAACGCCCAACATTAGCCTCAACTTCTTCTCCTTCGTATACCCCTAATTTTTTGGGCAGCTCAAACAGCTCCATCGCCTCTTCAAAGGTAATTGTAGCTATGGATTGTTCTGGTAGCAGACTTGCAAAAAGTGGTTTTTCTTCTTCTTCCACCGTACCTATCTGAACCATTGGCCCAAATCTGCCCAATCGTGCCGCGACCTGACGGCCCGTCTTTGGATCGGTTCCTAAAACCCGTTCTCCACTTGCCCGTTCCGCATTTTCTTCAACATCTAAAACATTGGGATGAAAGTCTTTATAGAACTCGCGCATCACTTTTTGCCAATCTTCTTCCCCCGAGGCAATCTCATCAAAGTCTTCTTCCAGTTTAGCAGTGAAATTATAGTCCAAAATGGTAGTGAAATGACTCACCAAAAAATCATTTACAATCATCCCGATATCCGTAGGCACCAACTTCCCTTTATCAGAGCCAACCATTTCGGAAAGGTTTTTTTCAGTGAGTGCTCCACGTTCTAATAAGAGTTCCTTGTAGTGCCGTTCCACACCTTCTACAGTTCCTTTCTGAACGTATTCCCTATTTTGGATAGTAGAAATAGTTGGTGCATAGGTTGATGGTCGTCCGATACCCAGTTCCTCCAGCTTTTTTACCAAAGAAGCTTCTGTGTAGCGATAGGGTGGCCGGGTAAACCGTTCCGTTGCAGTAATAAAATTGTTTGCCAAAGCTTCTCCTACGCGCATCGCAGGAAGCATTCCCTCCTGCTCTATGGCATCTTCCTCGTCAACTCCTTCCAGGTAGACCTTAAGGAAACCGTCAAAAGTGACCACTTCCCCATTGGCGGCAAATTGTTCGTTATGTCCACTGCAATCTATTTTTACATTCGTCCGCTCCAATTCGGCATCACTCATTTGAGAAGCCAGTGTACGCTTCCAGATAAGATCGTAGAGTTTGGATTGGTCCCTTTCCAATGTAGGAGACTGCAATTTCATATCTGTAGGCCGTATCGCCTCGTGCGCCTCTTGTGCACCTTTGGTCTTGCCGGTGAAGTTTCGCACCTTGCTGTATACTGCACCATAGCTATCGGTTACGGCCTCCCGGGCTGCGTCCAACGCTTCTTTGGAAAGGTTTACGCTATCCGTTCTCATATACGTAATAAGACCCGCTTCATATAAACGTTGTGCCACCTGCATAGTTCGCGCTACGGAAAAATACAATTTTCGTGAAGCTTCTTGCTGTAATGTAGAGGTAGTAAAAGGTGGTGCCGGAGATTTCTTTGCCGGTTTTTTATCGAGTTTGGATACGGAGAAATCGGCGCCAATATTCTTTTTTAAGAACTGCTCTGCTTCCGTTTTACTAGCGAAAGTAGTGTTGAGTTTCGCTTCAAAACGCTTGCCGTTTTTTGTAGTAAAGGAGGCTTTGATTCGAAAACTTGGTACTGGGGTAAATCCTTCTATTTCCCGCTCGCGCTCCACAATCAAACGAACGGCAACAGATTGTACCCGGCCTGCGGAAAGCCCGGGTTTTATTTTTTTCCAAAGCACCGGAGATAACTCATATCCTACCAGACGATCTAAAACCCTTCTCGCCTGCTGCGCATTAACCAGATCATAATTGATACTCCTTGGATTCTCAATGGCGCGTTGTATTGCCGACTTAGTGATAGAATTGAAAACAATACGTTTGGTCTTGTCCTTTTCCAATCCTAAAGCCTCTGCCAAATGCCATGAAATAGCTTCTCCCTCTCTATCTTCATCACTTGCCAGCCAAATGGTCTCTGCCTTCTTTGCCAGGTCTTTCAGCTTTTTTACAAGGGCCTTTTTTTCTTTGTCTACAACATATTTAGGTTCAAAATTATTCTCCACATCTACCCCCAGCTCTTTGGAAGGTAAATCGGCGATATGTCCAAAACTGGAAGCTACCTGATAATCCTTTCCTAAAAATCGTTCGATGGTCTTGGCCTTAGCAGGGGACTCAACAATGACTAAGTTCTTGGGCATTTGTCTAGATTTGTGGCAACAAAAGTATATGAATTTTTTGATTCCGATTTTTGATGCCAGGTTGGTTCAAAAAAAATATCCCGTAGAAAACGGGATATTTTAATGGGTTATTGTGGAGGGGCTAGTTGAGCGGCAAACTACTAATTAAGCGAATTTTATTATCCAAGTATTCATATTGATATAAGATGCCATCTCCAACCATTAATAGCTGTTCTTCTAAAGGAATGACATCAAACGTAACGATATCTTTAAAATGATTTAACTGTGGTAAGTCAGGAACACCGGACTTGTCATACACCTTAAGTCCTGAACTTCCGTCGCAGATGAAAAGCATTTCGTCCTTAATCCCCAGGCCGTAGGGTTCGTCCATTGGGTACATTACCTTTAGGGTTGGTGTCTCAATTATTGAAATATCTACGATATACAACCCGCTTTCCGTTGCGCCACAAAAATTACCCCCTCTTAAGGTAACATAGGCGTAATTATCATCAACGACTACCGGATCGCAAGCCGTACCATGTCGAAACTCGGAAACAAAAGTTGGTGTAGCCGGACTGCTTATGTCATAAATATACATCCCCTGCATGCTTCCTAAGAATAGGTAGTTTCCTCTATTGAAAATGGTTTCAATATCAAACCCGGCAAAAACATCTTCCAGATCCTGGGGATTTTCCAAATCGGATATTTCAAAGACATTAATATTATGGCTATCCACAGCATAGAGGTAGTCGTCCACAATTTTAAAGCGCGCTAAAGACCCACCTTGTCCTGTACCTCCATCGGCATCATTTGCAGTCGCAACGTCTTCAAAAAAGAGATCACGCTGCACGTCTTCTATACGACGTCGTTCTACCGTGGTTTCCCAACCAATCAGTATTTCATTGTCATAGTCGATATCTTCCCATTCAAAAATCTCCGCAGCCGGCCATGCAATATTGTCCCGAAGTACATTCTCCAGGCGATTTACAATTTGAATGTTGTCCAGGTCCGAAATATCCAGCACAATCAAATCCATTATACTATCCGCATAGAGGTAATTGTCCTTTATAGAAATATCTACATTTCCGGCAATCTTAATAAAGGAGATCTTCATTGGCGATTCCGGATTAGAATTGTCTATGACATGTACTCCTTTGTACTTGTCGTTGATAAAGATGTAATTCTGATAGGCATAGATCTTTCCGGACTCATCAATCGGCTGTGGATCTACGATATCCACACCGTTTTCAAATTCCGCTCTGGTCATTACCAGCGGTCGGGCCACCAGGAAGTCAGCAAATTCTCCGTCTTCAACAGTTTCATCATCTTCGCAGGAAAAAAAGCCAACTACAAGCAGCGATAGGATTAGTAGCGCATTCTTTTTCATTTGTTTGTTTTTGTTTAAGTATTATGGTAGTATAACGGCTTTTAGATGGAATTTGTTGAACAAAGTTGCGTAGAATTTTAATTAAAATTTAGCTGTCAAATTGTCATACATTTTGATTTAGCCCTATCTTTGCAACCTTGCAGTAGTATATGGAAAAGATAATTGAAGAAGATCGGCAAGGTTCCGTGTTGCTTGTCGGCGACCAACGCAAGCACGCTCGTAAACTCTACATAGAGAGTTATGGGTGCCAGATGAATTTTTCTGATAGCGAGATTGTAGCTTCTATCCTGGTCAAGGAGGGATTTGACACAACACAAGAACTCACTGAAGCCGATTTAGTATTGGTCAACACCTGTTCTATTCGGGAAAAAGCTGAACAAACTGTTCGCAAGCGATTGGAGAAATTCAATGCAGTAAAAAAAGTAAACCCTTCCATGAAAGTTGGGGTTTTAGGCTGTATGGCCGAACGGCTGAAAAGCAAATTCCTCGAAGAGGAAAAGATTGTGGATATGGTTGTTGGCCCGGATGCTTATAAGGATCTGCCCAACCTTATCCAGGAAATTGATGAAGGCAGGAACGCGGTTAATGTACTTCTCTCCAAAGATGAAACCTATGGAGACATCGCCCCGGTTCGCCTGAACTCCAATGGTGTAACGGCCTTTGTTTCCATTACCCGGGGATGTGATAATATGTGTACCTTCTGCGTAGTTCCTTTTACCAGGGGAAGAGAACGAAGTCGGGATCCCAAATCTATAGTGGAAGAGGTAAACGAGTTATGGGCCAAAGGGTACAAGGAAGTGACCCTACTGGGACAAAATGTGGATAGTTATTTATGGTATGGGGGAGGTATGAAAAAGGACTTCGACAAAGCCACACCAATGCAAAAGGCTACTGCCACCAACTTTGCCAAGCTATTGGAAATGGTAGCCCTTGCACAGCCAAAAATGCGAATTCGTTTTTCCACTTCGAATCCTCAGGATATGACATTGGACGTTATCGCCACAATGGCGCAATACGACAATATATGCAATTACATACACCTACCGGTCCAAAGCGGAAGTGATCGTATTTTAAAGGCAATGAATCGACTACATACCCGGGAAGAGTACATGACCTTAATAGCGAACATAAAACGAATGATCCCGGATTGTGCTATTAGCCAGGACATGATTGCTGGTTTTCCGACAGAAACAGAAGAGGATCATCAGGATACCCTCTCCCTCATGGAATACGTAAAGTATGACTTTGGGTTCATGTTTGCCTATTCTGAACGTCCGGGAACGCTCGCCGCCCGAAAAATGAAGGATGACGTTCCTGAGGCGACAAAAAAAAGACGCTTACGCGAGATCATCGACTTACAACAAAAACACGGATTGTACCGTACCCAACAACATATCGGTAAAGTAGAAGAGGTATTAATCGAAGGAACCTCCAAAAAATCCGATTTGCACTGGATGGGGAGAAACTCTCAGAATACTGTTGTGGTTTTTCCAAAGGAGCAGTATACTGTCGGGGATTTCGTTAATGTCAAAATTGAAAACTGCACCTCAGCCACCTTAATTGGAAACGCAGTTGGTTTCAGTGAATAGAATCAATAAAAGCTATGCAAAAACATCAAGGGTCAAGGCATTCACAAGGGTGTTACTTTGCTTCTTGATTTAGGTTATGGAAAGCGTACAAGCTATAAAACAACGATTCGAACTGATTGGCAATGACCCCATGTTCAATCGCGCCTTAGAAAAAGCCATGCAAGTGGCCCCTACCGATATTTCGGTATTGGTAACAGGAGAAAGTGGTGTAGGAAAGGAAGCTATCCCAAAGATCATTCACTCCCTATCCCATAGAAAACACGCCAAATATATTGCGGTAAACTGTGGCGCCATACCGGAGGGTACCATTGACAGTGAGCTTTTTGGTCATGAGAAAGGAGCATTTACGGGTGCGACCCAGACCCGAAGTGGCTATTTTGAAGTTGCCGATGGTGGCACTATCTTCTTAGATGAAGTGGGGGAACTCCCGCTAACCACCCAGGTACGTTTGCTACGGGTATTGGAAAACGGGGAATTCCTAAAAGTAGGATCTTCTCAAGTACAAAAAACTGACGTTCGTATCGTGGCCGCAACCAATATCCAAATGTTCGAGGCCATCAAGAAAGGAAAGTTTAGGGATGATCTGTATTACAGGCTAAGTACAGTAGAAATCAATATCCCCCCGCTTCGAGAACGTCAGGGAGACATCCATCTGTTGTTTCGAAAATTTGCCTCGGATTTTGGCCAGAAATATAAGATGCCTACGGTTAAGCTCGCAGAAGAAGCTACACAGTTGTTATTGCGATACCGCTGGCCGGGAAATATTAGACAGTTGCGAAATATTGCCGAGCAAATTTCCGTACTGGAGAAAAACAGGGAGATCTCTATGAACACGCTGCAAAGCTATTTGCCAAGTGCGGTAACAAATAATCTCCCGGCTTTAGTTGATCCCAAAAAAAAGGAAACAGACTTTAGCAACGAACGGGAAATCTTGTACAAGGTTCTTTTTGATATGAAAAGTGACTTGAACGATCTAAAAAAACTAACCCTGGAATTGCTAAAAGGTGATGGTGGCGAAAAAGTCCAGGAAGAGCAAGAAAATTTGATCCGTAAAATTTATGGGGATAAGAAAGAACCTGCTCGCTCAGAAGAAACTGTTACAGAGGTATTGCAGCTCCCTGAACCTGTTGTAGAAAACGGTGCTGACAGCAAGATAGTCACTCCGGAGGATCGTTACCATTTTGCTGAAGAAATTGAAGAAGAGGAAACACTATCTCTCCAGGAAAAAGAGGTAGAGCTAATTAAGAAATCCTTAGACCGTAACCGGGGAAAACGAAAAGCCGCCGCTGCAGAATTGGGGATTTCTGAGCGGACCTTATATCGAAAAATTAAACAATACGATTTGTAATGTTGGACATTAGAAAGATGAAAAAAATAGTCTTGGTTTTTGGAATTTGTTTTTTTGGCTTTATCCAAAGTTGTGGTGTCTATAATTTTTCGGGAGCAAGTACGGGCACAGCAGAATCCGTCCAGGTAAATTTCTTTCAGAACTATGCAGACCAAAGCCCCGGATCTACCATTGAACCTGGTCTTGACCGGGACTTTACCAATGCCTTACAGGATCTCATTACCAATTTGACGAGTTTGAATCTTACGGGAAATAACGGAGATTTAGTCTATGAAGGTGAAATAGTGGAGTACCGCGTCTCTCCTATGAGTGCTACCGCTAATCAGACCGCAGCCGAGAACCGACTAACCATGAGCGTACAGGTACGGTTTTACAATCGCACCAAGGAAGATTCCGATTTTGAACGGCGTTTCTCTTTCTTTTTTGATTTTCCAGGAACCCAACTACTGGAAAACGTAAAAAGCGAAGCGCACGAATTTCTCTTTGAACGGATAACACAAGACATTTTCAATGCCTCACTTGCCGACTGGTAATTATGAATGTATCTGATTTCATACAATTACTCCAGGATGGTAATACCATCCTTTCTCCGAAGCAAACCAGGGAACTGGAGGCCGTTTTGGATGCATATCCTTATTTCCAGGCGGCACGGGCACTACATTTAAAAGGACTAAAAAATCTAGAGTCCTTTAAGTATAACGATGCTTTAAAGCTCGCTGCTGCCCACACAACGGATCGAGAAGTACTTTTTGATTTCATCACCAGCCAGGAATTTGACCAGAATCATATTGCAAATACTATTATGGGAAGGGAGACTTCCCTCAAGGAAAAAGAGACGGTATCTGAGGAAATTGAGCCCAATCCGGATGCTACGACAATTCTTGGAGGTTCCGACGAAAATCCACTCCCTCAAAATATTGGGCATGCCGAACGCATTTTGGATCCCGCCTTATTTGATGACAAAACGCTTTTACCAGAAGAAAAAGAAACCGATGCAGTTCAGGATCAACTGGAACTGGGCAAACCGTTAGCATTTACAAAAAAAGAAAAGCATTCTTTTACGGAATGGCTGCAACTTACCCAACAAAAACCAATACCACGAGAACCCATATCTGAAGAAGAGGCCCTGGACAAAAAGAAAAAATTTGCGTTGCTGGATAAGTTTATTGAAAACAATCCTAAGATCGTTCCAAAAGAAGATACCACCCCAAAAGTCGACATCAACGAATCCTTAAAAATTGATAAAAATGAGTTGATGACAGAGACCTTAGCCAAAGTGTATTTGGAGCAAAAAAAGTATAAGAAGGCTATACAAGCCTATAAAATATTGAGTTTGAAATATCCAGAAAAAAGTGGTTTCTTTGCCGACCAAATCAGAGCGGTGAAAAACCTTAACAAAGAGAAGGAGGGATAGCATGAGTACGTTTACAATTTTTTTAGTCCTTATTATCATAGTTTGTTTGCTATTGGTCCTGGTAATTATGGTCCAAAATCCAAAAGGTGGAGGATTGTCTTCTTCTTTTGGAGGAGGAGGCAACCAGGTGGTTGGAGGTGTTAAAAAGACGGGGGACTTTCTGGATAGAAGTACCTGGACATTAGCTGGGCTCCTGATTATTTTGATATTGCTTTCTAACGTTGCGTTAAAAGGGAATTATGGGACAGCAGATTCCAAATTGCTGCAAGGAGATGACATAGAGACAACTGTTCCGGAAACGCTTCCTGACGAAGTGCCTGAAGCGTTGCCCCCAACAGATAATGATACTTCTGCAGATACGATACAGTAAAAACTGAACAGCATACTAAAATGCCAGCTTTAAATGACAAGCTGGCATTTTTGTTTTAACAGTTTGTCAGGTTTCTGTGAATGGCACAATTTCTGTCCCATGCAATGCAGAATTCTTAAAACTAATACCTAAAATTTATACAAATGGCTAAAGTTGATATCAGACCATTAGCAGACAGGGTGCTTATTGAACCTATGGCTGCAGAAACCAAAACTGCATCAGGAATCATTATTCCGGATACTGCTAAAGAAAAACCGCAAAAAGGAAAAGTGGTTGCTGTTGGTCCCGGAACAAAAGATGAAGATATGACTGTGAAAGTTGGTGACGCAGTACTTTATGGAAAATATGCCGGAACTGATTTAAAATTTGAAGGAGTCGATTACCTGATCATGCGGCAAAGCGACATTTTGGCAATCATCTAAAATTTTATTCAACTATAAATCTAAATAATAACAATCCACTTAAACTTCGAAAACCTATTTTCTCACGGAAGAGAATGTCTTTGGAAGTTTAATTTTCTTAATACCAAAAATTAAAAATGGCAAAAGATATAACATTTGATATTGAAGCAAGAGATGGTCTCCGAAGAGGCGTTGATGCTTTAGCCAATGCTGTAAAGGTTACGCTTGGCCCAAAGGGAAGAAACGTAATTGTAAGTAAATCGTTCGGGGCTCCTCAGGTAACCAAAGATGGAGTTACTGTGGCCAAAGAAATTGAATTGGAAGACGCTCTTGAAAACATGGGCGCGCAGATGGTGAAGGAAGTGGCTTCCAAAACCAATGATCTGGCAGGGGATGGTACTACAACGGCTACCGTTTTGGCCCAGGCAATTGTAAAAGAAGGACTGAAAAATGTTGCCGCTGGAGCAAATCCTATGGATTTAAAAAGAGGTATTGACAAAGCCGTTGAAGCTATCGTTGCTAACTTATCCAAGCAATCTAAGAAAGTGGGAGACTCCTCTGAAAAAATCAAACAGGTCGCTGCTATTTCCTCTAATAACGATGAAACTATTGGCGATTTAATTTCCCAGGCTTTTGATAAAGTTGGGAAGGAAGGTGTAATTACCGTAGAAGAGGCTAAGGGAACAGATACCTATGTTGACGTTGTAGAAGGGATGCAATTTGATCGTGGATACCTCTCGCCGTATTTTGTAACCGACTCTGAGAAAATGATTGCGGAGTTAGACAATCCGTATATCCTTTTGTTTGACAAAAAGATCTCTGCGATGAAGGATTTGTTACCGGTATTGGAACCTGTAGCACAATCCGGGAAGCCATTATTGATTATTGCAGAGGATGTAGATGGTGAAGCATTGGCCACTTTAGTAGTAAACAAGCTTCGTGGTTCTTTGAAAATTGCTGCAGTAAAAGCACCCGGTTTTGGAGATCGCAGGAAAGCCATGCTGGAAGATATTGCTATTTTAACCAGCGGTACGGTCATTTCCGAGGAAAGAGGTTTCTCTTTGGAAAATGCAACAATAGATATGTTGGGAACAACTGAGCGTGTTACCATTGACAAGGACAACACCACCATTGTAAACGGTTCCGGAGCGGCTAAAGATATCAAAGCTCGCGTTAACCAGATCAAATCACAGATCGAAACCACTACCTCTGATTACGATAAAGAAAAATTACAAGAGCGCCTGGCCAAGTTGGCTGGAGGTGTTGCTGTACTATATGTAGGAGCTGCCTCAGAAGTAGAAATGAAAGAGAAAAAAGATCGGGTGGACGATGCATTGCATGCCACAAGAGCTGCCGTAGAAGAAGGTATTGTTGCCGGAGGTGGTGTGGCCCTGGTACGAACTAAGGATGTGTTGAAAAAATTGGATACTGAAAATGAGGATGAGACTACCGGCCTGCAAATAGTAGCTCGTGCTATTGAATCTCCATTGCGAACTATCGTTGAGAACGCCGGTGGGGAAGGCTCCGTGGTAGTTGCTAAAGTAATGGATGAAAAAGGTGACTTTGGATATGATGCCAAAGCGGATAAGTATGTGGAAATGATGAAAGCAGGTATCATCGATCCTACTAAAGTAACCAGAGTAGCCCTTGAAAATGCTGCTTCTGTTGCTGGAATGATCCTGACTACGGAATGTGCTTTGACCGATATTAAAGAGGATACTCCAGCTGGCCCTCCAATGGGCGGAGGCGGTATGCCCGGAATGATGTAATGGAGAAACCCAGATACCATTGACAGTAAAAAGCCCTGAAAGTTCAGGGCTTTTTCTTTTACTGTTCAATATATACATCCAACTTGAAGCCGTACAACTAAAAAATCGGAAAAAGCATCCAAGCGGCCATCACTAACATAATAGTATTTTCAATAAAGGTAGCCTCAGTCATCGGCAAATTCAATGCTGTTCCCAAACAGGCACACCGAATGGCTTTTTTATCCAACAAGGCTCTTGTAACACCAAATGTGGTAATTCCTAAAATCACTATTGTAGTGATCAGGGCAAAAGGAATCTGAAGCCGCATCAAAAAAAGCATTCCGAGCAGGAGCTCCAGAAAGGGATAAACCTGTCCATAAAGAGGCACAGCTTTTGCCAACGGATCGTACATTCTAAAGCTTTCCGGAAAGCCTTTAAGGTCCAAAAATTTAAAGAAGCTGAACACGATGTAGAACAGCCCCATAAAATCCAGCATGGCTTCACTTAGGCTCCAATCCTGATAATTCAGTAAAACGGATGCCGCAAATAAGTAGGCAAAAATCAGAAATAGTGGTTTTAATTGCTGAAACTTTGATTGCCGTACGGTCGTCAAGGTTTCTGTTACCACATCCTCTTTTTCTGAAATACCATACTTGTTAGTAAGCGCTTTCTGCAATTCAATTAATGGTAGCTGATGATGCATGGCAATCTCAGCTTCCCCGGAAGCTAAGTCCACCTCAACCTGATCCACTCCTTCAACGGCCAATAATTTGTCCTTTACCGAGCTGACACAACCTTCACAGGTCATTCCGGAAATGACATAGTTACTTTTCATGGGCGGTGTTTCTCACTGTCATCCGAATCGTCTTCCCGGTATTTGCAGCAAACGTGAATCTTGTCATAGGCTTCTTGGGTGGCTTTTAACTCCTTGGTGTCATGTCCTACCGCTACCAGGGCCGACTTGATTTCCATGGCGTTGGTCTTTCGTTCATCCACGATCAAGGAAAGTTCATGGGAGGGGATGTCCCAAACCGCATATTTTACCCCATCAACTCCCAACGCTGCTTTTTCAATGCGCATTTTACACATATCACACTTTCCGTCCACCTCAAAAGTCATTTTCTTATTCTTCTCCTGGGCCAACCCCAGTCCAGTGATCAATAGTGTTGCTAATATTAAAACCTTTTTCATTTCTTATGATTTATTACGTTAAATTATGATTTAAATCGAAATCCGGCGTAAACCATCCTTCCCAAAATAGGGGCATATACAATTGTGGTATCAAAAGTTGTGCTAAAAGGATCGTCTGCACCTAGTACCGGTCCCGGCTGTGTTACCGCTGTTAAATTCTCACCTCCTACGTACACTTCAAATTTCTTTGAAAACACTTTGGTTATCTGGGCGTTCATAAGACTATAACCATCTACAAAGTCGCCCAATTGAAAATCAACGGGATTGCTAGAGGTATCCGGCAGACGCTGTTCTCCTAAAGTATGTAAGGTATAGTCAAATCGCCATTGCGCTCCGTTTTCTTTCGTTGGTGTTTCATACCCCAGATTGGCAAAAAAACGGTTCCGTGCTACCAATGGCTTCTGCAATAACCCGGTTTGATACTGGGTCTTCACATCGTAGAATTTGTAAGCACCGCGGAAATCCAAATTCGGTAGTACCTCATGGTTTACTTCCACCTGCAAGCTATTCGCATAACTTTCTCCTTCCAAATTTGAAAATACCACTGCTCCTGGGTTTTCCCAATCCACAACCACCTGGTTATCAAAGTCGGTACGATAAAAGTCCACCGAAACAGTACCTGGACGATCAAACAGCGTAAAGCCCTGTAAAAAACTGATCCCAAAATTAGTAGCCTTTTCCGGTTCAAAGCCGTAGACAGGGCCTCCATTACCTTGCAGTTGTAATGTTCGGGATGACGCAAATAACTGTTGGTTCTCAGCAAAAATATTGGCTGCCCTTCGACCAATGCCAAAAGAACCCCTGAGACTCCCGCGTTCCCAAGGGGTGTAACGAATATGAAAACGTGGGGTAAAAAAGTTTCCCAGACGGTTATGAGTATCAAACCGTAAACCGGCAGTAAGACTAACATTCTCCAGGTCGTCATAGCTGTATTCAAAAAAGGCCCCAGCAGAACGATCACTTCTTTCAAAGTTTTGGGTATTTACCAATTCCGTATACCCATCATACGTGGCCGTTAATCCGGTTTTGAATTTGTGCTGCGTACTTCCAATAATAGAATTAAAAATAAGATTGGAATACACACTCTCGTGTTCAATGTTGTAGACGTTAGATCCGTAGTAGGCATCCTGTTGGTGATTGCTATAGGAGGCCTGGAAGCCAAAACTTTGAAAGGGCAGTTCCGGAAAAACATACCCTAATTTCAAAGAGGTATCAAAACGCCGTGTATCAATCTCACTCCCCCAGGCATTGGTAGTGAACTGATCCACATCCGGATCAAAATCGCTTTGCCCAACTTGCTTGTCATCACTTAAGAACCTCAGATTGATAAAACTCACCCAGCCTTTTTCAGGATTTTGATACTGCCACCTATTCAAGATGTTGATCTGATCGGATAAAGGCACGTCTAGAAAGCCATCATCATTGTTGTCTACTTCTACTGAACGCTGATTCCCGTGCAGGTAGATCCCGGTACTCCATTTATCAGATAGTTTATAGTTAAAATGGCTGTTGAGCTCTAGTCTACCGTTGAGATTGGCATATCCATTCACGAAAATCGGGACATCCGTTAGCGGTTTGACCAATTCCGTATTGATCTGACCTGAAATGCTTTCAAAGCCATTTACCACACTGCCTGCGCCTTTGGTGATCTGTATGCTCTCCACCCAGGTGCCCGGAGTAAACGTAAGGCCATAGGTCTGAGAGGCTCCCCGAACCATTGGGATATTCTCTTGGGTGATCAGCAAATAGGGGCTGGTCAACCCAAGCATCTGGATCTGTTTGGTTCCCGTTAAGGCATCATTAAAATTGACATCAATAGCGGGATTGGTCTCAAAACTTTCGGACAAGTTACAACAGGCCGCTTTGAGCAATTCTGCGCTATTTACGGTAACCACGTTCTGGGCAGAAAAGAAGGTTTTTTGAAGCGCTTCCCGTTCTTTTTCCACCACTACCTCATCCAATTGATTAGCGGGCTTTAACCCGTGATGCACCATCTTTGGGCCATCGATGGTTAAGGTATCCGTAGTAAAACCCACATAACTGATGATCAATTTATTATACTCCTTGCTGTAAGAAATTGAAAACAACCCTTCTTCATTGGTAATGGTACCTATTGGGGAGTTTAACCAATAGACATTAGCACCAGCCAAAGCAATGTGTTTACCAGCTGCGTTGGCTTCCATAACCATGCCTTCCACTTTTTGTTGTGCCCAAGTGACAAAGCCGGTTAATACAATGATGCATAGAATACTATATTTTTTCATTGATTTTTTGATGTATTGTACATTCCTTTTTGAATGTGCTCAAAAGCGCATTCGACATCTTTGGAATGGCATACATCAAATCAAGAATACCTCGTACAGTACTGTAAAGTCCTGTACCGGTAAAGGAGGTGGATAGGTAATCTCCGGTACTTCCTGACCGGAAGGAATAGCGAATAATTGAAAGTAGGAATACGTGAAAGTGGTGAGGAATTGTTGGGTTTCCAGATCCAATTCATCCCAGGATAATTTCAAATCATCCTGTCCCTGAAAGGTAAAGGATTCATCATCGCAGCAGTGGTTCTCTTTTTCACCAAAAGCGGCCATCGCTGCTTCCATGCCACAATCCTCGGCATGAGAGAAGATAGCAATATCCATTACTCTTCCCATACACAAATGCTTATCAACCGTCCAGGAAACTGTAGAAAGCAATACTAAAACGGCTAAAAGAGCTGAAACTGTCTTGTGTACGACTTTTTTCACCTTGCAAAATTACAAAATCTATATTTTTCGCCTCTCCCCTTAGTTTTTATTTAAGAAATAACATGTTGTAATTTAATCGGTTTTCTACGACTTTTACGTCAACATATTCGATGAACAATGTTTGATACGCTGAAGCAAGATATTCAGGAGCTACTCGCTAAAAATGCCGCAGACCCCAATGGAGCTATGCAATCCATTTGTGAGTTACTTCAGGTGTCCGTACCCTATTACGATTGGGTGGGCTTCTATTTTAAAAATGGAGACAAACGCGAATTAAAGCTGGGGCCCTATGCCGGTGCCCCTACAGACCATACCATTATCCCCTTTGGTAAAGGCATTTGCGGACAGGTAGCAGAGAGTAACCAAAACTTTGTGGTTCCGGATGTCCATGCACAAGATAACTATATTGCCTGCAGCCTTACGGTAAGATCCGAAATTGTAATTCCCCTGTTTAAAAATGGCGAAAACATTGGCCAGATTGATATTGATTCTAATACGCCGGACCCATTCAGCACGGAAGACGAAAGGTTTCTTGAATGGGTGAATGAAAGGGTAGCTGATATTCTTTAAAACTTCTTTGTTTTTGTTGATAACCCAAGGTGCATCTTCCCCTTAAAAAAGGTACTTTTAACGCTTAATTTTTTTCAGCACAAGTACTTATGAATGCGACCAAAAAAGCCAAATCGGCTTTGATTTCCGTTTTCCATAAAGAGGGTTTGGAACCTATTGTTAAAAAACTGGATGCACTTGGCATGACCTTATATTCTACAGGTGGGACCGAGAAATTTATAAAAGATCTGGGAATTGATGTCGTTGCTGTTGAAAGCGTAACCAGCTACCCTTCTATACTGGGAGGCAGAGTAAAAACATTGCATCCCAAGATATTTGGGGGTATCCTGAATAGACAAGAAAATGCTTCTGATGTTGAACAGATGCAGGAATTCGACATCCCTCAATTAGACATTATCATTGTAGATCTCTATCCTTTTGAAAAAACGGTGGCCAGTGGAGCAGATGAACAGGATATCATCGAAAAAATTGATATTGGTGGGATTTCCCTGATTAGGGCTGCTGCCAAAAACTACAAGGATGTACTCTGTGTTTCCTCGATGGAAGACTATGAACGGTTTCTGGAAGTCATCAGCAATGGCAACGGGGAAACTACTTTAGACGAACGCAAATGGTTTGCCACCAAAGCCTTCAACATTTCCTCGCATTACGATTCGGCTATCTTCAACTACTTCAACAGGGATCATGAACAGGCAGCACTAAAGATCAGTGAAACCAATGGTCAAGTGTTGCGTTATGGAGAAAACCCGCACCAAAAAGGCTTTTTCTTTGGTGACTTTGAAGCGATGTTTGACAAACTTCATGGAAAAGCATTGTCCTACAACAACCTCCTCGATGTAGATGCTGCTGTAAATTTAATGGCAGAATTTAGGGAAGAACAACCCACTTTCGCCATTTTAAAACACAATAATGCCTGCGGTCTTGCTAGCCGTCCATCATTGAAACAGGCGTATTTGGATGCCCTTGCAGGGGATCCGGTTTCCGCTTTTGGGGGTATTCTGATCAGTAACACAAAAATAGACGCGGAAACTGCAGAAGAAATCCATAAATTATTCTGTGAAGTGGTGATCGCTCCGGCTTTTGAAGAAGAGTCCCTGGAAATTCTAAAGGGGAAAAAGAATCGTATTATTTTGATACAAAAGCCGGTTGAACTGCCAAAAATGCTTGCCAGGACCTGCTTGAATGGAACCCTACTACAGGACAAAGACAACAAAACGGACAGTGCGGAAGACCTGGATTACGTTACCCAAAAACAACCAGAAGAACAGGAACTTAAGGATTTGCTTTTTGCCTCAAAAATTTCCAAACACACTAAGAGCAATACGATTGTCTTGTCCAAAAACGGCCAATTGTGCGCCAGCGGAACCGGCCAAACGTCCAGAGTTGATGCTTTGAACCAGGCCATCCATAAAGCCAGGCATTTTGATTTTGATTTAAAAGGCGCTGTTATGGCCAGTGACGCTTTCTTCCCATTTCCGGATTGTGTGGAAATTGCGCATAAGGCAGGAATTACAAGTGTTATTCAGCCAGGGGGGTCTATAAAAGACGGATTAAGTATTGATTTCTGCAATGAAAATGGGCTGTCTATGGTTATGACGGGTACCCGACATTTTAAGCATTAATTTTGTGTACTTTTGCCGATAAAATTTACATTTAATCCAACATTAAACGCTTTTTATGGGATTCTTTGACTTCATGACAGAAGAAATTGCCATAGACCTTGGTACGGCAAACACTTTGATCATACACCTGGATAAGGTTGTGGTAGATAGTCCTTCCATAGTGGCCCGGGATCGGGTCTCCGGAAAGATCATCGCTGTTGGCCAGGAAGCCAGTATGATGCAAGGAAAGACCCACGAAAATATTAAGACCATACGCCCCTTAAAGGACGGGGTAATTGCGGATTTTGACGCTTCGGAGAAAATGATCAATATGTTCATTAAGAACATTCCGGCGTTAAAGAAAAAATGGTTTCCCCCTGCCCTCAGAATGGTTATTTGTATCCCTTCCGGGATTACCGAAGTAGAAATGCGGGCCGTACGTGAATCTGCGGAACGGGTTAATGGTAAAGAAGTGTACCTTATTCATGAACCCATGGCAGCTGCCATCGGAATTGGGTTGGATATTATGCAGCCCAAAGGAAATATGATCGTTGATATTGGGGGTGGTACTACTGAAATTGCTGTAATTGCACTTGGAGGAATCGTATGCGATAAATCGGTAAAAATTGCTGGAGACGTCTTCACAAATGACATCATCTATTATATGCGTACCCAGCATAATTTGTATGTTGGAGAGAGTACCGCCGAAGCGATAAAAATAGAGATCGGCTCTGCCACAGAAGATTTACAATCTCCCCCGGATGATAAATCCATCCAGGGAAGGGACTTGTTAACCGGAAAGCCCAAGCAGGTCCATGTTTCGTACAGAGAAATCGCCAAAGCATTGGACAAGAGTATCCTTAGGGTTGAAGATGCAGTAATGGAAACACTTTCCCAAACTCCTCCGGAACTGGCAGCAGACATTTATAATACAGGTATCTATCTGGCAGGTGGAGGATCGATGTTAAGAGGGTTGGATAAACGACTTTCTCAAAAAACTGATTTACCGGTTTACATTGCAGAAGACCCTTTACGTGCGGTAGTTAGGGGAACGGGAATAGCACTGAAAAACTTGGAGCGATACAAAAACATTCTTATTAAATAGTACCTGTACCGGAAGAACACGTTTCGATGCGCGCTAAACAAATAAAAAGGCGGTATGCAAAGAATCATCAATTTTATCTTAGAATACAGAAACGCCTTCCTATATGTGGTGCTCACGCTTATTTCACTAATTATTACGGTCAACTCGCACTCCTACCATCAGTCTAAATACTTTAATTCTGCGAAATGGTTAACCGGATCAATATATAATGTCTCCAATGGTATTCGGTCGTATTTTGCCCTAAGACAAGAAAACGAGTTGCTTCACCAGGAAAATGAGCAACTTCGTTTGGCACTTTTTAACCTTGAAACCAGTGTTTCTGCTGACACTTCCGATGGGACTGCTAAATATACTGTTACCAAGGCTCAGGTGATAAAGAACAGTTACGCTACTCCCAGAAACTACATCACCATAGACAAAGGCAGCAAAGATGGTATTACTCAAGACATGGGCGTAATTACGCCCTTGGGTATTTTAGGGATTGTCGAAAATACCTCTGCGAGTTATGCTACGGTCCAAAGTGTGCTTAATACCAAGTCTAATATCAATGCCAAAATCAAGAACACAGACCATTTCGGATCTTTGATCTGGGATGCCAAACGGTATAACGTTGTACAATTGGTGGATATTCCGCGTTCTGCTTCACTTAACGTAGGAGACACCATCACCACGGGAGCTATGTCCAGCATTTTTCCCGAAAACATTCCTATCGGCGTTATCCGGGAATATACCTTAAATCAAAATCAAAGTTCCTACACTATTGCTGTTTCCCTATTTAATGATATGACGAACATTAAGAATACCTATGTTGTAAAAAATAAGGATCGGGAAGAGATTTTGGAATTGCAAAAAAAGACCGCAGATGTTGAGTAGTCCTATCGCGATCAATATATTTCGATTTATCCTTTTGGTGCTTACCCAGGTGCTCATCTTTAATCAACTCAACTTTTTTGGTTTCATTAATCCTATGGTATACGTGCTTTTCTTTTATTGGTATCCCGTACGAAACAACCGACCACTATTTCTGTTAGTGAGTTTCTTTTTAGGATTTATGATAGACTTGTTTTCGGACACGATGGCATTACACGCCATTGCCGCGATAACCCTTGCATATGCCCGTCCTGTTCTAATGCGGTTTTGTTTTGGGGCTAACTATGATTTTCAAGGCTTCACATTCAAAAGCACCACGCGATTACAGCGTATTACATTACTGTTACTACTAGTTTTATTACAACATGTAGTATTCTTCACTTTAGAAATTTTAAGTTTTTCCCATATCCTATTAATTTTAAAGAAAATATTATTTACCGGTATAGCCACGTTAGTACTTTGCGTACTGTTGAGCTCACTGTTTGCGATGGAAATGGATTAGACCCGGTTTTTAGGGAACGATTAAAGTACCTTTTATGCGAAAATTATTGCTGTCATCTTTTATTATTGTTATTGGGATTACCTTTGTAGGGAGACTTTCGTATTTACAATTATTCAGCTTTTCTCCCAATCAGATCCTGGAAGATCCCGCAATTAAATCGGTTTATGAGTATCCGGAAAGGGGGTATATCTATGATAGAAACGGAAAGCTTTTAGTGGGCAATCAACCCGCCTATGATGTCATGGTCATTCCGAGGGAAACCCGGATGTTAGATACCCTGGAATTTTGTTCTCTTTTAAAAATTACGAAAGAGGATTTCCTGGAGAAAATGGGACAGGCAAGAATATATTCCCCAAGATTGCCTTCCGTTCTTGTTCCACAATTGTCCAAAGAAGATTATGCAAGCTTACAAGAAAAAATGCGTAAGTACCTTGGTTTTTATATTCAAAAACGCTCGCTACGTGATTATAAGACCAATAGTGGCGCCAATGTACTGGGATACATCAGTGAAGTCAATGAAACGGACTTAAGGACAAATCCATATTACCGCGCTGGCGAACTTAAAGGACGGACAGGAATTGAAAAGCAGTACGAAGATGTACTAAGGGGTAGAAAGGGTGTGAAATACATCCAAAAAGATCGTTTTAACCGGGACATTGGACCCTATAAAAATGGCAGGTTAGACACTTTGCCCGAATTAGGAAAGGAATTATATGTTACCATCGATAAAGACCTCCAGGAATATGGAGAACGGTTAATGAACGGAAAACGAGGTGGTGTAGTGGCGATAGAGCCATCAACCGGGGAAATTTTGGCGATGATCTCGGGGCCTACCTACAATCCATCTTTACTTGTTGGGCGAGAACGTTCCAGAAATTACACCAAATTGCATTACGACAGTATTGCTAGGCCAACATGGGATCGTTCTATTTTGGCGGAACCCTCCCCAGGTTCCCCATTCAAAACCCTTAATGCTTTAGTTGCACTCCAGGAAGGGGTTATCGACACCAATACCAAATTTACCTGTTACAACGGGTTTTACGTGGGCAACCAAAAGAAGGGATGTCATTGCGGAGGAGGAGTACGAGACCTCAATTCCGGCATCTTTCGTTCCTGTAATGCTTATTTTGCCGGTACCTTCAGAAAGATTTACAGTAAATATCCCACTACGGATGAAGGGATGGACGCCTGGGAAAAACATATGAAAAGTTTTGGATTAGGCGATTATTTAGGAGTAGACCTCCCAACAGGACGCCCCGGAAGAATCCCCGATAAAACGTTTTACGATAAATGGTACGGGGATAACCGATGGGCGTCATCCACCATTATTTCCAATGCTATCGGGCAAGGTGAGATCGCCGCTACGCCAATTCAGCTGGCCAATATGACCAGTGCTATTGCCAACCGAGGGTATTACTACACCCCTCATCTCATCAAAAAAGTGGGCGCTAATAGTATCGCTTCGAGGTTTACGGAAAGAAAGTACACCACTATTGACAAGGAACATTTTACCCCGGTAATTCGGGCCATGGCAAATGTCTACAAGTATGGGACGGCACGTTGGATACAAATTCCTGATATAGAAATTGCCGGAAAGACAGGAACCGTTGAGAACTTTACCAGAATAGACGGTGAACGTGTTCAACTAACCGATCACTCTATTTTTACAGCATTTGCCCCTGTTGAACAACCAAAGATTGCCATTGCCGTTTACATAGAAAATGGTTACTATGGCGCGCGTTACGCCGGTCACATTGCCTCATTGATGATTGAAAAATACCTTAAGGGAACTATTACCCGTAAGGATCTGGAAAAGAAAATGTTGGAAAAGACACTGGAACACGAATACGCGAAACCGCTCAGTGGGGAACCTTTCAAGATAAACGAGTATGTCTGGTAGGAACATACTGAGACGGTTGGATTGGTTGACCGTACTTTTGTATTTAATTCTTGTTTTTTTTGGATGGATCAATATTTACAGCACTACGCTGGCCGATAGTACCGCATTTTATGATTTTTCCACACTTTACGGCAAACAACTCTTTTTTGTAGGGCTTTCCCTGGTTTTTATAGTGCTTACCCTATCCATTGAAAGTAGTTTTTTTGAGCGTTTTGCCAGCCTGTTCTATATCATTTCCATTATTCTTCTAGCTGGCTTATTCCTTTTTGGAAAAACCATAGCCGGGGCAACTTCCTGGTATGACCTTGGCTTTTTTAATTTTCAGCCCTCGGAGTTGGGAAAACTGACCACGGCTTTGGCTATGGCCAAATATCTGAGTGATATTCAAACTGATCTGAAAAGAAGAAAATATCAATGGTATGCTATTCTAATATTACTAATCCCAATTGCTTTGATCCTACCACAGCCGGATCCCGGTAGTGCAGTGGTATATTTTTCGCTCTTTTTTGTGTTATTCCGGGAAGGGCTTCCCTTACAATACCTTGGTTTTGCTGTGCTTTTGATCTTATTGTTTGTCGCAACATTGAAATTTGGAGTGATTTGGGTGTGTATTGGTTTGGGTATTCTCACTTCCTTGTTCTTTTTGTTCAAAAGAGCAGATTTTAAGGTTCCGACCTTTCCCCTGATATTATTTTTGGTAGGTTGTATGATTGTTTCCCTTTCGGTAAATTTTGTCTATAACAACGTCTTTGAGCAACGACATCGTGATCGATTTAGCCTTTGGCTCAGCCTGGAAAAAGATCCTATCCGCCTGGAGCAGATCAAAAAGACCATCGGTTATAACACCTATCAGGCGGAAAAAGCGATAGAGTCCGGAGGGTTTAAAGGGAAGGGGTTTTTAGAGGGTACCCGAACTAAAGGCGACTTTGTACCTGAACAACATACCGACTATATTTTTAGCTCAGTTGGAGAGGAATGGGGATTTCTTGGGACCGCATTCATCATTGTTCTTTTCACACTTTTCTTTTTGAGGCTAATTCATCTGGCAGAACGGCAAAAACGAAGTTTTAGCAGGATGTACGGCTATGGTGTAATCTCGATTTTGTTAATGCACTATTTTGTAAATATCGGTATGGTGATTGGCTTACTACCCACTATAGGAATTCCGCTACCCTTCTTCAGCTATGGAGGTTCCGGATTGCTCTTCTTTACCGCAATGCTCTTCATCTTTTTAAAACTTGACGCTGCCAGATTGCGAGAGCTTTAGAATTTCCAGCCAGATACCTCTACCCTTTGTTCTATCTCATGTTCAAGATCATCATGTAATCCGTGAAAGAAGTCCAGGCCAGTAACCGTTTCCAGCCTATCTACCGGGATCAAAAATTCCGAGAGTGGTTTTGTACTTTCTTCATGTGGGATCAAAAAGGCTAACACCTTATAGTTATCCTCTCTTTTGCGAAGTACTACTTTGAAAAATGCTTCCGGGACATCTACATCCTCCATCCCAATTTCTGAAAGATGCTCTTCCAAAACACCTCCTGTGATCACATAGAGCGTCCCATAACGTTTGCACCATCGTCTCACCTGCAATTCCAATCTATTCCAAATCCCGGAATTAAATGCATTCTTCTGAGGCGAAATATTACTGGTATAAAAAGTTTCGTTATAGGCAAATTCTGAAAACCGACGGTCTCCGGCAGGGCACAAATGGCCCCTATCGTACCCGGAACCCCTATAATTCCGCCAATCCGCAGACTTTGATGTCACTTTAGGATCTTCGAGAAAGTACGGCCGTTCCCGATCTTCGTAAGTCAAATGGGCTTTCTCCAAGCGATATGCCACCCATTCCGCCTGTTCATGTGGCTCACTATAGGACAGCATGTAAAAATCATGGGTAACTATTGCATTAAAAGTAGTGCTCGGTAGCAGCTCTTTTTCAAATGGTGGTTTCGCTTCGCTATCTGGGTCCGAATATGGGCTTGGGGTATAAAAATTTTCAAACAGCCAGAACCCAACTATACATAGTAGTAACAATAGCGTATACATTAGGCGATTACGGGACATAACTCTAAGTAATATACCATTGGTAAATATAGCGTAGATCAGGACTTACCTAAACTTTTTGTTCATAAAATCCATACGCTTACTTTTGTCCAAATTGTGTTTTCTTGGCGATAATTACGAAAGATATTTTATCTGCAAAAAGGGTACTGGACGCTGGAGGACTTGTAGCCATTCCCACAGAAACGGTGTATGGCCTGGCAGCAAAAGGAACGGATCCTACCGCCCTGAAACAAATTTTTGAAACCAAAGGGAGGCCGGTAAATAACCCTTTGATACTTCACTTTGCTACTCTTGAATCAATTCGGCCTTTTGTAAGCGAAATGCCCGAAGCGGTTAAACATCTGGCAAATAATTTCTGGCCTGGTCCTTTAACCCTGCTTTTACCTAAGTCCAAAAAGGTTCCTGAGGTCATCACGGCGGGGCACGATCGTGTTGCGGTACGCATTCCTAATCATCCGTTAACCTTGGAACTGTTACAAAAACTGGAGTATCCTTTAGCTGCTCCAAGCGCCAATCCTTCTGGCTATATCAGCCCAACCCGACCTGAACATGTAGCACAGCAATTAGGGGAAAAAATTCCCATGATTTTGGATGGTGGGCCGTGCAAAAGCGGCATTGAATCTACTATTCTGGGTTGGGATAAGGAGTTACCTGCGGTCTACCGGCCAGGCACCATTACTACTGAAGAAATAGCGGCGGTACTTGGCACAACTCCTCAGACACATCAGAAGAGCACCACGATACTTGCACCGGGAATGTCCCTTTCACACTATGCTCCAAGAACTCCTACTATTGCTACAATAGCTGTTTTAAAGGAATTGGAAAGGCACCAGGGGAAAAAAATAGGCGTAATCACCTTAAAGTCGGGATTTGGAGACCAATTTTTAGTTGAAAAAGAAGTGATACTTTCCCCTCAAGGTTCATTGCAGGAAATGGCACAAAAACTATACGCCACCATGTACGAACTGGATGCAATGGATTTAGACCTCATTCTTATTGAATTCGCCCCGGGCGAGGGTATGGGCAAGGCCATAAACGACCGTTTAAAACGCTCATCAACGCACTACAATCCATAAAACCAAAACCGTATTACGGCTTAAAGTGTCGCCCGTTATCCCTTAACGCTGGCGAGCTTCGTATTTTGGTTTTTCAATGCATTAAGTTGCAAATCTTGCAAAACATTTATGGCTTCCTCAACATAGACATCGCGAGCCAGATCCTGATGCCATCGGTCTCGTTTCTCCCGAAGAACCGGATCCTGGGTAAAGAGCTCTTGCTCATATTTGAGCGACTCAAAGGTAAGTTTAGAGTCATAATCCGTTAAGGATTTAAAATAATTGGATTTTTCCTTATTCTTTTCCTGCCTGCTGCTATATTGCTCGTAGTTGAGTGAAACTTCATTTTCATTCTGCTGTTCCTGCAACCACCTTGCGTTCTCTTCAATCAACTTCACTTGAGAATTCAAGGCAAGACGTGCACTACTTCTTTCTATGGTACCCTCGTAGTCCATATAACCTTCCCAAACCTCATAATCTGCAGGTGATATTCTATCCCAGCCTAGCGGATTTTCCTGATCCCGCTCCCCCAAATCGATGTAGCTGTACTTATCCGGCACAACAATATCACTTTTAACCCCTTCCAATTGGGTAGATCCTCCGTTGATTCGATAGAACTTTTGGGTAGTTATCTTGATTGCTCCTAAATTGCCGTGCTCATTGCTTCGTACAATATTATCCAGAGGAATTACATTTTGAACCGTTCCTTTACCAAAGGTTTGCTTGCTTCCAATAACGATTGCTCTCTTATAATCCTGCATCGCTGCCGCTAAGATCTCAGACGCGGAGGCAGACAACTCATTCACCAAAATGACAAGGGGGCCATCCCACTGTATGCGCTCATCTTTATCTTCGTGAATTTCCTTTTTCTTTCCGGAAGAACGAACCTGTACTACCGGACCATCTTTAATAAAGAGACCCGCCATCTCCACTACCGTTTTTAGGGAACCTCCTCCGTTATCCCTAAGATCTAAAACAAGGCCTTCAACACCTTCTGTTTTTAGTCGTTCTACTTCTTTGGCGACATCCGTGGCAGCATTGCGCTCCGTGTAATCATCAAAATCTACATAGAATTTCGGCAAATTGATGAGTCCATACTTTTTATCTTCTTTGATAACTGAGGCCGATTTTACATATGATTCTTCAAGCTCAACTACGTCTCTGGTAATGGAAACCACATCAACAGTACCATCCACTTTTCGTACCGTTAGGTCTACTATGGTTCCTTTTGGCCCTTTGATTAGTTTTATGGCATCGTCAAGTCGCATCCCAACAATATCAATAGGTTCCTCTCCATTTTGACCCACTTTTAAGATCTCATCACCAACTTCTAAGCTTTTAGCCCGCCATACCGGGCCTCCGGAAATAATTTCCACAACTTTTGCGCCTTCCGGTTTTTTCTGCAAACGAGCACCAATACCTTCGAACTTCCCGGACATACTGATATCAAACTTATCCTTTTCCTCCGGAGCAAAGTAGAAGGTATGCGGATCAAATTCATCTACAATCGTATTGATGTATTGTACAAACCAATCCTTACGCTCCAGATCATCAATAAAATCGAAGAAATCGTCTAGTGTGGTTTTAGTACTCTCCCGGGATGCCGCTTCTACTTCCGCCAACGACATATTCTTTAGCTCCAACTGTGCAGGATCCAAGTTTTCAACATCTACCTCCACGCTCACCGAGCCATCGTCCGGCCCACCGGAAATTGCAGTTTTTCTAATTTTTACTTTGTTGTCATATACCCCAAGCGCGTTGTACTTGAGTTGCTTTCGCCAGCGTTCTTTGAGTTCACGTCTGTTTTTAGCATAAGGAACCTCATCATAATCAATAGTAATACTTTCCTCTTTAGCAAAATCAAAAGGCTCCTCCAGTACTTCAGTATAGATTTCCTGCGCTTCATCCATACGTTTCATCAGGCGCTGATACACCAGATTAAAAAATGAAATATCCGTATTCTTGATCTGATCATCTATCTGGAACTTATACTGCTCAAATTCCCGAATGTCACTTTCCAGGAAATAGCGTTTGGTGGGGTCAATGATGTCTATAAAATCTTCAAAGACATTTGAAGAAAACTTATCATTGATATCTTTAGGCTCATAGTGCCCACGTTCCAGAACATATGTAATCAAATCCAGTAACAACTTATCTTTATCATCATTCTCAAAAGATTTGTTGGTAAAACTACAGGAAGCCACTGCGATTAGTATGACTAAAAAAGCGAGTACAAAATTCTTTTTCATAATATACTTTTTGGGACCGTGTCTCTTATAAGAAGGTTTATTTTCAAATTGCCCTTCAACTACATTTTAAAACCGTATGAATTCCCTAAGATACTGAAAAAATCATGCCAGCTTTCCGGGGCTCATTTAATTTTTTGTTAAACGCAATCAAAAGTGCATCCTTGTGAAAAACGTATTTTTACGGCAATAAGTATAAGAAATGGAAAAACCGCTTATTTTGGTGACCAATGATGACGGTATTACTGCTCCCGGACTGAGAACTTTAATTCAGCTGATGAAAGAAATAGGTGAAGTAGTGGTCGTGGCGCCGGATAGTCCCCAATCGGGTATGGGACACGCGATTACCGTTGACAATACCCTCTATTCCCAGAAAGTGGTTGTCGATAAGGAAAAAGGAGCTCCTTTAGAATATTCTTGCAGTGGTACACCGGCAGACTGCGTTAAACTAGCATTGCAGGAAATTTTGGATCGCAGGCCGGCCATTGTGGTCAGCGGTATTAACCATGGTTCCAATGCTTCTATTAATGTAATCTATTCCGGCACTATGAGTGCTGCTATTGAAGCAGGAATTGAGGGTATCCCGGCAATTGGTTTTTCACTCTGCGACTACTCCTGGAATGCAAATTTTGAAGGAGCTAAAACTGAGATACAGCGAATAGTCGCCGAGGCATTACTGCATGGAATGGCAAAAGGCACGGTGTTAAATGTCAATATTCCAAAAACAGATGGTAAACGCCCTAAAGGTATTAAGGTTTGCCGACAGGCCAGGGCAAACTGGAAAGAACAATTTGATAAGCGTACCAGTCCCAACGGTAAAGAATATTATTGGCTAAGTGGCGAATTTGAATTGCTGGACAAGGGAGAGGACACCGATGAACACGCCTTAAAAAACGGTTACATTTCGATAGTTCCTACACAATTTGACCTTACAGCTCACCACGCTATCCAGCACATCAATAATTGGAATTTGCATGAATAAGAAAACAAAGGAAATTGCTATTGGTTTTATCGTGGGGGGTATTGCCAACACTTTTGGAACGCTATTGTATATCGTACTTTTTTCAGATCTATCCATTATGGCCACTTTTGAAGCTGCAATAGCACAAGGCTATTTTGGAAGTCTGTTGGCACTTGGGGCCATTTTAAATCTTGTTGCCTTTTTCGGTTTTTTACGTTTAAAACGGGATTATCGTGCCCGGGGGGTAATGATTGCTACCCTTTTGACCGCTGTAATCATTTTGATTTACAAATTCATATAGATGCGCTACTACATTATTGCAGGAGAGGCTTCCGGGGATCTTCACGGCTCCAATCTTATCGAGGCGCTCAAAAAGAGAGATCCCAACGCGGAAATTCGATGTTGGGGAGGTGATCTCATGCAACAAGCGGGAGGAGAGTTGGCCAAACACTACAAAGAGATGGCCTTTATGGGATTCCTGGAGGTCATAACAAACATGCGTACTATTTTCAGGAATATTAGTTTTTGCAAGAAGGATATTCAGCAGTTTGCCCCAGATATAATCATTTTTATTGATTTTTCAGGCTTTAACTTAAGAATTGCCAAGTGGGCCAAAGAACAACGCTTTGTCACAAACTACTATATCTCTCCTCAGGTATGGGCATCCAGGGCGTCCAGGGTGCAAAAAATTAAAAAATATATTGATACGATGTATGTTATTCTCCCATTTGAGAAAGCGTTTTATGCCCGGTTCAATTATCAAGTCCATTTTGTAGGACATCCTTTATTGGATGCCATTGCCAATGCCGAAATCATCGGGGAGAATGCGTTTCGGGAAGCTTATCATCTGGATCCGGAGAAAAAATTGGTGGCCTTGTTGCCGGGAAGTAGAAAACAGGAGGTTCGCAAAATGCTTTTGGTAATGCTTTCGTTAGCCCCTTCTTTCCCGGAATATCAATTCGTGATCGCCGGAGCCCCTAGTCTGGACAGAACGTTTTACCAACCTTTCCTCACCAATACAACGGTAGGATTTGTTTCCAATCAAACGTACACTTTATTGTCGTACGCGCATGCCGCCCTGGTCACCAGTGGTACCGCTACCCTGGAAACCGCGCTCTTTAAAGTACCGCAGGTAGTATGTTATAAAGGAAACTGGATCTCCTATCAAATCGCAAAACGCATTATTACCCTGGAGTATATTTCCTTAGTCAACCTGATTATGGAAAAAGAAGTGGTAAAAGAACTCATTCAAAACGACTTAACCCCTGCTAATCTCCAAAGCGAACTACAAAAGCTCTTGGAACCGTCCCATCGAATGCAGGTGCTTCACGACTATGACACTTTAGAAAAAAAGTTGGGAGGACCAGGCGCCAGCAAAAAAGTTGCCGGTTTGATCGTTGAAAATCTGTAATTTTATATTCCAAGAAAATATTCTTCTTGGATGCGCCGCATACTTTTCATCGTACTTACCTGTTTCTTATTCAGCAATTGTATTGTAAAGAAAAAGACCACTTACAGCAAAACCCGAACAGTAACCGTAGCGTCAAAAGAAGGTGAGGCTACAAAGAAGTCCCGTAAGAAAAAGAAAAAAAAGTCTCAAGAAAAAAGCGAAGCAGACAAGATTATTTCGACCGCACTCACCTTTTCCGGTACGCGGTATAGATTTGGCGGTACTACCAAAAAAGGAATGGATTGTTCCGGTTTGGTGTACACAACGCTTAAGGAAAACAAAATTGATTTCCCCAGAATGTCCCATGAAATGGCAACCAAAGGGAAGCGCATACAGTTAGAAAAGGTACAACGGGGCGATCTCCTTTTCTTTAAGACCAAAAAGCGGGGAAAGCGAATTAATCATGTGGGACTGGTCGTACAAGTGGAAGGAGATGACATCCAATTTATTCATGCTACGTCCTCGCGTGGAGTGATCGTATCTTCTCTTCGCGAAGGGTTTTGGAACCATGCCTTTATCAAAGCCACACGGATCTTGTAATGAAGCTCTTCGATTTTGTCTCAGCGAGGATAGCTTTTTGGCTTATTTTGGGCATTCTGATCGGGTATTATGGGGAACCCCAAATCCTTGGGGTAGGTATTGTGATGTTCTTTTCTCTGGCTATCCTTGGGTTTTTCCGATCTCGTCAACATTGGAAAAAAGTCCCTGTTTTCGGATTTGGGTTGGCGTTCTCTATGATAGCCATTGGTGCTTTTGTAGTGGGACTTACCCATCCGGGAAATCGTCCGGCACACTTCGCCAAGAACATCTCCCCGGCAAAGAGCCCACTACAGCTTAAAATACGGGAGGTGTTGAAACCTAATGACTATTCCGATCGCTACGTGGTGAACGTCCTAAGTGTAGATAGTACCCAAGCCACCGGAAAATGTATCCTTTCCGTTGCACGAACGGCCGACCTAAACGCCTTGCAAGTGGACGATGAGATCTTGGTGTATTCCACACCTGTTACAGTACCTCCTCCGCTCAACCCAAATCAGTTTGACTATCGCGAGTATCTTAAAAAACAAGGTGTTTATCATCAAATACGGGTACGCGATACTGCCTATATTTTGATGAAGGGGGTTTCGAGGACGCTTATCGGAAGGGCAGCAAACTTTCGCGATGTCATTATCACCAAATTACACGGGTATGATTTTGGAGCGGCGCAACTTGGGGTCATCCAGGCACTGCTCCTTGGGCAGCGCAATGATATCCCTGAAGAGACGTATACCAGCTACAAAAACGCAGGAGCGGTTCACATTTTGGCGGTATCCGGACTTCATGTGGGCATAGTACTACTCATTTTTCAGTTCGTACTGCGTCCTTTGGAACGACTTCCAAAGGGGAGAACCCTGAAACTGGTCGTCATTGTGATAACCCTTTGGATCTATGCTGCAATTGCCGGTTTATCCCCATCTGTAGTACGTGCGGTAACGATGTTTTCCTTTATCGCCTATGCGCTGTATTTGAATCGACCAACAAATGTTTTCAATATTGTTGCGCTTTCGCTGGTGTTTATTTTATTGATCCATCCTTTGTTCCTGTTTCAGGTGGGGTTTCAGATGAGTTATGCTGCCGTATTTGCGATCGTTTGGATCTATCCCAAACTACAAGGCCTCTGGAATCCGAAAAACTACGTACTACGCAAGGCATGGCAGTTGCTTTCGGTCAGTATTGCCGCGCAACTTGGCGTTCTACCCCTAAGCCTTTTTTACTTTCATCAATTTCCAGCACTTTTCTTTGTCTCCAACCTCCTGGTGGTTCCTTTTCTAGGGATCGTCTTAGGTTTTGGAATATTCCTATTGGCCCTGGCCTATTTTGAGGTACTTCCTAAAATAGTGGTTTATGGGTATAACGAAGCCATTGGTGGCATGAATGCTACCGTTGCCTGGGTGGGACAGCAGGAAGCATTTGTGTTTAAGGACATTCCATTTGATACCGTGCAATTGGTGTTAGCGTATCTTTTCATCTTTGGACTGGTCTTTACCCTTACCAAATCTTCATTTCGTAACCTGATGTTTTTGCTGGTTGCTGTTACAGGCTGTATTGGCCATTTGGTCCTTGTAGCTTTCACCGTCAACCAAAAGGAAAGGGTACTCCTCGCCCATCAGACCAGGAATTCAGTACTGCTACACCAAGATGGCAGCGCCCTTAATGTAATAGCTACAGACACTACCCGAGTAGAAAGAGTGGTGACCAGTTACAGTATTGCGAACCGGATCAGTACAATTCAGTACGATACCCTTAGGAACAGCTATACCCTGGGCAAAAAACGACTTGTACTTCTGGACAGCACAGGAATTTCGCCGAATACGCTTAAGCAGCCGGACTACCTGGTTCTTGTACAATCCCCAAGAATACATCTGGAACGTGTGATAGATTCCCTTCAACCCCGAATGATCTTAGCCGACGGAAGCAACTATACGAGCTATGTGGCGCGATGGCAAAAAACTTGTGAGGAAAAGAAAACACCGTTTCACTATACCGGCAAACAGGGAGCGTATTCTTTTGAATAAGGGGCTTTAATGTACATTTCCCATAAGCCTCTTGATCAATGGGGAGGCCAATAGAACGACAACACCCGCGCCCAGTGAGTATTTGGCAATAAGCAGAAAGCCATCCGTATATACGCCTAAGGTGTCAAAACCACCGATATTGGCATCGGTGCTTTCAATCGCCAATTGCTTACCAATGAATCCAACCACTTGAAATGCGAATGCAGAGGACAAAAACCATACGCCCATGATAAAAGCAATGATCCTTTTTGGTGCTAAATCGGTCATTTTTGAAAGACCTACAGGTGACATGAATAATTCACCTACAGAAATTAAAAAGTACATCAAGAGCAAATAGGCAAAAGGCACCAATCCATTCTCATTGGCGCTTGATTCACTAATTGCCAGGATGTAAAAACTTATTCCCGCAAAAAGTAATCCCAGTCCAAATTTGTAAGGGGTTCTGGGGTTCATTTTCTTTTTGGTCAACCAGGTCCAAATCATCGAAATTGGGATAGCCAAAATAATAATCCACATAGAATTCAACGAATTGGTTTGTGCTGCCGACATTATGCCCTCAAGATCTACATTTCTGGCAGCAAAAAGAGTGATCACACTACCTGAAAGTTCATGGAATCCCCAAAAAATCGTCATGAAAAAAGTAAAAAGAATCGCGGCAAATAACTTTTTCCGCTCATCAACGGTAGCAGAAATCATAATATAGGCCATGTAACCCAAAACCGCTATTCCTATAATATAGAACAGTAGGTTCACAATATTGGTTCCTTCCAGCATACTTCCATCAGCACCTAAGGATTTGTAGGAGGCTAACAAATATGCAATAACCGGTGCTGCCAGGACCGCTAAAATTGATACTAAGGTCCCTTGTTTTATTCCAGCCACGGACTTATTTATATTTCCATTTTCCGGTGGAAGGCCCTTATCCCCGAAAACGCCCCTTCGTATACCACTCCAAAAGAAAATAAGCCCCGTAAGCATGCCTATCCCAGCCAACCCAAAACCGTAATGCCAGCCGTATTTTGCTGCTAAAAACCCGCAAAGCAAAGGTGCTACCCAACCCCCAATGTTAATCCCCATATAGAAGATGGTAAACCCGGAATCCTTTTTTGGATCCCCTTCTTTGTACAAGGTGCCTACAAAAGTGGAAATGTTAGGCTTAAAGAAACCGTTCCCTACGATTATAAAGGACAGTGCTAAGAAGAAAGCAATATTATTTTCGATGGCAAGGACAAAATGTCCTACAGCCATTAAAATACCGCCAAGAAAAATAGAATTCCGCATCCCCAATATTGAATCTGAAATGCGCCCTCCCACAACGGTTGATGCATAGACCAATGAGCCGTAAGACGCATACACCGCAGCGGTTGCATAATCTCGCTCAACCAGCTTTTCGAAGATGACATTGACCATATAAAGGGTGAGCAATGCACGCATCCCATAGAAACTGAAACGCTCCCATAGTTCCGCAAAGAAGAGGTAAAAAAGTCCTTGCGGATGTCCAAAAATCTCTTTCTTATCCGTTGGTTTCGTAATTTCTGACATACTTTCTCTTGTTTGGTTTGTAATTTGGTTTAGCGGTGTTTGCTCTATCCTTTGACCTTATTGGTTATGATAGGTGTTTGTTTTTCTGGCCGGTCTCGCAACTTTTCAATGACAAAATTGGTCATCTTGGTATAGAGGTGTTTCCGGGTATTTCCTCCATAAATCCCGTGGTTACGGTCCGGGTAAATGGCCCATTCAAACTGTTTGTCCGCTTGTATCAACGCTTCGGCCATCCGCATGGAGTTCTGTAAATGTACGTTGTCATCACCCGAGCCATGGACTAACAAATAATCCCCCTTTAGCAATTCCGGGTAGTTAAAAGGCGATTCATTGTCGTACCCGCCGGGATTCTCTTGTGGGGTCCTTAGGAACCGCTCTGTGTATATGGTATCGTAAAAGCGCCAGCTGGTTACAGGGGCTACGGCTATTGCCATTTCAAAGACATCATTTCCTTTTAATAAGGAATTGGTACTCATATGCCCCCCAAAGCTCCATCCCCAAATTCCTGTTTTATTGGCATCAATATACGGCAGCTCACTTAGTTTTCTGGCTACCTCAATTTGGTCTTCCGTTTCATATTTAACCAGATTCAGGTAAGTCGATTTCTTAAAATCGCGTCCCTTAAAACCGGTTCCCCGGCCATCCACACAGGCAACAATTACCCCTTCCGAAGCCAATAGTTGATGCCAATAATCATTGCTCCCCATCCATCTATTGGCAACCTGTTGCGAGCCCGGCCCGCTATATTGATAGAGTAATAAGGGATACTTTTGGGAAGGATCAAAGTCCACAGGTTTCAGCATCCACATGTTCAAATCGTTACCGTTAATGTTGACCGTTGAAAACTCCTTAGGCACCATTTCATAGTCCTGAAGCCTGTTCAGCAGTGATACATTATTCTTAATGTCCTTCAACACCTTTCCATCTTTGGCGCGGTTTAAGGTGAACTCATAAGGTGTTGTGGTGTTCGAAAATGTATTGATATAGTAGGTGTAATCCGCACTAAAGGCTGCACCATTAGTGCCCTCTTTTGTACTTAAGCGTTTTTTATTTTTTCCGGAACTTGAGATACTGTAAACATCCCTGTTTACAGAGCCATTTTCAACAGATTGATAATAGACCCTGTCATTGCCCTGATCATAGCCGTAATATCGGGTTACTTCCCAAGGTCCTTTGGTAATCTGATTCATGAGTTCCCCATCCTCGTTGTAGAGATAAAGATGATTGTAACCGTCCATCTCACTCGTCCAGATAAAGCTATCATCTGCCAAAAACGTAAGGTTATCGTGAATATCTACATACGCTTCATCGTTTTCTTCCAGCAAAATAGAAGTCGTATTGTCACTGGCGTTTACCTGATGTAATTTTAAGTGGTTTTGACGTCGGTTTATGGTCTGAACACTCAGGTAATTAGGATGGTTCATCCATTGTATCCTCGGGATATAGTACGCATCCCCTAAATCAACATTGGAGATCTCCCCGGAAGCCAAATCGTACATATGCAGACTCACAGTCGCATTCTCCTCACCGGCTTTGGGGTATTTAAACTCATATTGATAGGGATAAAGGTCAGTCCCATAAACATCCATGGAAAATCGGGGAACGTTGGTTTCGTCAAAACGGATAAAAGCGATCTTAGAGCCATCGCTGTTCCACTCAAAAGCCTGCACAAAGGCAAATTCTTCTTCATACACCCAGTCTGTAATTCCATTGATAATGCTCCCAAATTGCCCATCCGAAGTTATTTGTTTGGTCTGGCCTGACTGTAAGTCCAGCACGAACAAATTATTGTCAAAAGCATAGGCCACCTTTGAGCCATCTGAAGATAATTCAGGTTCCTGAATTTTGTTTTCTGAGATCTTTGTGATGTTTTTACTGGCTATATCGTAGACATAGTAGATCCCCAATCGGGAACGGCGAAATACCGGCTCTATTTCTGTAGCCAAGATCAGCTTGGATTCATCCTCACTAAACTCATACGAAGTAAAATAGGGAACCGCTTCTGAGGAAGAAACAATGGTTTCAACCTTTTCTAAAGTTTCATAATTGTACTTGTCAATTTGACTACTTCTCGGATTTCTTTGAAAATTAAGTACGGTGTACTGTTTTCCATTTTTCATTGAGCGCAGTACATCCAGACCCTCCGTGCGGAACGCTCCTCCCCAAATTTCCTCAAGTGTAATTTTCTTTTTTTGTGCTGTACCTGTGAAGGTTGTTAAAAGTGAACTAAGGAGGAGAATAACGAGTATCCGCATAAGAGAATTAATTTTAAATCCGTCAAGTTTACTAATAATTTACCTAAAACTAAACTCTCATTTCATATTGCTCTGCGAAAAAAGAGAACGAATATCCGTATACCCTATCTTTGAAACTTTAATTTTTTTCTTATGCATCAACCGGTAGAAGGGTTCTCCAAACTTACCAAGGAAGAAAAAATAGATTGGATTGCCAACAACTGCACTAAAGATCCGGATGCAGCTAAAAAATTGCTCCAACAGTATTGGAATACAAATCCGAAGGTGCAAAACCTACACGATGAATTCATAGAAAATACGGTATCCAATTATTATTTGCCTTTTGCAGTGGCGCCAAACTTCCTGATTAATGGTGACTTACAGACAATTCCCATGGTCATTGAAGAGAGCTCCGTGGTGGCTGCGGCAAGTAAAGCTGCAAAGTTTTGGTTAACCCGCGGAGGATTTACCACCAACGTGTTGGGTACCGAAAAGATAGGACAGGTGCACTTTATGTTTCATGGTGAACAGGAAGCACTCTCTCGGTTTATAACTTCCCTGCAACCAAAATTCAAAGCGGAAACCGAATCCTTAACTCAAAATATGCGAAAACGGGGCGGAGGGATTACCTCCATCGCATTGAAGGACAAAACCCGGCAATTAAAAGGATATTATCAATTGCATTGCACTTTTGATACCCTGGACGCCATGGGTGCAAATTTTATCAACTCTTGTTTGGAGCAATTGGCAAAAACCCTGGAACGTGAGGCGCAGGAATATCCTGTTTTTCAAAAAAATGGGACGCCTATAGCAGTTGTCATGAGTATCTTAAGCAACTATGTCCCGAATTGCCTGGTACGTGCGGAAGTGTCCTGCCCGGTAAGTGCTGAAAAGAGCGAAGTAACGGTATCCGAAGGATTTGCAGAGCGTTTTGTTCAGGCTATTGCTATTGCAAAATCCGAACCTTTTAGAGCGGTTACGCACAACAAAGGAATAATGAACGGGGTGGATGCAGTGGTTATAGCAACGGGTAACGATTTTAGGGCGGTGGAGGCGGGTGTGCATGCCTACGCGGCCAAAAATGGCGAATACTCCAGTTTGACCCATGCTGTAATTGAAGATGGGCATTTCAAGTTTTGGATAGAAATTCCCCTGGCATTGGGTACGGTTGGCGGACTAACCTCCTTACATCCCCTTACGAAACTGGCCCTGGAAATACTACAGCATCCTTCTGCCAGGGAGCTCATGCAAATAGTTGCGGTAGCCGGGCTTGCGCAGAATTTTGCCGCAATTCGTTCGCTGGTCACTACCGGGATACAACAAGGGCATATGAAAATGCATCTGCTCAACTTATTGAATCAAATGGGTGCCACCCCAGACGAAAAAAAACAGTTGGTGGCGTATTTTAGGGATAAAACCGTTAGTACATCAACGGTAAAGGAAGGTCTGGAACTCTTACGAAAACAATGAGGAAATCTCGTTTCTACAGTAATGGCAAATTGTTGCTTTCAGGGGAATATGCTGTGCTTGACGGAGCGTTAGCACTGGCCATTCCAACAAAGTTCGGGCAAAGTCTGGAGATCACCGAAAACACTTCCGGACAGCTTAGCTGGAAGAGTTATGACACTGACTCCAGTTGCTGGTTTCAGGCGGTCTTCTCCCTTCCCCAACTTGAACTGATTTCCACAACTAATTCCGCAGCCGCAGAACGATTACTGACTATATTTAGAGTTGCTCGCACGTATAATCCAAAATTCTTGCTCACGCAAACTGGTGGTACCGTAGAAACGCGCACTACCTTTCCGAGGGATTGGGGACTTGGCACTTCCTCCACATTACTAAACAATATAGCGGAATGGGCTTCGGTAGACCCTTACGCCCTGCTAGAGGCATCCTTTGGAGGCAGCGGATATGACATTGCCTGCGCTTCGCATGATACCGCTATTTTGTATCAACGCGAGGATGGCAAACCTCAAATAGAAGAAATTACCTTTGCCCCGACCTTTAAGGAACAGTTGTTCTTTGTGTACCTCAATCAAAAACAGAACAGTAGGGCGGCCATTGCAGCGTACAATCGCAAAGACTTTGACAAAACCAGGTTCACCACGGAAATATCAGCGTTAACCCGGCAATTTGCATCGGTGAACACGTTGGACACCTTTGAGGAACTCATTGCTCACCATGAGGATCGCGTCGCGGCCGTTCTGGACCTACCTCCGGTAAAGCAACAGTTATTTTCGGATTACTTCGGTGCGATCAAGAGTCTCGGCGCCTGGGGAGGAGACTTTGTACTTGCCACAGGCAATGAAAAAACCCCTGACTATTTTACTGCCAGGGGGTTCTCTACAATTTTATCCTTTGAGGAGATGGTACTTTAAACCTTCTTTTTACAGAATTGCGACTGCTTAATAAAAAGTGGCCCGGTTATCTTCGATATCAGCTCCTTCTTTTAGTGCGTTGTACACCTGGTTATTCACGGCATTTCTATTTTGGGTGGTTAGGGTGTTCGCAAATGTGCTAAAGTTAGAAAGTGCCGCACCCTCTTCCTTTTTTGTTACCTTGATCATGAACACTCCTGTTTCGCCCTTAATCAAATCGGAGGCTTGGTTTTCTCCAAGGTTGAATGCTTTTCCAACAACAAAAGGCTCTCGTCCAGCGCCTGGAATGGTAGGTGTCTTACGTGTAACCGCGGTAGCCGTAGAAACGGTTACCCCGTGATTGGTAGCAAAATCCTCCAGGGCAGTAACACTGGCTTTGGACATTATCTGTGCCGCTTTCTTGTCTTTCCTGATCTTTGGCAAGGCAGTTGCTGAAGCATCTTCGACCGCCATAACGCCTTTCTTAAACTTTTTGGTTAACTGGACCACGGCATAACCGTTGGTCAGATCAAATCGTTTGATATCCCCAACCTTTGTATCATCATTAAATGCCCATTGCACAATACTTCGTTGAGAGCTTAGGCCGGGAAGGTTTTCATCCATTTCCTTGATCTTATTTACCGGCCGAACCACAAAACTACTTTCCCTGGCAATATCTGCAAATGCTTCTGCCTCGGCATCGGTAACTGCCATTTCAAATTTCGTAGCTTCGGTAAAAAGGGTATTTACCGTTTCTTCAGAGGGCTCAATAGCTCTCGAAAGTGTAGCCACCTGAACCACGTCTTCTTTGTCATCAACTTTAATGACATGAAATCCGAATTCCGTTTCCACAAGTCCTATAGTGCCTACAGGGTTTTGAAAACAGAAGTCATTAAAGGCATCTGCCATTATGCCTTCCTGGAAGTATCCCAAATCCCCGCCACGTGGCGCTGAAGGACCGTCAGAGTTATCCCGGGCCAAGCCAGGAAAATCGGTGTCATCTTTTTTAGCTTCCGCCAAAAGTCGGTTGGCTTCTTCTTCAGCTTCTTCCTTGGTTCTTTTTATTTCCGGATTAGCCCTTGTAGCACCTTCATAAGTGATAAGGATATGGCTGGCCTTTACAGATCCTTCGTTCTTCCTATCTACAACCCTGGAAATTTTGAAATAATCGCCATCTCTGTAAGGTCCATACACCTGACCTGTAGTAAGGGTGAGGATACTATCCGCCACAATTGCAGGAAGATCTTTTCTTGCCTTATAAATGGTATCAAATTTGGCATCTGAATTACGATCTAAAAAGGCCGCAATATCTTTGGTTTCCCGGAATCCCAGGATGGTATCCGTTGCATCGCGTTCTTCGGCATATTCCAGGGTATTCCCCAATAATTCGGTCACCGCCGACCTAACACTATTTTCATCGTCGGAAGAGGGTTTCTCCTCAAAAAATACGAAACGGATGTCCCGTGCTTTTTCTTGTTCAAAATCCTTTTCGTGTTCCTTGATGTATGCGGCAATCTCTTCTTTGGAAACCTGAACAGTACTGTCTGCGATTGAAGTATAAGGGACTCGTACATACTCCATATCTACTTTATCATTAGCAAGTCGATAATCAAACTGACCCTCTGCCAAAGTAGCTCCAGATCCGGCCCGGATAAGGTTTAAATAGATTTGCTCTTTAGCAGACTGCATTATGGACCGTTCAATTTGGAGCCAATTGTCATATAACATAGGATTGGTCTCACGCCAGTCTGCTATAGTAGTCTTAAACACCTGCGGATTGAACACTCCGTTTTCATCCTGGAACGAAGGATCCTGGGCATAGCCGGTATTCCTGATAAAATCCACGATCTGATCACTTTCAACATCGATACCCAACTTCTCAAATTGCTGATTAAACAAGGCACTCCTTACCTCCTGGTCGTATACCCGATTTACCAATTGGGTTGAGGAAAAGTTAGGACCGAATTGGCGTTGCGCCTGCTCCAATTTTTGTGTGAAATCTTCTCTTGTGATGGATTCTCCGTTCACTTCAGCTATTACGGAACCTATCTTTCCCCCTCCGAAATCATTCCCGGTAAAAACACCTGAGATCACAAAGGCAAATAGCGCCATACCAATGATCAGAATCAATACCGTCGTCCGCTTTCTAATGTTTTCTAAAATAGCCATCTATCTGTTACTTTATCTTGATTTTGGTGGGGGCGAAAATACCACTTTCTTTTCAAAATGGAAAGCCTGAAAATGCCCTTAACTACTTCGGATTCTGAAAACCGGTTGCGCTTTAATCTCCAGGGAGACAATGCACCTCTACCATATCAATTTTGTTGTTGGAAACCTCTACAATTCGGAAGAGATAGCGCTCCGTCTTTATTTCCTCATCCAATTCCGGAATTTCTCCGGTAAGGTTGGTGATTAACCCTCCTAAGGTTTCATATTCTTCACTTTCGGGAAGTTCCAGTTTGTAGTTTTCATTGATATAATCCACTTCAAGGCGGGCGGAAAACTTAAACAGAGTCTCTGCCAGTTGTTCTTCAAACAAATCCGTAGAATCGTGTTCATCTTCGATTTCTCCGAAGAGTTCTTCTACAATATCTTCAACAGTCATTATTCCGGAAGTCCCTCCATATTCGTCAAGTACTACGGCCATACTCTTTCTTTTTTTGGTAAGCACATCCAGAATTTCATGAATCAGCATGGTCTCGGGTACAAATTCCACGGGTCGTAGGATATGCTTTATGGTTTTCGGCTTTTTAAACAACTCGTAGGAGTGCACGTAACCAATAATATCATCTACGGTCTCTTTGTACACCAGAATTTTGGAATACCCCGTTTCAATGAAGAGCTTGTTAAGGTCCTTGGTGCTTTCGTGTAGCTCGATGGCGGTAATTTCCGTTCTCGGTACCATTACTTCGCGCGCCTTGACCTCGGAAAACTCCAGGGCATTCTGGAAGAGTTGTATTTCCGAATCCATTTCCTCTTCTTCAACCGATTCCATTTGTTCCGTGATATAATCGCCCAGTTCCAGCTTGGTAAAGGCCAATTGCACCTCATCTCCATCGGTCCTGAAGAAGTTCTTCAGGATAAAATCGGATATTTTGATAACGGCCCCTGAGAGAAAGGAAAACAAAACATAAAAGATATAGGCAGGAAAGGCCAATACCTTTAACAGCGTATTTGAATAGATTTGAAAGAGCACTTTTGGTAAAAACTCTGCGGTGATCAGAATAATAAAGGTGGAGATCACGGTTTGAGAGAGCAGGCTAAAATCCGTAAGCAAAACATTGAGAAAATCGTAGGAAGTAGGCATTACCTCACGAAACCAGGACATTAGCCGATCCCCCATAAAAAAACCGTACACCACTAACGCAATATTGTTTCCAATAAGCATTGTAGCGATAAACTTTGAAGGTTTTTCGGTGATCCAGCCCAACACTTTTGCCAGAAAGCCTTCTTGTTTTTTTTCCAGTTCAATATGGATACGATTTGCAGATACAAATGCAATCTCCATTCCCGAAAAAAAAGCGGAAAACAACAGTGACACTATTATCACCAAGAGTGAACTATCCAAAATCCCTATTTGTTTTTGCCAGATCGTTTTTCAAACCGTTTTCGGTACTTTCTCCGAAATAAAAACATACCAACGGATACTACTGCAAAAAAGATAAAAATATAGGTCTCGCTGGGATTGACCGGCCAGAGTGTTATTATCTTATATAGCGAGACGATTGCCACAGCCAAATAGAGGTATTCCGTATACCTGAGAATCTTTATCATCGTATTAATCTTCTTTAATGGTCATTAGCCCAAATGTTTTTTGGGCACTAAAAAAGGTAAACTCCCTGTTAAAATCCATTCCCTCACCATCCATTACCGTTCCATCTTCCGGATTGGTATAGGTGAACGCTGCTTCCGTAAATATCCATTTATTCTTTCGGTCCCAATATAGCTGAGGGGTCTCTAGTTTTTTCCCATCGTGAGCTTCAAGTACTACATTCCCCTGTAGATCGATCACGTTCGTTTGAGAATAGATGATAGCGTAATCTGCTGTAATTATGCTTTTCTGGTTTTTCTCATCGTAAAAATCTAATGCTAACCCCTCCGGAAACTCTTTGTACTTAAAGCTTAGATTGTCGTAGTCTTCATTAATTGGGCTTTTCAACACCGCTATCACACGAGTAGTAGCAGAATCGAGCGTACCCATCTCTTTCGTTGCTTCGGTATAGGTTAAGGTAAAATTGGTTGCTACACCCTGGGGGTACACCTTTTTAATAGCCTCTTCCCCTACTCTCTTGTAGTTATCTTTACAGCCTATAAAAAGGATTGCCACAACAAAGGTTGTGGCAAATCGCTTGCAAAAATAGTTCTTTAGTGATTTCACGCTTATAGGCTGGGGACTTTAACGCTACCTCCTACCCAACAGTTGAAATTCACTGTTTTTCCAGACATATCCGCATTAAAGATCATGGTCTTATCGGGAGCCCTTTGATTATAACTGGAAGCCGTTTTGTTTGCCCTGGACGCTAGTGACGGATCTACCCTACCGGCTTTTCGCGCCATATCAGCTGCTTTCCAATAGATAGCTCGTTTTTCGAAAGGCGTGCTTCCACAAGCATTGGCACTGCTCGCATAGAGATTCGCAATTAACAAATAAGCGTTTCCATTGGTAGGATCAGCCTGAATTGCTTTGTTCGCGTAGGTTCTGGAAGTTGATTTGCTACCGCTTCTCCTGTAACTTGTAGCAATATTATACGCAATTTTTGATTTCTTAACGGGATCGGTCTCCAGTTCCAGCGCCTTATTGAAGTCTGCAATCGCGCCTTTGGTGTCACCCGACTTCTTCTTTAAAGTACCCCCGTAAACATATGCATCTGCAGAAGGATCTAACGCTAACTGCGCTTCAAATAGCTTGCGGAACATAGGGTCATCGGTACACTCCTTGCTAAACATTCTTCCTACCGCTCGTTTTACCCAGGTAACATCTCCTTTTTTAGCTTCAAAGTTTTTCTCATAAAGCGGAATAAGATTCTCGCAATCTGCTAATGCCCCCAATTTCGAATCGATACTTGCCGCAATTTTCCCATAGGATTCGGAATTTACCCTGGCCGCTTTTAACTGTCTTTTCTCTTTAGACGTTAATGTACCCTCATCTTCTTTAGGTAATAATCTCGTGACAACCTGAGTCAATTTTTTGTTTTCCTCTTCCACCTTCTCCGTGACATCATCATATACATCAAACACTTCTTGCAGGTCTTTCTTTCCCGCAGCATGTAAATCCACTAGTGTAGAAAAATACAGATAGAGTGCTTTTGGGTTTTTGAAGTTAGCCCGATCCTCTTCGAAGGCTGTGCCACACATGGTATACAACTGCTCTTCAGAGGCCATTTTTTCATCGTACATCAACAATGTTTTATCTACCGCCACCTCTGCTTTTGTAAACTTTGTTGGGAAGTACTTTAGGCTATTGTCATACAGCGCCAAAAGATCTTGCACAAAGCCATCCTTGTCGGCGCCGGAGGAATTCTTGATCTTGTGTTTTAGAATTCGTTCTCCCAGTGAAAAATTTGCTTTGTTAATGTCCGGACAACTTTCATAGACCATTTTCCATGGCTCATAGGCTGCATCATAATTTTTCACCTTAGCATGCTCCGCATAAATGGAGAGATTGGTCATACATTCAGGATTTTGTGCCTGGGCAATACTTAAACCCATCGACATCATAACCGCTATCATCGCTAAGTAAAGTTTCGTCTTCATCTTCTTAATTTTAAAGTGGTTAATGTACAAATTTTTATAGAAAACCGTTTCACTTGCTCGGTCAATACGTTCTTATTTTATGATATTTTTAAAAAAGACCCTCTAATTTAATTTATTCTTCGCTGCAGGAACCACCGATCGTTTAAGGAAAGTCCTACATTAATATTCAAATAGCTTTCTTCAACTAATCCTGCAGCTCTGGTCCCTCTGCGTCCCAATTCAAATCCAACATTCAAATTAGAGAACCGATCGTTTCCGGTTCCTGTTATCGGTATACCGAATCCAAAAGTTATGCCAAAATTGTTAATCGCTTTATCGTCAACGATCAAGCCCGACTGGTCATATCGTAATCCGGCACGGTAGGTAATCCGATTAAAAATACCGGATAAAGCAGCATAATTGGGAACATAATACCCTCCAATCGCCAGGGTACTGGCATCCTCATAGCGTGCATTTTCCTGGCGCAAAAAAGCATTTTCAAAAGCGCTTAATTCCTGGAAGGTATATTCTCCTCCAAGGAACCATTTTTTATCCTCCCCAAAACCGACACCTATGGTGGTACGGGTAGGAATTTTCAGTTCTGTATTTCGGAGATTTTGTGCCGCCAGGTCTAAATCGATTACTTCTATTTCCTGGCCATCCAGTAGTGAAAAGGAACCTATTCGCTCTGCGTTCTCAGACACCAGATTTACCTGGGTATCCACCCCTGCATGAAGAAATAGCGTGTATTTTTCCCAAAGTGTAGGGGTATAATTAGCGGCATAGACCAGATCAAACCCACTTATCCGAGAATTTCTCCGATCCAGGGTCCCAAACTGTACATTTTGTACACTTTGAATACGTTCGTAGTCCAGCGTTCCAAAACTAAAATTCACGGTTGCCCCCAGAGACAGGTTTTTTACGGGTTCAAATCCCAGCGACAGGAACACCCGGTTTAATCCTCCTTCACCGGTAAAAACATTGGTAATGGTATCTCCCGCAACATTGGTGGTCTGGGAAACCAAATCATAGCCTACCGAGGTATACGGTTGTATGCCAAAGCCCAATCCCGCATTCGGGGCCAAAGGAAAACCTACCGCCAAATAGTCCAGATTGGTAACGTCAGCATTTTGTGTTTCTACATTATCACGCAGTCGAAACTCCCGATGGGAAATCCCTCCGGAGTAGGTGGTAAGTCTCAATTTTGCGTAAGCCGCCGGGTTTCTGAGGTTTATATGAATGCTATCGGCATACATTTGCAGCCCCCCCATAGCACGATTCTCTATGGTCCCGGTATTCCGGGAGTCACCAATACCAAATATGGAATATGGAGAAATTGTACCATTTTGCGCATAGCTGCCAATAGTTATCAGGCATACCAATGCTGTCCAAAAATTCTTCACCATCTAATGTTTATTGTATTCCAGTAGGTAATTCAACCCCTCCAGCAGAAATTTAGAATTCGCAAATATGGAATTTTTTAACCGTTTCGCAAAAAAATGGGAATCTCCCCCTGTTAAAATAACTGTTAAAAGTAAAAAGCGGTTTTTGTATTGGGCAATCACGCCATCCAGCTCATGGCAAATCCCCTGTACTACGCCGTTATGCATGCTGTTGGCCGTGGTCTTTCCAATAAAGTCTGTAGGAAATTCCGGCTCCAATAAGGGCAATTTTGCGGTTTGTTCATGCATGGCGCGGTACCGCATAGCGAGCCCCGGAGAAATAGCACCACCATGATAGGTACCCTGACTATCGATAAAATCGTAGGTAATACAGGTACCCATGTCTATCACCAGGGTATTGCCCTTTGGGTTATGATAAAAAGCTGCTGTAGCGAGTGCTATCCGATCCACCCCCAACGTTTCCGGGCTGGCATATTGGTTTTTAAAAGGCACTTTGGTAGCGGAAGATAGCAGGTGTACCTTACAAAACAACGATAGGATCTCAAACTCCTTGTTTTCAAGTACTTTAACCGAGGAAAGAATAGCATGTGTTATTTTGGGATAGGTTTCAAACAGCACTTTTACCTTGGAAAGAAATACCCCGCAGGGCGAACTTTCCGCAATTAACGGCTTTTCCTGTTCGAAGACAGCATACTTCACCAGGGTATTCCCGATATCCACAATGAGGTTCATATTTCAAAGGTCGGGAAATGCAAAAAAAATACCTTGCTTTTTAGCAACAGAAGTTTGTAAATCCTAATTTTGAAAGTATATTTGCACCCGCCTTTGCGAAATGCAATATCGCAAAGGCGGGCAAGCCCGCTAAAGGGTGTTTTTGAAATACCGGTACCTTAGCTCAGTTGCCCGCCCGGATGAAAGGAGTCATCCGTTCGGACGAGCCCGCCCGGCCAGACCGTTCGGACTGGGTAGAGCAACGGAAACCGAAAGAAAAACTTGAAATACTGGTACCTTAGCTCAGTTGGTAGAGCAACGGACTGAAAATCCGTGTGTCCCTGGTTCGATTCCTGGAGGTACCACGCAGTGGTAGCAACATAAAGCCCGTCCTTATTTGGATGGGCTTTCGTTTTGGAACAAAACAGAATCGAAGTTTATCCCGAGCAGCGTCGAGGGAATGCCTGGAGGTACCACACAGTTGTCCCACATGAATTCAAAAAATTGGAGATTCCTTTGTTTCTTTCTCTACGGCTGCACAATTTGTTCGCATTATGATCCTCCTATCGTAAGGGTTTTTTAGCTTTGGAGGTATCCCGTAAATCATTTTTAAAAATCCCATTTTGCAAACTTTCGATACGCTTTCTCCTATTACAGATGTTCAGTACTATTTGCAATCCAAAGAATGGCTAAGAACTGACGAACAACTACAATCCATAGAAAAACCAGGTGAAGGCAATATGAACGTGGTCTTGAGGATACAAACCAATGAACGTTCTTTTATCCTAAAACAATCCCGGCCCTATGTGCAAAAATACCAGCAGATTGCGGCACCGCTTTCACGTATCGGTGTAGAATACAAGTTTTACGAAGCTATGCAGGGTAATGCTTCACCCGCATATCTGCCCAAAATCCTGGGTTATGATGAAAATAATTACGTGATGCTCCTTGAAGATCTGGGAAATTGCGAGGACATGACATCCATCTATAAAAGAAGGAACATTGCTCCTGAAAAAGTAGCGCAACTCCTGTTTATCCTAAATGAGGTACATCGAAAAAAAGCGGCAACCCTATTTCCTGAGAATATGGAAATGCGTCGTCTGAATCATCAGCACATTTTTGTACTTCCCTTTTTAGAAGATAATGGATTTCAATTGAACGATGTACAATCCGGTCTACAACAACTTGCCGAGCCGTATAAAACCGATACCACACTAAAAAACGATATTACCAGGATTGGCCACCACTACCTCTCCCAAGGGGATACGCTGCTGCATGGTGATTATTATCCCGGAAGCTGGATGACCGAAGGGGATAACCTCTATGTTATAGACCCTGAATTTAGTTTTATGGGATTCGCTGAATTTGATCTTGGTGTAATGACTGCTCATCTTATCCTTACTACCCATCAAAACAGGTATCTTGATACTGTTTTAAACAATTATAAGGGGCAAGTAGATAAAAAACTGGTTTCCCAGGTCGCCGGGATAGAAATTATGCGCAGAATTATAGGGTTGGCACAATTACCTTTGGAAAGAACCCTTGACGAAAAAAAGTCCCTTTTACAAATGGCCCATAAAATGATCTTGTTGTGAACTATAGAGTCTATGCTTTTTTGAGCCTTGCCGTTCTTTGGATTTCTTGTGAAAACGCGAAATCAAAAGTGGATATTCCTTCTCCAAAGAAAGCGGCCTATGCCTCCGATACACTTCAACTTTCCCGAGAAGCCCTTTATGATAAAGTCCTGGGTGCTTTGGTAGGTTCTGCCATTGGCGACGCCATGGGGGCCTCTACTGAAATGTGGCATCGCAAGGATATACAATTGAAATACGGTTACCTTACGGATATCACCCCCGTGGTGCGTCCACAATCCCCGGAAGGTAGTTGGGCACATAATCTTATGGCAGGCGCCACTACTGATGATACACGCTGGAAGTATTTGACGACCAAATATTTTAGCGAATATCGCACGGAACTTACCCCAAAAAACTTTGCTTCTTTCATAGTAGATTACTACCAATCCCAAACAGAGAAATTAGGGGATGATGGCATTGCTGTTGCACCAGACACCTTGGACAATCGCATTGAAAAAATTGATTGGATAAAAGAATGGGCAAGAGTGGCCCTTGCGTACAGCAAAAGCCCGGAAGAGTACCGGATAGCACAAAGCCGATTTTACGGTGGGGAAATGTCATGTGCGGGGCAATTATACACCCCTATGTTCGGGTTGGTTACAAATACCCCTGATGGAGCCTACCGGATCGCTTATGACCATGCCCTGTTTGATATTGGATATGGCAAGGACATTGCTGCCCTGGTTTCGGCGATGACGCATATGGCATTACGTACCCAAAATATGGATTCCATACTCAAGGTCGCTACGTTTGTAGACCCTTTCGGGTATCAGGATAGTCGATTGGTTGGGCGGATCTCGTATAGCATTGCCGAGAATTCCATAAAGAACGTATTGGCTATTCGGCAGGAGGTCCTTGTAGACTCCCCGATCACAAAAGATTCCATCCTATTCAAGATTCCCGAAGGATTCCCGGAACACAAAAACGAATGGGTACGCCAAGAAAGGGTCTACCAGCTTTTGGAAAAAGACGAAAGAGCCATTGCTTTTCACGCCGCAGAAATCTGGCAGATCCTGATCACGGGAATGCAATTTGGCAAGGGTGATTTTGAGAAAACCATTCAATTCATAGTGAATTACGGCCGTGATAATGATACGGTTGCTGCCCTAGCCGGTATGATCCTGGGTGCCAGGGAGGGCTATTCCAACCTACCAGACCCTCAAAAGAAAAAGGTGTTACAGGTGAACAAAGAAAATCTTGGTATAGATCTGGAGGCACTGGCACAAGAGCTTATCGCGAATATAAAACAATGATTTTCATTTACTTACGATACAAAGTAGGCCGTTTTCAATTTTAGAGCCCCACGAACCTACAGTGACCTCCTGGAGGTACCACTATTACGCACAAAACCCGCTCAGTTCAGCGGGTTAGTTATATAAGGTCACCTTCAATTATCCCTTAATCTCTAATATCTGCCGTATCATCTGATTTGTAAAGCCCCATTCGTTATCATACCAGGTCATTACCTTAAGCAGATCTCCATCTACTACGCGTGTCATGGCCAAATCTACCGTAGAGGCATAGGGACTCTTTATGATATCAGAGGATACAATAGGCTCATCGGTCACTGCTAACACCTTGGCATAACGATCCGTTTTGGATTCGGCTATCAGTATCTGGTTCACTTCTTCGGGAGTGACTGCTTTTTCCGTGACAAAGGTCATATCCGAGATCGATCCTACCGGAACAGGAACACGGATAGCCACGCCATCAAACTTCCCGGTGTATTCCGGTAAAGCTTTGGTGGTCGCAATAGCCGCTCCGGTAGTGGTAGGGATGAGGTTCTGTGCGCCGGCCCGTCCCATTCTAAAATTCTTTTTAGACGGGGCATCCACAATACCTTGTGAAGCGGTATACGCATGCACCGTAGTCATGATCGCTTTTTTAATACCAATACGTCTTCCCAGGATCTCTACAACAGGACTAATATTATTGGTAGTACAGCTAGCGCAAGAAAACACACTTACATTGCCATCCTGGGAATTTACCCCATGAACTACGGTAGGCGTATCAACGCTTTTGGTAGGTGCAGAGATCACCACAGTTTTCGCCCCCGCTTGCAGGTGGCGTTCCGCATCCTCTCCTTTGGTAAATACCCCAGTACTTTCAATGACCAACTCCACTTCATGTGCTGCCCAGGGCAATTCTTCCGGGTTTCGAATAGAAGTGTAATGGATATGCTGCCCGTCCACAATCAGCGTCCCCTCTTCATGGGAGACTTCTTTATCGTACGTACCGTAGACCGTATCATATTTTAAGAGATAGGCCGTATTCTCGATGGAGACGATATCGTTCACCGCCACCACTTCCAAACCGGGAGTTTCATTAATCACTTTTAGGGCCGCTCTACCGATACGTCCCATTCCGTTAATTGCTATTCGCATTTTTGTACTATTAAAGTTATTAGGCTTTACCTTAGTCTGTGTTCGGCGTCATAAATTACAATAATCCCGTCCAGGCCCCTGGTATGCGCTCGTTACCAAATCGTTACGTTTATCGTACCGATTTTTAATGTGAAATACGCATTTACCATTTATAAAGAATTCCCTACCATTTATAAACATTAACCATAGTTGAACTGGGGTTTTTATTACTTTCATCCTATCAATTCAACCTCGAAGAAGATGAACACTACAGGAGCAAAACTCGGCTATTTTTGTTGGTATCTGGTCTTAGGATTGTCTATAGCATTGTTGCTGTCCAATCTTTACATCTACCTCAACAGCTAATCCAACCCAACGGATCGTATCGGGCGTACTTGCAGCTCTTGGATGTGAAGTTCCCCGGTAGATAGATTTTCAATTTGCAAGCGCGTATAGGGTATCGATGGAAACAGTTGATCAGTCATGACGTATTGGCCCTTATTCAAAAAAACTTCAATAGAAGAAGCATCCATGAAAATGTCAATCTCCAGGGTATTGGAGAGTTTTTCAAGAGCAGCATAGTGCAGCTTATTGCCAAAATCATAGTGAAAATCAGTACTTCCGGATTGCGTCCTATCCAATAGTAGCAAGTTGCTTGCCGCATCTAAAAGCAGCGCCGTCTTCTCCCCTTTTTCGTTAGAAAATGTGAGTTTAAAATCGTGTTTGGGTACGGTAAAAGAGATAAGGGCCTGGTTTAAGTTGGCATGCTCTTCTGAATAGCTTGCTCCGGCGGAAAGGGTCTCCTCTTTTCCCTGGGCCTCGTCGGCCAGCAATTCCAAAGCAGAAAGCGGGTAATTGTATACTACATACGCATCATCGATCTTTTGTAGCGATAACTTCCGGGGTAGGGTCATGGCACTGCGCCAGGGGTGGGTTGGAGTTTTCAAAGCATATTGCCAGTTGCTCATCCATCCGATGAATATACGCTCCGCGTTGGGTGTATTATTGTAGGTCACTCCCGCGTAGTTGTCTGTGCCCCAATCCAACCACTTGTATTGGGTTTGATCGCTCGTAAAGGTGGTACCATCAAAATCCCCTACAAAATATTGGGTAGCACTTCCGCCATTGGGTCCACCACTACCAATACTAATGATCAAGATCCATTTTTTAGTATCCGTCCCCTCAACAGTCAAAGGGAGCAGATCCGGGCATTCCCATACCCCTCCTTTAGCCCCCTGATCCTCACCAAAATCACTGATATTGTCCCAGTCTTTAAGATTTTTAGAACGATATAACCTGGCGTGATCCCCCGCTACTAATACCATGATCCAGCTTTGCGTTTCTTCATGCCAGAAGACTTTCGGATCCCGTAGGTCTCTAATCCCGTCATTCCCCAGTACGGGGTTCCCTTCGTATTTTGTCCAGGTATCCCCATTGTCCAGGCTGTAGGCAATCCCCTGGGTTTGAAAATCCGTACGACCGGATTTTTCCCCTTGCATGGAATGATAGGTGAAAATAGCGACTAAAGGCGTCTTTCCGTCCTTGGCAAAACCCGAAGTATTCTGGTGATCTACAACCGCACTGCCTGAGAAAATCATGCCCTTGTGATCCGGGAATAGGGCAATAGGTTTATGCTCCCATTGCACCATGTCTTTGCTAACCGCATGACCCCAATGCATCGGACCCCATACCGTTGCATGGGGATAATACTGATAGAACAAATGGTATACCCCTTCATGATATACCAGTCCGTTGGGATCGTTACCCCAACCGGAGGGGGGACTAAAATGAAACTGGGGCCGACCAGGTTCTTTGAATTTTGCTGAAGTGTCAGTTTCGGAAACAACAGGTTTATCTTGAATTTCCTTGCAGGCTACACTTAGAGCAGCGAGAAGGATGAGCATTGTTACTTTTTGCATCGATTTTAACTTAAATAGGCGGTTACCCAAGATAAGTAAAATGTTTTTTCGCCGTCTAAATTGATATCTTTATCCTTTGAAGTATTCGGTATGCGAATTTTAGTGCCGGCTATCCTGGTAGCCCTACTTTTCTCCAACGCTTTCTCCCAAAATACCATTAAAGCCACCTTAGATCGTTTTAATGACGGCAGCGTTCCTTATATCACAGTAGCAGAATTGAAATCCCAGGAACCTGTGGTTCTATTGGATACCCGGGAGGAAGAAGAATTTGCTGTAAGTCGGATACCCGGTGCTACCTGGGTAGGATACGATACTTTTATAACGGAAAAGGTGGTTACCAACATCCCGGACAAAACTACCCCTATTGTGGTGTATTGTTCGGTTGGCGTACGGTCCGAAAATATTGGCGAACGCCTCCAAAAAGCCGGCTATACCCAGGTAAAAAATCTCTATGGGGGAATTTTTCAATGGAAGAATGAGGACAATACCGTAGTAGATGCTGCAGGAAACCCCACCGAAAAAGTACATGCTTTTAATCAACATTGGGGAAAACTGTTGACCAAAGGAGATAAAATCTACAATACCAAATCTGACCCCGTTGCGCCCAAAAACAAATAGCCTACTGCTTATTTTCACCAGAAATCCCGAATTGGGAAAATGCAAAACCCGCTTAGCCAAAACCGTGGGAGATAAAATTGCGCTGGATATCTACAAATTTTTGCTGGAGCATACCGTTGCCATTACGGCCGGGCTGGAGGTTACTAAGCAGGTGTATTATTCCGAAGAGATTTGGGAAAAGGATATCTGGAATCCGGATAGTTATCAAAAAAAGTTACAAAAAGGCCGTGATTTGGGAACACGTATGTGGAATGCTTTCCGGGATGGGTTTGATCAGGGGTTTGATAAAATTATTGTAATCGGGAGCGATATGTATGAGCTCTCCCAGGCCGATCTTGAAAACGCCTTTGGGGTATTGGACCAACACGATTATGTTATAGGCCCCGCTCAGGATGGAGGATATTACCTATTAGGGATGAAAAGTGGCAACAAAACCCTTTTTGAAAATAAAGTATGGGGCACCGAAACGGTATTACCAGACACCTTGGAAGACCTGAAAAAGGAAAGTTATGCCCTATTGGAAACCCGAAACGATGTGGACCTGTATGAGGACATCAAGGACATTGCCGTATTTCAACAATTTTTAAAGCACAAACCATGACAAAAAAACAATTAAACGAATCTGTCGCCTATTTAAAGCACAAGGGGTTTGAGGCTCCCGAAATAGGCATTGTCCTGGGCACCGGACTAGGTAAAATGGTGGATGAGATAACTGACGCGATAGAAGCCCATTATAATCATATTCCCTATTTTCCGCTGGCTACCGTAGAATTTCACTCCGGAAAATTGATCTATGGCACCATAGCCGGAAAAAAAGTAGTGGTAATGCAGGGGCGCTTCCATTTGTATGAAGGCTATGATTTCCTGGATGTGACCTATCCCATACGCATTATGCATCAATTAGGGATCCAGAAGCTGTTTATTTCCAATGCGGCCGGTGCCATTAACCTCAGCTTTAAAAAAGGGGATATCATGCTCATTGAAGACCATATCAACCTTCAGGGAGGCTCGCCCTTAGCCTTTAAAAATGTATCCGAATTTGGCGACCGTTTTGTGGATATGAGCGAACCCTATGATCCGGAAATGCGCAACAGCATTGAAGAAATCGCACAGCGGGAAGGGATTTCCCTGCAAAAAGGCGTTTATGCCTCGGTTGTTGGACCTCAGTTAGAAACCAAAGCAGAATATCGGATGTTAAAAATTATAGGAGCGGATGCGGTGGGAATGAGTACGGTTCCTGAAGTAATTGTTGCCAATCATTTGCGACTACCTATAGTAGCCGTTTCGGTTTTAACCGACGAATGCGATCCGGATAATCTACAACCCATTAATATCCAGGAGATTATAGAAATAGCTGGGAATACGGAACCAAAAATGATACAATTATTCAAAGAATTAATCAAGACACTATGAGTTATTTAAATGCCACACAAGACCTATACAAAGAAGCTGCTTTGACCCCGGATGTGGGACTCTGTTGTACTACCAACCCGATTTGGCAGTTTCCCGGCTTATCCATTCCAAAGATCATGCAAGAAATGAATTATGGCTGTGGCAGTACAGTGTCCGCCCAAGATCTCGTGAATGACCCAAAGGTACTGTATGTAGGCGTTGGTGGCGGAATGGAACTATTGCAGTTTGCCTATTTCTCAAGACAAAAAGCCGGAGTCACCGGGGTAGATGCCGTAGAAGAGATGCTTGAGGCTTCCCGGAACAACTTCGTACAGGCCGAAGCTGAAAATGATTGGTTCAAAAGTGAATTTGTCAACCTGGTTAAAGGCGATGCTTTACATCTTCCGGTTGCCGATGAAAGTATAGATGTAGCCGCGCAAAACTGCCTGTTCAATATCTTTAAGATGGAAGATCTTAAAAAGGCCGTTGCGGAAATGTACAGGGTACTTAAACCCCACGGGCGGCTGGTAATGAGTGATCCCATCTGTGAACAGCCAATGAATGCTGACTTGCGCAACGATGATCGCTTAAGGGCTTTGTGTCTATCAGGGAGCATTCCCCTGAAGGACTACATAAAAGTACTTACTGATGCCGGTTTTGGCACTATTGAGATCAGGGGCCGTAGATCCTACAGGGTCCTAAGTCCTAATCATTATCCTACTGATGAATTGATCTATATTGAATCTATTGAAATAGCCGCTATTAAAGATCCCATGCCTGAAGATGGTCCCTGTGTTTTTACGGGAAAAACCGCAATTTATTACGGAAACAAAGACTATTTTGATGATGGGAAAGGGCATGTATTACAACAAAACCAGCCTTTGGCGGTATGCGATAAAACGGCAGCGGCACTAGGTCAGGCCAGTGACGAAATTCATATAAGTGAAAGCACCTGGCATTACAATGGAGGAGGATGTTGTTAATTAACGATGCGCTGTAAGTTTTAGGGGGCAATTACTACTAGTGTAAAAAAAGTTGCTGCTTTGGGTCCAAAAATAAGTATTATCATTCCGGTGCTGAACGAAGCTGGTTTCATCGGAACGTCATTGTACCACTTGAAAGAAAACGCTAAAGATCCGGAAGCGTTGGAGGTATTAGTGGTCGATGGCGGGAGTACCGATGATACCGTTCAAATTGCTACTTCTCTAGGCGCCAAAGTCCTACCCTCTGCAACCGGCCGGGCCAAACAAATGAATTTGGGTGCCCAAAATGCTACTGGTGAAATCCTGTATTTTGTACATGCTGACACCCTTCCCCCCAAACACTATGATGCATATATTCTCGAGGCCCACCGTCAAGGGTATACCGCCGGTTGCTTTCGTATGAAATTTGATACAACTAACTGGTTTCTGCGCTTTTTCGCCTGGCTCTCAAGAATTAATCATACACTTTGTAGAGGAGGAGATCAGTCCTTGTTTGTAGCAAAGGAACTTTTTGAAAAAACCGGAAGGTTCAACGAAGATTACCTGATCTATGAAGACAGCGAGTTTATAAGGAGACTGTACAAGACCTTGAAATTCCGGGTGCTTCCTCATTATGTAATTACTTCGGCTAGAAAATACCGGCAAAAAGGATGGCTGAAAGTGCAATTCCATTTTGGAATGATTCACCTTAAAAATTACCTTGGGGCTGGACCCAAAGACCTGTTTCAATACTATAAAAAGAACCTTCTCACCTAAAAACCTCTTCAAAATGAACCTTGTAACACCCTGGACATTCTTTTTCCTATTCGTGCTGATTGTAGGGTGCAAAAATCCTGGACAAAATGAAAAAACAACTGAAATACCTCAGGCTGTAGCCTCAGCGGATAAGGGCAGCATCCCGGAAAGTTGGATAAAACGAAGGGTCGATAAAGCACAACAACGTCTTCAAGCTTCGGAAGCGGGAAAAATTGTCTGGCAGGCCATGGAAGCACATGGTGGTTTAGCCCAATGGTATTCCAACGGACCATTCACATTTCGCTTTAACTACCAACCCCTTGATGGTGGCACGCCAAGGGATACTTACCAAGCCGTTGATACCTGGAGCAGTAAAGCCCGTCATTTTCAAGTGGGGGACTCCACCTCGCAATACGGTTGGGATGGCAATACGGCCTGGGTGATGGCACAGGACAGCACTGCATTTCCCTACAACACCCGGTTTTGGTCGCTTACACCTTACTTCTTTGCTGCACAGCCCTTTGTGCTGGACGGGAACGGGGTAAATTTAGAATTACTTCCTCAGGCAGCGCATCTCGGCAAAACACAGGATGTTGTAAAGGTTACTTTTGATGCCGGTACTGGGGATGCACCCGATGATTATTACATTCTCTATTTTGATGCCGAATCGCATATCCTTAATGTAATTCGCTATATCGTTTCTTATCCCGGATATTTTAAAAAAGGGGAGCATCTGCCGGAGAAATTCATGCAGCTTGAAGGAGAACAAGAGGTTGCAGGGATCCATTTTCCGAAGCGCTATACTACCCACTGGCTAAACGATGACGAAAGTCCCGGAGAACATATTACTTCGGTAACCTTGAGTACTATCGAATTCCAGCCGAATTTAGAAGAAGGTTTTTTTCAAATTCCCGCTAAAGCCCAACTACTGGAAGGGCTTTAGTTGCATTTCCCTGTTTCGATTGGTGTGGTGTACACAGTGAAGTAGTTGCAGCGAAAGAGAGTCGCAGGAGAATATGGGACACGGTCAGTTCTCCTCTACGGATAGCTCTGCATAGTCTTTTAGCACCCCGCTGGTAATGATCTCAGTTAATGCTTTTTTATTAGCAGTTGAGGAAATTTTCCCTCTTTTTCCATAGCCTTCTGCCTCATGCACGGTTATCATTGTGATCGGCGGAACCACATTCTTGACAAGGAACAAATTAAGGTCGTTCTTAAAAATTGCTGTATTTTCCTGTTGTACCACCGTATGACTTTGGTTAAAAATGGCTTGTAAACTATTCGCAAATCGCTCCCCTTCCAAGCTGTTGCGGTGATGAAAAATGGAAACCCCAAAGTTGTTGCTGTTGGTTAGGGATTTGTTCAAATTCATTACCAAAACCCGCTGATATTTTCCATGATTTTTAAGATACCGTTGGTTAATGGCATCTACATAGTACTGCATTTGCTCATGATTCCCTATGGGCTGCTCCAAATTGAACACTTCATCTTCATTGGGAATTTTGAAGCCTGCCAGTATCGAATCATTTTCAAGCAAGTATACCTTAGCACCATGCACCATGAACTGAGAGGCTAAACGTTCCATTACTTGCTTTTCCACGGCTCTTAATTGGTCCGAACCTACCAAATTCTCTCCGGAAAGCAAATAGATCACAGCATTTTTAAGACGTTCACTTTTTGAGGAAACCCGAGCAAGTTCTTTTTCAGTAAAGATAGCGTTTTCCGAATCGGACCGGGCTTCCAATTGTACTGCCATTTTCTTGAAGGAATCCGGAGCATCCGGAATGATATAGGATCTCCCGAAGTAGAGCTCACTACCATTCTTGAGATTGTCCTTGTTTAGATCCACAAATTCCGAATAATACTTAACCGGATCCAGTCCCTGTTTTCGAAGTAAAGAAAAGATCCCATCGCCCTTTCCAGCCGTGACAACGGTGGTCTGACCATTCAGTTGTAGCACACTGAAAATCAGGAAGATTGAAAGAAAAGTCTTCATGCAGGCCGAGGGATTTACGCCACAAAGATAGTATCCTTGCCGATGCAATGTGAAAAATTCCCGGTAAAATGTGAAGATTAAAAATACTGCCCTATCCCAAAGACCACTCCGCGAGAAGCTGAGTTGGTAATTCCGTGGCCATAATCGATACGGAAAATGGCATTAAAAATACGTTTGTGAATAAAACGCACTCCAATACCCGGATAGATCCTCAGATTTTGATCATCTGCAAAGTCGCCGAAATCCCCTCCTGGATTTCGCCAACTTCCGCCATCCACAAATATATTCGCCTGTAATGAAAACCAATCTCCATCTACCACGGCATAGCGATATTCCGTATTCAATACGATAGCTGCGGTGCCCCGATCTATAGTATTTCCTACCCCGCGAATGTTAAGGTTATTGTCCACCGCAAAAGGGGCAAAAGGTGTATTGAGATTACTCGCCAAACCTAACCGGAGACGCGATGCCCAGTTCCCGCGTTTTCCCACTCGTTTGAAGTAGGAAAAATCATTGAAACCTATCCAAAATTCGGGTAATTGATCGCTCGTACTGATCACATACTGGACATTTAAACTGCTGCGAAACCCATCGAGATATTGATAGTAGTAGGTTATCCCATCGTAATTGTAAATGAATTTATAAAGCAACTTATCTACCGACAACTGTTGTGGTACGTTAGGGTCCGTAACACCAAAAAGATAGTCGTAATCCTCTGTAAACAGGTTTATTCCCAGTTCAATTCGATGCTTATAATTGGGTTCAAATAAACCAAGGACTTCGAAAGATTCATTACGGTATTTGTATTGCGCAATACCATTTTCGAGAAAAACAGGTTCCTGTGTTGTCAGATCCTGGTAATTTAATGCCAACCCGAAGTTTTTTGAAAAGAGATAAGGAGCTCTCACATTTAAGCCATACGAGCTGAACACATCATATTGGTAAAAAGCACCCAGGGTGACGTTTTGCCCTAAAAAATTAAACTCCTGCAGGCCCACCCTAAAAGCAAACTCATCGTTATTGGAAGTAAAAATATTAGCAAAGGGAATGATCGTAAAGTTCTCTTCTATTCCATAAACCACATTGTACATCCCCTCCTCCTCTGCGGCAAATACCTGAAAATAGGCATGGGAAACCGAAGGCAAACGGATCAACCGTTCGATATCCTTTTGAATTATGGTAGAATCCAGTGTACTACCTGGCTTGACGTTGGAAAGCTTTTTAATAAAGCGGGTCCTGGTTCGGGCATTCCCCTGTATTTTCAAGTCGGCGACTACCCCTTGTCCAAAAGACATATGAACAGATACTAGAAGAAAGAGGAGACGTAACCTACTCACTGCGGGACCGGATTTTCACCTTAGTCCACCATAATGCCTTCTAATTACATCTTCTGCGGGTTTATTTTGCGGTGTAAACCGATTATCACCAGCTCCCCCCGACCGAGAGTGGTGAATAAACCATTTCCAGACAAACCCTCCTGCGAACCAATCTTCCTTCCAGAATTCAGCAAAAAGAACATCTAAGGCATCCGCTTGGGCTTCCAGATTAACGTCCATCTGATTTTGATCTACGAGCCATGGTTTTTTTGCAGTGAAGTCCATACTGCGATACCCGAACTCGGTAAATAAGATGGGTTTATCCTCTTGTAAAGCCAATGCTATCAATTTGGCCTTCCATTTCTGCCATCCACTGGTTAACTCCTCCGGTGTTGGATATTGCTCCTGCGATAGCGGGAAGTAAGCATCCACCCCAATAAAATCCAAGTCCTTCCAAAATGGTGTACGGGGATATTCGTCCCAGTTGGCAGCATAGGTTAGCTTCCCCTTATATATTTTTTTGACTTCCCGAACCAGTTCTGTCCAATAGTCAGGGCGATGTTTTACAAATTCTTCCAGTTCAGTGCCAATACAATAAATCTCGGACCCCGTATCCTGTGCCAGTTGCGCATAGGTTAAAATAAAATCGGAATAGGTTTGTTCAAAGGTTTTCCAGTCTGCCTCGGATTCCATGGTAATATCGCCTGTAAATTCCCCACGCCAAACCCATATTTGCGGTTTCAACATGATTTTGACACCATTCGCTTGTAAAAGTTCGATATACTGTTTAGCCCCTTTTTTGGTTTCCCCGTACCATTGCCGATCCGTATCAAAGATCACATTGGGAGATTCCAGGCTTCTCAGGAAGCCAAAAGGCATTACTGCAGCATAATTGGCGTTAACGGCAACCACCGGATCTACATGTTCCTGAGTCACCTTTTCCCTGGAACCTACAAAACTTACGCCGTTTATTTTTTCCTCACTTTGACTACTGCAATTGAGCTGCAGCAGCCATAAGAAAACAAGTCCTAATCGTCTCATTCATGTTCGATTAGGACTAAAATAGTTTTTTTAAGAAGTATCGGCTAAAATACTGCCCGTAAACCTATGTTAAATGTTTGGCCCAAACCGGTATCATTCCCCCTGAAAAAATTAGTATACAAGCCTTCAATGTTAAGTTCCTTGGTCAGCTGATATTTTAGCCCGCCACCATAGGCTGTCAAATCCTGAGAAAAATCTGTTCCCCCTATATCTACTAATTGAATGTGCTGTAGCAACCCCAAAACGGTGAATTTTGAGCTTGGAAAATAGCTCAAAAACACTCCCGGGATGAAGCGCACACTGTCATTGGCAAAACTATCTTCTGCAGTACCAAAGTTAAGTTCAGTATTCAATTCTGTAAATAACTGCCACTTTCCTTCAGCAAAGGAATAGTCATAGAAAAACCGGTTTTGCCAGGTGTAACCATCCTGATCCAGAAATACCCCATTTTCGGTTTCATTGTCAATGAGTGGAATAAAAAAGGCGCTTTGCACGGAAAAGTTATTTACGTTGGCAAAAGGCGTAAATTTTATCGCCGGGGCAATAGAGGTTAACCCGGATCGCGCAGTTCCCTCTTCCCCATCAAACGACAAAAAGTCAAACAAACCTCTTCCTCCCACCGTATTCGATCTGAACTCCAGGAGTACTCCTAAATTCACCCGTCGGTTTTGACCTACCCCCGTGAAAACATCCAATGTAGAGGTAAAGAAGACATTTCTTGGGATATCCCCGTTAAAAGTGTCTTCCGTCTCAGTATACAGATTATTGAACCACTTAATATCCCATTGTCCCTTTCCTATAAGCTTTGAAGGAGTAAGGTTTTGTATGTTACTACCTTGGATGACCGTATCGTCGTCTTGAGCTACCAGGTGAATTGTGGACAAAAAAAGTCCTGCCATTAAAAAATGGCACTTAAAAAGTTTCATGATCTTAGTTTTATCGGATTGTTCTTATTTGGTTTCGTTTAAGGCCCAATCGTAGGGATAGTAACCTACTTTGGCGCTGGTATTGATTTTTTCTTTGCGGAACTGGTTGATAAATTCAACTTCGTTTTGGCCCTCTTGGGTAAAATCACCTTTGTACCACTCAAAAATTTGGGAAATCAGCACCTTTTTTCCTTTAACTCTAACGAAGTCGGGATTGTTTAAGGCCAATTCGGTTTGCCGTTGCAGTTGAGATTCTAAAGTATTAGGCAAATAGGCTTCATCAATTATGGGAGGACATCCTATGCCTGCACAAACCAACACAAAATGAAAACGAGCTTCTTTCGGAAAATTACCGCGCAGCAGGATATTCTCAATATCATTTAAAGTGATCTGTTTCCCGCCAAAATCGCGTTTAGTGATGTCAAAAAAGCCTTTGATATCCAAGGGGGATTTCACAGGATAGTTATCCAAAATTCCTTTAATTACTAAAAGATTGTACCCGTTGATCCATACTGCCTGATATGTTTTTGCATCTTCTTTTGCTACGGAAAGGGTTTTACCAAGTTCCAAAAGCTCATCAATAGCAGCGGAATTTGCTTTTATTGCGTTGTAGTCTACCCTACCGTTTTTAATATAAGTGGAAAAAAAAGTGTCCGCTTTGGAAAAGAAATCTGCTGTTCCCTGGGATACTCCCAATTGGAAGATCAGCAGCCCTATAAGCGTAAAAAGCGTTTTTGTTTTCATGTTGCTTGTTGTTCGTTGCTAAAATCTGGAGTATCCGTCGTTCCCATTTTCACAACCCTACAACAAGACTTAACATTTAAGATTTTTTTAAGGATTTAAAAATCAAGGTTTTAAGAGTACGAGAATGTACGCTTAACCTTACAATACCTTGAGGAATTTATAATCTTTCTAAATTAAGACACAGGTGTAAAGTTCCTATCTTTAAAACCGACACAATCCCCAACCCTTAAAGACCAATGGAAAACATCATTATTATTGGAAATGGTATTGCTGGTGTTACAGCTGCCCGACATATTCGAAAGCTTTCCGACCCGACTGCCGACCGGGCAGGCAAACGAATCATTATTATCTCCGCAGAAACGGATTATTTCTTCTCCCGTACGGCCTTAATGTACGTGTATATGGGACACATGAAATTTGAACACATACAGCCGTATGAGAACTGGTTCTGGGAAAAGAACAATATCGAATTGGTTAGGGGCTATGTCACAGATGTGGCTGTTGACGACAAAAAACTTTTGGTAGATGGTTCCCGTGCTTTTTATTATGACAAGCTAATCATTGCTACAGGTTCCAAACCGAATAAGTTTGGTTGGCCCGGGCAGGATCTGCATGGCGTTCAGGGCTTATATTCCAAACAAGACTTGGATTTACTGGAAGTTAACGCTCCAAACAAAGATGCCTGCAAAAGAGCGGTCATTGTTGGAGGTGGTTTAATTGGGATAGAACTCGCAGAAATGCTACGAAGCAGGGATATTCCCGTTGCTTTTCTGGTGCGCGAGACCAGCTTTTGGAATGGTGTACTTCCGGAAGGAGAATCCCAAATGATCAATGAACATATTCAGGAACATCACATTGATTTACGACTTGCTACCAATTTGGTAGAGATTATCCCAGATGAAAATGGAAAAGTCAAAGCGGTAACTACAGACAAAGGGGATACGATTCCCTGTGATATGGTTGGTTTAACTGCCGGGGTATCGCCAAATGTAGAATTCCTAAGGGATTCTGGTATTGAACTGGGTCGTGGGGTGAAGGTGAACCGGTTCCTGGAGACCAATGTAAAGGATGTTTACGCCATAGGCGATTGTGCCGAGCAACATGAGGCTATTGGCAATAGACGCCCCATTGAGGCAGTATGGTACACCGGGCGCATGATGGGGGAGACTGTAGCGCAAACTATCTGCGGTAATCGAATAGAATACAAACCCGGGCATTGGTTCAATTCGGCTAAATTCCTGGATATCGAATACCAAACCTACGGTTGGGTATTTAGCGAGCGCGGCAAAAAGGAGTACGAAGAACACTTCCATTGGAGGCATGCTACCGAGAAATTGTGTATTTCCGTGTCTTTTCATAAAGAGAGTAAGGCATTCTTAGGGATTAACACCTTTGGCATTCGGATGCGTCATGAACTTTTTGACCGCTGGTTAACCGAGGAGCGGGATGTAGATTATGTGATGGAGCATCTGGTAGATGCCAATTTTGATCCCGAGTTCTATAAAAACTATGAATCGGAAATTGTACACCAATACAACGCCACATTTGGAAAGTCAATTCAGTCCAAAAAGAAAAATATCAAAAGAATCTTTCAACTCAACTAAATTTCATGAGCACTTACGATAGAAGTATGGCGCTTACTGGTCAGCCTCCGGTAATCCTGAATCGCAATCAAAAAATCGCAACGCTAATCGGAATGTTTGGCCTGGCCATTATCCTATTGGCTGCATTCAACGTGAGTTTTCCTAATAAAGGGCTTTGGTTAACGCTCGCGTTAACCAGTATCATAGGTGGAACCATTTGGTTTTCGAGAGAAGCTTATTTAGACAAGGAGCCTGGAATCAAAAACGATGGGGTTTGGTTCAAATCCTTGTCAAATCAAGGGTTCTGGGGCTGGATTGCGGGTATTGCCCTGACCGGTTTTTACATTGTACTGTATTTCTATCCGGAATATTTAGGCCTGGTTAAAGATGGAAGCAATAAAGGCGTTATAGGCCTGTTTGATCCTTTAAGTAAAGCCTTAAGTGGAAATCCGGCAAGTCAGTGGTTTGTTTACGGTACGCTCTACACCGTTGCCATTTTGGCCTTTGGGATCAAATTTCTTTGGAAATACAGACATAACCGATATGAGCGCATACGTACTTTTAGTGTAATGTTCTTCCAAACGGCATTTGCCTTCATCATCCCGGAATTGATGGCCCGTCTGAATGGTAGCTCCCTTCTCAATGGTGGTAGTTTACCCTATTATGATCTTAAAAATATGTGGCCCTTGAATTACTACAACTTTGAAGGGTATCGCATTAAAGGGTTCCTAAGCTCGGGAGATATTGGTTTTGCCATGCTTATTTTCGGAATTGCGACGGTCTTCATTATCAGCCCCATCCTTACCTATCGCTATGGCAAGCGTTGGTACTGCTCCTGGGTTTGTGGTTGTGGCGGCTTGGCCGAAACTGCAGGAGACCCTTTTCGGCACTTAAGTGATAAAACGGTAAAAGCCTGGAATATTGAACGTTGGGTAATCCATAGTGTGGTGGTTTTTGTAACCTTAATGACCACAGCAGTCATCTATTCCTACCTTGGTCATGATACCAGCAAATATTGGTTAACCAAGAGCACTTTCTTAATTGGAGTAGCTGTATTGCTGACCGTAGTGTTTGCTTGGGTAATGATATTCAAAAGAAAACAATTTCAGAAAGACGCCATTTATGGCGCTATTGGCTACTTTATAGTTATCATCGCACTCATTGGATTTCATTTTTTCAGTGGCGAAGGAAATGTTTTCTTATTCAAGTCCGAAACACTGCGTAAATCCTACTCCTTCCTGATCGGTAGTATTTTTTCCGGGGTCATTGGAACGGGCTTCTACCCTATCTTGGGGAACCGGGTTTGGTGTCGTTTTGGATGCCCAATGGCTGCCATCTTAGGCTTCCAGCAACGGTTGTTCTCCAAATTTCGAATTACCACCAATGGCGGACAGTGCATTTCCTGCGGTAACTGTTCTACCTATTGTGAAATGGGAATTGACGTGCGTGCCTACGCCCAGAAAGGAGAAAATATTGTACGTTCTAGCTGCGTGGGTTGTGGGATTTGTTCTGCGGTATGTCCAAGGGGTGTTCTAAAATTGGAAAACGGCCCGTTAAAAGGACGTATAGACAGCAACCAGGTGCTGTTGGGGAATGATGTAGATTTAATGCAATTGGTAAACCAAAAATAAAATGGTGCGGATTGGTTTGATCTTGCTTCTTCTTATGGCATCCTCAAACAAAAAGATGTACCATCGTGAATACCATCGAAATGGCCAACTTAAAGCTCAAGGTTGGAAGATAGGGGATTCCAAGGAGGAATTTTGGAAATACTACTTTAGCAACGGGAGCCTTAAAGAACAAGGACATTACAAAATGAATCGTAAGACCGGGTATTGGTACTTCTATGATAAGTCGGGTCGGTTGGCAATGGAAGGCCATATGGTGGCGGGAAAAATGGTGAAATGGTGGTTGTTTTATGATGAAAACGAAAAGGTAAATCATAAATGCCAACTCCAGAATGGGGTAAAAAATGGCTATTGCCTGAAGTACAAAGACGAAGAGTTAAAATCTGCCGAAAAATACCATCAAGGCAAAAAAATCAAAGAATGGTTTACTTTTTCCAGTTTCAGGAAGGAGAATAAACTATCGGATTTAAAGTAATGGCAGCTATTAAAGTTATTATCCCCGCCTTCAATGAAGCGGACTCCATAGCCAAGGTTATTGCCGATATTCCTGCTGGTGTATCAGAGATAATCGTGGTGAACAACAATTCCACAGACACAACTGCTGAAGTTGCTCAAAAAGCCGGTGCCACAGTTCTCACCGAAAACCGTAAAGGATATGGTTTTGCCTGCCTAAAGGGCTTGCATTACATCGAAGAACAATCCAAACCGCCCGATATTATCGTATTTATCGACGGAGACTATTCAGATTATCCCGAAGAAATGGACAAAATTGTGGCCCCAATCTTACATGAGAATATGGATTTGGTTATCGGAGCCCGAAAAAAAGCACTGAGGGAATCCGGTGCTATGACCCCACAACAGGTCTTTGGTAACCAATTGGCCACTTTTTTGATGCGTTTATTTTTTGGAGCAAAATTTACGGATTTAGGACCTTTTCGGGCCATTAAATACGAAAAGCTCAAAGAATTGGAGATGGAGGATACGACCTATGGCTGGACCGTGGAAATGCAATTAAAGGCGATCCGTAAAAAACTGGCTTACAAAGAAGTACCTGTTCAATATAAACGCAGAATTGGCGTCTCAAAAGTTTCAGGAACCGTAAAAGGTACTATATTTGCAGGCGTAAAAATCTTGGGTTGGATCTTTAAATACAGTATCAAATGACTATTGGATTAACCATTGCCTACATCATCATTGCGATCTACAGCTTTGCCTTAATGTTGATTTTCTTTTACAGTCTGGCCCAGTTGAATTTACTGATCAATTACCTGACCTATAAAAGACAGAACGAGGAGGCGCCAAAGTACAATCTTCTGGATCCAAAAGAAATTCCTCATGTCACCATCCAACTTCCCATCTACAACGAAGAATATGTGATGGAACGGCTGCTCAGTAATATCGCTAAAATAGAATATCCGAAAAGCAAATTGGAGGTTCAGGTCTTGGATGATTCCACAGACGATTCGGTACAAGATACTGCACAAAGAATTGCAGAATTGCGAAAAACCGGGTTGGATATCCAACACATTCGCCGGGAAAATCGAGTAGGTTTTAAAGCAGGCGCTTTAAAAGAAGGCCTGGAGATAGCCAAAGGAGAGTTTGTTGCTATTTTTGATGCCGATTTTCTCCCTGAAAGTGACTGGTTAAAAAAGACAGTCCCTTACTTTAAAGATGGGGAAATTGGGGTAGTACAAACCCGTTGGGGACATATTAACCGGGATTATTCCACCCTCACAAGAATTCAGGCGTTTGCCCTGGATGCCCATTTTACGTTGGAACAGGTAGGAAGAAATTCCAAAGGACACTTCATCAATTTTAATGGTACTGCGGGGATTTGGAGAAAACAGTGTATTCTTGATGCCGGGAATTGGGAAGGAGACACGCTAACGGAAGACCTGGATCTGAGCTACCGCGCCCAATTAAAAAATTGGAAATTCAAATACCTTGAAGATGTCGAGACTCCTGCAGAGCTTCCGGTAGTAATGAGTGCTGCGCGGTCCCAACAGTTCCGATGGAATAAAGGAGGTGCGGAAAACTTCAGAAAAACGGTTTGGAGCGTGATTTCAGCAAAGAATATTGATCTCAAAACGAAGTTTCACGGGGTAATGCACCTGCTCAACAGCTCAATGTTCCTGTTTGTATTTTTAGTAGCCGTGTTGAGCATTCCTATGTTGTATATCAAAAACACCTACGGGCATCTGGCCTGGGTTTTCGAAATAACAAGTTTTTTCATCATCAGTACCATTATCCTGTTCTTTTGTTATTGGTTTACTTACCGAAGTATTCAAGGGGGTGGGTTCGACAAGTTTGTAGATTATATTAAACTGTTTTTTACGTTCTTCTCCGTAGCATTGGGTCTGTCCCTTCACAACTCCATTGCCGTACTGGAAGGACATCTTGGAAAACGCAGTGAATTTGTGAGAACGCCAAAATTCAATATCAACAACCTCACAGATAGCTGGAAAGGCAATAAGTACATCGCCAAAAAATTATCCCCGAATATGGTGATCGAATTTGGGCTTATGGTGTACTTCCTTTTTGGAATGTATAGCGCCATTCCTTTAAACGACTATGGATTATTTCCTTTTCACCTTATGTTGTTTTTAGGCTTTAGTTTTGTGTTTTTCAAATCTTTGGTAGCTAAAGCGTAGCCTGTTTCCTTACCGGATTAACCCGGAAATCTTGTTTGTTTTTAATGCTAAAAGAAATTAGCTTACCTTGTTTTTGCCTAAATTGCACCAATAGTATGATTAAAAGTGCAATATGGAGACTGTTCGAAAAACCATCACCTTTACCAAAAAACAGGATGATTGGATAAAGCTACAGATTGAACGTGGCGATTTTACCAATGACAGTGAGTACATTCGAGATTTAATCCGTCGTGACCAGGCCCAACGCCAAAAACAATTGGAACTGGAACGGGCCATTCAGGAGGGTATTGATAGTGGGGTGAGTGATAAATCGGTTTTTGACATTATGAACGAGGTTGAAAAACGTATGCGGGCAGATGGCAGGTTATAGACTTTCAAGAAAAGCTTCCAAAGATATAGATGTAATTTACCAATACGGAATTATCACCTTTGAATACGATCAGGCAAGAAGTTACATTTTAGGACTTGAGAAGAATTTTACCGCCTTATCCAAAACACCAAATATTGGTAGAAAGAGCGTGCTGAAAATTGCCAATCTTTATCAATTTCGGTTCAAAGCACATACAATTTTTTGTTATAAAGAAACTGATGCATCAAAGTCCTAAGGGTTTTAGGGAGTAAAATGGATTTTGAAAGATACTTGTAAATGCTGCCCAAAATCAAATCTTATCTGCTTCTCCATAAAATCCCAATACTACTGGTCTTGGGCAGTTGTTTGTTTTATGCCCTCTTTGCCTACGACCTGGCCCGGGAAGATTTTGTACAGCTGATTTGCCTCTTTGCAGCGGTATTCTTTTTGCACTTTAAGATCATTCAGTTCGAAAAATGGAACATGCCTTTCCTACTGGTCGCCGGCATTGTCTTCAGATTACTATTCCTGTTTGCCGAACCCAATCTTTCCCAGGATTTTTATCGCTTTATCTGGGATGGTGAATTAACTGCTATGGGGATCAATCCCTACCGTTACACCCCGGATGAACTGATGATCCATCCCAACCTTCAACTCCCCAATGCAGAAATGCTCCATCAAGGTATGGGCAAATTAAGCGCCAGACATTACAGCAATTATCCGCCAATAAACCAGCTCGTATTTGCCATAAGCGCATTTCTGGGTATGGGCAGTATCATGCGATCTTTAGTGATGATGCGGGTATTCATTCTACTAGCGGACCTGGGCATCCTTTATTTCGGAAGAAAGCTATTACGGCAATTAAACCTCAGCACCCACCTGGTATTTTGGTATTTCTTAAATCCGCTGGTCATCATTGAACTAAGTGGCAACCTGCATTTTGAAGGGGTCATGCTATTCCTTTTCGTTTGGGCATTGTACCTTATTTCAAAAGGAAAATACCTTTGGGCAGCGCCGGTATACGCCGCCGCCATCTTACTAAAACTGGTGCCCCTACTATTTCTTCCCTTATTTTTGCCGCTACTTGGACTAAAGAAAAGTCTACGCTTCTATGGGCTATTAGGGGTTAGCAGCGTGGTTTTACTCGCTCCTTTCTATTCCTCAGAAATGATTGCCAACTATTCTCAAACCCTTGGACTCTGGTTCTCCAACTTTGAGTTCAACGCCGGCTTTTACAATCTCACAAAACAAATAGCTGTCCACTATTTTGAAGCGAAACCCTGGGAGTTGATCAAAGATTACGGCCTATTGCTAAAACTCTATATGGCCCTTTTCATTTTGATCATTACTTTTTTCAGGCCCAATTATACCATAAAAGAAGTATTACGCTCTATGTTGCTACTATTAAGCTGTTATTACCTTTTTTCGGCTACGGTACATCCCTGGTATGTGATCTTTCTAATCGGACTGTCCATTTTTACTACCTACCGATATGCCCTGGTTTGGTCAGGAGTAGTAGTCCTAAGCTACTATGCCTACTCTCAACCTGATTTTAAGGAGAATCTTTGGTTATTATTCTTTGAATATTCTATAGTGATTATCTTCATATGTTATGAGTTTTTCAGAAATAAGGACTACTTCGCATTAATTCGTCAAAAATGACTGAAGGAATAGGTTAGTTTGAATGAATTCGTACTTTTACCTGTAATGAACGGATCATACTACATAGTAACTTTAAGCGCTACTCTTCCGTTTCGTATCCGCCGCCGCCCGTAAGGGTGCTTCTCAGGTATTGGGATTAGGTGTGTCCATTCCCGCAGCAATTGCTCAAAATCATTCTCTCATTGTTATTTAAAATTGTGTCCATGAATATTGTTGTGGCCAATGCATCACATATACGTTACGCGCAAATTATTAGCGATACTATTACCGAATCGGCAAAAGTCCGTGGAACAGGTATTGCGCAGCGTTCACCAGAATACATTATCAAACGGTTAGAAAACGGCAATGCGATCATTGCATTGGATGGGGAAAACTTTGCAGGGTTTTGTTACATAGAAGTATGGGGGAATAAGGATTTTGTAGCAAATTCCGGGCTGATTGTGCATCCCGATTATCGAGGGAGAGGCTTAGCGAAACAAATCAAGAAGCGCATTTTTGAACTCTCCCGTGAGAAATTTCCGGATGCTAAAATTTTTGGCATTACCACAGGTTTGGCGGTTATGAAGATGAACTACGAGTTAGGGTATAAGCCCGTGACTTTTTCCGAGCTTACGGATGATCCGGATTTCTGGAAAGGATGCCAGACCTGCAAGAATTTTGATATCCTCACCCGTACAGAACGTAAAATGTGTCTTTGTACCGGAATGTTGCATGACCCTAAAGCCCAAAACAAACATCCCAAAGCAGAAAAGATCAACAAAAAGACCTTTTCGCGATTAAAGAGCATCAAGGAGCATTTATTTCTAAAGAAAAAAACAAAATGAAAAAATTAGTTCTCGCCTATAGCGGAGGATTAGATACCGCGTATTGTGCAAAATACCTATCTAAAGAAAAGGGATTCGAAGTCCATGCGGTCAGTGTGAACACCGGGGGATTTACTCCTGAAGAAATCAGGGAAATAGAAACAAAAGCACTGGCCCTGGGAGCTACTACCTACACCTCTATTGATGCCGTAGAAAGCTTTTACCAACAAGTAGTAAAATATCTGATCTTCGGGAATGTGCTGCGGAACAATACCTATCCCCTCTCCGTTAGTGCTGAGCGGATCGTGCAAGCGGTAGAAATCGGGAAGTACGCCAAAAAGATAGGTGCCGGATACATTGCCCATGGCAGTACGGGTGCAGGTAATGACCAGGTGCGCTTTGATATGATCTTTCAAACAATGATCCCCGAAATTGAGATCATCACACCAATTCGGGATAATACATTATCCCGGGAAGAGGAAATCGAATACCTGAGAAGCAACGGTGTTGACTATTCCTGGGAGAAAGGAAAGTATTCTATTAATAGAGGCCTTTGGGGCACCTCTGTTGGGGGAGCGGAAACCTTAACCTCAGATCAGCCCTTGCCGGATACCGCCTACCCCAGCCAATTACAGAACAATACTACCCAAAAGATCACCCTGACCTTTCAACAAGGAGAGCTGGTAGCTTTGGATGGCAAAACGGACACTCCCGTTCAAAACATTGAAAAGTTAAATGCTTTGGCGGCTACTTACGCCATTGGCAGGGACATCCATGTAGGCGATACGATAATCGGAATTAAGGGGAGAATAGGTTTTGAAGCCGCAGCACCGCTAATAATTATTAAAGCCCACCACCTGCTGGAGAAACACACCTTGAGCAAGTGGCAACAATTCCAAAAAGAACAACTGGGCAACTTTTATGGCATGTTATTACATGAAGGGCAGTACCTGGATGCGGTAATGCGGAATATAGAGGCTTTTTTAACGGATACCCAGAAGCAGGTTTCCGGAGAGGTCTTTGTATCGCTGCACCCCTATCGCTTTGCGTTGGAGGGTATCCAATCTACACACGATCTTATGAATGCTTCTTTCGGAAGTTATGGGGAGATGAACAAGGGGTGGACCGCAGAAGAAGCTAAGGGCTTTATTAAAATTCTTTCCAACTCCGGTAAAATTGCCAATCACGTAAATCAGCAATATGATTAAAGCAGGTATCATAGGAGGGTCCGGGTATACCGGAGGAGAATTACTTCGACTCTTGTTACAGCATAACCAAGTGACTATTGATTTTGTCTTTAGCACCACCAAAGCTGGTTTACCGGTTACAACCGCACATCCCGACCTTCTGGGAACAACAACTCTTACATTTTCCGGTGAAATCAATTTAGATGTTGATGTGGTGTTCCTTTGTTTAGGCCATGGTAATTCGACCCGGTTCCTGCAGCAAAATGCTTTTTCAGATACCACCAGGATCATTGATTTAAGTAATGATTTTCGATTAAAAAGTGATTCCAGTTTTGGTAAACGGGAATACGTTTACGGCCTGCCGGAACTGAACAAGGAAGCCATTACATCCGCTGATGCTATTGCCAATCCAGGCTGTTTTGCTACGGCCATACAGTTGGCCCTATTACCCCTTGCAAAAGGGGGCTTTTTAAGCAATGATGTACATATTAATGCAATTACAGGTAGTACCGGAGCCGGAATACAGCCTTCCGAAACCTCCCATTTTAGCTGGCGCAATAATAACATCAGCTGGTACAAACCTTTTACCCATCAACATTTGGGGGAAATCGGAGAAAGTTTAGCCTCCTTTGGCACTACTGTAGGTGAACTCTTTTTCCTGCCCAATCGGGGCAATTTTACCCGGGGTATTCTTGCTACAGCCTATACCCGGTTTGAGGGAGATCTGGAACAAGCGCAAAAACTATATCTCGATTTTTACAAGGATGCCCTTTTTACCCATATTTCAGAAGTCCCTATTCATTTAAAGCAGGTGGTAAATACCAACAACTGCCATATTCATTTACACAAACACGGAGATGTCCTACTGGTTACCTCAGCCTTAGACAATCTTTTAAAGGGGGCCTCGGGGCAGGCAGTGCAAAACATGAATCTGATGTTTGGTTTTGAAGAGAGTGAGGGATTACAATTAAAAGCGGGAGTATTTTAGGATGCGACAAAAAATAGCCCATATCGCCCTTTTGGTCAAGGACTATGATGATGCAATTGCATTTTACACACAGAAGTTAAACTTCAGGTTAGTTGAAGATACTCCACTGAGCGAAGAAAAAAGATGGGTGATTGTTGCGCCTCCGGGAGCAAATGAATGTTCGCTGTTGTTGGCCAAAGCAGTAGATGAAGAACAACTAAGACATGTTGGGAACCAGACAGGGGGAAGGGTTTTCCTTTTTTTACATACCGATAACTTCTGGAGGGATTACAACGCCATGATAGAAAAAAGTATTCGATTTGTCAGAGCACCCAAGGAAGAGGAGTACGGCACAGTAGCCGTATTCGACGATTTGTACGGCAACCTGTGGGATTTAATAGAACCTGGTAACAAATAAGATTCAGTGAAATGAAATGGCAAGCAGCCCTCTATAAGGATAAGCACAATTTTGTATACGACTACGGCACCGGGCTACTAGAATTACTTCGTCCTAAACCCGGAGAACACATCCTGGATCTAGGTTGTGGCACGGGGCATTTGACCAAAACAATACACGAACAATGTGGCAGTGCAGTTGGTATAGATAGCAGCGCAGAGATGATCCAAAGTGCGAAAGAAAGCTTTCCTGGCATCGCGTTTTACGTCCAGGATGCTACCGAATTTCAGCATACTACCTCTTTCGAAGCAATTTTTTCTAATGCGGCCCTCCATTGGGTACACCCTCCGGAAAAGGCGATACAAAGCATGTACAAGAATCTGGTTGATGGTGGCCGGATCGTTTTGGAATTTGGTGGGAAAGGCAATATCGCTTCCATTATTAACCAACTTACAACCACTCTAAACGATTTTGGTTACCTCCCGAAACCTGCGGAAGAAGTTTGGTATTTTCCTTCAATTTCAGAGTATACAACGCTTTTAGAAAGCAATGGCTTTGAAGTGAGCATGGCACAATTGTTTGACCGGCCAACAGAACTTGCCAGTGAGGCTTCCGGAATTTTGGATTGGCTCACCATGTTTGCCAATGATTTTCTTATTGGAATCCCCAAAGAACAAGTAACGGCAATCACAACAACAGTACAGCAAAAACTCAAGCCTCAACTTTTCCGTAAGGGAAAGTGGTACGCAGATTATAGAAGAATACGAATTATAGCAAAAAAAGTATAACAGTATGAAAATAGCCATTATAGGAGCCGGAAACCTGGGACTTGCCATTGCCAAAGGCATTTTGCATAGCAATGGCGCTACCACTATGTATTTGACCAAACGGAATATTACGGAAATCAAGGATTTCGAAGAGTACGGCAATGTAACCGTTACTTCGGATAATACCGAAGCAATCAAGAATTCTGACATTTTGGTCTTTGCAGTCCAACCCGGTCATTTTAGCGCCATTCTTGAAAACGCTAAGGTACTGCTGCATGAGCGTCATGTCATCATTAGCACAATCACCGGATTTAGCATTCAAAAAATAGAATCCATTATTGGCCAGGAACATTGCATTATTCGGAGTATGCCTAATACCGCAATCTCTGTTGGAAATTCTATGACCTGTATTTGCGGTAATGTCCAAGGTCAAAAACGTATAGACCTTGCCAAAGCGATCTTTAATCGCATGGGGCATACCCTTGAAATCCCCGAAGAACAAATGCAAGCGGCTACAGTTATTTGCGCTAGTGGTATCGCCTTTTGGATGCGTCTAATTCGGGCAACAACACAAGGGGCTATCCAACTGGGTTTTGATTCCCGGGAGGCCCAGGAATTGGCTATGCATACCTGCAACGGCGCTGCCAGCCTGCTCATTACCTCCGGTAAACATCCGGAAGAGGAAATCGATCGGGTAACCACTCCCAAAGGGTGCACTATTGAAGGGTTGAATGAAATGGAGCATCAGGGTCTAAGTTCCTCGCTTATCCAGGGGATTGTTACCTCTTATAAAAAGATCAGTGAGATCAGAAAAGGATGAAAGAAATGTCATATTGAACGTCCCGACAAGTTGTCGGGAGTGAGATATCCGGATTAGATTGCTCACCTGGACGTTCGAAATGACTGAAAATAGTAAAAAATGAAGCTTTTTGACGTATATCCGCTGTATAATGTTACTCCTGTTAAAGCAGAGGGAATCACTCTTACGGATGACAAAGGAGAAACCTACCTTGATTTTTATGGCGGGCATGCCGTAATCTCTATTGGGCACTCCCACCCCCATTATGTAGATCGCCTAAAAGAGCAGCTGGAGCAAATGGCGTTTTACAGTAACTCCATCAAAAATCCGCTGCAGGAAGAGCTAAGCCAGAAACTAGAAGCGCTTTCCGGCTGTGTAGACTATCAACTATTTCTCTGCAATTCCGGAGCAGAAGCTAATGAAAATGCACTAAAACTCGCCTCTTTTCATACCGGAAAAGCTGGCGTAATTGCCTTCAGGAACAGTTTCCACGGTAGGACTTCGGCAGCTGTTGCTGCTACGGATAATCCTAAGATCAATGCCCCCATAAACCGACAACATCAGGTGGATTTTGTAGCCCTCAATGACCTAACGGCTTTTGAGCAACTAATTTCCCGAAGCAACCATTGTGCAGTAATCCTGGAAGCGTTACAGGGTGTAGGCGGACTGGATGAGCCCACTTCGGAATTCTATCAATTTGTGGCTAAAAAGTGTAGGGAGCACAATGTGGTACTTATTGCCGACGAGGTACAGTCCGGCTTTGGAAGAACCGGAAAATTCTTTGCATTTCAACACCATGGGATCCAACCGGATATCATTTCTATGGCAAAAGGGATGGGCAATGGTTTTCCGGTAGGAGGAATTCTTATCCATAACGATCTGCAACCTTCCTTCGGGATGCTGGGTACTACTTTTGGCGGGAACCATATGGCTTGTACGGCCAGTCTTGCGGTTCTGGAAGTGATTGAAAAAGAAAACCTGATAGCAAACGCTGCAAAGATGGAGGCGTATTTTAAAGAAAAAGCGGAAAAAGTGCCCCAAGTTCAAAAAGTGAAAGGGCGTGGATTGATGTTGGGACTGGAATTTGAGGATGAGGTAGGGGAGCTTCGGAAAAGACTAATTTACAATCAGCACATCTTTACAGGGGGATCCGCCAATAAAAAGTTGTTACGGTTTTTACCGGCTTTGAATATTACTTCAAACGATATTGATCTCTTTTTTGAACGATTGAAAAATGAACTATAATGAAGCATTTTCTATCCATAAATGATATTGGCCATTTACAACAAGCCGTAAATGACGCGATTGCAATAAAGAAATCCCCTTTTCAGCACCACACTTTGGGACAACAAAAGACCATTTGTCTGCTGTTCTTTAACAACAGCCTACGTACACGACTCAGTACACAAAAAGCAGCGATGAACCTTGGTATGCGGGTCATGGTGATGAATTTTGGAGATGAGGGCTGGCAGTTAGAGTTTGAAGACGGGATAATTATGGATCAACACAAAGCGGAGCACATTAAGGAAGCCGCACAGGTAGTGAGTCAGTATTGTGATATTGTAGCCGTTCGGGCCTTTGCCGAGTTAAAGGATAAACAGGAAGATGAAGCCGAAAGAGTACTCCGGGGGTTTGCCAAATATGCCAGCATTCCCGTAGTGAACATGGAGAGTTCCACCGCACATCCCCTCCAGGCTTTAGCAGACGCAATCACCATGGAGGAGCATCGGCTGGTAGAACGTCCTAAAGTAGTCCTTTCCTGGGCACCGCACCCGAAGGCCTTACCGCATGCTGTAGCCAATAGTTTCGTAAAAATGATGAAACAAGACCAGGCAGAGTTTGTCGTTACCCATCCGCCCGGTTATGCCCTTAATCCGGAAATCACAGAAGGATGTAAAATTGTGTATGATCAGGAAGAAGCCCTGGAAAATGCGAACTTTGTCTATGTGAAGAACTGGAGTAGTTATGCGGACTATGGTAAGGTGCTGCAATTAGACACCAGCTGGACCATGACACAGGCCAAATTGGGCAATGCGCAGTTCATGCACTGCTTACCCGTACGACGGAATATGGTTGTGGAGGATGCTATTCTCGACAGTAAAAAGAGTCTGGTTACCGAGCAAGCCAATAACCGTACTTTTGCTGCACAGCTGGTGTTAAAGCGAATATTGGAGGCATTTTAAATGGAGGGAATCAAATTAAAGGACAAGGTCTGTATCGTTACCGGGGCAACAAGCGGAATGGGAAAAGCCATTGCCAGAGCCTTTTATGAGGAAGGGGGCAAACTTGTCCTATCCGGCCGTAACGAAGAAAGGGGCCAAACCCTTGAGGAAGAACTCCCCGGATCTGTATTTGTAGCAGGGGACGTAGGTAGTGTTGATGACAACAAGAAACTTGTCGACAAAGCCTTAAGCAGCTTTGGTGGTTTGGATGTACTCTCATTGAACGCAGGGATGTTGGGATTGGGCAATGTAGTGGACCTCCCCGTTTCGGAATGGAAAAAAACATTGGATGTCAACCTAAGCTCCATCTTCTATATTTCAAAATATTCTATCCCCCATCTAAAAAAAGATAGGGGTGGTACCATCCTCATCAATTCCTCTATTGCAGCGTTCAAAAGCTTCCCCAATCATCCAGCCTATTGTGCTTCAAAAGGCGGGACACTTGCCCTAATGCGTCAAATGGCGGTTGAATACGCCCCGGAAATCAGGGTAAATGCGTTATGCCCGGGCCCTGTTGACACCCCATTGATCTGGGACTCGGCAAAGGCCTTCGACGATCCAAAAACTGCAGTTGAAAATGCTGCCAACACCACATTATTAAAAAGACTGGGCACCCCGAGAGATGTGGCCAAACTGGCCTTATTTCTAGTATCTGAAGACGCTTCCTGGATAACAGGAACGGCAATGACCATTGATGGCGGAATTTTAAACACCTAAGATGAGACAAACCTTATCCATAGTAAAAATTGGAGGTAACCTCATTGAGGACGATGCCGCGTTGCATTCCTTTTTGACTGCCTTTTCCGAACTGTCGGGGCCAAAGATCCTGGTGCATGGAGGAGGTAAAAAGGCCTCGGAGGTATTAAGTAAACTGGGAATTGTCCCGAAAATGGTCAATGGTAGGCGTATTACAGACCAAGGGACACTGGAAGTGGTCATCATGGTATATGCAGGATTGGTAAATAAAGAAATCGTAGCACGCTTGCAAGCTTTAAATTGCAATGCTTTAGGGATGAGCGGAGCAGATGCCGATACCATTCAAGCTCAAAAGCGTCCTGTACAAGAGGTAGACTACGGCTTTGCCGGTGATATCACTTCAGTGAATTCCGAAAAATTGTATCAAATCCTTCAACTGGGGCTTACTCCTGTCTTTTGCGCACTTACACACGATGGCGAAGGACAACTGTTGAATACCAATGCGGACACTATTGCTTCCGAAATAGCGATTGGCCTAAGCGCTGGTTTTCACACCGTACTCTATTACTGCTTTGAGCTACCCGGGGTCCTTGAAGATGTTAATGATCCTAACTCGATCATAACCAAAATAGATCACGCCTTGTACCAAAAATTGGTAGATAAAGGTAGTATCGCCCAAGGAATGCTGCCCAAAATGCACAATGCTTTCGCTTCCCTGAAAAGTGGGGTTCAGGAAGTGCGTATTGGCAATTTAGGTTTGTTCCAAAAAGAAAATAAAAATTACACAACTTTGGTCGGATGACACTAGATAAAGCAACACTTGCCGGGGAAGCCCTGGAACTATTACAGGAATTAATTGCTATCCCTTCTTTCTCCGAAGAAGAGGACGAAACAGCAACTGCCATAGACAATTGGCTGGAAAAGTTTGGAGTAGATACCAAACGGCAATACAATAATATTTATGCCTTCAACAAGTATTACGATGAAAGCAAACCCAATTTACTACTCAACTCCCATCATGATACAGTAAAACCCAATTCGGCCTACACCAAAGATCCTTTTGATCCTCATATTGAAGAAGGCAGGCTCTATGGCCTGGGTAGTAATGATGCTGGAGGAGCTTTAGTATCCTTACTAGCTACCTTTGTGTATTTCTACGAACGAGAGGATCTCTCCTACAATATCATCATGAGTGCCACCGCAGAGGAAGAGGATGCCGGGGATAAAAGTATATCGGCCTTATTACCTATACTTCCGGAAATAGATGTCGCCATTGTAGGAGAACCTACCCAAATGCATTTGGCTATAGCAGAAAAAGGGCTGGTGGTTTTTGAAGGCAAGGTAGCAGGTACACCCTCACATGCGGCACATCCCAATAATAATAATGCCATTTACAATACGATCGAAGTCCTGGAGTGGTTCAAGAATTATCAATTTGAAAAGGTATCTGATGCACTTGGCCCGGTAAAAATGACTGTGACACAGATCAACGCCGGAAGTCAACATAACGTAGTTCCCGGCCATGTAGACCTGGTCATCGATACCCGGGTCAACGATTGCTATACCAACGAAGAGATCAACGCAATTTTACAACAGGAAGCTCCCTGTACATTAACCCCGAGATCGCTTAACCTTGGTAGTTCTTCCATTCCTATTGACCACCCCTTGGTGCAATCCGGAATAGCTTTGGGAAGAGAAACCTACGGGTCGCCCACCTTATCAGATCAGGCAGAACTAAGCTGCCCTTCACTAAAGTTAGGTCCTGGGGATAGTGTGCGTTCCCATTCCGCTAACGAATTTATTCATGTGCATGAGGTAGAAGAAGGGGTCGGCATTTACATTGATCTTCTTGAGGGTTTTTTGACGAAATAGAACTCAGATATTAGATTTGAGATTTGATACCGCTAACCTAAAATCTATGAACAACTACAAAGAGCTTATCAATGAGATCCAAAAAATGATGTACTCCCTAATCAATAAGTTTTCTAACATCTAATTTCTCACATCTAAAATCTAAATAGAATGAAACTTTGGGACAAAGGCTTTAGCACAGACAAAAAGATCGATCATTTTACCGTAGGGAACGACAGGGAACTTGACCTGGTTCTGGCCAAATATGATGTTATGGCCTCCAAAGCACACGCCAAAATGCTGGGGAAGGTAGGCCTGATCCCCCAAGAAGAAGCGGATGCTTTGGTCTCGGAACTGGAAGCAATTGCCATAGCCATAGCGAATGGAGCATTCACCATTGAAACTGATTTTGAGGACATGCATTCCAAGATCGAGTTCCTGCTTACCGAAAAACTGGGAGACATCGGAAAGAAGATCCACACCGCGCGTTCCCGTAATGACCAGGTGTTGGTGGCCATGCAGCTCTACCTTAAAGCGGAGTTAAACGAGATTAGAACGCAAACCAAGGAGTTGTTTGATCTGCTTATTGCTCTGGCGGAGCAACATCAAAATGTATTGTTGCCGGGCTATACCCATATGCAAATTGCGATGCCTTCCTCCTTTGGATTGTGGTTTTCTGCCTATGCCGAAAGTCTGATCGATGACCTGTATTTTGTAGATGCTGCTTATAAAATTGCTGACCAAAATCCGCTAGGTAGCGCAGCAGGTTACGGTAGCTCCTTTCCTATTGACAGAAGTTTCACTACGAACGAAATGGGTTTTGCAACCTTAAAATACAATGTAGTAGCGGCACAAATGGGCCGGGGAAAAGTGGAAAAAGCCACAGCGGTGGGAATCTCCAGTATAGCAGCAACACTGTCCAAACTTGCTATGGATATTACCCTCTTCATGAGTCAGAACTTTGATTTTATCAGTTTTCCCAACGAACTCACTACTGGGAGTAGCATTATGCCGCATAAAAAGAATCCGGATGTGTTTGAACTGATCCGGGCCAAGTGCAACAAAATCCAGGCCGTGCCCAATCAATTGACTTTGGTCACCAATAACCTGACCAGCGGTTACCATCGCGATTTTCAGCTGGTAAAAGAGATCCTACTCCCTGCCCTTCAGGATATTAAGGCCTGCCTGGAGATCATGGCTTTTAGCTTGAAACAGGTACAGGTGAATACTTCCATTTTGGATGATCCCAAATACGATTACCTCTTTAGTGTAGACACTTTAAATGAACTCGTAAAAAACGGTATGCCCTTTCGGGAAGCCTATAAACAGATGGGGCATGCTATTGAAAATGGCAATTTCTCACCCAAAAAAGACATCAATCATACCCACGAAGGCAGCTTAGGGAATTTGTGTTTGGAGGAGATTCGTAAGAAAATGGGATAATTACGCTTTGGACGTGATGAAAAAAACGTATAGTCGCTTTAAAATTCGATGTGGGATAAATACCAGATAAATGACCCGGGAAGAAATTTTACAACACATCATTGAAGGGTATCGCGACTCCATTCGTGAACGATACCAATATCAAAATATTAAACGTCATTATACGATTCCTGAAACCATAAATGAGGAAACGGTTGCACTACTTAGAAACTTCTTTTTGGACTATATCTATCCCGATTTTGAGAAGCGGATAGAATTGGACGAAGCTTTTAAAAGTTTAGATGATTACATTAAACATCCTCAAAAGTTGCTACGAATAGTATTGGACACTTCCAAACTTATCTTCACGTATGGAAGACACCTACCCAAAGTGTTACATACCGGGCTAAAGGCATTGAAGTCATTCCGAGCGGCTGCAAAATTTGAAAATAGTTTTGTTGAGGAAGCTAGCAAAAACCATATGGAACCGCCTTATGATGGACAAAAAATAAATAAGCTTATCAGTTTACTGCCGCGCCAGGAAATTGAAGAGTTCATCGAAACCTCCCAATCCTTATTTGAAACATTACATAATAAGGCATTGATAAAAAAAATTATAGAGATCATTGGTTACGTGATCGTTGTGATGAGAAAAAAGGAGACATTTTACGCATCCAGTCAAATAAAGGGGCTTGAATTTGGACTTGAAGTGTTAAAGGAGGGCAATGCGCTATTTAATACACTTACAGAAAGTGATCAAAAACTTTTAATATCCTTAGTCACAAGGATAGAAAGGGACAGGTTAGATCAAATTTCATAGCCAATGATCCCTTGGCAGGTCTTTTTTGGTTAAACGGGCAACAACCACAATAGGTCTAAGAAATTTAGTACTGGGTAGAATAGTGTGGTATTTTAGCAAAAAAAATTACGCAACAAACTGATCTTGGATGAAAAAGGCAGTATTTATTTTTTCGTTCTTTTTAGTAGTCGCATGCAACGGCAAAAAAGAGAAAACCACGGATAACGAAAAGCATAATCTCCATAAGCAGGAACACGATGAGCAATCACATCATGGTGCTGCTAATACGCATATGCATAAATCATCGGTAGAAGACCTGATCAAGCGCTTTGAGTCTCCGGAAAGAGACAATTATCAACAGCCTGAAAAAGTAATGCAATATTTAGGAAATATCGAGGGGCAAACCATCATCGATATTGGGGCCGGATCAGGTTATTTTTCGGTTAAACTGGCAGCAAAAGGAGCCTACGTTATTGCTGCCGACGTAGACGATGAATTCCAGGCATTTCTTAAAGACCGAATTGAGAAAAACGACTTAAAGAACATTGAGCCCCGGAAAATTCCCTATGACGCGCCCGGACTAAAGGAACAAGAAGTGGACATGGTTTTGATAGTGAACACCTATCACCATATTGAAAATCGCTCAGATTATTTTTCCAAGGTAAAAACAGGTACTAAACCAGACGGGAAGTTGGTCATAATCGATTTTTTCAAATCTGAAACCCCCGTGGGGCCTCCTGTAGAGCATAAGATCGCTATCGATCAGGTCATCCATGAACTAAAAAAAGCGGAGTATACCTCATTTGAGGTAAATGTAGACCTGCTTCCTTATCAATATATTATACGGGCTAAATAATAGTAATAGAATTAAAAAAGCGGAGTAACGTTTCCAATCGGATAACGAATCGCTATTTAGCTCGTGTTGGACACACTAATAAATGCTACTGTCCCAGATCGTTTTAATAATGTCAGCGTATCATCCCCAAATTTATGACCTCTTGTTCCGTCAAAAACCGCCAATGGCCTCTGGGTAAGTCTTTTTTGGTTAATCCGGCAAAGACCACGCGATCCAAACGCATTACTTCATACCCAAGATGTTCGAAAATACGGCGTACAATACGGTTACGGCCAGAGTGGATCTCAATCCCTACCTCTTTTTTAGTGGTACCCTGTACATAGTCTACGGCATCTACGGTAACAGGTCCATCGTTAAGTTCTAACCCCTCTCGGATTTTCCGAAGGTCCCCGATAGTAACATTCTTATCCAGGTGGACGTGATAGATCTTTCGCACACCGTGTTTGGGATGGGTTAACTTTTTGGCCAGGTCTCCATCATTCGTAAACAACAACAATCCTGTAGTATTTCGATCCAGCCGTCCTACCGGGTAGAGACGGTTATTGGAGGCACTGCTCACCAATTCCATTACCGTACGCCTCCCTTTTTCATCACTGGTAGTGGTGATAAAGTTTTTGGGCTTGTTCAAGAGTACGTATTCCTTTTTTTCAGGATTGAGCTTCCGGCCGTCAAAACGGACATCATCCGTTTTTCGAACCTTATACCCCATCTCAGTGATAACTTTACCATTTACCGTGACATTTCCGGCTGCGATAAAGGTATCTGCTTCTCTACGGGAACAGATCCCGGCATTGGAGATGTACCGATTTAACCGGATAAGATCCGGATCCGTTTTTTGATGGGAGGAAGGTCTTGAGGTTGAGGGTTTCCTGGAAAAACGCTTCCGCTGGTGAGCACCAGTTCTGCGATCTTTAGGTTTACGATTGCGTTCGTTGTCTGATTTCGCCATCAGTCTTAAATTTCGACAAAGGTAGACAACCCCTCCGTCTTCACCAAAGGTGAAGACGGAGGAGTTTTCCACTTAACCTGTTATTTACCACTATTTAAAAATCCTTGCTATGCCCTATATTTATAGGGATTAACCTCAAGCATATGTTACAAAGAACGCTACCCTTCGTATTAACCCTGATCACCGCAGTATCCTTTAGCCAGAAAAAGATATTAGATCACAGTGATTTTGACGTTTGGAACACCATAAAAAACGAAGCCATCTCTTCCAATGGTGCTTACGTTCTATACAGTTTGGAAAGAGGAGAAAAAGACCACTTTTTTAAAGTCCAGGATGCGAAAGGAAATTTTGTATTGGAGTATGATCGGGGGCAAAAAGGGGAATTCACTTATGATTCCCAATATGCTGTTTTTACCATTAAAGCCTGGAAAGACAGTGTCATTGCCATGAAGAAAAGGAAAGTCAAAAAAGACAAACTTCCTAAGGATTCTTTGGGCATCTTCAACCTGAACAATCAAAGTTTGGTTAAGGTGGGCCCTGTAAAATCCTATAAGATCCCTGAGGAGTGGTCGGGATATTTGGCCTATCAACTAGAAGACATAAAGAAGGCAAAAAAGGAGAACGAAAAGGATACGCTACAAGAGGGAAAAAAGAAAAAGGACAAACCCAAAAAAGTAGGAAAAAAGAACGGCTACCATCTGGTAATGCTCCATTTGGAATCCGGACAACAAGATACCCTTAGGTTTGTTACCGACTATAGCTTTGCCAAAAAAGGAAAGTACCTGGCCTATACTACAACGGGAGCCACCAAAGAGAGTGATGCAGGAGTCTTTGTTCGGAATCTTGAAACCAGTGTAACGACAACCTTACACGAAGCCCCAAAGGCTAAATACGCTCAGTTAGAGTTCAGTGATTCCGGCCAATACCTTGGATTTATCGCGGATACCGATACTACCAAAGTACAGTTACGACCCAATGCACTGTATTTGTGGGAAGAAGGGAAACCAGCAGCTCAAAAGATTTTGGATAACAACAGTGCGCCTAACAATTATGTGGTTTCAAAACACGGTACGATCCATTTTTCGGAGGATGCATCCAAGTTCTATTTTGGATTGGCACAACCTCCTATTGAAAAAGACACTTCGTTAGTGGATGAGGAAATTGTGAATGTAGAGGTTTGGACCTATGATGAACCGCGTTTATATACCGTTCAGGAATCGCAGTTAAAAAATGATTCTATTCGGTCGTTTACCACGGCACTACATCTTAACGATAAAAAGATTGTGACGTTGGCCGACGAAAATTTCATGGAAACCGAATTGGGCGATAAAGGCAACGCCGACATTGCTTTGGTTCACAGCAGTCGCCCTTACGATTTGGAAAGTCAATGGACAGCCCGGCGGTACTACGACTACAAGGCTATCGATACTAAAACAGGAGAAACCCTTCATGAATTTAACAAAATCCCACAGATCAAACTCAGCCCGAAAGGAAAGTATGGTTATGGCTATAGTAGGGTAGACAGCACCTGGTTTTCTTACAATTTACGCTCAGGGAAACCTACTGCATTGACCAAAGGCGCTGTTTTTTATAGCGAAGAAAATGACTACCCCAACTACCCCTTTCCCTACGGCGTTGCCGGCTGGACAAAGGATGACGAATCCCTATTGATCTATGACCGATTCGATATCTGGAAAATGCAACCCGAGACCGGTGAAAAGGTGAAGCTAACCGATGGAAGGGCCTCCAAAACGGTATATCGCTACCTGGATTTAGACGAGGAAGAGGAAGCGATTGACTTTAACCAACCTTTATTGCTCAGTACATTTAATGAAACCACTAAAGATGGAGGATACGCATCATACAATCCAAAGACCAACCGTGTTGTATCGCTGGTTTCAGGCCCCTACAGTTATTCCCAACCCAAAAAGGCAAAAAATGAGGATAAGCTGATCTTCACCAAACAATCTTTTCAAGAATTTCCTGATTTACAAATCACGAACCTAAACTTTAAAAAACCCCTGAAGCTAAGTGATGCCAATCCCCAACAGAAGGAATACAATTGGGGGACCATTGAACTTATTGACTGGATTTCTTTGGATGGCAAAAAACTACAAGGCATGCTGGTGAAACCTGAGAATTTTGATCCTAATACAAAGTATCCCTTGTTAGTCAATTTTTATGAAAAAAGTTCGGATAGAATCCATAGGCACCGGCATCCCCGTGCGGAAAGATCCTCTTTGAACTATAGTTTTTATACCAGTAGAGGTTACGTGATCTTTAATCCTGACGTGGAATACCGGGTAGGCTATCCCGGAGAAAGTGCCTATAACTGCATAATACCAGGCGTAACTTCTTTAATCGAAAAAGGGTTTATTGACAAGGATAATATTGGCGTGCAGGGGCATAGCTGGGGTGGCTACCAGATTGCCTATTTAGTAACTAAAACGGACATTTTCAAAGCTGCAGAATCAGGGGCCCCCGTTCCCAATATGATCAGCGCTTATGGTGGTATCCGTTGGTGGACAGGGCTGAGCAGGCAGTTTCAGTATGAACATACCCAAAGTAGAATTGGTGGAACCCCCTGGGAATATCCATCGCGTTATATTGAGAATTCACCCATATTTACTATTGACAAAATAAATACCCCTTTACTCATTATGCACAATGACGCCGATGGTCATGTACCTTGGTATCAGGGGATTGAATTTTTTGTAAGCTTACGGCGTTTGGGGAAACCCTCGTGGTTTCTGAACTATAACGGTGAACCCCACTGGCCCCTAAAACTGCAAAATCGGAAAGACTTTAACATCCGAATGGCTCAATATTTTGATTATTACTTAAAAGGCGAAGGCAAACCTTCCTGGATGGAGCGTGGGGTTCCCCCGATCGAAAAAGGAATACAACAGGGATACGATCTTTTAGAAGGAAAAGGGGAGGATTAGTCCTTAAAATCAACTGTGGATTGCCGTTCACGGTTCACTCTTAATTGGGTAACATCGGGGCGGGAATAGTGCCCCACCGGATCAAAATTCTGTCGTTCTTCGTAGACTTTGTTAAAATCCAATATCTCGTAGAACAACCCTTCCTGATCGACTACAGGTTCCATAACCCATTCCCCATCAGGTCTGGCAATACAGGAGCCCCCATTTCCCAGTACTTCAGGAGCTTTCGCCAGAATCTTCTCCAAATGCGGTGTGTCAGGAGGGAAATCGTCCTTATGCATTAATGACGACACTGAGATCACATAGCTACGGGATTCGCGGGCAATAAACCGGGTGATATCCTTGGTATTGTTCAGATTTCCAGGCCAAACCGCAACATGCAGATTTTCTCCCAGGCCATAGAGCGCCGCCCTTGGCAAGGGCATCCAATTCTCCCAGCAATTGAGCCCTCCCACGGTAAACTGCTTTAAGGAATGTACTTTAAGTCCGTGGCCATCCCCCGGAGCCCAGGTCAATCGTTCATCGTATGTAGGTTGTAGTTTTCTGTGCACAGAGGCGATCGTTCCTTTTTCATTGATATACACCAGAGAAGCATAAATGCTATGTCCACCCCTATCCTTGGCACGTTCCATCAGCCCCAGGTAAATCGCGAGGTGATGTTCTGCAGCTAGTTTACAAATACTATCCAATTCTCCAACCTCCAACTGAATGGCATTTCGGACATAATGGCCATGTAGCTCCTTATTTACCTTCATATCCCAGGCGGCACCCTCTGTATAGGCCAGCCAAAAAGGATATCCTGGCAAAAAAGCCTCCCCAAAGATGACAAGTTCTGCCTCAGCCTTAGCGGCTTCTAACAGCGTGGCCTCTATTTTTTCCAGGGTTGCCTTTTTATCTAACCAGACCGGAGCTATTTGGGCAAGGGCTACTTTTAATTCGTTCTCTTTCATAAAATCCGATTAAGCACCAGGTCCACATCTATCAGCAAAATACTGAATACCCCAGCTACAATGATAAATTTGAGAATATTATGCAACCAAACATAATGCATTTTTGCGGCCGATCTCCAAAGTAATATCAGGAATACAACCAATAAAATTCCTGCACCCATGAAGTACAGATACATTTCCCCAACATCAAACCTATGGATTAACAGGTAAGTAGGAATAAGAGTAAGTACCGCTAAAAAAGCGATTATCCCTTTAGCAATCTTAGGACCATATAGTATGGGCATCGTTCGGTAGTTTTGCGCCAGGTCCCCGGCCATATTCTCCAGATCCTTGATGATCTCCCGAGCCAAGATCAATAAAAAAAGGAATACGGCATGTACAAAAATTACAGTCTCGAAATTCCTGTAATAGACAAAAACCACAAAGAAAGGTGCAATTGCCAGGGTTGCGGATACCAGATTACCAAGCGCCGGAATCCGCTTTAGTTTATGGGAATAAAACCATATCCCAAAAATATAGGTCGAAAAAAAAAGTACTGCACGGAAAGAAATATAACTGGCGGCGAACACCGCTAGGAAATTGAGAATAAAATAGGTGGTTAGCTTAAAGCGTTGACTTACCAATCGATCCAGCATGCTTTTGGTGGGTTTGTTGATCAAGTCTTTTTCGGCATCGTAAAAATTATTGATAATATACCCCGATGCGATGACTAGGGCCGAAGCGGTTACGATCAAAAACAGGTTAAAATCCAGCACTACTTTCCGAAAAGGCCAGTCCGGGGCCAAAATATAGATGGAAGCCAGATACTGCGCCAGGGTAATCACCAGGATATTATACCCGCGTACCACGGAAAAAAGGCTCAGTAGCTTGAAAAGCAAGAGCCTGTTTTTTCTGCTAAGCATCGGTATCTCTTAAAAATTGTAGACCACCTCCAATTTATGGCCTGCAAGCGCTTTTTTAGCTTTGTCAATATCTTCGGTAAACCCTAAGATATATCCGCCACCTCCGGAACCACAAAGCTTAAGATAGTAGTCGTTGGTCTCAATCCCTTGCTGCCATAAGGAATGGAACTGTTGCGGGATCATAGGCTTGAAATGGTCTAATACTACATTAGACAGTTGTTTTACGTGCCCGAAAAGGGATTTGATATCTCCATTGAGAAAGTGTTCCACACAAGCATCGGTATGTTTGATGAATTTCTCCTTGATAATATTCCGGAATCCTTCCTGCTTCATTTTTTCCATGAAGATCTGTACCATGGGTGCCGTTTCTCCGGTCATTCCACTATCCAACAAAAACACCGCTCCCTTTCCTTCTTTATGCTGAGAAGGTAAACTGGTCGACTCAATATTATCTTTTGAGTTAATGAGAATAGGCAGGCTAAGGTAGCTGTTAAGTGGGTCCAACCCAGAGGATTTTCCATGAAAGAAAGACTCCATCTTACCAAAAATGGCTTTCAGCTTTAACAGTTTCTCCCGGGTAAGATTTTCTAATACCGTTATCTTATTATGGGCGTATTTGTCATAAATCGCGGCAACTAAGGCTCCACTACTACCTATTCCGTAACCCTGGGGGATAGAACTGTCAAAATACATGCCATTGGAAATATCCGCTTGTAGCGCAGCAATATCGAACCTTACCAGGTCTTCATGTTGTATTTCCTGCAGGTAGGCAGCAAATTTTTGTAATCCGGCATTGGACTTTACGGCCTCTTCCGAAGTAGTGTCATCAGACTTCAAAGCACCCTTAAAAAAATTGTACGGAATGGACAAGCCTTTGGAATCTTTAATGATCCCATACTCCCCAAAGAGCAAAATTTTAGAATAAAATAAAGGCCCTTTCATATTATTTTGTTCAATAATTTATGAAATAAAGATAAACAAACTTACGTTTTCTTTCAACACTTTGGGAAATTATTAGTTCTCCAGCATGTAATAACGGTTATAAAACCAATTCATTATTCGGCAGGCTCTATGGATTGCGCTCCCCTTCCATTTCGATCGCAAATATAATGTCCGTTTTCGCAATAGGCAACTAGTTCATCTTGAATAAATTGGATACATCTTTCCTTTTCACTTTCCGGATAAAGCACATGTACATTTGCCCCGGCATCCAGGGTAAAACAGATAGGTACGTTAGTGGATTTGCGAAATTGCCATATCCTTTGGATAATCTCTAAAGTGTTTGCCGCCATTAAAATGAAATAGGGCTGGCTGGTCATCATCATGGCATGAAGTGTTAAAGCTTCGCTTTCCACAATAGTGATGAAGGCTTCCAAATCGCCGGTGCTAAAAATGGGCCGCAATCGTTCTACATTTTCATGTGCTTGTTGAAACCTCGGGGTCGCAAAGGGATGCCCCTTCATGAGTCTATGACCTACGGTACTACTCACCGCTTTCTTACCCTTATGTACTAATACTATGGTATTGTGATAGCTCTGAAAACTTTGATGTACCTCAAAAGGATATAGGATCCCATAAAGGTCCGAGCTTTGTGCAATGGAGGGGGTTTTTCCCCATTGAATCAGGTTCCCCGTAATACTACGGCAGGCACTCCCGGAGCCCAAACGCGCAAGGAAAGAAGCTTTTTGTTGAAAATAGGCCTCCTTCATTTCTGGGTTGGCCCGTTTTTCTATTTCCAGGAGACATAAGGAGAGCGCTGCCATCCCACTCGCAGAAGATGCAATACCGCTGCTATGTGGAAAAGAATTGGCAGAGTCTATTATAAAATGAAACCTCTTCAAAAAAGGCAGATAGCGGATAATACGTTCAAAAAAGACTTCGATTTTCGGAATAAAATCCTCTTTTGGCTTTCCTTCAAAAAGAAATTCAAATGAAAATCGCTCTGCAGCTTGATCCAGTTTTTCAAAGGCTACTGAAGTCGTGGTTGCACTGGCATCCAGGGTAAAACTAATGGAGGGATTCGCGGGGATTTGATCAGGGTGTTTCCCCCAGTATTTTACCAACGCTATATTACTGGGCGCTTTCCAGGCCACCCTCCCGGAAGAAGGATAGATTAGGCCTTCTTCGGGAATAAAATCCTTTTCCGTCATCCAAATGGTTTACGCAAAGATACTGTTTGCAGGTCGTATCATTTTTGCTTTAAATTGTTATTTTAGTGGGAATTGTACCACAATGAAGCGAACCGCGCTAAAAATAGCGATCAGTATTGGTATATGCCTATTGATCGGTCTGCTTGCCAGTTTTGCCACTCAGAGTTCTGTTGATGACTGGTATGCGGGACTCAATAAGCCTAGTTTTAACCCCCCCAATTGGGTTTTTGCCCCGGTTTGGACAGTGTTGTACGTCTTGATGGGTACCGCTGCTGGCATAGTGTGGTCCAAAGGATTCTATCACCTCTGGGTAAAAACTGCCCTCTATCATTTTGGATTCCAATTATTGTTGAATGCCCTATGGAGCATCCTTTTTTTCGGATTGAAAAATCCCCTGGCCGCACTTTTCGTCATCTTCACACTTTTGGTAATTATAATACTCACCATCAAATGGTTCCGTGTGGTAAGTCGAAAGGCTTCCTGGTTATTAGTGCCCTATCTCGCCTGGGTGGCCTTTGCCGCAGTATTGAATTTCAAAATCTGGGAATTGAATTAATTCGCCAGGGCCATCATTTTTGTTAGCGTATTGAGGTTACGGGTAGTCGCTACAACCTTTAGTTTTCGTTCAATAAAGTTATTATTAAGCTTGGCTTTCCCATATCCTGCTGCACAATAGAGATAAACACAAACATCGGTAAACACAAATTGTTCGTTTTCAAATCGCATGGCTTCAAACTCCGCTATGCGCTCCGGGTCAGGTTTCATTTTCAACAGCACATAATACTTGTAGCTGGTTCCCTCAAGATCCTTGAAAGGATCTTTTTCCAGGATTTGAGCTATGCTGTTCGCGGTCATCACCATAACGGGAACATCAAATCCATAATCCCTGGTGATCCGTTCCCTGATCTTGTTTTCCAAAGCAGAAGTATTTTCTTCCGTACTTTGAAAAACAAGGTTCCCGCTTTGAATGTACGTTTGCACTTTTTCAAGTCCGGCTAGCTCCAAAGAGCGTCTTAGATCTGCCATCTTTATCTTCTTTTGTCCACTCACATTAATCCCCCGGAGAAAAGCAATATATGTTTCCATGTTGGTAAAAAAATCACGTTAAACTACTCAATTAATTTTATTAATTTCCAAGTCGTAACATTCACTCAGATACATGGACAAATACATACTGGCCCTGGACCAGGGAACTACTAGCTCCCGCGCTGTAGTTGTTGATCGAAAAGGGGCTATTATTTCGGTGGCGCAAAAAGAGTTCACACAGATATTTCCAAAACCGGGATGGGTAGAACATGACGCAACAGAAATCTGGTCAACCCAGGCCGGGGTGGCTGCGGAAGCAGTAACAAAAGAGGGATTGCAAGGCGAGCAAATAGCTGCTATCGGTATTACCAATCAGCGGGAAACAGCCGTAGTTTGGGATAAAACTACGGGCCAACCTATTTATAATGCCATAGTCTGGCAGGATAAGCGAACTGCGGAGTATTGTGATAGTTTAAAAAAAGCCGGAAAATCCGATATGATCCGGGAAAAGACAGGGCTGGTCATTGATGCCTATTTTTCGGCTACTAAGGTAAAATGGATATTGGATAATGTTGAAGGCGCACGCGATAAGGCTGAAGCGGGACAACTGGCCTTTGGTACGATAGATTCCTGGCTTATTTGGAAAATGACACAGGGAGCATTACATGTAACGGATGTTACGAATGCCTCCCGATCTTTACTCTATAACATTACCACAATGACCTGGGATACCGAATTATTGGAGCTATTTACCATTCCCGAAAGTATGCTCCCGGAGGTACGGCAATCCAGTGAAGTCTACGGTTATACAAGCCCCAACTTTTTTGCAAACAAAATTCCTATTGCAGGTATAGCCGGAGATCAGCAGGCTGCCCTTTTTGGCCAGATGTGCACCAAAAAAGGAATGGTAAAGAACACCTATGGCACCGGCTGTTTTATGCTTATGAACATAGGAGATACTCCGGTACAATCCAAAAATAATTTACTCACAACAGTAGCCTGGAAAATTGACGGAAAAACCACCTATGCCCTTGAAGGGAGTATTTTTATTGCAGGTGCTGTGGTGCAATGGCTACGGGATAGTTTACAGGTTATTAAAACCTCAGCTGAAGTGGAAGAACTGGCCAGTTCAGTACCGGGAAGTGAAGGGGTTTACTTTGTCCCGGCGTTTGCCGGTTTGGGTGCACCCCATTGGAACCAAAAGGCCCAGGGCACAATTTTTGGCCTCACCCGTGGCAGTACCGATGCGCACGTTGCACGAGCTGCCCTGGAATCTATAGCCTACCAAACTATGGACATCCTTAAAGCAATGGAAAAGGATTCCGGGATTGCTATCAAAGAACTTCGGGTGGATGGTGGTGCCACAGTAAACAACATGCTCATGCAATTTCAGGCGGATGTCCTTAACACAGTTGCCATACGCCCTGAAATCGTAGAAACAACAGTAATGGGAGCTGCGTATCTGGCAGGACTGGCAGTTGGTTTCTGGGAGAGCCCGGAAGAAATTCAGGACATTTGGAAAGCTGATGTCCATTTTGAACCGACCATCAAGCGTGAGCCTGTAGAACAAGGCATCCAAGGATGGTATAAAGCCATACAGGCATTGGAATATTGGACAACCCTTGCACAAAACCAAAACGAAATATGACCCCATTTGTAGCCGAAATAATAGGAACTTTTTTGCTCATATTTTTGGGCTGTGGCGTAAACGCCAATGTCCTTTTAAAAGGGACCAAAGGTAACCGCGGCACCAGCAGTGGTTGGTTATTGATAACCACGGGCTGGGCACTGGCAGTCTATGTTGGCGTGGTAGTAGCCGGTCCGATAAGTGGTGCGCATATTAATCCGGCCGTAACGATAGGTTTAGCTATGGCAGGTGAATTCTCCGTTTATGATATTCCCGAATATATCTTAGCACAATTCATTGGGGCCATGCTCGGCGCCTTTTTTGTATGGTTAATGTATAAGGACCACTTTGATCTTGAAGAAAATCCGGGATTAAAACGAGGGGCTTTCTGCACAGACCCTGCCATACCACACACTTTTAGGAATCTCCTAAGTGAAGTACTAGGTACTTTTGTTTTGGTTTTCACCATACTCTATTTCACCGATGCTACCCTTACGGATAGCAATACTATAATTGGATTAGGTTCACTTGGGGCATTGCCTGTAGCCCTTTTGGTATGGGTCATCGGGATGGCTCTTGGAGGTACCACAGGATATGCGATAAATCCGGCCAGGGATCTTGGGCCACGTCTCATCCACGCCATGATCCCCATACGAAATAAAGGAGACAATGGCTGGAAGTATTCCTGGATCCCGGTCATAGGACCCATTTTAGGGGGCCTATTGGCCGCCGTTTTGGCCGGTATTTTGCAGTGATTAGCACCTCAGTGCGAAGCAATAGCCTGAGCCGCGATGTAAGCCCCTGTCCAGGCATTTTGAAAATTAAACCCCCCGGTTACGGCATCTATATCCATTATCTCACCGGCGAAATAAAGGTTAGGCAACAATTTACTCTCGAAGGTTTTAAAATTGATCTCTTTGAGGTCAATACCTCCGGCAGTAACAAATTCCTCTTTAAACGTACTTTTGCCTTCTACTTTTAACGAGCATTCTGTTAACTCTGTTGCGAATTGTTGAAGCTGTTCTTTGGTCATTTCCGTCCATCTTGTATTGGGTCCTATTCCAGCAGCCTTAGCCAGGCTGATCCATAACCTACTGGGAAGGGAGACAACTTTAGTTTTGAAAATTGTTTTTTTGGGTTCTGCCATTCTCATTTCCCGCAACAATCCCAGCATTGTTCCCTTATTATGTTCCGGGACCCAATTTATCCGGATCCGAAAAATATAGTAATAGGCTTGCAATTGTTTTGCGCCCCAGGCGGAAAGCTTTAGGATGGCCGGGCCACTTAATCCCCAATGCGTTATCAAGACCGGACCTGTTGCGGTAAATAGCGGCTCCCTTTCAATTTTGCTTTTTAGTTCTACCACAATTTTGGAATCATAGTGCGTTTTAGGCATTATATCCACATTAGCAGGAGTACTTAGGCCTTGTAAACTTGAGATGCGATTGTCCCGGATATTAAAGGTAAACAAGGAAGGAACAGGAGCAACGATACTATGTCCCAACCCTTCCAGTAATTTCCAGACTTTTGAACTGCTTCCCGAAGCCACTAACAATTTCTGAGCGTGATAATGCTTATTCATGGTGGTTACGCGCCATCCCTTTTCAATGGTTCGCGATGGGGATATTTCTTTAACCGCACTGTTTTTCAATATGGTGATACCCAACTTTTTGGTTTCGTTCAAAAAACAATCAATTATGGTCTGGGATGAATCGCTCTCCGGAAAAATACGGCCGTCCGATTCCGTCTTTAGCGCAATCCCACGTTCCTCAAAAAAACGAATAGTGTCCCCAGGGGAATAGGTGTAAAATGGGCCCAAAAGTTCTTTCCGGCCCCTGGGATAGTTTTCGGAAAGTTCAACGGGATCAAACACAGCATGTGTTACATTGCACCGACCTCCTCCTGAGACCTTTACTTTCCCTAAAACAGTTTTGCCACGTTCCAGAATGGCTATACGCATTGTGGGTTTGGCTAATGCGGCATGTATAGCACCAAAAAATCCTGCCGCACCACCCCCAATGACAATAAGATCGAACATTATTGTACCCGGTCTGGATAGTTGGTAAAAACACCATCAACACCATAATCTATCATTTTCCGGATATCATCCGCTTCGTTTACCGTATAGGTGTAGACTTTGAATCCTTCTTGCTGGATTTTTCGGATATTTTGCTCGGTAAGTGTTTTGTACCAGGGATTAATAGCAACGGCCCCTAGTTCCTTCGCAACGGATATGGCTTCCAGAGGATCTTCTTCGGTCAGTACGGCTATGGCAATATCAGGATTCAGTTTACGCATTTCCCGTAACTCTTCCCATTTAAAGCTGGAAATGACAAAATTTTCCATACGCCATCCCTGCTCACGAATGTAATAATTTACAATGAAATTTACCCGATCCGCTGTGTTGTCACCTTTCAGTTCAATGTTGAGCGGCACCTTATTATCAATCAGGCGAAGTACTTGCTGTAGCATTGGGATACGATGGTTACCATCCAGGATCACCTTCTTTAAATCCGTAATGTAGTATTCTTCTATCCTTCCGGGGGCGTTCCCTAATCGGTCCAGTCTATCGTCATGGAACACAACGATCTCTCCGCTTGCTATTTTAAAAACGTCTATTTCTATCATATCCACCCCTAAGTCCATGGCCTTTTGAATAGAAGCAAGCGTATTCTCCGTTTCATAGCCCATTGCACCCCGGTGGCCTATAACCAATGGCTTTTTATCAATCATATTGCACGCACTAAAAAACAAGAGTATTACCACTCCAAGGGTTGTTGACTTTTTCATTTGAGCACTTTTAGCAGTTTCAAAAATACAAACTTGCACCAAGTAAGCCCCTAGAAAACCTACGGTTTATGAAATCTTAAGCTAGTTTTATTTAATGAATTATTCCCAGTATAACTATTCAAAAATTGTGAATATCTCAGTAATTTTTCTATTTTGTATCGATTTAACAACCAACTAATTCAACATAGTATGTTTTCAAAATCAAATGTATTGGCCACTTTGGCAGGAGCGGTCACATTGTTCCTATTGGGATTTTTAATTTGGGGGGTAGCAATGGATGATTTGTTCGAACAGTATGTCATAGGCGACAGTGTTAAAGAACATCCAGATTTTATATTCATCCTGCTGGGCAACCTCTTTTCAGCTTTTGCAATGTGCACCCTTTACGGCAAATGGGCCCGGGGAGCTCATAGTGCAAAGCAAGGTGCTGAGTTTGGCATATGGTTTGGCATATTTGTTGGCTTCGGAATTTGGTTTGTGCAGTATGCTACTACTACTATTATGAGCTTGACGGGCTATTTGATTGACGCGATAGTTGAAATCGTCTATTATGCCTTAACTGGTATTGTGATTGCCCTGGTCTACAAAGCCACCAGTAAGGGAAAAAGCTAACTTTCCAACTTAAATTGCGGGCGGGCGGAAGTATACTTCTACCCGTCTTTTTATTACTTCACTTTAAAAATATAGGATTGTAGCGGTAGTAAGGAAAGTCCAATCTTGCCTACACCTTGCTCAATAACCAATTGCTGCGTGCCCGATTTATAGAGTTGTTCTTCTAATTCGTACGCCCCATCGTCTAATTGCCATTCTTGAACAATGTTTTCCGGGACTTTTAAATCGATGTCATACGATCTTTCCGTATCAAAATTGGAAATGATTACCAACTTTTCGGTAGCATCCCAACGTACAAAGGAGAATACCCTTTGGTCATAGGTAGGGGTATGTTGTTTGTTGTAATAATGGATCTCCTCATAGCTTCCCATAAGGGCAGCACTATTAATAGTAAAATTTAATAGTCGTTTGTAAAAATCCCTGAGCGACTTTTCTGCTTCAGTAAGCTGTCCTCCATCGAACTTTTTGTCGTTCATCCATCGCTGATGTACCGGAACTCCAATATAGTCAAAGATGGAGGTGCGGGAAGGTTTTCCAAAACCCGCATCTTCAGAACCATCTTCTCCTACTTCCTGGCCAAAATAGAGCATTGTTGGAGAACTCCCAATGGTAGCAGAGACCACCATTGCCGGTTTACCTAATTCGGCATTTCCTACAAATTCCGGACTTGCAATACGTTGCTCATCGTGATTTTCCAAAAAGTGAAGCATATGATGCTCAATATCCTGTAATCCCGATTGCACCGTATGAATATGGTCTGTCCAGCCATATCCCTTCATAATATGCTTTAGACTATCGTATAATTCCACCTTGTCGTAGAGATAATCCATTTTACCTTTGTGAAGGTACTCCCGATACAAGCTAGGATTATACACCTCGGCCAGCAGAAAAGCATCAGGATTTTTCATTTTTATGGAAGAATTCATAAAACTCCAGAATTCCACGGGAACCATTTCCGCCATATCAAAGCGGAAACCGTCTACCCCGAGTTCCAGCCAGTACACTGCAATATCACGGAACTTATACCATGAATCCGGCAATTTCTTATCCTCCCAAAACTCGAAATGTACCTGATAATCCTTTTCAGAATAGGATTCAGGTAATTCTTCAAAATCTTTGGAACCGTCCGGTCGTATCCCATAATTTACCTTAACCGTTTCATACCAATCGTTAAAGTTTGGCTGAGGCAAACGAGAACCATTGCCTGTCCACTTTGCCGGAACTTCTTCAAACTGATGGTTTGACAACGGATGGTCTTCTCCTCCCAACGGAAGGTAGTCATCCTGCCAGTCGGGAACGCTAAAAGCCGCTTCAGGAATGTAATAGAAGTTATTATCTCTTGCATATTCCACTGAAGTATTATCATTGGCACCAAAATCCTCTGCAGTAACTCCTTTAGTCTGTCCTTCATAATCCCTTGCCACATGATTGGGAACAATATCTATAAGCACCTTCATCCCATGTCGATGTGTGCGTTCCACCAGAGCCTTGAATTCTTCAAGGCGATTTGCCGGGTCTACCGCTAAATCAGGATTCACATTATAATAATCCTTTACGGCATAGGGCGAACCTGCTCTTCCTTTAACCACATCCGGATCATCATTCGAAATTCCATAAGCGGTATAGTCATTGATCAACGCGTGATGTGGAACCCCTGTATACCAAATGTAAGTGACCCCTAAATCTTTCAATTCGGATAGAGCGGTATCATCAAAATCCGCAAACTTTCCTACGCCGTTTTCTTCAAGGGTTCCCCAGGGCTTATTTACGGTTTTAGTGTTGCCAAAAAGTCGGGTGAACACCTGATAGACTACCTCTTTTCGTTCTTTTTCACGTAACTCTTTTTTCATTTCGGGTTTATCTTTTTTGCCCTGTTGACAGGCTACTATCAGCGTTAGGGCCAAAAACACTACTGTTAGCCGTATCATAGTTATCTTTTTTGGTGCACAAGCAAGGTGGGGCCTTTTCCTTCCAACTGCAGGACGTTCGCTAGTGTCTGTGATGTCCCCCTAACCACATCAGTGAATGTTTTGCCCTCAATTCCCATTTCGGCATAACGCCCCAGATCCAAAGCAGTTGCTGCTTCATTCTTATTCAAAATGAGCATAATAATTTGTTCATCATCATGACGAAACAGTACGTAGAGTCCATCATGAGGTGCAAAGTGTTTGGTTTTTCCGGTATGTATGGCCGTGCTTGTTTTTCTGAAATTCAACAGCTTGCGCATAAAATCCTGCATCTCTTTTTGTGCTTCAGTCAATCCTGCTCGGGTGAAAGCATTCACCGTATCCTCTGCCCATCCTCCTGGAAAATCGGTTCTGATAAGGCCGTGATCGCCAGGTTTAGCCGTATTCTGCATTAAGATCTCTGTGCCATAATACACCTGTGGAATTCTAGGAGTGGTCAACACAAAGGCCATTGCCATTTGCGTCAAAGCCACTTCTTCTCTCAATTGGGTATGGATGCGATCCATGTCATGATTGTCGCCAAAGAGCATAATGGAACTGGGCTCGGTGTAATAAAAATCATTCGCCAGCGCATCGTAGAGTTTTACCAATCCCTTACCCCATTCCTTTTCAGATTCCTTAAAAGCCTCGGCAAAGGTGGTCTGAATAGGAAAATCCATGGTAGTGGGTAGGAAGGAACGATAACCATCACTGTTCTTTGCACCATCTTGCCAATAGCCCACTAAAAGCGGATTGTCACTCCACTCCTCCCCTACGATGTTAAAGTTTGGGTATTCCCGCATGATCGCCCCGGCCCATTTTGCCATAAACTCCTTATCGGGATAGGGATAGGTATCTTGTCGGATACCACCTAGTTTCAGAGCTTCAACCCACCAAATGCTGTTCTGGATAATGTATCTGGCCATGAAGGGATTCCTTTGGTTTAGATCCGGCATAGCCGATACAAACCAACCGGTACTCATTAATGTCCGATCATAGTCTGAAGCGTAGGCATCTTGATTGACCGTTCTCCTGTGATTGGAAGTTTTTAAGGGCAGCCCTTGCTGGTAATCCTCCTGAAAATTAAGCCAGTCCTCAAAAGGCAGATCATCCATCCACCAGTGTTCACTTCCACAATGATTGGCCACCTGGTCCATGATCAATTTAATCCCTCTATCCGCAGCCTTTTCGGAAAGCTCAATATAATCTTCCAAGCTTCCAAATCTGGGATCTACCTGGTAAAAATCGGTCATAGCATAACCGTGGTAGGAGGATTGAGGCATGTCATTGATAAGCAACGGGCACGACCAAATAGCCGTAAAACCCATGGTATCTATATAATCCAAATGGTTTATAATCCCCTGAATATCCCCACCATGTCGTCCGTAATCCTCGTTCCTTGCTATAACCGTTTCCAGCGTGCCTTCCACAACGTCATTTCCAGGGTTCCCATTGGCAAATCGGTCGGGGGTGATGAGGTAAACGACATCGGAACTATCAAATCCCTTGAAATCTTCAGGCTTCTGCGTTCTTGGCTTCAATTCATAGGTAAACGAACGGGTTCTTCCTCTTTTAGGTTCGAATTCAATAGCAAAAGTCCCCGGTTGGGCATCTCCGGCAATCACCAAATCCAGGAAAAGGTAGTTCGGGCTGTCGGCCCTTGACGCCCTAATCAACCTAACCCCTTCTTGCTGGACAGAAGGAACGTAGTCCCCTATACCCTTTCCTTTTACCAAAAGTTGGAGGGTATCCTGTTCAAATCCCACCCACCAATTGGGAGGCTCTACGCGTTCAATCTGACTTTGTGCCAATAGGGAAGCGCATAAAAAGGTAAGGTATACGAACCGCCTGGACTGATCCAGCAATTTTGAGTTATGAGACATGATCCATGTTTTTAGGGGTAAGTACTACACGCTGTCCGTTGACCCGTATTGACATTTCCTCATTGCCTTGTAATTCAAAGTCGGCACCCTTATCGGTTATCGTTACTTTCAAAATCCTATTTCTAAAATTCACTTTAAAAGAATAGGCCTTCCATTGTTTGGGAATTTGTGGTGTAAAATTCAATTTGTCATTGATTACGCGCATACCTCCGAAACCCTCTACGATGCTCATCCAGGTACCTGCCATTGAGGTGATGTGCAAGCCTTCTTCTACTTCATTGTTGTAATCATCCAAATCCAATCGCGAGGTCCTCAAGTATAATTTGTAGGCTTGCTCCATCCTTCCCAACTTAGCTGCCTGAATACTGTGCACACAAGGTGATAACGAAGATTCATGAACGGTAAAGGGCTCGTAAAAATCAAAATGGCGTTCCAATTCTTCCAGGGTAAAATGGTCCTCAAAAAAATAGAAGCCTTGTAACACATCTGCCTGTTTGATATAGGGCGAACGAAGAATACGGTCCCAACTCCATTTTTGGTTAATAGGCCGTTCCGATTTATCTAAATCCTCTACCCTCACCATTTCCTTATCCAAAAAACCATCCTGCTGTAGGTATACTTGGTGTTTTTTGGAGTACGGAAAGAACATATTTTTAGCGACATCTTCCCATTCTTCCGTCTCCTCGTCGGTTAATTTAGTAACCCCGATAATCCGTTGATAGTCCTCCGGGTAGCCTTCCTTTACTTTTTCCAGCTGCTCAATGGTGTAATTGATAGTCCATCTTGCCAAATAATTGGTATACCAATTGTTGTTTACATTGTTCTCATACTCGTTGGGACCTGTAACCCCAAGGATCACATATTTTTTCTTTTTTTCCGACCAGTTGGCACGCTGATACCAAAAACGAGCAATTCCGATTAGCACCTCCAGGCCCATTTCAGGAATATAACTGTAGTCCGTAGTGTATCTAAAATAATTGTAGATAGCAAATGCAATGGCTCCGTTACGGTGGATCTCTTCAAAGGTAATCTCCCATTCATTATGGCATTCTTCCCCGTTCATGGTTACCATGGGGTAAAGCGCTGCACCGTTCTTAAAGCCAAGCAGTTCTGCATTTTCAATGGCCTTTTCCAGATGATTGTATCGATACTTCAACAAATTCCATGCGACCGTCTGATTCTTGGTGCACATGTAAAAAGGTAAACAATAGGCTTCGGTGTCCCAGTAAGTACTGCCCCCGTATTTTTCACCGGTAAACCCTTTGGGACCAATGTTCAATCTGGAATCCTTCCCTAAATAGGTCTGATTGAGTTGAAAAATATTAAAACGGATACCCTGCTGTGCTTTTACATCCCCCTCTATGGTAATATCACTCATTTCCCAAATCTGATCCCAGGCTTCCTTTTGTTGTTGCATCAGTCCTTCAAAGCCAAGTTGGGAAGCTCGATCCAAGACTTGATTGGCTATTTGAAGTAATTTATCCTTTGGATGATTGCGATCTGAAATATAGCCTCCAAACTTTGTCAAGCCTATACTTTCTCCCTTATTTACTTTTTGGGAAAAGTGTAATGCAATAGAGGTATCGGTTTTTGTTCCTACTTCACCAGGCAGTGAATTGCCACGATATTCTACCATGGATTGCATAAATGTAGCAACCGAAAAATGGGTTTTTAGGGTATGACTTTCAATAAATGCCCGATTGTCCTTTACTGTAACATTGGTAGTGTTCCAGAACTGATCATCCCAGTTACTATCTTCATTATGAATACCACTATCCAAATACGGGTAAAACTGTATTTCTACATCTCCACTAACGGGAACTACCTCGTATTGTATTGCACCTACCTCGTCCAGTTTTAGACTTAAAAATCGAGTGGTGTTCACCTCCAATACAACATCATTCGGCATCGTGGCTAGAAAACTACGTCTATACCAGCCTTCTTTCATATTAAGCTCCCTCCGGAAATGTTCCACTTTTTTACATGTAGACAAATCCAATGGCGTTCCATCGGCTAAGACATTAATTCCAATCCAGTTTGGTGCATTGAGCACCTTGGCAAAATATTCGGGATACCCATTTTTCCACCAGCCTACACGAGTCTTATCAGGATAATAGACTCCAGCGATATAGCTTCCCTGAAATGTGGCGCCTGAGTAATGTTCTTCAAAGTTAGCACGCTGGCCCATGGCTCCATTACCCAAACTAAAAAGGCTCTCCGAGGATTTTACCTGATCGGCATCAAATCCTTCCTCGATAATGGACCAGACATCTGGTCGTATATAATCTTGGTTCATAGCGATTGGCTATATTGTTAAATAAGCGTTTCAATTTCAATAAAATCTTTTAAATATTAGCTTTTGAATTCTTAAAATTTTGTGGGAAATGATCCCCCGGTGTTTATTAAGAACTATTAGGCTTTGAAAAGAAGTAATTATTGTTTTGGCAGCACTGTTTCGTGTCTTTCACCATACCTTGTATAGCAACATTAGATAAGGAAACACCCCTTAGAGGAATTACTAAAACTATCGAAAACTCTCGCGCATACTACTCCAAACCAGAGAAGAAAAACCGGAAGTATGCAGGTCGAATATATTGTTTTATTTCGAAAATAAGATCAAATGGCAGATTCTCTTTCAATCAAATTTGTTTTAACAATCTTAGTATAAAAGGTATCCTCATCTACCTTTTCTTCCAATCTGTCGATCAACATTGTTACCACAGCGGCTCCCAATCGTAGACCGTATTAATTAACGGTCGTCAACTTGGGCCGGGCGTATTTCGATAGCACGCCGTTGGAAAAACTAATGACCGAAATATCTTCCGGAACCTTTAAGTTCAGGTTTCTGATTACATTCAAAGCCGCAACCGCGTACATCTCGTCACATTATTAAGGCCATGTCTTCCGAAAAAACACATCACTTTAAAATTGCAAAGCAATGAAGGCCGAAGGATCGTAAATAAATGTCTGTTTTTTCGATTCTTGAATCCAAGATGACTACGTAGGAATCAACAAGAAATACCGTCAAACTAGAAGTTTAACGTAGATTCGCGCGTAATTATAGTAGGTTGAATGATTTCCGTCCTGTAATTGCTCTCATCTTCACGCTCCACACGTTCAATGAGCATTTTGGCTGCGGTCTCCCCCATTTTTTCCCCGTGTTGCGCAATTGAGGTTATGCTTGGATTGGCATGTCTTGCCAATAAACCATCCGTAAAGCCGATTATAGATACGTCCTCGGGCACTTTTAATCCTTTACGCTGTAGCACGCGCATACAGTGGATTCCAAATATCTCGTTGACGCTTAAAACAGCATCTGGTACTATACTGTTGAGGAAATCCGAGATTTTTTCTTCATCAATGTCCATAAATGGAAGTCGCAAGATATACTTTTCTTCAACCGCCAGACCAAAATCGCGTAAAGCCTTTTCATAGCCCAAGTTCCTGTTCTTACTAACACTAAAAAAATCTTCCGTAGTGAGCAGGGCAATCCTCTTTCTTCCTTCTTTCAACAGCTTTTCTGTGGCCAAATAAGCGCCTAGAATGTCATCAATAACAACTTTATCGCAGCGTATCTCGTTGGTGACCCTATCAAACAATACAAGGGGAATGCCCTGTTCGGTAACTTCTCTAAGATGATTAAAATCCTTCTTCTTTTCAGTACCGGCCGAAAGGGACATGATGAATCCATCAATGCTGCCGTTAGCCAGCATTTCCATGTTAATGACCTCTTTGTCAAAAGATTCATCAGACAGGCATACGATTACATTATAGCCCTGAGCGTTAGCATACTTTTCAATCCCGCGTACCACCGTAGTAAAAAAATGGTGAACGATATCCGGGATAATTACCCCAATATTTTTGGTACGCTTGTTTTTCAGGCTAATAGCAATATTATTCGGCTTGTAATTGTAAAGCTTGGCAAAAGCCTGGATCCTTTCTTTGGTATCTCTGCTTATTTCCTCACTATTCTTCAAGGCTTTTGAAACCGTAGAAATGGAAACGTCCAACTCTTTTGCAATATGCTTTAGCGTAATTTTTTGCTTTAACATAGATTAGGATGTTAAATTTTTGAAGGTAACTATATCTGTGGTTTGTTAAAAATCTTGCTAAAAAATTAACATGTTAGACCAGCGATACAACGCAAATTCCTTAAACAAACCAGAAAATAAAAAGCCGTATATTTGGGCATATTTTGTTTAATTTCATATATTTCACTACTGTTGCTTGCGAAATGTATAATTTGAGGTGTGTTGAATTATTATACCCCTACTATTTCAAAGTTATCAACACGAAACCGTTTTCGAAGCTTTGTCAATATCTGGGAATATTTAGTTTAACACCTTTTTTATATATGTTTAACACTTGAATTTAAATTAACTAAACTTAAAATTTGTTTATCTATGAAGATTACGCTACTTAAAAGCTTGTTATTGCTTGGGGCATTTATATGCTTTGGTGCGGTACAGGCTCAGACCGTATCTGGTACTGTTTCGGATGCAAACGGTCCTTTGCCAGGAGCAAGTGTGGTGGTAAAAGGGACTACCAACGGAACTCAAACCGATTTTGATGGTAATTATACCTTAAACGATGTAGCCAGCGACGCTACTTTGGTATTCAGTTACATTGGCTATGCTACACAGGAAGTGGCGGTTAACGGTCAATCTACAATCTCTGTAACATTACAAGAGGATGCTCAAGCGTTGGATGAGGTTGTAATCATTGGTTATGGTCAAACTACCGTTAAGGATGCCACCGGTGCTGTAGCCTCAGTCTCCGCTGAAGACTTTCAAGGGGGTGTCATTTCATCACCCGAACAGTTGATTCAAGGTAAGACTGCAGGGGTTCAGATCACGCAAAGCAGTGGTGAGCCGGGTGCCGGGATTACCCTAAGGATTAGGGGTACGGGTTCGGTCCGAGCCAATAACAGTCCGCTTTTCGTCATCGATGGAGTACCCGTTACTAATGAAGAGGTATCCGCAAGTGGTTCTGATTTAGGAGCAGGTACAAGCGGCTCAAGAAACCCATTGAACTTCTTGAATCCCAATGATATTGAAAGTATGAGTATCCTTAAAGATGCTTCGGCTACTGCAATATACGGATCCAGAGGTGCCAATGGTGTTGTAATTATTACCACCAAATCAGGTAAGGGAGCTGGTTCACAGGGCCAATGGAGTTTTACTTCTAACCTCAATATTGCTGAGGTTCGGGAAACCTATGACCTTTTGACTGCCGATGAATTTCGCGCCGCAGGCGGAGCTGACCTTGGAGGAAACACGGATTGGCAGGAGTTTATCTACAGAACCACGGCTTCTACGGACAACAACCTTTCCTATGCCTTGAATTATGGTAAGGGAAATGTACGAGCCACTTTTGGATATAATAAGCAATTTGGTGTCATAGAAGACACGGATTTAGAACGAATTACAGGACGGATCAATGCAAATCACCGCTTCCTTGACGATAAGTTGAGAGTAGGATTACAAGCCACGATCTCCAGAATTAATGACCAAAGACCTTTCGTTAGTAGGACTTCCGGAAGTACCGGAGATTTATTAGCGTCCTCTCTATACTCCAACCCAACATTACCTGCAAGCCCCTTGGCGAGTGCCGCACCGGATAGAAATCCGGCGAATCTTTTGGCCTTTTATCAGGATCTCGCAAATACAAACCGATTCCTGGGTAACCTTTCCTTGGAATATAGCTTTACCGATGAGTTATCTGCCAAACTAAACCTGGGGTACGATGCCTCGGATTCTGAGCGTAGCCAAGTGGTCGGGCCACAAATTATAGCTCTTAACAATGGAGCGGAGAATAATGGACGTGGTGCTGTAAACAACTTAGAAACGGAAAACCGATTGGTGGAATTGACGGTGAATTACACCAAAGAATTTGAAAATTCAAATTTGGACGCTTTGGTGGGATACTCTTTCCAGGATTTCAAAAGAGAGGGACAGAACATTTTAGGCCAAGGCTATGGCGCTACTGATTTGAATGATATTGTCGCCCTAACGAATCGGGCCTTTGATGACACCAGAAATCTGGCAAGTGGCTACCAGGCCTATGGTATTGGTACCTTTGAAGATGAGCCAGATCTGGGAAATCAATTCAGGATATTGAACCTGTTCCCACAACCCAACATCACCACAGGAGATTTACCGAGTATCCCAATTGATGCATTTACAGTAGACACCTTTGATTTTACGGATGAATTACAATCCTTTTTTGGAAGGGTTAATTACACCCTTTATGACAAGTATTTGTTCACTGCCACTATAAGAGCGGACGGTTCTTCACGATTTGGTGGGGATAATCAATATGGTTATTTTCCCTCTGCGGCATTTGCATGGAAACTGAATGAAGAGGACTTTATCAATGAAGACACCTTTTCAACCCTTAAATTACGTCTAAGCTGGGGTATTACAGGTAACCAGGATGGTCTAGGATATGGACAGTTTCTCAATAGAACCCGTTGGGGAAGATTTAATGCCCCAACTCTTGATATTTCGGCCAATTCACAGATCACTGCGCCGGCTACTCGAGAAGTTGCTTTTGCCAATCCGGAACTTAAATGGGAGGAGACTACGCAATATGCGTTGGGTATCGATTTTGGTTTTTCTAACGACCGTTTCAGTGGTTCCATAGACGTTTATCGTAGAGAAACACGGGATATCCTATTAAATCTTCCTGCCGTTCAGCCGGCTACTGCTCCTTTTGCTTTTCAAAATGTAGATGGGGTAATTCTAAACCAGGGGATTGAAATAGGCTTGGACTATGACATCGCTCAAAGTGAAGATTTCTACTGGAATGCTAATCTTAATTTCGCCTATAACACTAACGAACTCACCGATTATAACGGTCCTGATATTCAAGCGGGGCAGGTATATGGCCAGGGTTTATCGAATGCTTTTGTGCAAATCCTAACCAATGGCAGGTCACTCTTCACCTACAATCTGCGAAATGTAGATGCAGATCTTAATGTGGACACAGATCCTAGCATTCAAGAAGAAAATGGTTTGCCTACCATAAATGCGGGTTTCTCAACTACTGCAAGTTATAAGAATTGGGATGCTTCCCTCTTCTTCTCCGGACAATTTGATTTTCACGTATATAATAATACGGCCAATGCACTTTTTGCCACCACCCAGACCGGTAGTAGAAATAACCTGCAAAGTGTTATTGAAAGTGGCGTTGTTCCTTCCAGCCAAAACCCAAGTACTTTCTTCTTGGAAAAAGGTGACTTTGTTCGACTACAAACCGCTTCGGTAGCTTACAATGTTCCTGTAAGTGGTGAAGGAGCTTTAAAAAGTATGCGATTGAGCCTTACTGGTCAGAACTTGTTCTTGATTACCGATTACAGTGGTCCTGACCCCGAAGTAAGTACCACGGATGTTCCGGCTAATACAGGAGGTATTCCATCGGCATCCATAGATTATTTGGCTTATCCCAGACCCCGAACCTTTACTTTGGGGGTAAATGTTACATTTTAAAAAAAAATCCTATTATGAAAAGAATGACACGTTATTTTAGTTTAACCCTACTCATTCCGTTAGCATTTTCCTGCACGGATTTGGAGATAGAGGGTACGGACTCCTTGATCACGGAAGGATTTGCAGGAGTTGCAGATGTTCAAAGTGAAGTTGTAAACCTTTCAAACACGGTTGCCGGAGGAGATTTAGCCAATCAGAATGGTCTCTTTGCTTTGCAGGAGGTCTCCAGCGATGAGTACATCGTACCTACAAGAGGTAGTGACTGGGGGGATAATGGCCGTTGGTTGTCCATTCATAGACATACCTGGGCTCCCGATCTTTTTGATATTACCCAGGCATGGCAGCAGCTTAACAGTATCACTATAAATGCGACGCGGGTTATCAGTCCCAAAAGTACGGCAACGGCCGGGGGCGATATTAATGAACAAAAAGCAGAGGCACGATTTTACAGAGCGTGGGCAATGACTTGGATTCTCGATATGTGGCGCCAGGTTCCCTATAGGGATATCAATTTACCCAATAGCGCTATTCCTGATGTGCTAACCGGACAGGTTGCTATCGACAGTATTGCTAACGATTTAAATATCGCCATAGCTAATCTGCCAACGGTGACAGCAGGAGATGCGATAAGCATGAAGTCTTCTCCTACTAAGGCAGCTGCTCGTCATTTGCTGGCCAGACTTCATTTAAACAAGCATGTCTACTTAGGGGCCACACCTGACGCTGCTGATATGCAGGTGGTTATTGACAACGTAGATGCTATCACTGCAGATGGATATACCTTGGCTGCTTCTGGTGATTTCTTTGATATCTTCAGACCAGGCAACGACGTAGAAACGCTTTGGTGGTCACCTGCTGATGCCGGACCAAGAACCTGGCTTACGCTACATTACAACCAGAATTTTCCAGGGTTTAATGATGGTGGGGGCTGGAACGGATTTACAACCCTTGCAGAGTTTTATGACCTGTTTGAAGGTGCCGCAGAGACCAATTACCCTGGCGACGGACAAGAAGAACGAAGAGGTGTGGTTCATGACCCAAGTTCTGCAGACGAAGACAACCTTGGGATAGGCTTAGGCTTTTTGATTAATCAGCAATATGAACAAGACGGGACACCTTTGGATGCCCGAGAGAATGTTGGCGGAGTACCCTTAGTGTTTACCAGGGAAACCGAGCAAGGAGAGTACGTTTCTCCAGATGATAATGCTGTCCTGGAAACTTCCGGAATTAGAATGTTTAAATACCATCCTAACGAAGAAGGGGGCGATAGAAGAAGACACATTGTGAGATATCGATATGCCGATGCGTTTTTGATGAAAGCGGAAGCCATGTGGAGAATGGGTGGTGACCCAACCGCAATGATCAATGAGTTAAGAACAACTCGTGGTGCTGCTGCTTTAGGTACAGTTGGCGAAGCTGATTTATTAGCTGAAAGAGGACGCGAAATGTACCAGGAACAGACTAGAAGAATGGATTTGATCCGGTTTGGTCAGTTTCTACGTCCTTGGAATCTTAAGGAAGCAACTGATGAAACTCGTTTCATATTCCCAATTCCTATAGCAGATGTTTTGGCCAATCCTAATTTGACCCAAAATCCTGGTTACTAGGATAATAAGATTTTTGAGAATAAAAACCCGCTCTGTGAGCGGGTTTTTTTATGATCATTTATTTAGGAATTGCTTTGAACAATAGCGTAACATTAAGGCTATTATTAATCTTTTATTATCTATCTTTTTACAAAAGCTTAGTTATATTGCGCGCTAATTGTAACAAAGAAATAATGTCGAGTGGGTAAGGGCGGCGTTAGGAATACGTTTTTGCCCAAAACACATTCTTATCGGTGATACGTTGTCAGAATCTAAAAAACCTAACCTCTTTTGATTCAGACCAAAGCACATGGATTTAAACAACTAAACTAGTTGATCAACTGTACAGCGTAATCCCATTAGAAAGATGTTGAGTATCTAAAAAAGCTATCCGAAACTACTACCAACAGCATTGAAGTGAAATTTAAGAAGTCTCAGCGGACTACCCTTTCTCGAATAGATCTTTATGCGTGATTAACTTAAATATTGAAAATGAAATTTCCCTTTCTAAAACTTTTCATTGTTGTACTCGCAATTTTTTCATGCAATACCAAAAAGACACCCGAAGTTAAACTTGAAGAAAAGGACACCCTATTCACCCTATTGCCCTCGGAGGAAACAGGAGTGGATTTTGTGAACGAAGTTGAAAATCAAAAAGATTTCAACATCTTTAAGTATAGAAATTTCTACAATGGTGGAGGCGTAGCCATAGGAGACATTAATAACGACAATCTTCCGGATATCTATCTAACCGGAAATATGGTTCCGAATAAACTGTACTTGAATAAGGGAAATTTTAAATTCGAGGATATCTCAAAACAAGCAGGTATTGAGGGCACTAAACCATGGTCTACTGGTGTCACTATGGTTGACATTAATGCCGACGGCTTGTTAGACATATATGTAAGTAATGCCGGGAATCTGGAGGGAAACAACCATGATAATGACCTTTACATAAATAACGGCGACCTTACTTTTACGGAAAGGGCGCACGAGTACAATTTAGCAAAGACAGGATTCTCAACCCATGCCTCCTTTTTTGATTACGACAAGGATGGGGATTTGGACGCATATATCCTGAACAACAGTAATATCCCTGTAAGCAGTTTAGGCTACGCGGAACAACGCAAGGTACGCGCCCAGGATTGGGAAGGGGTTCCGCATATTTTTAAGGGGGTAGGAGACATGCTCCTTCGTAATGATGATGGAAAATTTGTAGATGTAAGTGAAGATGCCGGCATTTATGGCAGTCTAATCGGGTTTGGTTTGGGTGTGTTGGTCACCGATATCAACAATGATCTATGGCCGGACATTTATGTTTCAAACGACTTTTACGAACGAGACTATCTATACATCAATCAAAAAGACGGCACCTTTACAGAGGAAATTAAAGCATATACCCAACATCTGAGCTTATCCGCCATGGGTATAGATATCGCTGATATCAATAACGACGGTCATAACGACATTTTCATCACGGATATGCTTCCCGAACCTGAGGAACGCGTAAAATCGGTTATGGAGTTCGAAGGATACAACATCTATGACCTGAAGCGGAGTAAAGATTTCTACCAGCAATACATTCAAAACACTTTGCAACTTAACAATGGCAACGGCACATTTTCGGAAGTCGCCTACTACAGCGGAATTGATGCCACGGATTGGAGCTGGGCAGGACTGATCTTTGATATGGACAACGATGGCCTAAAGGATATTTTTATAACCAACGGCATTAATCATGATTTGACGGATTTGGACTTTGTCGACTTTTTCGCTAATGAAATCATTCAGAAAATGGCATTGACCGGGAAAAAAGAATCTATTGATTCCATCATCAACAAAATGCCGATTAAGCCACAGCCTAATTATGCTTACCGCAATAAAGGAGACATTACCTTCGATAATACCAATAAGGATTGGGGGTTTGAACTTCCAACGCGTTCCAATGGCGCAGCTTATGCCGATCTAGACAACGACGGTGATCTGGATTTGGTAATTAACAATGTAAATACAAAAAGCTTTATTTACCGAAATAATACCGATACTCAGTTGAACAACAACTACATAAAACTACAGTTTGCCGGACATGGGAAAAATCCGTTTGCCATTGGAACCCTGGCCCGGTTTTACTTTGGAAGCAATGTGGTACACCAGGAATTAATGCCTTCCCGGGGGTTTCAATCCTCCATTGATTACACTATGACCCTCGGACTTGGACAACACAAACAATTGGATTCTATTAGAATTGTCTGGCCTAATGACAAAACGGTATTACTCACTAAGGTAAAAGCCAATCAAGTTCTGAAGGTACAACAAACCGATGCAAAGGACATCTACGTACCGAAAAGCAGGCAAGCCAAAAAAACGCTGTGGAAAGAATTGGATAATAGTAACTGGATCGCTCATACTGAAAACAATTACAACGACTTTGACTATGAAGGCCTCATCTACAAAAAACTATCCCAGGAAGGCCCGGCCATTGCAGTTGCTGACGTGAACAATGATGGCAATGAGGATGTCTTTATAGGTGGAGCCAAAGGAACACCCGGAATGATTTATCTTCATACAGGTAATGGAAGATTTGTGCCAAAACCATCAACGGTATTTTCGAACGATCAGAACTATGAAGATACCGCAGCAGGATTTTTAGACGTTGACAATGATGGTGATGTAGATATTATGGTAGGAAGCGGCGGTAATGAAGTGGGTCGGGACAAAACCTACAGGCCCCGTCTTTACCTCAATGACGGCAAAGGGACTTTTACGGCTTCCGATCAAGATATTCCCACTACATTTAAGAACGTCGCAACCATAGAACCCTATGACTACGATAACGATGGTGATATGGACGTTTTTATTGGTTCTCGAAGTGTGGTAGGGGTCTATGGCTTAAGTCCGGATCATTTGTTATTGGAAAACCGGGATGGCCAATTTGTTGATGCTACCGAAAGACGCGGTTATGACCTTAAAAAAGAAGGCATGGTCACAGATGCAATTTGGGCTGATATGGATGGAGATGGAAAAAGTGATTTAGTCACTGTTTCAGATTGGGATACGCCTAAAATCCACAGAAATACCGGTAGGAGAATACAACGCATGACAACTTCATTGGATAGTCTTTTTGGTTGGTGGAATACCGTTGAAGCTGCTGATTTAGATGAGGATGGCGATCTTGATCTGATCTTAGGTAACCAGGGAGAAAACCTACATTATAAACCTACTGAGGGACATCCCATGAAACTATGGATTAACGATTTTGATGGTAACGGTACCATTGAGCAAATTGTAACTATACATGAAAACGGTGGTGATTATCCCTTACATCAAAAAAAGGAAGTCACGGGGCAATTGGTATCCTTGAAAAAGGAGAATTTAAAAGCTTCAGATTATGCCAAACGAACGATACAGCAACTATTTCCTCAGGAAATCATCGATCAATCCATTGTAAAGCAGAGTTCCCTTTCAGCTTCAGTATTGGCTATAAATGAAGGAGACGGAAAATTCAGTATCATTAAACTACCCTCGAGGACGCAATTTTCATGCATTTGTGGTATTAGTTGTGTAGATGTAAACGAGGATGGCAACCTGGATTTGGTAATGGCAGGGAACAACTTTGAGTTTAAGCCGCAATTTTCACGCTTAGACGCCAATTTTGGCAACGTACTTTTAGGGGACGGAAAGCTAAATTTTGAATGGCAGAATTATGCAAATAGTGGGTTTTTTATTCGTGAAGAAGTAAAACATCTTAAAACGGTTAGAGATAAGAATAACAATTTGTTCCTGGTAGCTGCCATCAACGAGGGAAAACCTAAAATCTTTGCTTTGCAATGAAAAGTATCCGTTTTTGTGTATTGATTTTAGTCTTAACGAGTTGTACAAAAGGAGGAGAATTGTTTGACAATCCTTCGCCTAAAAAGACGGGAGTCGATTTTTCCAATACGATCACCGAAACTGACGACCTTAACATCCTGGATTACCTCTACTTTTACAATGGCGGTGGTGTCGCCATTGGAGATATCAATAATGACGGCCTAGCCGATATCTACCTCTCAGGAAACCAGGTGAAAAACAAGCTTTACCTCAACAAGGGTGACTTAACTTTTGAGGACATCACCGAAAAGGCAGGGGTAGCCGGGGAAAGTTCATGGAATACAGGAACTACCATGGCAGACGTTAACGGTGACGGCCTTTTGGATATTTATGTTTGCGCTGTTGTAGGCATTAATGGTTTTGGAGGATATAATGAACTCTTTATAAACAACGGGGATCTTACTTTTTCCGAACAGGCACAACGCTATGGATTAGATTTTGAATCCTACAGCTCTTCCGCTACTTTTTTGGATTACGATTTAGATGGTGATCTGGACATGTATCTCTTAAATCATGCTATACATACCACGAAATCTTTCGGTAAAGCAGACCTTCGCCATCAACGCAACTATGAGACCGGTGATAAATTGCTCCAAAACAACAACGGCAAGTTTATAGATGTAAGTGAAAAAGCGGGAATTTATGGCGGTATAAATGGTTACGGTTTAGGCGTTGCAGTATCCGATTTCAACCTGGACGGTTACCCGGATCTATACGTTGGAAACGACTTTCACGAAGATGATTACTATTATTTGAATAATGGCGATGGCACTTTTACAGAAAGTCTCCGTCAACATTTTGGCCATACTACCCGTTTTTCGATGGGCAATGATGTAGCAGACATCAATCATGATGGACTACCGGATTTAATATCCCTGGATATGCTGCCGGAAGATGAATTTGCACTAAAATCTTCGGAAGGAGATGACAACCTCCAGGTACAAAAACTACGGGTTGAAGATTTTGGATACCATTACCAGTTTACCAGAAACATGCTTTATGTCAATCAACCGGATGGCAACTACATGGAAACCGCCTTGTTAAGTGGTGTAGCTGCTACGGATTGGAGCTGGAGTGCCCTTTTTGCAGATTATGACCAGGATGGACATCAAGACCTGTTTGTAGCCAACGGCATTCCCAAACGGCCTAATAATTTGGACTTTATCAAGTTTGTCTCCAGTGAGCAAATCCAGGATAAAATCAATAATACAAAGTTGGTAGACCAGGAGGCTTTGGACCTAATGCCCTCCGGAGCAGTACGAAATTTTGTTTTCAAAGGAAGTGGCACCCTTAACTTTGAGGATAAATCCTCACGATGGATTGCAAATGATACCCTGATCTCAGGCGCAACTGCTTACGGTGACCTGGACAATGACGGGGATCTGGACCTGGTCGTTAACAACCTTAATGGTCCTGCCTTGATTTATGAAAACAAAACAAATGACAATACTAATTATTTAAAAATACGATTGTCATATCCCTCTAGAAACCCATATGGAATTGGTTCAAAAGTATATGCTTACCAGAACGGTGAGTTACAGTTCAAAGAACTGTTCCCCACAAGAGGATTTCAGGCATCTTCAGAGCCTATTATTCATTTTGGCTTAGGAAATACAGCCGTTTTAGACTCCCTTAAGATCGTCTGGCCCAATAACACCTTTCAGACCCTAACAGCTATAGCTGCCAATCAGACACTAACAGTATCACCGATCAACAATAGACCCTTCGATTTAAATACGTTAAAGCCGACCCCTAACCCCATATTTATAAAAGATACGTCCAATCTGGGAATTCAATTTGTTCACAAAGAAGACAACTACCTCGATTTCAATCGCGAAAAGTTAATTCCTTATAAAATTTCTGATCGAGGGCCGGCTTTTGCCAAAGGGGATTTGACCGGGGATGGAAAACCCGATCTGTTCTTTGGGGGATCAAAATTCTTTCCTGCTGCTTTTTATAAGCAAACGGATAGTTCTTTTGTAAAAGCGGCTTTCCCTGCAATAGAACAAGACTCCATTACAGAGAATGTATCAGCTTTCATCTGTGATTTAAACAATGACGGCAAGAATGATCTACTCCTTGGAAACGGAGGAGGGGATTTCTATGGTACGGCCCAACCCTTACTGGATAAATTGTATCTATCTGATCCTGATGGTTTTCAAGCTCAAGATTTACCGGAAGTGTTTGTAAATACCTCCGTGGTTAAACCTTTTGATTTTGACCAGGATGGGGATATGGATATTTTCATTGGAGGATATATGCTTACCGGACAATTTGGAAAGGTAGTTGACTCTCATCTATATATTAACCAAAATGGCAGCTTCGAAGTAGATAAGGGATTTAGAGTAACCGGAATGGTCACAGATGCTATCTGGGATGATTTTGATCAGGATGGAGAAACAGACTTAATCATTGTGGGAGAATGGATGTCTCCAAAATTCTTTAAAAATAATGCCGGTTCCCTATCTGAAATTTACATTCCCAATATAACCGGGCTATGGCAAGGTGTACAACCTTTTGATATTGATCAAGATGGGGATACGGACTATCTCTTGGGGAATTGGGGATTAAATACCAAATTCAAAGCTTCAAAAAAGTATCCTTTACGACTTTATTATTCTGATTTTGACAACAACGGTCAAACCGAAACCGTTACTGCTTTTGCCAAAAACGGAACGTATTACACTTTGGAAGGATTAGATGGCCTGGCTTCACAGATGGTCACCCTTAGAAAAAAGTTTACTTCCTATCACGCTGCTGCCGGAAAATCCATTGATGAAATATTTGACCCAAAACTACTCAAAGAAGCTATGACTCTAGAAGTCAATATGTTGTCTTCCGGGTATTTGAAAAATGAAGACGGTAACTTTACGTTTGTTCCCTTTCCCCGGGAACTGCAGGTTGCCCCTATTACGGCTTTTGTGTTGGACGATTTTAACGGCAATGGAAAAAAAGAGGTCCTTGCAGGAGGAAACTATTTTGGAGTTAAACCCTATCACGGTCGATTTGATTCCTTTCCCGGGGCCTTGATAGCAAATGAAAATGAGATTATTTTGGGGAATGTGCTGGGATTGGATTTGACCCAGAAATCCATTAGACATATGACAACGGTAGCATTGAACAATACAAAGTACCTATTGGTTATCTACAACGACCAATATCTTGAAACGTATAAAATCAATACACTATAAATAGGAATTTATGAAAAGGATAGCAAGCATCTTTTGTTTCGTTTTTGTTCTTTTTTCCTGTAACAAAGAACATGAAGCCATAACAATCACATCAGAAGATTTCCATGCTGCCGTGGATAAGGTCACGGAAATTATGGTGCACGATATTTTTTCTCCGCCAGTCGCCAGTCGTATCTACGCCTATCCCAATATAGCGGCTTACGAAATTTTAGCTCAAAAAGATAGCGGGTACCAGTCCCTTTCTGGTCAACTCCGTGAATTGAAAAGTATTCCCAGTCCCTCGATGACATCAGTAAATCATGAATTGGCAGCGCTTGTTGCGCATTTGGATGTAAGCCGAAGGTTAATCTTTTCCGAGGATAAAATGATGGTCTACAGAGACAGCCTGTATGCGGTATGGGAAGCTCAAAATGAAGATGAGTTTCACACTTCCAAAGCATATGGTCTACAAGTTGCGGAATTCATTATCTCCTGGATGGACAAAGACAATTACAAGCAAACCCGGACAATGCCAAAATTTTCAGTAGATACGGGTGACCCATCACGATGGCAACCCACGCCACCCGCCTACATGGATGGCATTGAACCGCATTGGAATAAAATACGACCCTTTGTAATTGATTCGGCCGGGCAGTTCAAACCCACTCCACCGCCTCCGTTTTCTATGGAACAGGATTCCGACTTTTACAGCGAAGTCAAAGAGGTTTATGATATCAGCAATGAAATTACCGCAAAAGGCGACGCATCCGAAGAAGTAGCTATTGCACAATTCTGGGATTGTAACCCCTATGTCTCGGTTACAAGAGGGCATTTAATGTTTGCAACAAAAAAAATTACCCCTGGCGCCCATTGGATAGGTATTGCTAAAATAGCGGCTAGAAAATCCAATTCCGATGTTAGAAAAACGGTATACACTTACACCAAAACTTCTATCGCCATAGCAGATGCTTTTATAAGTTGCTGGGACGAGAAATATAGGAGTAACCTCATTCGGCCAGAGACATTGATCAATGAACATATTGATGATAGTTGGGAACCCGTGCTACAAACACCTCCTTTTCCAGAGTATACTAGTGGGCATAGTGTAGTGTCAGGAGCTGCTGCGGTTGCATTGACCAGTATTTACGGTGATAACTTTGCCTTTGATGATGACACAGAACTTCAATATGGTCTTCCCATTCGCTCTTTTAACTCCTTTAAAGAAGCTGCAGATGAAGCGGCTATTAGCCGAATGTATGGCGGCATACATTATCGAAAAGCTGTAGAAGTTGGCGTAAAGCAAGGAAGGGATTTAGGGGCCTTCGTTGTGGCAAATTTACAAATGGAACATAAAAACAAGATCATCTCTAATCAATAGAAGTTTATGAAAAAAGTAATGTACGGGGCTCTTTTTATCATTGTAGGGGCGTTGCTTTGGTACTTGTTCATAAAACCATCGGATTATACCATTCGATTCGAAGCTAAAACCTTCCCTGGGGCAATTAACCAAAATTTAAAACTCTGGGATACTACTTTGGACACGGTTCAAACAATACAACAAGAAGGAGATCTATACCACCTAACACAAATGTTGAGGTTTGGAGATTCTATACATGAGTACAAATGGAAAATTAAGCCCCTTACGGATTCAACCTCAAAAGTAATTGTAAATGTCAGGGATGAAAAACACAGTTTCATGAATAAAGTCCAGGTGCCCTTTAAGGAAACGGATTTTGTAAAACGAAGCAAAAGAACCGTCCTGAATTATATGGAAATCCTGAATGAACATATTGACAATTTTAAGGTAACCATAGTTGGAGAGGAAGATGTTCCCACGAAGTACATCGCCTATATCCCCATAAAAGTGACACAATTACAAAAAGCCGGAGGGATGATGAAGAATTTTTCTTTTCTTACCGGCGAACTGTATAGCCATGGGGTAGCATTGGATGGTCCACCAATGGTTGAAGTTACGAATTGGAACAGGGAGAATGATAGCTTACACTATAACTTTGGGCAACCCATTATTCGTTCGGAACGGTTACCCATTGGTACCGAGATTAAATATAAACGGATTTTCAAAAAACGCGCCTTGAAAGCTGAATATAATGGTAACTATATGACTTCTGACAGAGCGTGGTATGCGTTGATGGATTATGCAAAAAAAAACAATATTGAAGTAATTCCGGAACCCGTTGAGATCTTTTTCAATAAGCCCATCGGAACCGGTGATATCCACTGGAAATCTGAAATCTATATGCCCATAAAGGAATCCGATGAATAAAATAGGGATCGTTATTGGATTGCTCTTTCTACAGGCCTGTGCCCAAAAGCCATATCATGGAGCACTCGAATTTTCGGGAAAATTCCCCTCCCGACTTAGCGAGGTATCAGGCATAGATAGGGCTGGAAACGGCAGTCTTTGGGTTTTAGAAGACAATGGTAACAAGGATAAACTCTATCAGATCTCTGAAACCGCGCAGGTGATTCGGGAGTTTAAGGTAGACAATGCCAAAAACAGGGACTGGGAAGACCTCTCTATCGCAAAAGACGGTACATTTTACGTTGGAGATTTTGGGAATAACGCCAACAGCCGAAAGGATCTGATCATTTACAAAATTCCTCCGAACGAATTGAATAAAAAACAGCCAAAGGCAGACAAAATCAGGTTTTACTATCCGGAGCAAAAGAAGTTTCCCCCCAAATCAAAGCAACTGCACTTTGACGCTGAAGGATTTTTTCACTGGGAAGGACATCTTTATGTTTTCACCAAGAACAGGTCGAGGCCCTATGACGGCAAAACATTGATCTATCGTATCTCGGATAAAGCTGAAAATCAAAAGGCACAGTTGCTTGGGAGCCTTGTCCTTTGTGAGGATCAAGATCATTGTTCTGTTACCGGGGCCGATATTTCAGAAGACGGAAAAACGATTGTTTTAATTGGTTATGGAAGGATCTATCTGCTGTCGGACTTTTCTTTTCCCAAGGTTAATGAAGCCAAGATAACCCCTATTGATCTTGCTTATGAAACCCAGATTGAATCGGTTTGTTTTGTTAACGATTCTACGCTGCTAATTGCAGACGAACAATCCAAAACCAAAGGAAGAAATTTATACAAATATCTTCTAAAATGATTCCTGATCGTACTCCCTAACCACTCGTTCAAACTAAAGTGCGTAGGATCAAAAGCCAAAACCAAAGCCAAAGGCAAAACGCAATCCGTCTGCACTATTGAAAAGCCCAACATTGGCCGATAGGATTCCAGCCCCATTGGCAAAAAATCCAGCGCCGTAGGAATTATGCCATCTGGTAGAATTATCATCCGGGAACCATACCCTTCCGTAATCAAACCCTCCAAAAATGCCAGGGGTGACAGGCAATAAGCCTGTGCGCCGTTTTCTAAAGCTCCATCGGATATCTGTGTTTTGGAAATACGCAGATTTCCCTGTAAAACGTTGAAACCGAAACCCTCTTAATCCATTATTAGCTCCTATGCTGGCTCCTTGGTAAAACTCAAAGTCATCGCCAATATTAACGTGTCCTTTAAACTCTGTTGCCAGCACCACACTTCCATTGGAGGCAATTTTGTAAGCAAAGGCAAGGCTGGGAATGACATATCCAAAAGCTCTATCACTGTCATTCAGATTAGCGGTATATCCCCCTTGCAATGAAAACGCCATGCCCATAGTCGGAAAGGCTTCATCATCTGCATTGGAGTAGCTGTATTCCCCGTTTACTCCAACAAATTCTTGCTGGGTATCCCGCCCTGCATCAGTGAAAAATCCATCTATAAAACGATCTTCCGTTTCCTCCACTTCGTAGTTCTGATACGCTACGCCGAGTTTTACTTTGGCCCCTAACTTTCCTCGCCAAACCAGGGAAGGAGCAAATTCCAAAGTACGAATCTTTACACGATTAAAATCAAATTCCAGGTCATCGTCAAAGTTGGGGGTCTCATTGCCAAAACCAAAAAAGTTGATCGCAAAATTAGGGCTGGTATACCGCGCTTCAAGTTCCAGGTTTACCTTTTCAAAAACATGGGCAAACTCCCCGGAGTACCGCAAATCAAAACCGCTTGTGGCAAAATAAAATCCAGCACTCACCGTGTGACGTTGGGTAAATGGATTCTTGCGGAAGCCGTTAAAGGTAAAGGTGTTGGTAAGTCCTAAATTAATCCCGTCATCCGGGTTAAACCCGATGGCAGGGAGCAATTGATTGTTGCTTGCCTTAACTTCCAGAAACTGGTAAGTATTTGTATCGTAGTCATTTATTTTATGTATCCGGCCACGAAACGCTTCATCATAGGTGTTCTTTTTTAGTTTAGAATCGTAGACATGGACGTTTTTACTTCCGTTTTGGATCTTGTAAACGTCATTATTCTGTCCTCCTATTAACCGCACTTTGATCTTCCCTGCATTACCAACCACTTCCAGAATATCATCGTCATCAAGGCTATAGATCCAGATTTCCTTTGTAAACTCAGGGTCATAAATCCGATTAAAAAATAAATCCGATTTTTTTCCGCCTTTAATGCGATAGCCTTTCACATCCAGCTTTCCTTCCGGTAATGGCGTAATGACAAAATGATCATCTTTATCTGTTCCGGTCACTACACTGTATTTGTTAATTACCCGAAAGTATATTTCTGCTGTTTTGGACAGTTGTTCCTTTCTGGCTAAAAGAATTTCTTTGATCTCTGCTACGGTATCATCTCGAACTTCTTCCGGAAAGAATTCAAATGCACCGTCAATAGTTGTTTCGTCAATATTTTCCTGAATATACCTTGCTTGCGCAAGCCAAGTGTCTAAATCGACCTCTGCAAGCAGGGCCATGTCCAGTGCAAAAGTTCGCGGCGAAGAATTGAATCCTTTAACACTCCGTATTTCCTCCTGAAACCCTTCAAATAGCTGTAATGAGGGAACAGTTCGAGTGGCAAGTCCCATCAACGCCCCGTCTCCCATAATAGAAAATGCCTGATCCCTATCGCGTGGAATAGGTTTGAAAACTTTTGTGCCATCTTCTTGTTTGAATTGCGCCCATCGCCATTGATCGGTATGCCTATCCCAATCGCCAATCAACATATCGAAAAGTCGTGCCCGGACATAGGTAGCCTTATCCAGACGATACTCTTCATCTTTTCGTAACTTCTCTATAAAATCCGTGGTACTTTCTATTTTTTTAGCAAATCCAAAGCTCGCCAGATCATCATGTCCTTCCGATACATGTTCTTCAATCATATAAAGCTCATCCCCAAATTCAGAATTAAAACCTCCCAAGGCCGATTGTTTTGGAATATAATACAAGGTAGGGTTGGTATGAAATAGTCCAACTGCATCAGAAAGCTCGCCAATCACAAAAGGAGCATAGGGATGGGCCCCGGTATAAAAGTCTTTAAGAATGGCCTCTGTTACCGTTCCGTCAAAATCTCCAACAATATATTGATCCTTAAACGCGATAGCCTGCAAGTACAGTTCTGCACTTTTACGCAATGCGCGCATCACAAATTGCCGGCCATCCTTATGTTGCAAGCGGAGCGATTTGGATTGATTTCCACCCCCCTTTCTCACAGGTTGTAGTCCTCCGAAAAGGGTGTCCAGATTTACAGTGGGCACCTTCACCCTGGTAGCGTAGTATTTACGATAGCGCTCCCCCCAGACTGTCCTAAAAAAACCGGTCTTATCCACTTCCTCATCGGTATAGACAGAAGCCGTGACAAAGGCCGGCATTTCTTTGGTCACTTTAAATTCTTTTACTTCCGCGTCGGGAGGTAACACCTCAGAAGTAAACGCCGGAGCCTCGTTGCCATTATCTACGGTGTAAAAGTCGACCTCAGAAGAGCCATCCTTAAAAACTTTTAAAACTGCATAACCCATTTGCCCTGTGGAAAATTTACTACCGTTTAACAAACGGGTAGCTCCCTTTTTTGCACCGGAGCCACTTACAATCTGAGGGGTGTTTTCTTCTACAATATATTGTAGTGTATGTTCATGTCCCGATACAAAAATGACTTTCTCAGATTTCTGAGCAAGCGTCACCACTCTTTTTCGTAATTCATTGTATCGTTTGTTCTGTATATCTTCAACGGAAACACCGGAGGTCCTTCGAAGCACGTTCGCGAGGGTCCCTAAAACAGGTAAAGGAATCTTCCCATTGTTGGGAAAAATGTGTTGTCGAAACGAATACTGCCCGCCATGCGAACCGTAAGTGAACATGGGGTGATGCAAAGCGATAATTGTAGTGCGTTGCCGATTATCCTTAATATCATCTTCCAGTTCCAGGAAAAACTGTTCCCGATCCTTGATCTCACAGTCATCATTTATCGTAGGATGCTTGTCCCAATTCTCCACGAACCATTTTGTATCCAATACTATAACTACGATATCGTCCCCTATTTTAATGGTTTCCATAGGACAACCGTTTTCTGGAAAAAAGACCTCCTTGCTATCCAACTTTTCTTCTATGTATTTTTCTTGCCGTTTTAATCCTTTTAACCCATCGCTATACCAATCATGATTGCCTGGGATAAATACGGTTTCACCTTTAAAATTCGTCAAGGTTTCCAATTGTGCATCCAGGTGATTTTTAGCTTCTTGGTAGCCTTCGACATCATCTTTTTTATCCGGTAAGCCAGAAGGGTAGATATTGTCGCCCAGAAAAATTGCCGTACTATTGGTATCTGCTCCATCCAGCCTAGCTTTAAATGCTTTCAAGGCTGGATTCATTTCTCCCATCGGGGATTTTCCGGCATCACCAATAAGATAAAACGTATGGCTCACCTCTTTCTTACCAGTACTGGAAACCAGCGTGGTTTCTTCGGCATATTTAGGCTTATAGGTAGCGCAACCCACAAGGAGGAGCAATGCCACTGCAGCAGGGTAGATTCTTTTCATACAAAAGTGTTTCACTCCAAAATTTTGTATTTTGGATATTTCAATATACAACTATGTCAGAAATCGTTCAAAAAGCAGAGGATTTTGTTACCGAACTCTTGACTAATGAACTGGATCCCAAATTTTTGTACCACAATTTAAAACATACACAACGCGTGGTAAAAAGTACAAGGGAACTTCTTGGTTTTTATGATTTGCAAGAAGAGGAAGTGGAGCGGCTTTTGCTCGCCGCCTGGTTCCATGACACCGGTTATACTAACGGAGTAGAAGAACATGAAGAAAATAGTTGTAAGGTGGTTTCGGGCTTTTTAAAAAAAGCCGAATATCCTCAAGAAAAAATTGCCCATATTGAGGACCTCATTCTAGCCACAAAACGATACTACGAACCGCAAAATCTCCATGAAGAGATCATTAGAGATGCCGATGCCTCACATTTTGCGCAAAAAAGCTATTGGGAAACCACTGACTTTCTAAAAGAGGAGCTTGAAGCATTGGGAATGGGCAGGTATTCCCAAAAAGAATGGCGAGACATCAATATTAAAATGTTCCGTAATGAACATCGTTTCCACACCCAATACGCCCAGGAAAACTGGGAAAGTGGCAAGGAAAAAAACCTAAAACAACTCGTAAAGGAAAAGAAGGACGAAAAAGACATTGCTAAAAAGGAGGCGCTCAAAGCAAAGTATAAAACGGAAAGTCCTGACCGGGGAATTCAAACCTTATTTCGGGTTACCCTGAAAAACCATTTGACCCTTAGCGATATTGCGGATACCAAAGCGAACATCTTGTTGTCTGTAAATGCAATCATTATTTCCGTAGCCTTATCCAATTTGATCCCTAAGTTGGATAATCCTTCCAACACCTACCTTATTTATCCTACGGTTATTTTTATCACCTTTAGTGTTATTTCCATGGTATTGGCTGTACTGGCAACCCGCCCAAACGTTACCAGCGGGAAGTTCACCAAGGAGGATGTAGAGCAGAAAAAAGTAAACCTGCTATTTTTTGGTAATTTTCATCAAATGAAGTTGGATGATTATGAGTGGGCTATAAAAGAACTGGTGAAGGATAGGGACTATATCTACAATTCCCTTACTAAGGATCTGTATTTTTTAGGGCTGGTATTGAATAGAAAATATAAGATTTTACGGTATACCTATACCATCTTTATTATTGGGATCGTAATCTCCGTACTTGCCTTTGGAATTGCCTTTCGCTATTTCGGTCCTGACCGACTGACATTTTAAACAATAAAATAAGGAAGCCTTTACTTCTTAGGCTTTTCGCGTCTGATGTTTTCTTACGTACCTTTTCGCATCTTAGGCGCTACCTCTTCTTCCCATTTTCTATTGAATTATTTGGACTGTTTTATTCAATTTTTAAAACAGGAGCTTAGTCAATTTTTCGTTTAATGAACCAAAAGTCTTTTAAGCTAAAATTAATGTTAAGGGTATGTAGGCTTTCTTCAACCAAAATTCCGGTTATATCGCCGCGGCGTTGAAAACCGTATGAGATATTTAAATGGGATAACGACCGAATCCCGAGCGGTATTCCCAGCCCTGCTGTAATGGAATACGAGGTAATAGGATTGTCATTTACTTCTAAATATCCGGTGTTATAGTTGAATCCTGCCCTGTACTTTATTCTTCTTGAATATTTGTAACTGGTAGGGTCCGCCACATACTGAAGCCCTATGGCATATTGTTGTTCATCAACAAAAGTACCCACGTTATCCCGCTGCTCCGTTTCATCCCAAAGCGCTAAAACATAATCTACCGAGATACCCATACCGGGCATTGGTCGGAACAAAACACCGGTATTTATTTGTGTAGGAAGCTGAAACGATGGTATTTTTTCATCTACCTCGTTTTCCACGGTTGAAGGAACAAAATCCAGGCTTTTTTCAACTGTTCTATCCCTTCTTCCCGATAAAGAGGTGGTAAGGTCTACTCCCCAACCAAAAGTGAGTTTCGGTGAAACATCGTATTGCAATCCTATTCCAAAGCGAACACCGCGATAATAATTTTCTTCCAGTACATTTAATGTACTCTCACCCGGGAAGTTTAAGCTTGCATCAATAATCTCGCGTTCCTCAATTTCCCCGAACAGATAGGAGGCATATATTCCGGCCCGGAAGTTATCAATAATACTTCTTCCGTATGACGCGCGTAAATCGTTCAATCCGCCCGTCCCGAAAACATTACTTGTAAAACTATCAAAGGAACCTTCGATATTACTTTCCACTCCTATTAGCGAATACCCTACATCGCTATAGGGACTTACAGATAATCCGAAAGCACTTTTGGCACTTAGACTGGAAGCCAATGCTATATTGGAAAAGCTGCTGGCAATTCGGTTTTCAGAAGTATTCCTGTTCTGAATTGCGCTGATCTCTGCCAAAATTCCAAAATCGAACAAAAAGTTCTGCTCCCCCATTTTTCCATAGGATGCCGGATTAAGGTTATTAATATAACTGTTGCCTCCTATGGCATATCCCCCATTTCCTATGGCATTGTTAATTCCAATATTAGAGCTACTGGATACCCCCAGCCCGAAAAGGGAGTACGGCGAGCCAGTTAAATTGTTGGTTTGACTTTGAAGCGTAAAGCAAAGCGCTAAGGCAAACAGCCAAAGCGGCTTATTCATCATAAATCGCATAGGTAATAATGATTCTTGCCCTGAAATCCGGGTTGCGTTCTCCTTGCAAAACCAGTCCGTTGACCGTTTCGTTAAAATTTTCCTGAAAAAGTACCAAAGCACTTTCCGTTTCTGGTTGCTCCGTTAGCTTTTGATCCAAAAATATCCCCACCGGAATTTCGTAAAGTACTGTTCCAAATTCTTCCTCTTCCCCGACAAGCACACCCTGTACGAGCCCTGTTCCGGTTCGGATTTCCTGTGTTATCACATTGTTGGCATCGATAACAGCAATATTCAATGTATCTCGTATTGGCGTGATATCGGTAACGCTGCTACTCAAAGGCTTAATTTGAAGTACCGAACTCAAAATAGTTCCTGTGCCCGGAATATCATATAGCGTTTTGATAGTGGGGAAGGTAATCTTCGTTGCTAATCCCGTACCGGATTGAAGAAAGGAAAGGTTGTTGGCTACCTCAGACCGCAGCTCTATTTCTTGATCCGTTAATTCATCCAGGTCTGTGCCTGCTGTTTCTGCCTTCACATTATGAAAAGCCACCGGAGTAGCCGGAAAAGGATTGATCACCAGGTCTAAAATTTCCTCTTCATCTTCCAACTCCCCGGGGACGGAATAAAAAAACCTTAGATAGGTATCCTCTTGATTTCTTGAAAAACCAATTATGCTGCCATTATTCTCTTCGTTGGACAACAAAGCAAAACCAGGTAAATTATCTCTTAAATCGTCATTATCATTGATTTCATCCTCCTGAATTTTGGAAAAAAGTTCCAACCCAAATTCGAAGGGTATTGAAATATGTAGGGAGTCTTCATCAAAGGGTTCAGGGAGAAAAGTTTTGGAAATGATTGGAACACTGTCAAACCTTAATGTACTGGTGTTGTAAAAAACATCCTCGTCAGGAACAACTTCTTCCAGCAGTTGATGAACATTGATCTGCAAGGTCTTGGTAGTATCCTGATAAAAGTACCTGTCATATCCGAGAATCAGCGCCACACTGTCTAGTTCAGCATCAGTTGAAATATCATAGGGCCCTATAGCGGATTCTGCGGCAGGAGCAACAAGTTCCAGGTAAGGCCTGGCTTCCACCTTACCAAAATACGCATCATTAAATCTCCCAAACAGTAGTCTTTCACTATCCGAAGTATTGATACTGTCAAACTTGAAAGTACTTAACCGCAAATCAAAGGTGTCCAGCACTAGTATTCTCACATTGGAGTCCACAAAATCCTGACCTACCTCCAGAGTGGGTATTTCGCCAGATTCAAGAGAACATGCCAACAAAGAAATAAAGATAACAATAGAGACTGCCAGTCTGTTCATGGCTTTTTAAGGGCAAATTAATGGTCATCATCAGCGGTTCAGAAGTATTATATACAAGTAGTCGCATTGTCTCTACTAATCGCAAGTATCTGACGGTCAAAACCTTAAAACCGTGATAAATAGGTGAAATCCCCCGCTTCATAGGAAGAACTCCCCGATTGGTATATTTTTTTTATCCCTGCTGGTATGGACCTATAGTTTTGGCTAAAAATTTCAAGTCTTTGAAACAACTGATTGCTATGTTGATCTTGATAACACCATTTTTTAAGGCTCTCGCGCAAGGATTGGAGTCCGGTGGAAATATCACCTTCCAATATGCTACGGTCCCAAGTTTAGGGAAACATCAGTTAGATACCTTTCTGTTCTCCCTCGACAGTAAGACAAGTCTTGGATTCGCTGATTTGTCATTGGGCGTCTCCTATCAAAATAGTGAGTTCTTTTACTTCGATGTTTCAGGAATTAGTCAACTCGAACACTTTGAAAGATTCCATTTACTTGCGCCACATATTGGAATATCACGGATATTGACAAATGATTGGCATGTAACCGCCTATGCCAAGCCTGTGCTATCATCAAATTTGTTGAGTAGCCTCTCCCGGGAGGATATTATCCTAGGTTATAAATTCGAAATACAGAAACGCTGGCAGCGGGATGATACGTTTACAACCTTAGTTTTAGGAATTGAATACGGCACTACCGCATCAGGAACCCCAAGCATATTTCCCGTGGTACGATATCACAAAAAAATAGGTGAAGACTTTGCCTTTGCCCTGGGGTATCCGTTTAACAATTTCACCTACTTACTGTCAGACCGACATACCGTTAACCTTAGCATGTCCTGGCAAGGGTTCTACTATAACAACTCCGAGTCGGTGGTCGTCAATAATAGTGCTTCTACAGCAAATACAAAACTGATATTCAATGGCCTGGATCTCCAAGCAACGTATTTATATAAAATTCAACCCAGAATAACCACCACTATAAAACTTGGATATTTAGCTTCCAATACTATGGAGGTAGCAACTTCCGAGGGTTCCTCCCTCTATGATTTTTCTCCTAATGACTCGATTTATTTTTCAATTGGACTTACGTATAACTTAAAGATGGATTTGAATGGACAGAAAAAATGATAACTTCTTAGGAAGCAAATTTTTCATCGCAACAATAACGGTACTATTTTTTGTATTCCTTTCTGGTTGTTCCAGCGATGATGGTGATGATGATACGCTAGGAAATTGGGTGGATCGCTCAATTTTCGACGGTACCCCCAGAAGTGGCGCTTTTGCCTTCACAATTGGCAATCTGGGCTATATGGGAACCGGCTTTGATGGCGATGACCGCCTTTCCGACGTTTGGGTCTATAATATGGAAGGTAATTTTTGGGCCCAACTGGCTGACTTTCCGGGAATACCCAGAAGTTCTGCGGTGGCATTTACCGTTAACAACAATGCATATGTTGGCCTGGGATATGACGGAGATGACGAGTTGGGTGATTTTTACAGGTATAACATAGCCGCCAATTCATGGGATAGTATTTCTCCATTTGGCGGATCGCCAAGGAGGGGAGCCATAGCTTTTAATTCTGCAACTCATGGGTACGTAGGAACGGGATTTGATGGAGATAATGACAAAAAAGATTTCTGGCGCTATGAACCGGATGGTGATAGTTGGGTTGAGCTGGTAGGTTTTGGCGGAAACAAAAGAAGAGATGCAACTACATTCACCATTGGGAATAACGTGTATCTCGGCACCGGAGTATCCAACGGTTTAAACCAAACCGATTTCTGGGTTTTTAATTTGGAAACCGAACAATGGAATCCCCTATTGGATTTGGACGATGATGATGACTATTTTATCCTCCGCAATAACGCGGTAGGATTCAGTATAGGTGATAAAGGTTATTTTGCTACTGGTGATGGGGGGTTTGGCGCCTCAGTTGACATTTGGGAATACGATCCTTCTACCGACCTATGGGAAGAAAAAACGGAGTATGAAGGTACCACGCGGCAAGGTGCCGTAGCCTTTTACAATGGTAACCGGGCCTTTTTAGCTTTAGGCCGAAGTGGAAATCTTTATCTGGACGATAATCGGGAATTCTTTCCAAATCAGGAGGAAGACGAAGATGATTAAAGAGTTTTTAGTTGATTGTGAATATGTTTAGTAATTTTTAAGGGATCAAGCCAGTTTCGTAGTAAGAGAGACTGGCTTTGATTTTGGTATGAGAACAAAAACACTACTTTCCTTGTTAACTTTGGTTGCTGTTGGTGGCAGTTTCATTCTTCTGACGGTAGTCAGAAAAAAAGAAAGCCCCTTAAATGCGGGTAATTCTTCCAAAGTATATAGCTTAAAGGTCAAAAAAAACGGGGAAACCGGTTACTGGTTTTATGAAATATACAGGTTGGACCAGTTGATGATCAAACAAGAATTTGTGCCAAGTCTCTCGCGAAGAATGCCATTTGCCAGTGAACAGGAAGCAAAAATAATAGGAGAATTGGTACTCTCCCGGTTAAATAAGAACCTACCCCCAACCCTTACGTTGAGCGAGGTAGAAAAACACTTAGAAATAAAAAAGTAAACACTCTGTGGAACAAAAAACCGTGGCAAGGGAAATCTGGATACATATCATCGTTTGGATCTGCTTAATTCTATTTCCAACAGCGTTAAGCATCAATCAATTTGGTTTTGTCGATTCCGGATTTTTCCCAAGGGTGTTTTTGAATCCCCTGTTAGTTTATGTCAACTACCTGCTCCTGGTTCCTAAACTATTACTAAAAAGAAAAATCTGGCTGTATATAGTTGTTTCCATAGCATTCCTGGTGATTTTCAACTATGTTGTGAATAAAGCATTTTTGCCCATACCGCTTCGCAGATTCAAGGATTTTGCGGAGAGCGATACCACGAAAGCCATTAAGTATGCTCCTTACTTCATGACTTTTATTGTCTCATTTGCCTTTTTCTTACTCGGCGGGGTTTTAGCACTTACCAAAGATTTCTATAAACGAGACAGAATTACGCAAGCAATTCGGGCGCAGCGTAACGAAACAGAACTTCAATTTTTGCGCGCGCAATTGAATCCGCATTTTCTCTTTAACTCACTAAATAGCATTTATTCAATGGTAAGGAACAAATCCAATGATGCGCCGGACGCCGTTATTTCCTTGTCAGAATTAATGCGGTACATGTTGTATGAAACCAAAGAAGATCTGGTGCCTTTGGCAAAAGAAATCGATTATATCAAAAACTATGTGGAATTACAACTATTTCGATTATCTGATCCGGAAAATGTAAAGCTTCAGGTGAAAGGGGATTATTCCGATAAAAAAATACCGCCGCTACTGCTAATTCCTTTTGTGGAGAATGCGTTCAAATACGGAACGGATTTTAAGGGTAAAACCGAGGTTTCCATTAAAATGGAAGTTCTTGGCAATAGCTTATTTTTTGAAGCAAATAATAAAATAAATACCTATCGTAAGGATAAAATAAATTCCGGAATAGGTTTGGAAAATATAAAAACCAGATTGGCGCTGTTATTTCCTGATACCCATGTTTTGAATATCAATAAGACCAGGGAAAACTTTCTCGTACAACTGGAGTTAAATCTATAAAAATGAAATGCATAATAATTGATGACGAACCTCTGGCATTAGGAATCATTAAATCTTACTGCGATGATATGGGAGGACTTCAGGTGTTGGGTGCATTTAATAATCCGCTACAAGCCATTGATAGCATCCAGAAAGAGGAGGTGGATCTGATCTTTTTGGATATTGAGATGCCGCAAATAACAGGATTGGACTTCATAACGGCCATTGACAAAAAGCCCCTCTTTATTTTTACCACCGCTTACCCGCAATATGCCATTGAAGGATTTGAACTAAATGCGGTGGACTATCTCGTAAAGCCTATTCCATTTCCCAGATTCATCAAAGCCGTTAATCGGGCTAAAGAATTGCTTAAATTAAAAGATACTATTGCTACTTCCGGAAATATTTCCTCAGCTGCGGGAGCGGCCAATGCGGAACATGAGTTTATTTTCGTCAAGGCCGACTACGGCAATGTTAAAATACGGTTAGAAGACATTGTTTATATACAAGGACTTAAGGACTATCTTAAGATCCACGTAGCCCATAAAAAACCAATTCTAACACTTATGAATTTCAGGGATATTCAAGAAAAACTGGGACGTGACTATTTTTTTAGAGTGCATCGATCCTTTATTGTGAATATTCATAAGATTGAATCCATCCAGCGGAGTAAGATAATCATAAGAGATATGCGAATACCCATTGGCGAGAGCTACAAGGAAAGTTTCCTGAATAGAGTGGGGCTATAGCAAGAGCAAAACGCTCAACACAAGCCAACCCAAACTACCTTAAGCTTTCAAGGCCTCCATTAAATCAGCATAGGTATAGGTCTTCTCAGAAGCTTCGTCGGTTTTATATAAAATCTCCGCCCGGATCGCTTTTAATCCTGTTACTCCTTGTAAACCTTCCAACTCCACAATCTCAATATTGTTGGTGAAATACCCTTTATGCTTTAGAAAATGAACATACCTCAAGTACTCCCGCTCGTCTTTTTTCTGGGAATAGACGATTGCCAGCTTTCCCTTTTGAGTTAATCGTTTCCGGGTTCCTTTGATCAAAGACTTATCGATCCGTTTTTTAATGATCTCATATCGGGCATTATAGGTACCATCCACATCAAACCGCTTCTCATCCATGCGAAAACGGATCGCCAAAGGTGTGCTGTACACTAACATTAAAGAAGCCACATCAAGTGGTACAGGAAGTTTAGGTTTTAACACATAGTGCCTATTTTCCATCTCGACCATTACCTGTAATTGCCACAGTCTTAGATTGTTCAGGTATAGCTCATCAAAAGTACGATTGTTAGCTATAGAGCTTCCTATGTAAAGATTATGTTCTACCCCATCGGTCTTGTAGCGTTCAAAGTAATGTGGGAACATTTCCTGAGCTTCTTGTTGCCGCTGATCCAACAAGGCGGCTAACTGCATATTGATCTCCTGTACACTTTCATCATAGTTACGCCTGTGGTCGTAATACGATTCTGTGGTTGCATCTATTCTGGATTCGTAGGTTTCGATCAGAGCTTTGATAGCGGCATCCTCACGTTTCAGGTGATGGAAAGCCGGATTGATCTCTTCATGTACAAAATCGAAAATGGCCTGCTCGGTATTCGTATATAATATCTCCGTAACCTCTTCCAGATGACTATTTACCCTGAACATCAACTCTTCGTAGATCGGGAGTTTTAACGTGTCCAACGCCTGTTGTAAAATATCCTGAATCTCGGATAGTTGAATTATCAGATCACGCTGAATGGCTTGGTTTCGTTCTTTTGAAGATTCTTTGATATCGATCTGCCCATACAACGGGTACACTTCTTTAAACACGATTTCCTGAAAAGAAGGTTGTTTCCCTTGTAACTCCTCAGCCATAAATCGCTTTGCCTCTTCCTGAAATTTCCAGTACACCGAAGAATGCACAGTAGTACATTCGTGTTGAATGATAGCATCAATCAAGTTTTGTTCTTCCTCAATAGATCGCAAGACAGCAGAAACGATAAACGGCATAACATCTACCAGCTTGGTAGCATTTACACTATTCAGTTCGTTTACCTTATCCGAAACAAGCTCCAATACCCCTAACAAATTCCCGTCATCCGCTATAGGAGCAAGGATAGCACTTTTAACACCTTGACCGTGTAGGCTTTTGTAAGGTTGCCCTCCACCGGATTTTTCAAGGTATTTCTCCACATTGCTAATGGCCACAAAATCGCTTTCATTCAGCAGTTTACTATAGGAATAATCACATAGCATCCTATCACAGGACTCCATTTCTTTCCCATACAAAATATAGCTTTCAATGCCCTTCCCATGTATCTTAAGGAATCGATCTGTCGCCGGATCATATCCTGCAAAACCTACATTGATGGTGTTAAGACCAAAAAGGGAGCGGAAGGTTTCCTGGAAGCTATCCATGAAACTATCATTAGTCCGTTTGTTACCGCCAATTAAGGTAGATTTGATTTCTGAAATAGAATGCTCCGCAGTAACATCAAACATATTGGAAATGGCAAACCCTTTGGAAACAAAACTGTTTGGTGGGATTTTCTCCTTCCACAGTTCCAGATCGTCAAAGTTTTCCAACAATTCATCTATGTCGGCCTGGGCTAACTCCTTTGCTTTTTCCGTGGGATTGATTTCCATGAAATCTGCATTGTACAGAATACGATAGTGCCGCATTACGCCATTCGCATCCGGAATATCGTAGAACAACGGCCGTTTGAAATCCATCTTAAAACCATAGTAAAAGTTTAGGATCACGGTACATTGCAAGATATATTGCAAATTTTCCGGCATATTACGAATCTCCAATTCAAAATCTTCCCCAGCATCCTTTAAAATCTTTTTAAAGCGTTCAGAAGAGTTAAAAACAAGATTGGCAAACGGAATGGAAGCGGCTTTGATCTCATTATGCGTTAATACTTCCGAGAACGTATCCATCAAAATCGTGTGAATAACGTCTTTTCTCTTCTCGACTATTGATAAGTCGTCAAATCCCTCCCGAAGTTCAGGATAGGGAGCCTGCACTTCCAAAATGTATTTTGCCCGCTGCCGCAGTAGCTCATTATCGCTCTCCAGCATGGCATCGTACTGCTGCAACAATTTGTTAAAGCTAACCAATTGAATCAGCGGGGCTTCTCCGTTGTAGTGCTGTTCCATACCTATATTGGTCTTGATTTAGTGTGTAAAATTACAAAAAGCGTCCGTATACTATTGTTAACGGTTTGTTTACGGATTTTTGGACTTTTTTTAGATATTTAAATAAATAAATCCAATGTCCGCGAACAAAAGACTGCAAAAAGCCTATGAATCGGCCAAGAGGATTCCCTTTAGTGATACCTCTAAGTTCATTTTCTTTAGTGATTGTCACCGCGGAGATAACAGTTTTGCGGACGATTTTGCCAACAACCGAAACATCTATTTTCACGCCTTAAACCACTATTATCGCGAAGGATTCCAGTATTGTGAACTGGGTGATGGAGATGAGTTATGGGAGAATGTGTATTTCGAACCTATTTTTGAGGCCCACAAAAATGTTTTTCAATTACTGAGACAATTTCATTTGGAAAGTAGACTGCACATGGTCTGGGGCAATCACGATATGGTGTACAGAAATCCCGGATATGTAGAAAAGCACCTCACCCATTATTTTGAGCCGATAGAAGGTAAGGACATGGCTTTATTTGAAGGTATAGTGTACCATGAGGCGCTGGTATTACAGCACGAAGTAACCGGGCAGGAGATCTTTTGCACCCATGGCCACCAGGCAGATTGGTGGAACTATGTCTGCTGGAGAATTGGCCGTTTTCTGGTACGGGTGCTATGGAAGCCATTACAAGTCGTTGGGATCGCAGATCCCACAAGCCCTGCAAAGAATTACAAGGAATTGATCCGCATCGAACGCCGGATAAAACGATGGATATTGAAGAATAAACTAAAGATGACCATTACGGGACACACCCACCGTCCCCGGTTTCCAGAACCCGGACAAATCCCCTTTTTTAATGACGGGAGCTGTGTTCATCCCAGAAGCATCACGGGGATAGAGCTTGAGAAAGGGGAGATTTCTCTCGTCAAATGGCATATTGACACAAAACCGGATGGCACCTTACAGATCGTAAGAGTGTTGTTGGAAGGTCCGGAAAAACTTTCAGACTACAGGTCTTCTTAAACCCTCTTAGCTATATTTCGAATAGCGGCAATGAACTGATCTAATTCCTCGGTAGTGGTATACACATTTGGTGTAATTCGGCAACCTTGTACGTTCTCATAATCTATAGCGACCGTCCAGATCTTGAACTCCTCAAGCAAGGTTTTTGCCAGATCATGCGGTTTCATATTCTGAATTCCAACATTTGCTATGCCACAACTTCTGTGGGATTCTACAGGAGTGTTAACAACAACGTTTTTTACATTTCGAAGTGGATCGCTCCAATATCGCTGAATAAAACGCAGGCGCGCCTCCTTTCGTTGAAGTCCGATCATATTCAAATAGTCTATTGCATCGTTAATGGTCAAATCCGTATGGACAGGGTGCGTCCCGGTGTGATTTAACCTTCTAATCTTGGTAACATCATCTTCATGTTCAGCCAGAAGCGGCCAAATTTTGGGGATATGTTTTTTGGCGACATACAAGATCCCGGCACCAAGAGGCACACTCAACCATTTATGCAGGCTGGAGCCATAATAATCGCAGTTCAATGCCTCAATGTCTACTTTTATATGACCTACGCAATGCGCACCATCTACCATTACTTCAACACCATATGAATGTGCCATATCGCAAATTTTCCGAATAGGTAAGATCTGACCGGTAATATTTACCATGTGGCAGACCATCAATAATTTGGTTTTTGGTGTAATCTGCGATTCGTACAAAGTCACGATTTCCTCATCCGAGGCAGGGTGGTTGGGCAGTGAAACCTCTTTACATACCATCCCATACCGCTTTTGTTGCTGGAAAAAGTGCATCCGCATTGCTCCGTAATCCTGTTTGGCGAAAACAGCTTCATCTCCTCTTTCCCAGGGGTAACCGCCAATGATCATATCAAGTGACTCCGTAGTGTTTCGGGTAACTATAAGTTCTTCCGGTGCACAGTTCACCAATTTTGCCAAGCGGGCAGCGGCAGCATTCTTATTTTCCCATTGCACGGTTCGCATATAATACGAGGCTTCGTAGTTGACGTTTTGTACATGTTCCATGTATTTGTTAAGAATGGGGATGGGAACAAAATTGTAATACCCGTTTTCCAGGTTAATGTAATCCGGTTTTAGGGCATAATCCATACGAATACGTTTCCAAAAGGAAGGATCATCACTTTGGGGATAGGGAAGAAGGTTTGTGGTTTTGGCATAACCCTGTAAAGAGGTGGCCAGGAAAGGGGATACAAGCGTTGCTTGCCCCAGTCGTTTTAGAAATTGTCTTTTTTTCATGCTATCTGCCCTTACGGCTAGTCAAATCTTGTGACTAAAAGAGTTGTATCTTGCTTTTGTATGCATGAATTTACAACTTAATACGTACTTGGAACAACTGCAACCCATTATAGACCAGATACCTATTCGCCATAATTGGGTATCCCATTTTATGTTTTTGGGTATTGCACAGGCTTATTTTCTAACCCTGGTTATCTTCTTACGATCTAAGATCAACTCTCCTATCCGGATTTTTGGTTGGTCTTTGCTGTTTCAGGCAATCGTTTGCACGGACACCTATCTGTGCTATACCGGACTCATGAAATATCTCCTGCACTCGAATGATTCCACGGAATTCCTTGTACTGCTCATCGCTCCCAGTATTTACTTTTTTACCTACTCGCTTTTAGAGCGAAAACCAATTACCCTCAAAAAGCATTGGATACACCTGGTGGTTCCTCTACTCTACGCTATTACTCAAATAGGCTATTTCCTGAATCCGCTATCGGTAAAATTAAATGCCTATTTGGATGCATATCACCCTGCTATTGCTATGGTGAAGGTATCCGAATCTGTGACGTATGAATACCAGGTGATTAAGGATGAGTTTCGGTGGTTGGTACTGTTAAGTTTTGCCCTCTACCTAGTTTTATCGATCCTATTGGTACTAAAAAGCAGGAAAAATAGAAAACTATCAAGTAAAAACATCCGAATAGACAAATATGCTTTTACCCGAAACACCCTTATTTTTCTTGTACTGCTCCTTACATTAGTCCTTGTAGTCTATCTGAATTACGAAGATGACGGAGGTGACCATTTTATTGTACTTTCCTTGACTGCGATAACTTATATCAGCAGCTTTTTCGTGCTTTCGGAATCACGCTTTTTTGAAAACACCTGGATTGCAGACAAATATGAAACCCTTGCTGCACCTGCCATTCCTCTTGAAGCGATAGAGGAGGCCTGCAACGTAGAGAATTATTTTCTATCAAACGAGGCAAGTTTGAAAGGGCTAGCATCTAAAATGGGGGTAAGTGCTAATGCGGTTTCCCAGGTAATTAACTCTCAGCAAAAAATGAACTTTAACGACTTTCTAAACAAGAAACGAATCGGAGTCGCTAAGAAAAGATTGTTAGATGTCTCGTTCAAACATTTGACCATCGAAGGGGTGGGACAATCCGTAGGGTTCCGATCCAAATCTGCCTTTTACAATGCTTTTAAGAAACATACCGGGGTCTCGCCTTCGATATTTATAAAGCAAAATAACGCTTAAAACTTCCTTTTTCTCCAGAATTGTAATTCAGAACACCTAAGGACGCCTAAAATTAGGCAGTTCAATGTAGGTGGGAAATATTTGTACCAAACAACAGTATCATGGAAAAAAAGATAAGACGTTATGATCTGGACTGGCTTAGAGTTATCGTTTTTGCCTTACTCATTTTTTATCATGTGGGCATGTTCTTTGTCCCCTGGGGATGGCATATTAAAAACAATGTTATATACGATTGGTTGCGCTGGCCTATGCTATTCTTAAACCAATGGCGCCTTCCCATTCTATTTGTTATTTCAGGTATGGGAACCTATTATGCACTTTCCAAGAGGAATTTAAAACAGTTTGCCTGGGAAAGGTATCTAAGATTGGGTGTTCCGTTAATTGTAGGCATGTTGCTTATTGTCCCTCCACAGCTCTATATCGAACGCCTGGTAAACGGGCAGTTTAATGGCACATACCTTGAGTATTACCAGACCATGGCCTTTAGAAATGGTCCTTATCCCGAAGGAGATATTAGCTGGCATCACCTATGGTTTTTACCGTACTTGCTTCTTTTTTCCTGGGTGCTTACACCTATTTTTGTTCGCCTTAAAAGCAGACCCACACGATGTATTGTCCGGATAAAAAAGATCCTCGAAAAACCCTATGGCTTCTATTGGTTTATTATTCCTTTATTTCTTCTTGAAGCTTTTATGGAGCCCTTTTTCGATATTACTCATGCCTTAATTGATGATTGGTTCAATATTTGTTCTTCTATTACTTTTTTCTTCTATGGGTTTCTGTTTATCGCTGCGGGAGAGGTGTTTTGGGAAAGTCTGGATAGGATAAAGAAGAAGGCCTTAATCCTTGGAATACTATCATTTACACTTTTGGTAGGTCGATGGTTGTTCATTGAAGCAGATGACTGGCCAGAACACTTATCAGAGGCCTTTTTAAAGATCGTTAACCTATGGTCCTGGATCCTGGTATTGTTCGGCTACGCCGCAAAATATTTGAATCAACCCAGTAAGGGTTTGTCGTATGCCAACCGCGCTGTATATCCTTTCTACATCTTACACCAAACCATAACCATTGCCATTGCCTACTATCTAATTGACCTGGACTGGTCCTTTTTTGCAAAAGCTTCCATTCTTGTGATTGGCACCTTTGGGATCAGTTGGGCAATTTATGACTGGATCATTTTACGAATTCCATTGCTTCATCCCTTATTTGGCCTAAAAAAAGCCCGCTGATACCAGCGGGCCTCAATTTCATAATCCTAAAAGTAATAGGACAGCCCAAAGAAAAGATTGGAGGCATTCAGCTCAAAAGCGAACTGGTTCCTATCACTTTCCGTAGTGCCTCCACCGCTATTGTTAGCTTCAGTATTAGAGGTTGTGTATCCTAGCGTTCCCAAATTGGCTTCCAGGGCAAAACGTTTAGAGACAAAGTAGGTTACGCCCGGTCGAATACCAAAAAACCAGGATTCCCCGTCGGAATTAGAGTTAGTAGTAGTACCATCAAAAGTCCTGTCAGATTCATTGGAAACATCACTGTATCGCGCCTCTCCTTGCAAAAAGAAAGCAAAATTTGGGCTCACGCTAAAAAATTTACGTGCGTAAGGAAAGATGCTATAGGTTGTCGTTTCGGATTCAAATTCGGTGATAGACCCTCCGGAATCGGTGTTATCATCTTCATTCGAACCTCTCACATACCCCAATCCCAAACCAACGATGAAATTATTGTTCAATGCATATCCCGCTGATGGATTGAAAGAAAACGAATTGAAATCGCTAGAGTTTGAAAAGGAATTCCCCTCAAAATCTATGGCATCGGACCTAAGCGATACGCTCCCGGTAACATTCCAGGTACCTTTTTCAATAATTAATCGATCCGTTTGGTCCGTTTGTGCTACGGTAAGTCCGGAAATCAATAGTGCAGAAAGAAATAGAATTTTTCTCATTTTTTAGAGGTTTTGAAGTTAAAGTGACAGGGCAACAAGCATCATTCCATACTACTTCATGATTCTACCCTTTTTTCGATTTTAACCGAACTTTGGGAAAAACATCGAATTTAACAGCACTTTATTACACCCTTGGCGCGGTAATTGTTAACTTTATTTAAGTTTGTCGACCTAATTGCTATGAAACCTTATCTCCTATTTATCCTATTTTGTGGCTTCGTGTTCACTTTATCTGCACAAGGGGATTTACCGACTACAAAACCTTTAGAAATCGGCAGGAAAAATAATTTGGACGCACTACCCAGCAATCAGGGCACCGTATTGCGAATGCCTTCAGTACTGGATAACGATTTGATATCCAAAGAGCGTACCATAAAAATGCTTCCGGAGCGACAACTATTGCAGGCAGGACACGATCTCAAAATTGATCCTAAAGTTGGAGAACGCGAGAAAAAAGGCAGTAACAAGCATTTTGGCGACCAGTATCTTGGCGATTTCAAAACAAACGCCAAATTTGTTGGAGTCGTTTGCCGGGATCATGAATATGTAGATGGGGATCGGGTTAAGATTTACGTAAACGGGGAAGTAGTGGAACACAATCTGCTGCTATCCGGGGCTTTTAGAGGGGTAAACGTGGATTTGGCAGAAGGCTTTAACCGCCTTGACTTCGAAGCACTCAACCAGGGGTCATCGGGTCCCAATACCGCCCAGATCGTAGTTACTGATGAAACCGGAAAAGTCCTTCACAACAATAGGTGGAACCTCTCTACCGGTTCTAAAGCCAGTCTTATTGTGGTTAAAGAACCAAATCTGGAAGAAGAACAAGAATAGGGATAAATCGCAACCAAAATTCCGGAGTTTAAGTTCTCACTATCGTTCAACTCCTAACTCCTAACTCCTAACTCCTAACAAAACTAGTTCCTTTCACCAGGCGTGTACGTTGCTTCAGCTCGTTCCAGAACATCTTCTTTGTAAAAGGCAGCGTCTTTCCACTTCACATTAGCATACCTTTCACTTTGATCATCAAAATGAGGGGAATTTGGGTCACCGCTTTGCCCTCCGGCTAAAATCGTTTTTGCTGTCACACTCTCCCCAAATTCAACCACTGCGACAAAGCTATTTCCCCGGGTGCCATAGATCCTTTTGGTGTTGTTGTCGTAACGTGCACCATAAGCTGCCAGGGCACCCCATCTTCCACTGGCAAAACTGATGGGAATACTGGGTTTGGCATCATCAAAGGCTTGACGAATGTCGCCATTTAATCGTTGATAGCGGTTTACCTCTCCCCAGGGTACCTCCCAGGTACCAAATTTGTCTTTCAATTCCAACACTACCTCTTTGAATAAATTTAGCTTTTCGGCTTCAGGGGAGTCACTACCCCAATACTGTACCAACTGCATAGCATACAATCCTGCTGGTCTATCCGCTTTTAGATAGCACTTGGCACCATAATAATGCGCCAGGGTCATTGCCACAGATGCTTCGGAAGTCTTATAATCCCAATTGCGTAATACCTCAATCGGTTCCCGCAATACCGATTTATCGTGATCACTACCATTATAAGCCTTGATAAGCCCGGGAATTAAGGTTTCAAATGCTGGCAAATAGGGATCATGCGCCAGTAGGATCAAACTATCCAAGGTATATCCGCTTCGATCTTTTAACAGCCCGATGGCATGCACCCCCCTAAAGTTCTCTTGGTCGCGAGACATGTATTTGGGATAGTCTTCCCGCTTCGGGCTGTATTCTAAGGCGCTGGTATAGGGGGTAGAGTTGCAATTTTGGATCCACCCGTTCTCAGGATTTAAGACAAGTATATTTTCATCCACCGCATGCAAACCCTGCCAATCTGTTCTGGGATCACTTCCATCCACAGCCAGTGTGTAATCAAAAATAGTATCCCGTTTTGGAATGAAGTTGCCATGAAAGTAGGCAATATTGCCCTCTGCATCCGCATAAACAGTATTATTGGAGGAGTTTGTACGGATATCCATCATTTCCCGAAACCCTTTGTAACCGTCCTGTTTGGTTCGAATGTAGGATTGCTCCAGTGCCTTTACCGGTTCCCACATCATAGCGCTGGCCGTCCACTGGCCATCTACCGCCTGGGTAATGGGACCATGGTGGGTACGGTATATCGGGAAAACTTTTTCTTTTAGTTCCCCTTCTACTTTATATTTCAGCACCACCTCCAGGGAATCAACCGGTCGTAATTCCTCACCGTATTGATAGAACAGTTTTCCATCATTCTTTACCAGGGTCTCTTTAAATTCATCCATCACATCTGTATAGGTGCTGGTATGCATCCACCCTGTTTTTTCATTGAAGCCCTGATACACAAAAAATTGCCCCCACGTTACGGCGCCATAGGCATTAAGTCCTTCTTCGCTTACCACATGGACCTCCCCCCTAAAATAGAATGAAGTATGGGGGTTGATCAACAGCATGGTATTCCCGGATTGTGTTAACTGACCGGAGATCGCAATTCCATTAGATCCCTGGGGTTCGGCCATTTCTTGTTCTTTTTCCAATGGCAACACCTCCATCTCCGGGATGGCCATTCCAGCTTCGTAGAAGGCCTTTATTTTTTGGGTTGAGATGCGTTCAATATCCCCACCTATGCTCCCTTCACTGAAGTACATGGGCATCCAGGGTTCAAAACGAGTGAGCAATTTGGGTTGGACTTCCGGATGTGTGTGCAAATAGTAATTTATCCCATCCGCAAAAGCATCGCAGAGTTGCTTCAACCAGTCTGGTGCACTATCATATTTTACCCTGGCTTCCTCTTCCGTCATAAACATATTTGCTCTGAGATCGCTATAGAGTGCCTCTTCCCCTTCAACTTCAGCCAACCTACCGGTAGCCCAAATATAATTCTGCTCTACCCGGTTAAAATCATCTTCGCATTGCGCATAGAGCAATCCAAAAACAGCATCAGCATCTGTTTTGCCGTAAATATGAGGTACTCCAAAATCATCCCGGATAATGGTTATGTTTTCAGCCTGGGCTTCCCATTTTTCAACCTCCGAAGGAACTTCAGACATTTTACAAGAGCTAATGAGGGCAATACAGATGAAGAATAATGTTCTCATACTTTAGAATGGTCATTTATTGGTTTAAAGATACTATTCCCAATCTATCTGAGAAATCAACATCTCCAAGCGCACTTTTCTCAACCCGTTAGTATTTGAATTATCTTGCAATTCTTTTCTAAAAAATATATGGCAGACAAAAAAGTTAGTATCCTTAAGGCCTTTAGAACTATTATTTGGCCAAGGCGGAATCTGGTGTTCTTAGGGCTGTTCTTGATCGTTATAAACAAGGCAGCAAGTTTTGTGCCTCCAGTTTCCTTACGGTATTTTTTGGATGATATTATCCCAAATAAAAACTATGACTTCTTAAAGGTTCTGGTTTTAGTGGTGGTACTGTCCTTTTTGGTTCAAGCGATTATGTCCTTCCTCTTGACCAAAGTATTGAGCATCCAAGCGCAATACATGATCTCTGAGCTAAGAGCAGAGGTGCAAAAACAAGTACTTTCCTTGCCTATACGTTTTTTTGACAATACAAAATCCGGTGCCCTGGTCTCCCGGATCATGAGTGATGTTGAAGGGGTCCGAAATTTGATTGGTACTGGTTTGGTACAATTGGTGGGAGGTACCATTACTGCGATCGTATCGTTGATCTTGTTACTCCGTATAAGTCCGGGAATGACCTTACTAACCTTTATTCCTCTGGTGGTGTTTGCCATCATTGCACTTAAAGCTTTCAAGATCATCCGACCTGTTTTTCGCGAACGAGGAAAGATCAACGCAGAGGTTAAAGGGCGTTTGACAGAAACCCTTGGGGGGATACGGGTTATTAAAGGGTTCAATGCCGAGAAGCAAGAAGCACAGGTCTTTGAAAACGGTGTGGAACGACTTTATAAAAATGTAAAAAAGAGCTTGACAGCAACAGCTGTCATGACGAGTTCCTCTACTTTTTTATTGGGGTTAGCCACTACGGGTATCATGATGGGCTATGGTGGTTATAAAATGATGCAAGGGGAATTGACTACGGGGGAGTATTTTGAATTTACCTTTCTTTTAGCACTCATGGTGGCCCCCATTGTTCAGATGAGCAATATTGGCAGTCAATTGACTGAAGCCCTTGCAGGTCTCGATCGTACTGAGGAGTTAATGAATACAACCGCAGAAGCCCAGGAGAAAGAACGCACCATTTCCCTTACCGAAGTTAAGGGAGATATGGTTTTTGATCGTGTCTCTTTTGCCTATGAAGAAGATAAGGAAGTGTTACATGAGATCAGTTTCACCGCCAAGGCCGGAGAGGTAATCGCCCTTGTGGGGAGTTCAGGTTCCGGTAAAAGTACCATTGCAAGCTTAGCGGCAAGTTTCCTAAATCCGGATTCCGGTAAAGTAATCATTGACGGCCATGACTTATCCAAAATAGATTTGAACAGCTTCCGACAGTTTTTGGGCGTAGTACTCCAGGATGATTTTTTGTTTGAAGGCACCATACAAGAGAATATAGTGTTTCCCAGACCTGATGCCAGTGAGGAAGAAGTAGAAGCTGCTGTAAAAGCCGCTTACGTAAATGAATTTACCGAGCGTTTTGAAGATGGCCTGGGTACTTTGATCGGAGAACGCGGCGTAAAGCTTTCCGGGGGACAACGCCAGCGTATTGCCATTGCCCGGGCAATTTTGGCCGATCCAAAAATCCTGATCCTGGACGAGGCTACCTCAAGCCTGGATACCGAAAGTGAGGCGTTGATCCAAAAAAGTTTGGGTGAGCTTACTAAAGGAAGAACCACTTTTGTGATCGCTCACCGGTTGAGCACCATTCGCCAGGCCGATCAAATTTTGGTCATCGAAAAAGGGGAAATTGCAGAAAAGGGAACACATGAAGAGCTCATTGCGACCCAGGGGAGATATTACCATCTGTTTACCTATCAGGCCCGGATATAAATAAGAATTGAGAAGTAAGATATTAGACCGCTTTACTGTAAGAAATCTTTCCTTTTGTTTGCTCTCCGGGCATTGAAATTATCTCCAAACGCGATAAATCCAATTCTTCGAAATCTTTAGGGTTCTTCCGGGGCCAACTCCACCTCAAAACCTTCCAACTCTTCTGTAATGAGGATCTGACATCCCAGGCGACTATTATCTTTTACAAAAAACGCTTCGGACAGCATTGCTTCTTCATCATCCGACTTTTCCGGGATAGCATGTTCAGAATTCACATAACATTGGCAGGAAGCACACATGGCCATTCCGCCACATATTCCAATAGTGCCCTCTGGGGCCAACTCGTAGGAACGGATCACTTCCATTAAATTCATGTTCATATCGGTTGGAGCGTCAATCTCATGTAGTACTCCTTCGCGGTCCGTTATTTTTAATTTTATGTCCATCAAGATGAAGGAATTAGGAATTAGGAGTTAGGTTTCATGGATTTGATCAGTCCATAAAGTAGTCGGGAAATCTCGTTAGTCATTTCAATACTATCTTTTGTTTTATTATTTAACAGTAAATCTAACATAAAACCTCCCTCCTAAAAAGGACGGACTAAGGGAGGTGTAAACCCGTTTTCCTCAAATTGAACAATATAATCCTCTATGGCCAAAAGTACGTTTTCTATATCGTTCAAAACTTCATAATCAGAAAAACGCAGCACGTTTATATTCAAGGCATTTAAGCGCTTGGTTTTCTTAACATCTTTCTCCCAAACTTCAACTAATTCATGGGAATATCCATCCAATTCAATGGCTAATTGCAATTTGTTACAAAAGAAATCAACAATATATTCATCTATGGGTTTTTGTCTATGAAAATCGTAGCCATACAATTGACCACGCTTTAGCTTTTGCCATAATCGAATTTCCGATTTGGTAGCATTGTTTCGAAGTTGTCTTGCTAATTCCTTAAGTCTTGGATTGTACTTAACTATCATCTTAACACACCCCTCAATCCCCTCTTTATAGAGGGGAGGTCACTTAATTGCCTTAACCACTGCTTTAGGTGCTTCCTTTTTGCTACCATCAAACCCCTCTACGCCACCAACGGTAGTGTATTTCATGACATATTTCTTATCCGGGAAAATACGCTGGTACGCACTTTGACACATTAAGGTAGCTTCGTGGAAACCGCAAAGGATCAATTTTAGCTTTCCGGGATAGGTATTGACATCTCCAATGGCATAAATCCCGGAAATATTGGTTTGGTAATCCAGGGTATTATCCACCTTAATGGCATTTTTTTCAATTTCCAATCCCCAATCGGCCAGAGGGCCCAACTTTGGGGAAAGTCCGAAAAGGGGAATAAAGTTATCCACCTCTATTCTCATATCCTCTTTAGGGTGATTATTGTCCCGGACAAATACGGCCTCCAGGGCCTCTTCTCCTCTCAAGGAAACCACTTCCGCAGGAGTAATCAAATTGATTTTTCCCTGATCCTTTAACTCTTGTACTTTCTCCACAGAATCCAGGGCACCACGAAACTCATTTCTCCGATGTACCAGTGTAACCTCTTGTGCAACATCTGCCAAAAAAATGGTCCAATCCAGGGCAGAATCCCCACCTCCGGCAATTAGTACCCGTTTTCCCCGGTAAGCTTCCGGATCCCGGATCATATAGGCTACACCGTTATCTTCGTATTTTTCTAGGTTTTTTAATAGGGGTTTTCGCGGTTCAAAGCTTCCAAGGCCACCGGCAATCGCCACTATGGGAGCGTGGTGTTTGGTCCCCTTATTGGTAGTGACCACAAAAGTGTCGTCCTCCAGTTTTTCAACAGTATCTGCACGCTCTCCCAAAGTGAACCCCGGTTGAAAGGGTTTGATCTGTTCCATTAGGTTATCCACCAATTCCCCTGCCAGAATTTCAGGAAAACCGGGAATATCATAGATTGGTTTTTTCGGATAGATCTCAGCACATTGTCCGCCAGGTTGTGGGAGGGCATCAATCAGATGGCATTTTAACTTCAATAATCCCGCTTCAAAAACGGCAAAAAGCCCAGTAGGGCCTGCTCCAATAATTAAAATATCGGTAGTAATCATGATTTTCCGGAAAATTTGGGCAAAGCTATCGTTTTGGAAGTGTCCTTTTTATGACAAAAATTAGGCTTCACTAAGGTTAATTACCTCTTCAATTTGAGGGGCATATTTCTTAATCGTCATTTCCACACCGCTTTTTAATGTCATCTGATTTACAGAACACCCAATACAATTGCCTTCAAGTCGCACTTTAACCGAGGTGCCATTGTCTATAGAGACCAATGCAATGTCGCCTCCATCACTTTGCAGAAAGGGGCGGATCTCTTCGAGCGCCTTTTCTACATTTAATTTTATCTCCTCCGTTGTCATAATTATTTTCCTTTTACAGCAGCACAACCTGCCATTGTAGTAATCTTTATCGCCTCAGTTGGCGGAAGATCCTTATTTCTACGTACCAGTTCCCGAACAACATTTTTTGTTAACTCTTCAAAGGCCTCCTCGCTTTCTGTTGCGGTCTGCAAGGCTGCGGGTCGCCCCACATCTCCTGCTTCGCGAATACTTTGCACCAAAGGTATCTCTCCAAGAAAGGGTACATCCAAATTCGTGGCCAGGTTTCTAGCCCCATCTTTACCAAAGATATGATATTTGTTGTTCGGCAGTTCTTCGGGAGTAAAGTAGGCCATATTTTCCACAATCCCCAAGACCGGTACGTTTATAGCTTCTTGTTGAAACATAGCCACCCCTTTTCGGGCATCCGCCAGCGCTATTTCCTGTGGTGTACTCACTACCACAGCTCCGGTAACCGGAAGGGATTGCATAATGCTTAAATGAATATCCCCTGTTCCGGGAGGCAGGTCCAGCAATAAAAAGTCCAACTCGCCCCAATGCGCATCAAATATCATTTGATTCAAAGCTTTACTGGCCATGGGGCCTCTCCAGATAACAGCCTGGTTGGGCTGGGTGAAGAACCCGATGGAAAGCATTTTTACCCCATAATTTTCTACAGGCTTCATTTTATTTTTTCCATCCACATTGATGGACAGCGGCTTTTCAAGGGCTACATCAAACATAATAGGCATCGAGGGGCCGTAAATATCAGTATCCAACAAACCTACTTTAAAGCCCATCTTCGCTAGCGTAACGGCCAAATTTGCTGTCACCGTAGATTTTCCAACACCACCTTTTCCGGAGGCCACTGCAATGATGTTTTGGATCCCCTGAATAGGCTTACCCTTGATCTGATTCACTTTGGGTTTCGCAGGAGCATCTACTTTAAGATTGACTTTGATCTTTGCCTTTTCATAGACCTTTTGATGGATGATTTTCAAAATCTCCACTTCCGTCTTCTTTCTCGCCTGTAGACTCGGGTTTTTAATAGTGATATCCACTTCAACCTCATCGCCAAAAACCTGCACGTTGGTAACTGCACCACTTTCTACCATATTCTGCCCCTCTCCCGGTACAGTAATGTTTTCCAATGCCGCCAGCACCTCCTTTTTAGTAAACTTCATCCGCTATACTTAACTGCCTATCGTTTATACTGATTCTAAACCTGCCCGACCCAGTCGTTCAGGCGGGCTACAAAGATAGCGCAAGCCCGGCAGATTTTATAGCAACCATATTGAAAATAAAGATGATAGGATAGGAAGGTGTTATGTGATACTCTATTCCAATTTTCATAAATTTTAGACTGCACTTAGCTTTCAATTTCAAGTTCCCTGGCCGGGTCCCAAAAAAACTTTCCGAAGTTAACAATTTGGTTGTCTACCACTTCAATCCCCTCGTTTTCCAATAACTGTTGCATCATATTGGTCCCCCCAAAATGATGTTTCCCTGTTAGGACTCCCACCCGGTTTACTACTCTATGCGCCGGAACATCTTCCCTGGCAGCGGCACCGTTCATAGCCCATCCCACCATTCGGGCACTTCGAGCGGCTCCAAGATATTTGGCAATAGCACCATAGGAGGTGACCCTGCCATAGGGAATTTGTTTGGCCACTTCATACACCTTTTCAAAGAAATTTCGTTCGTCCATTTAATGATAAAAAATGCGCGCCAAAGTGATTATTAGCAATAACAGCATTAACCCGCTTAAAATATAATTGGAATTTTTAGAAAATCGATTTGTCTTGGTCTCCAACTTGTTGAAATAGAAAACATAGGAATACATCACAAAAAAGGTTCCCAAACCTGCGCCAACGATAAATAGCACTTCATCCAGTACTTCAAAATTCATGATACGTTGTGCATGAAAGAATGAATTCAATCCACTGTAAAAGGGTATTTGTAACAAGTTCAACATTGCGAGGAACATCCCCTTGGAAAAGCTGTTTGTTATCGTTCCTTTCTCCAAGGTTGCGGTTTGCCTTGTTTTTTTGGAAGCCTTTACAAAAAAGAAAACACTGAGCACCGCAAAAATGAATACCGCGGCCTTCATTAAACCTTCTACCACTTCTGGGTTCCTGGAAAGGAATTTTGCAATACGTACCGCCAAATACGCCTGCAACATTACCATTACCGCAATTCCAAAGCCAAAAATGACACCTTCTCTTTTTCCTTTCTCCACGCTGGTTTTCGCTGCGTTGACATTTAAAAGCCCCGGAGGTGCAGAAGCTAAAATTGCAGCAATGAACGTTGCAAAAAAGAGAAATAATAAATGTGTCATTTAGTTGGTCGGTCTGAATTGAACGTAGGTAATCGGTTTCCCTACTTCAAGATACTGATTTTCATAAAATGTCTGTATCTCCAAAACTTCAGCGGGACTCCCTTCATTTTTATAGATATCATGGTTACTGTAAAGGATCTCATAGCCCAAACCTTGTAATACCCCTACAGTATATCCGTGTAAGAATTCACTATCGGTTTTGAGGTGAACCACTCCTTCAGGGGACAGAACTTTAGCATATTTGTTAAGGAAAGTCACATTCGTCATGCGGTGTTTGGTGCGCTTAAATTTGATTTGTGGATCTGGAAAAGTGATCCAGATCTCGGAGACTTCGGCAGGTGCAAAAAGCCGGTCAATCAACTCTATTTGAGTACGAAGGAAGGCAACGTTTTGTAGGCCTTCTTCCATAGCAGTTTTAGCACCTCGCCAGAAACGTGCACCTTTAATATCAATACCGATATAATTTCTATCCGGCTTGCGCCGAGCCAATCCAAGCGTATATTCGCCCTTTCCACAGCCTAGCTCCAACACCAGTGGATGGTCATTTTTAAAAAAATCACGCCACCTACCTTTCCATGAAATGCCTTGTAATACTTCTTCCCTTGAAGGTTGGAGTACATTGGAAAATGTCTCATTCTCGGCAAATCGTTTTAACTTGTTCTTACTCCCCAAAATAAAAGCTTAACAAAAGGACAAAACTACGGATTTCAACCAAAGCGAGGCTTTTTGTTCTTTTGCAATTATGCAAGACAGAAAACGAATATTAGTTGCCCCCCTGAACTGGGGATTGGGGCATGCCACGCGCTGTATCCCTATCGTCCAGGCCTTGTTACAGCAAGATTATGAGGTGTATCTGGCTTCTGATGGGGTAGCCCTTTCCCTGCTACAAAAAGAGTTTCCAAAACTCCCCGCTTTTGAATTATCTTCCTACAAAATAAAATATGCCGAGAAAGGAAAAAATTTCAAATTAAAAATGCTTTGGGATTCTCCAAAAGTGCTTAAAGCTATGGCCAAGGAGAAAAAGCAGGTAAAAAAGCTGGTAAAAGCCCATCAAATAGGTGCCATTATCTCAGATAACCGGCTTGGGGTATATCACAAAAAAATACCTTGCGTGTTTATTACCCATCAACTCAATGTTTTGTCGGGAAACACCACCTGGTTCAGTTCCAAAATGCACCAGGAGATCATCAAAAAATTTAAGGAATGCTGGGTCCCTGATGTAGAAGGCAAACCCAATCTGACGGGTAAACTAGGGCATCTAAAAAAGACGAAACTCAATGTAAGGTACTTAGGGCCACTAAGTCGATTTGAAAAGCAGGTCGTTAAACCGATCTATGATCTGATGATACTGCTTTCAGGACCCGAACCGCAAAGGACATTGCTAGAAGAAAAGCTGTTTCGGGAATTGGAGCAATATGAAGGGACCGTGCTGTTCGTAAAAGGCAAAATTGAAGGCACACAGCTAAGAGAAACCCGTAAGCTCTCCAAGGCCAAAGTGGAAGTAGTGAACTTCATGCAGTCCAAAGAACTGGAGGAGGCGATTACCACCAGCACCCTAATTGTCTCACGTTCCGGATACACCACAGTAATGGATCTTGCCAAACTGGAGAAAAAGGCTTTTTTCATTCCTACTCCAGGGCAATACGAGCAAGAGTATTTGGCAAAAAGACTGGAAAAACAGAGATTGGTTCCATATGCTACGCAAGATAACTTTACTATTACAGATCTAGAACGGGTGCACCATTTTAAGGGGTTAACCCAGTTTGACACCATGCTCGACTATTCCTCGTTATTCTCGGCCTTTTCCAGGGTAAACGAGAACTCAGAACCTACATCTTCCTCGCTTTCTACATAGATTTTTTCACCATGGGCTTCAATGATGTGTTTTACAATGGCCAATCCCAGGCCGGATCCGCCTTCCTTACGACTACCACTTTGATCTACCCTGAAGAAGCGTTCAAACAATCGGGGAATATGTTGTTTAGGGATCCCTTCCCCATTATCCGTAACGCGAACGATAACCTTGTTTTTGATCAAGTTTTCTACACTTACCTCAGTAGTGCCGTTCATATGTCCGTATTTAATGGAGTTGACCAGTAAATTGCTCACTACCTGCTGTATTTTCTCTTCATCGCCCGACACATAAATAGGCTCCGTATACGCAATATCAAAAGTGAGGGTTATTTCTTTCTTAGCCGCACGCATTTCCAACAGCTCAAATACGTTCTGGATCAATTCTATGATATCGAATTTTTCCTTGACCAAATTCACGTCTCCTGATTCAAGTTTGGTGATCATGTCCAGGTCCTTCACAATATAGATCAAACGTTCCACACCCTTACTTGCCCGTTTTAAATATTTCTCTCGTACCCTTTTATCATTAATGGCCCCGTCCATTAGGGTCAGAATATATCCCTGGACGGTAAACAAAGGGGTTTTTAATTCATGGGATACATTGCCCAGGAAATCCCTGCGATATTCTTCCCGTATCTTAAGCGTATCGATCTCTATCTTCTTGTCCTTGGCAAACTTTTCAATCTCCTCCGTTAGGGTTTTCATGTCTGTGGTAATGGGCTTGGAGGAAAAAGAAGAGGATTCTAACAAAGACACATCATCATAGATCTTTTTCACCCGACGGTAGATAAACCGTTCTACTCTTGATTGAATGATAAAAAAGGCCGAGATAAACCCGACGAACGCAAAAATTACCGGAATATACCAACGAAAATTTCCAAAAACCAGCAAAAGCAGTGCCAACGTAGCAGAGAGCGCAAGTGAAATAAAAAGAGAAGAGCGTATCGCAAAGCGATACGACTTTTTAAGGGCTACCGCCATCAGAGCACAAACTTATAGCCAACGCCTTTTACCGTCTTAAAGTGATGATCGCCAATTTTCTCACGAAGTTTTCGAATATGTACATCGATGGTCCGCCCGCCAACAACCACTTCATTGCCCCATACTTTGTCCAAAATCACCTCCCGTTTAAATACTTTACTTGGTTTTGAAGTAAGCAACGCCAGCAATTCAAATTCCTTTCTGGGCAGCACAATTTCCTCACCGTTGTTCACAATTTTGTATTCCTCCCGGTTGATGACAATATTACCAACCTTAACAATATCCTCAATTTCGGTTTTGTCCTCTTTTAGCCTTCGCAACAACGCCTTTACCTTACTCACCAGTACCTTGGGTTTGATGGGTTTGGTGATATAATCATCCGCGCCTGCGTCAAAGCCTGCCACCTGAGAATAATCTTCGCCTCTGGCTGTTAGGAATGTAATAATAGTATTTTCCAAACCTGGGGTCCCGCGCATAACCTCACAAGCTTCTATGCCGTCCATTTCCGGCATCATAACATCGAGAATGATTAGGTGCGGCAACTTCTTTTTGGCCTTGGCTACTCCGTCCACCCCATTTTTTGCGGTGAACACGTCATAGCCCTCCGCAGAGAGATTATAACTTACAATTTCCAGAATATCAGGCTCATCGTCAACAAGAAGTATCCTAATATCTTTCGTTTTCATGGCAGTGAACTTAGTGGTTTCGCCCAAAAGTAAAGATAATACAATAACCGCTAAACCTCTTAACATTGATTTAATCTCGTAACACTATGGTAATACTTTTGAAATAAACTGTTAACATACCCCTAACACGACTTTTACAGCCTCTCGCGTTCTTTGCGCCAAACACTTGACTGACAAATGAGATTTTATTTGATGATTCTTGCAGTACTTATTTTAGGTACAGCAAATGCTCAGGAAACAACGGGAAGCATCGTAGGAAAACTGACCGATAAAGAAGCAAACAACGAACCTCTTCCCTTTGCCAACGTACTTATCAAAGGCACCACTACCGGAACTACTACGGATTTTGACGGATTATATGAAATCGCTGGTTTAGAGCCAGGGACATACACGGTAGTCTACAGCTTTTTGGGGTATGAAACCATTGAAATTCCAAATGTATCTGTGGAAGCTGGAAAAGTAACCAATGTAGATGTTCCCATGAGCGCAGGTGGTGAATTTCAGTTGGATGAAGTGGTGGTAACCACAGTTGCTCGAAAAGATTCGGAAATAGCGCTTTTGTTAGATCAAAAAAAGGCGGTAACCGTAGTGGAAAGCATAGGGGCGGAGCAGTTGGGTAGACTGGGCGTTTCAGATGCTTCGGCTGCTACCACCAAGATTTCAGGAGTGTCAAAATCTGAGGGGTCAGGTCAAATTTATGTAAGAGGTTTAGGTGATCGCTATTTAACAACTACATTGAACGGGTTGCCAATCCCTTCGGATAATGTCGATAAAAAAAATATAGATTTAGGATTATTTCCTACTCGATTTATTGAGAACGTTTCCATAAGCAAAACCTTTTCGCCCAATAATTCTGCAGACCAAGCTTCCGGTAACATTAATATTACATCGAAGAACATTACTTCTCGAAGTGACTTTGGAGTTAGTTTTAGTGGAGGAGTCAATAGTAACGTAGCCGGTGGCGACGTTTTTGACAATTTTAAAGCAACTGCGGTTAATAGAGATATTAGTCTTGGCATTTTTTCAAGACCCTACCAAATCAATACTATGGTACAATCGCTCACGCGTCAGACTTGGAATCCTCAAGCTGTTGATGTACCGTTAAATTATTCTTTCAGTTTTAATGCTGGAGGATTTTTAGATGAAGCGGGAAAGTTTCGTTTGTTATTTGCTGGTGGGCAATCTGTTGATCATGAGTACCGCGAAGGATTGTTTAGGGAATTTGATAGAGGCATAACAAATAGTTTGTTGGAGGTAACTGGCGGTGCTAGGGATTTTGTGCCCGACGGAGACAACATATATTGGAGACGTACTGTAAATACTAATGGTATTTTAGTGGCTGAGTATAAAATCAACGATAACAACAGCCTTAAGTTTAATGCTTTTGCCGTTAATAAAGTCTTTGAAGAAACTCGTGAAGCAGGAAGAAGTGGTGAAGCCATAGTTTTTGATGAACTGACGCCAAATTCAGTTGCGGGTAATCAGTTTGTGAGGGACCAGAATATAAAAAAT
>JANQRG010000049.1 GCA_028284665.1 Croceivirga sp.
ATTTCCTGATGAAAAGGTTTGATTATGTGTTAATGTCAGATTAAAATTGTCGTTGATATTGAGTCCCAATGTAGCACCAATCAGATGCACATTTTGTCCTGCTTGTTCATTAACCAGCATGCCTGTTTCTTTGGAAAAGAACTCTGAACTACCACCATTCATATAACTGTAATCCAACGACAAATAACCGCTCTTGGTGATATCCTTGGTCAAATGACTTTCCAAAGTGAACAGCCCACTTTGTTCTACTTCCTGACCTTGGAAATCATTGTTCTTACCAATAATCGTATAGGCAGGAAAAACTTCCAAAGTCATACTCTTTCCTGTTATCCAAGGGCCAATTCGTTGAATAAATGGCAATCCAATTTTTAGCTTAAACTGGTTACTTCCGATATTAACAGGACTCTCGGAATCGTATTGACCTGTGGGGAAAGTAATACCAGTTTGCAGATATAATAAAGAAGGGCTTTCATGTCTTACAAAGTCCTTGATCATGAGCTCCTCCGCTCCAATTAAGTTGATTGTATTCAACCAAGTCAAATCTCCAAAACCATGTTGGAAAACTGAGGAGGAAGTTGCCCCAGGGCCCAAGGGGTCAACGTTAAGAGTCGCTGTGATGTTACCAGCAGGAACGATAAGATTTGAGAAAAACGTTCTACCCAAAACAGGTTGACTTCTATTATAAGTGAGCATGTAAAGATTGTTATCAACTATTGTTCCTGGGGTAACAAAACTTAGGTTGTTGACCGAAGCATTGATCTTGGCATTGATAAAGTGTGCACTCAGAATATTCAGCTTCTTCGGGGCCGCCAGGTATGTTCTTGGCCCATCAAGTTGTGCTTGGGCTGGCCCAAACATGAACAATGCTACTAAAGTGATATATAAATATTTCATGATTACTTTTTAAAATGTGGATGTATTATTGTTTATCATCGATTTCAGGTACTGTCTCTGAACCTCTGGCAAAGTGTGGATCGTAGAATTCAGGCCTTGGTGGTAGTTTGTCCTCCAAACCATCATAAATTGAGTTGCTAGGTGCAATTACATTATTGATGGTCTTATATTCTTCCCAGTGTGCTATAAGCTCTTGGAGCTTTTCAGGATTGGATTCTGCCAAATTATGGCGCTCACCAGGGTCATCATCAAGATTGTAAAGTTCCCATGCTCCGTTTCCGTATGGAATAACCATGCTGACAAGCTTCCAAGGCCCTTTTCTAATGGCCTTACAGTTCCAAAGCTCCACTCCTATATAGTCAGAATCGGTTCTTGGGGACCTTTCCTGACCGTGGATTGTTGCAGCCCAGGATTTACCTTGCATTGGAAGCGTTGGTTTTCCCTTGAAGGTTGTAGGGGGAGTAACTCCAGCAAGTTCCAAGAAAGTGGGAGCAATATCTTTAACCTGCATTAGGGCCTCTTTATTTATTTGTCCCGCATTGGTTTTTTCAGGTGTTACCACAATCAATGGGGAACGAATCCCTCCTTCATAGGTAGTATATTTAGTTCCATTAAAAGGAGCTGCTGAGACTTGTGCCCATGAGGGTCCATAAGCGGTCCAAGAACCTTTTCTACCCCAATTTTCATGACCGTGATTGTAGGTTTTGGCCATCCAATTTGCCTTATTCGTAGCTGGATATTTCTTGTAGGTCTCAGCTTTTTGAGCAACATCTGGACCATTGTCCGAAAAGAAAACGATATAGGTATTTTCTCTTAAATTGTTGTCCTCTAGGTATTCGATAAGCCTTCCAATTTCCATGTCCATATAATCCAGGACCGCAGCAAATACTTCCATTTTCCTTGCGGTAACTACTTGCGCCAAAGGTTTTAACTTATCAAATCCAGGTACGTACCATAGTCGTTCTCCCAATTCGGTTTTTTCTGATAGGATGCCCATCTCCACCATACGTTCTAGACGTTCATCTCGTAATACATCCCAACCTTTGTCAAAAACTCCTTGATATTTTCTTAACCATTTATTGGGTACCGCCAATGGGTCATGAGGGGCCTGGTGTGCCAAATACGCAAAGAAGGGTTTCCCATCACCTTTGTTGGAGTCGATATAACTAATTATCTTATCAGTGAAAGTGGTTGTTGCATAATAGTTTTTCGGTAATTCTTCAAGATATTCACCATCTTCAGAAAAATGATTTTTATCGATATGATCATCCATTGCCTTAAAGTCAAAATAGCTGCCTGCTCCAGAAAGCATTGAGAATGATCTTTCAAATCCACGTGCACGGGGAAGATACTCTTTCGCTTTGCCCAAGTGCCATTTTCCTGCCATATAGGTGTGATACCCATTTTCTTTAAGGATTTCAGATAATGCGGGAATATCGGTTCTGAGATGACCTTCATAGCCGACTACATCCATTTGGTTTTGAGCGGTTTTTTCATACATGTTTCCAAGCCCAGCTAAATGACTGTCCATTCCGGATAGTAGCATGGAACGTGTTGGTGAGCAGGTAGGTGCTACATAAAAGTTAGTGTAGCGGACACCCTCCTCAGCCAACTTGTCTATGTTAGGAGTGTTGATTTCACCTCCAAATGCTCCCACGTCCGAAAATCCCATATCGTCAGCGACGATGACGAGGAAATTTGGCTGGTCTTTTGTACTCTCCTGAGCATAAGTCCTGCCACATAATAGAAGCAGGGTCAATGCAAGCAGCGAAAGCATTTTCGATTTTAATTGATTTGTTTTCATAATTTTCAAATTATTAGGTTGTACTTTATTTTAAATTTTGATACAATGTTATTGATGTGAATTCCACCCCGCCATCGCCATTTCCCGAATGGGGCTTTTCGTCTTCCCAACGTTACTTGGTGCTACTTTTCTTTTGGAATATGGCTTTGGGAATCAGGGCAGTAAAGGAGGCTCTAAAGGTCCAGTCACCTCCAGTGAGTTCTGGGCTTTCAATTAGGTAATCGGCTCCAATCTGCACATTAAAAGGCAGGAATCCCTTTGGTTTCACAAGTTTTCCAAAACCGATTCCCATGGGTATGGTCCATCGATTATCAGAATCGGCTTCCCAGTTGGCCACCACTTTGGGAGAAGTGGATAGATAGTATCCGTTGGGCAGGTTGTAGTTGATAAATGGTTGGATGGTAAATGCCGAAGTATCACTCTCTAGCGACCAAACGTTGTTAACCAGCATCCCAATTACCCAATTGCTCGGTTTCATGACGCCAACTACGGATGGGCCAGCACCCCATTCCTGAATCCCCAAATTATAACCTGCAGTAGGCAAATTGAATACGGGTCCTATACCCCAACTAACTTTGCCCTTCTTTGTGTAGAACACAGAAAGGTTTACATCACCTATGCCTTTAAAATTGCCCGACTCGGCAAAGACATTTGGCTGGTTAATAATGGGTAGAATTACTCTGGTAATAATCTTTCCATCCGCAAAAGGGATTACGGGCTGAATATTGACAACGTTCATTGTCCTATCAAAGGGGCCAACTCCAAAAGTGGTATTGTTTTGAAATGGGACGCTGATGATGTTGGCAATGGGATCTTGGGCAATTTTGGCCAATTCCTCTTCGGTCAGCTGACCATAAATTTTTAGGTTGCCCAGATACAGACATAGTATTATAAATACTATAGGTTTCAGATTTTTCATGACTTCCAGATGTATTTGTTATTGCTCAAATCTAGAAGCGCTAATAACCATAAACACCCCGCAATTACCTATCGTTGCTGTACTGCTTCCCAACGTGTTGGTTATTGCAAATGATGATAATAATTGTCGGTAAGGTTAAGGGTTTGAAGGATCTTGAATTAAATACTTACCGACCAACATAGCGACCAATATTGTGAGATAAAGTTGCCCCGTAATACCGATTAAAAGGGCGATTGATTGAGCTGGTGCCGTCAATGGCAGAACGTCTCCGAAGCCAAGGGATGTAAGTGTAGTAAAAGAAAAGTAGGTAAGTTGATATAAATCGCTTCCCTGATTTAGATTGTACGAATTGGGAACTAACAAGTTTATGAACTGAAATAACTGACCTCCAAATAATCCAATTAAAAAGTAACCAGAAACGGCTGCCGAAATAATGTTCAAAGTAATTTTAGGACTGTTCCAAATGATATTAAAAAGACGATAACTGAGAAAAGTGAGAAAGGCGCTGGTGAAAAAGGCCCTTAAAAACTTTACCACGGGAAGTAGTCCACTTTCAGCTCCAAGCCAGATAAAAATAATTGCTACAATACCCATCGCAAAACCAACCAAAAAGTGCCGAATGGAATTGGAAATTAGTTGAATGCCAGTAAAAACAACGAATGACAATACTACCTGAAAAATTAATGCCCTTAAATGTGGCATTAAATAAACGGGGATAGGCAGTAATAGTAAAAGAACGAGGCTTAATAAGAGCCAAGTAGAATTGTTTTTACCTCGGAAAAGAAACCGTTGCAGCTTAAGGTGATAACGATATGCCTTGCGAATTCTTCTCAAAACGATTCACTTTATGTTGTATCTAAGTTTGAGTAGTATTAGTTCTTCTTCCAGTTCATTCCGAAGCTCAGATAATCTATCGCTTCCCTTTCTTCCTTTTTGACCAGCTATCAAGCCGTTGATACACTTTTCCAAAAAAGGGACGTCTGCATTTTTGTTGCCGTTTATGAATGCCATGGTTCCTTTTAATGCGAATAAAAAGTATTGGGTCTCCGAAGTGTCCTGATAGAGGTTCATTACCCTTTCAGTCTTCTCCAAGTAATATTGTAATACCCTATGGCATTCATTGTGTAGTCTTTGCTTATCGTAAACGGTCATGGCAAGAAATTTCATCAAAAGTATTCTATGACTAATGGGATAGACATCGGTAATTTCCCAACGTTATTCCTTGACTTCCGAACGTACTGCGATATTGCCCTATTATTAATATCTTGAAGTGGTCGTAATATTAAGTCGATGCCCTTCACTGCAAAGTTTTCCGATGTAGGAATCAATGTTCAAAACATTGATGGAAAGCCTATGCTCATTGAAAAAATTCATTCTGAAAGGAGGATTGAAAGTATTTCCTTGGATGTACCTCATATACTCAAACCATTGAGGTCTGAAGAAAACCGTATTTCTTACGATTTCATGGATATTGAAAGGTTTGACCCACCAATTCCAAGAACTAAAAAGGATTTTATAGACCTTCTAAATAATTGCTTGCAGGTTGTCCATACCCTTAAGTCACTTCAGCAAAAGAATATGTCTATTGGGACTTTGTCATCTAGCAGGATTGCGCTAAATGAACAAAAACAAATAATGATTCTGGGTAATTCCTTATTTCGAGAAATACCCTTTACATCCTCATCCGAGTTTTACGCTCTGGAAGATTTGTATTTCTTGGCTCCTGAAAACTATGAAAACACAGCGACAGTCGCTGATTATCGTTCAGATTTCTATTCTCTGGGGATTAATTTATATACATGGGTCACTGGAAGTCTGCCTTTTAAAGGGAATGATAGGTTAGAGCTAACCCACCAGCATCTCACCAAGACACCGATAGCTCCTTCAGATATTAACCCAAGAGTACACCCAAGCTTTGAAGAATTGATTTTGATTCTTTTGGCTAAAAATCCAAATAATAGATATGCCTCGGCATTTGGTCTGTTCCAAGATTTAAGTGAAATGATAGAAGTATACAAAAGAGATGAGGACAAAAAAATACAACTTCACAAGGATTACAATCCTGGTAAAATTGAATTTGCATCTATACTTTTTGGCAGGGAAGACCAATTAGGAAAATTGGAAGAATGCTATAAGAAAGTAGGCTACCTGGATTCCCAAGTTGTTTTCGTAGAAGGTTACTCCGGAGTAGGGAAAACAAGCTTGATTAATACGTTCATTGAGGATTTATCTCCGAATAAAAACATAGTACTGGAGGGGAAGTTTGATCAGTTCAAGAATACACCGTATTCCGCAATTCAGTCGGCATTTACCAGCCTGGAAAGACAACTTCTATTGAACGCAACACTTGATACAAAGAAACTTCAAAAGACTCTTAATGAAGTCCTTGGAAAGAATGCTGGAGTTCTCAAGGAAATTGTTCCAGGGATTTCTGCAATGGTACCTAAATTGGAAGCAGTTGAGACATTAAACCCGATTGAGACCAGAAACCGCTTTGTTTATGTCTTTCAAAAGTTTTTTGAGGCGGTCGCAGACCTGGGATTGAAAATTATTCTGTTTTTGGATGATTGGCAATGGTGCGACGTTCCATCTTTGGAACTCATTAACGCATTGGTCAGGATTGACAGTAAAAATATTTTTTTCTTGTTCGCCTATCGCGGTAATGAAGTTGGTAGCAATCATCACTTTCATAGATTCAAAAAGGAAATAGAAAAGAGAGAAACTTACAATCACTTATTGGTATCTCCCTTAAACAGAAAATCGGCAAATGAAATGATAGCCAACACTCTGGGGATGAACGAAAATGACACTTCTGAGTTTACAAAGCTTATTTTTCCAAAAACCGAAGGGAACCCGTTTTACATTAAACAATTCATAAACTCCCTACACCAAAATAGGACACTGAGTTATGATTATGACAAACATATCTGGAGGTGGAAAAAGTCGATGGTAAGTGCCGAAAATCTATCGGACAATGTGGTTGACCTGATATCCAAAAAGATTGATAAGCTCTCTTACGAAGCCCAGATTATTTTTAAGGTTGCCTCCTGTATTTCGGGTCGATTCGATTTGGATTTGATATCAGAAATAAGTGGAATACAGAAAGTGTTAATGCCGATATTATTGGATATTTCTATTGGTAGTGGCTATATCATCAAGACCCAAAATGATGGTGTGACAAAGTATTCATTTGCCCATGACAGAGTACAACAAGCGGCATATCACCTTCGAGTACCGTCTTTTAATCTATCAACCGAGGAGCTGCATTATCAACTTGGAAAGACTTTAATTGAAAAAAAAGATCAAACCCATTATTCCATCGGTGAAATCCTATTGCATTTTGTTAATGCTAAAGAACGTATAGAAATTGATATCGCCAAAGCGATAATCAAAGCGATACTGGGTCAGAATAGCGAATCGGGCCTCTCCATTACCCCTCAGGCGAGTAAACAATATTTTGAGCTGGGTCTTTTCCTCGTTGACAAATTCGAAATATCAGAGTACCGCTTCCAGTGTTTGTATGGAATTTGCGAGTCCTTATTTCTGTTAAGTGATTTGGAAAGTGCTGAGATTTTTGCAAGTAGGGCTTTTTCGGCAACTACGGAAGTTTTGGAAAAAGTTCAGCTCCTAAGAATGAAAATGCTTTTTTACGAAAGCTATGCGATGTATGAAAGGAATATCCAAACGGGTTTGGAAGCTCTTGAATTGTTCAACATTGAGGGTCGAATTCAGTTTGAAAACAATGGCCTGGAGCAACTGATCCACAAGGAATATGAGCTATTCAACACTCTTTCTGCCAAAGACAACTTACTACAAGAATTGGCCCATCGAAAAATGACCGCTCCTGAGGATTTGGCCATTATGGATGTATTGGTTAACATGAATGCCTCCGCATATTTTGTTGACCTTTATCTATTTGCCTGGAGCACCCTAAAAATGACCAACCAAACCTTGGAAAAAGGGTTGACGCATTCTACTCCTTTTGCATTGGTATTTATGGGGTCTTTACTGGTTGCTTTCTATAAGGAATTCGACTATGGCTATGAGTTTGGAAAAGTTGGAGTAGATTTACTCGCTCATATTGATAATGACCAATACAAAAGCAGGACATTATCTATTTTTCCAATTTTTATTCAGCATTTCAAAGAACCCATATTGGCAGGTACGTCCAATTTGGATGAATCCATTTATAGTGGATTAGAGACGGGTGATCTGCCGTATGCAGGATACTCTTTTTATGCCAAAGTGCGGGATGCTTTTCTGGCAGGGGATGATTTGATTAAAACGTTGGAAATCTGTGATGAAAGCATAGTATTTATGGAAAAGGTCAATAATCAAGGTTTATTGGCCCTAATGAAACTACTTAAAGGAAGTCTTTTGAAATTGCTGGGCAGGTTCGATTCAGAGTATCAGTCTGTTGAGAAGGAGGCCCTAAGGTTTTTACAGGAGGTAAAGTTTTTCACTGCAATATCCCACCATTATATTTTCAGGAGTTGGGCGTGTTGTATGCTAAAGGAATTTAAAGAGGCAAGTATTCTTTTAAAGCAAAATGAGGAGATCGTAATCTATGCGGCCTCGCAACCACATGTTCCAAAACATTACTTTCTGGATTCACTTTGTATACTCTATCTAAATGAATCACTTAATGCGAAACAGGAAGAAAGAATTAAAGAGAACCAAAGTGTCCTGAACCTTTGGAGCAATAGTATGCCCGATAATTTCAGTGCTGAATACTATCTAATAGAGACCCTTTTAAGAGGGCGCTCTGGTAAAATCGAAGAGGCGTTGGGCACTTTTAATCTGGCCCTTAAATGGGCAGAAAAAGGTGGTTTGAGGGGTATAAAGGCGTTTGCCTATGAAATTGCCTCAGACATGCTTAAATCAAGTGATTATTCCGTTTTGGCCGAGGGGTTTGAAAAAAATGTGAATGCCATCTATGAACAATGGAATGCGGTGGCAAAATCGAAGAAAGGCAAAGATGAAAAGACAACTTTGGATTACAGGTATTCAGACCTCACCACTGAAAGTTTGATTAGATCCATGCAGGTAATTTCATCGGAAGTTAACAAAGGTGAAGTGGTCGAAAAACTTCTAAATGTACTTATGGAAAAGGCAGGGGCGGACCGAAGCGTGTTAATACTAATTGAGAAAGGGCACCCCTACATAGAAGCTGAAATAAACTTGGACTCAGAGAAGAGGCTTTTGGTCAAGGAGCCCCTTGGAAAACAAAAGTCAATTCCTGTTAGCATAATTGAATATGTCATAAGTTCTAAAAAGGAATTCGTTTTTGACAGTAATGATCTGGCAATTTCGGTTGACAAAGACTATATAGAAAAAACCAAAATCCAATCATTGCTTGCCTTGCCTTTGATACGACAAAAAGAGCTAATAGGAGTCCTATATCTTGAAAATCGAAAACTCTCAGGTTTGTTCAAAGGGAATGATTTAGATACACTTAAAGTCATTGCGTCCCAGGCTGCAATATCAATTTACAATACGCTCCTCTTTGAGGAAGCTTCCGAACTCAATATAGCTTTACAATCTTCCAAGGACGAATTGAGTAAGATGAACTTATTGTTGGAGGATAAAATAAAGGATAGGACCAAAGTTCTAAGACAGGAAATTGAAACCCGTAAGGAAATTGAAGAAGAACTCAAAAAGGCTCAAAAAGAAGCGGAGAAATTTCATCAACAGCAGATAAAGGAAGAACGACGGGAAAGCTTGCAATCAAAGATGATGATGCTATCCTCCCAAATGAACCCGCACTTTATCTTTAACTCTTTAGGCTCGGTACAGTCCTATATATTGAACAATGACACCAATAGAGCTGTAGATTTCATTTCTGAGTTCGCAGGTTTGATGCGAAAAAACTTGATAAACTCGACCACCAAATACATTTCAATAGCTGAGGAGCTGGAGTTCTTGGACAAGTATCTTTTGTTGGAAAAAATACGATTCAACGACAGTTTTGAATACCATATAAGCGAGGAGATAGATAATCCTCATGACACGTTGATTCCACCGATGTTGTTACAACCCTTCATAGAGAATGCGGTAATTCATGGACTAAGCAAATTACAAGGAAGGAAAGGCAGCTTAAAAGTCCATTTGGACGAAACGGAGGATAGGATTATCTGTATCATAGAGGATAACGGAATTGGAAGAGAGAATGCTTTAAAACACAAGAGCCAAGGTCATAAGTCAGTGGCCATAAGTAATCTCGAAACCCGATTGGAGCTTCTAAATGATTCCAGTGAGGATAAGGAGTATACTTACGAAATAGTTGATTTAAAAAACAAGAATGGTCCGTTAGGGACAAGGGTAAAAGTATGTTTTCCAAATGACTTACATTAGTCTATTAAGTAAGTCATCCTTTTTTCTTACTGACACATCCACATGTGACCCATCTTTCATTATCACGTATCCACCCTTTCCTTTCACGTATTTTTCCAAGTGCGTCAGATTGATCATATGAGACTTATGTACCCTAAAGAAATTACACTGTTCCAATAGTGCTTCATACTCTTTCAAAGGCTTTGAGACCAGTATTTTTTTTCCACTCTGCAAATAGAAGTTTGAATATGACCGTTCCGCTTCGGCTCTTATAATGGCCTCGGCCTCGATAAAATCTATTCCGTCCGAAGAAGGTAGGGCAATTTTGGTAAAACGTTGGTCTTCCAATTTCAAGTTGGATTTAAGGACATTGATCTTTTCGGCGCTTACGGTACTCCCTTTTTTATTAATGACTTTGACGGCCCTTGCCACTGAGTCCTGTAGCTCCCTAATATTTATGGGCTTCATGAGATAATCGAGAGCAGCATATTTTATTGCGTTGATGGCATAAAGGTCATGGGCTGTTGTAAATATTACTTCGAAAGGTGGTTCTTCGAAGTGGTCAAACAATGTGAAACCGTTACCACCAGGCATCTCTATGTCCAAAAAAATGATTTGAGGACTTTTATCCATTACCAAACTAACGGCTTCTTCAACATTATGGGCATTTCCCAATATTTCAATTTCAGGGCAAAAATTACCTAACATTTTTCCCAGGGTCTCATGATGCCGACCCTCGTCATCAACTATTATAGCTTTAATAGTACCCTCCGTTTCCATTATTTGTTTCTTACTAAGTAAATATACATTTATTACTCTTTTAGTAATTCTTTGTTATTTAATAATTTAGTCAAAGTCATGTCCATTACTTTAGGTTCCATAGCACCAGATTTCAGCGCAAGCACTACAATGGGAGACTTGGGATTCCATCAATGGCTTGGCTCAAGTTGGGGGTTATTATTTTCACACCCTGAAGATTACACTCCAGTGTGTACTACGGAGCTGGGAGTAGTCGCTAATTTACATGATGAGTTCAAAAAACGAAATGTTAAGGCAATTGCACTTAGCGTTGACAACCTTGAATCCCATAAAGGTTGGATTTCGGATATTGAGCTATCTATGAACACCAAAGTTAACTTTCCGATAATTGCTGATGAACAAGCAGAAGTCGCCCAGCTTTACGGAATGATTCATGAGGGAAGTTCGGAAAAGCACACCATTCGGTCAGTCTTTGTAATCGGGCCAGAAAAGGATATTAAATTGATGCTTACCTATCCTATGGCGGTAGGACGAAACTTTGATGAAATTCTTCGCGTTCTAGATGCGTTGCAGCTTACTGCCAAGCACCCTGTTGTCACTCCCGCTAATTGGGAACAAAATGATGATGTGATTATTGATCCTTCCCTTTCAAGTGAAGAAGCTGGCAGAACATTTCCAAAGGGACACGAGGAAGTGACGCCATATTTACGTTATACTGAGCTACCCTAGTTCAATTAAAACCCATTTATCGCCAAATCGTTTGATTACCTATATTCTCACTTTGAACAGAGTTTTCATTTAGGATTCCCTAAAATCAGTTATAAAATAATCCGAGAATTTTATCTGAACTTACAATTCAAAGCAGTAAAACTATTTTCGATAAAAAATGAATTATGGACATAAAAACCTTCCCTGAACTTCTGGGTGTGTTAACGGGTTTTTTGAGTTTTTTCTTTGCTTTTTTTCTACTGACTTTAAAAACGAAGAAACAAACCAGCAACCTTTTGATTGCCATGTTTCTTATCATTTTTGCCATTGATACTGGGGGAAACGTATTGCTGAACAATTATGTATATCCCAAACATCCGGGATTGGGATTGCTTCTTAGTTCCTCAATTTTTTTGGAGCTTCCTTTTTTGTATCTCTACATACGTTCTATTGTATATAACGATTTCAGATTGAGGATGGTTCACTTGCTGCATGGCGTAACTTTTCTAATGGCCCTTCTCATCTTACTTCCAAACTTCTACCTGGCCAGTTTGGCGGAAAAACTTACCGTTCTTAAAGGACAAGACCCTGTTTTGTTCGAACTCAAATTGGTATATATTATTCTTCATTTACAAGTTTTATCCTACCTCGTTGCCAGCTTTGTTCTTGTAGCCCGCTATCGAAAGCTATATTTGGAAAACTACTCCGATACCAAATGGTTCAACCATAGATGGTTGTTTCAACTGGTGCTGTTTCTTAGCATTGATTTTTTGGTTTCCACTTTGAAGAATACCTCTCTGTTTCTTCACAGATCTGAACTTTATGAAAACATTGCTGTGGCCACCAATCTCATGGCGTTGGGATTGATTTGTTGGATAGTATTCAAGGCGTTACGTTACCCTGAACTGTTCAAAGGGGTGAATTCAGGAACACGGTTGGCCAAACAACTTGCCAAGAAGAATGATGCGAACAACCAATTGACAGAAAAGGAAAGTAACCTATTGGAAGCCCTTAAACATTATATGGAAAAAAACGAACCGTATACCAATCCTTCGTTATCCATATCCGATTTGGCTAAACACTTGCAAGTACCCTCCAAGGAACTTTCGATACTTATCAATCACAAAATTCACAAGCATTTTTTTGATTTCGTAAATGAATATAGGATTGAAAAGGCAAAATCAATCTTCAAAGAAAATCTCGATGAGAAGCTTACGGTGCTGGAAGTCTTATACGAAGTGGGCTTCAACACAAAATCTTCTTTCAACACTGCCTTCAAGAAACATACGGGGTTGACCCCGACCCAATTTCGCCATCAACTTTAGTTTTAATGGAACGCACCAATTCGTTACATGAAAAAGCGTTTGACTTTTTTTAGTCGGTCGACTTGTATTCTTCTATTGGTCAATTTTGCTTCCAGATTACAAACAAAAATTCTGACAGATGGAAATAGACAAAATTAAGCCGATACGACTGGGGACTTCAGTCATTATTTTTTTTGGAGCCGCACTGCTATTCCTGATTTTGGAACGTGTGGTGTTGCCTTTTCTTGACACACATGGAGTGTCCAAAATTTCAATGTTTTTGGTGATGGCCTCGCCACACGTCATTTTCTTCACCGGTGCACTAATGGGATTTAAACTTGAAGGACATCCTTTGAATTGGCAATCATTGATGACCCGTTTTCGATATAAAAAGATTAAGGGCAAAAAATGGTTATGGACCCTCCTATACATATTGGTCTTTGTTGGCCTTTATCTCATGGTATACACCCTCGCATGGCCATTGGTCAAAATTATCCATGCATGGCTTCCTACAACAGACCTTTTGACGGAAGTAATGAGTGATGGCGAAACCTTTGTCGGTCATCCGCTAAAGGGAAATTGGTGGCTGCTCGGACTTTTTATGGTTATGTATTTCTTCAATATAGTAGGAGAAGAGTTTCTATGGAGGGGGTACTTATTCCCAAAACAGGAAAAAACCCATGGTAGATACACGTGGGTTGTCCATGGGCTGCTTTGGACCTCTTTCCATCTATTTGCTCCCTACAATGCCATTATGGTGCTTCCTGGGGCTATGTTCATGTCGTATATCACACAGCGAATACAGAACAATACTCCTTTCTTAATCGCGCATGCAGCATTGAATAGTATTCCGGTGATTATGTTGGTTGGGGCAATCATTGGCTGATAATACGAAGAATAAGTAACACGTCGCAAAACCATTTTTCTGAAAATGGAACTAGTACTGGTAACATGATTTTTTTTAACTTTCATGTACTGCACCTAAAGAGTTTCGCACAAAAATGGATATGATTTTCACCATAGGGATTTTCACATCGCTATTTTTCTTTATCCTGTTGTTGGGCAAAAAAAATAAATCGTTATCTGATACGATACTGGCCTTTTGGATGCTTATAGTCGGTATTCATTTGGTCAGCACTTACATATATACCTTGGGTTATTGGGACATCTACCCTCATCTCATTGGAATAACAGCACCCTTCCCACTTCTCTACGGACCATTGCTCTACATATATGTGCTGTATTCCATTAGGGACGATAAAAGATTAAGAAGGAAGGATTATTGGCACTTCGTGCCTGTGGTTATTTCCTATCTATACATGTTGCGGTTTTACTTTTTTTATTCTGCGGAGGAGAAGCGAATGGTGGATAAGGGCGAAATAGATGATTTTGGGCTCTTTGGAAGTTTTTTGGTAATCTTCATAATAGTTTCTACGATAGTTTATGCCGTTTTCGCTTTTAAGTTGCTGAAGAGGCATAAGAGACTGATCGAGGATAACTTTTCGAATGATGAAAAAATAAACCTCAATTGGTTACGGAGTTTTATTTGGGGTGTGGGTGTAATTTTTGTAACCGTAGCCTTGGTTCTTATTTCCAGGGATATTTTGGGAGTTGAATATCCTTTCAACCCGGAGTTTATATTTTATTCTATGATCGTTTTTAGTGTTTTGTGCCTAGGCTATTTTGGGATTCGGCATCAAAATATTTTTGCGGACAACAAGATTCTGGAAATCAAGGAAGAGGATAAATCCTCATATAAAAACTCAGGTCTTAAAGAAGACTTTGCCTCCCTTAAACACAAAGACCTTCTAAACCTAATGGCAGAACAGAAACCGTATTTGGAACCAAATCTGAATTTAAATACCATGGCTGGTAAACTAGATTTGCCACTCCATCATTTATCGCAAATCATCAATCAGTATGAAGGACAGAACTTTAATGATTTTGTAAATAAATATCGTGTAGAAGAATTTATTGAGCGGGCATCCAAAGACAAACAGTTTAGTTTTTTGGCATTGGCGCTCGATTCAGGTTTCAATTCAAAATCCACGTTTAATTCGGTCTTCAAAAAACATAAGGGAGTCACACCCTCAAAGTTTATGGCTGGTTATACACCCAAAGCCTAGAGGCCGATAATAGCATGAAATTTTACGTAACAACCCCACAATCAGGACTTAAACGTCCAATCCTATAATCCTGCACCTGTAAATAGTACGACATCATAATGTTGGTCGATTGGTGACCAAAAATCCCGTCCATTTGCTTCATAAAACTGAATATCATGATAAGCAAATTGGAAATCGGACAGTATCGCCACGCCAGGTTGTTTTATTTCTTATCCATATTAATCCCGTGGGTTGTGTGGTTTGTTGTGGCTTATATAAGCCATACCTATCCCAATGAATTTGTCTTATGGACTAGCTTAGGTAGCCTACTGGGTCTATTGGCTCCCTTATTCATCGCCTTGGCTTTGATCCTTCCACAGGAATCCCTCAGAAAGGATTTGTTCGGAAGGTTCTTCAACTTCCAAAAAGTGGGACAGAAATATTTAGTAGCGGTATTTCTCCTTATGCCGTTCAGTATACTGGTGGCCCAATTGGTTTCCCTCTTTTTTGGATATAGTGTAGACCAATTTCAATTTCGAGGTGGTTTTACCTTCTCTTCCGGAATATTTCCGGTTTGGTTTATGCTGGTTGCTGCTCCCATTGTTGAGGAACTCGCCTGGCATTCTTATGGAACAGATGCATTAGTCAGAAAGCATAGCCTACTTAAATCTTCCTTGCTTTTTGCATTGTTCTGGGGTCTATGGCATTTGCCATTATCCTTTATCAAAGACTATTATCACAGCAACCTGGTTGAAGAAGGTGAAATCTATTCCATCAATTTCTTCCTGAGCTTGTTCCCTTTTGTCTTAATAATGAACTGGCTCTATTACAAGTGTAACAGGAATATCATAATCACAATAATATTTCATATTTCGGCAGGATTTTTCAACGAAATCTTTGCCACCGAACCCATGAGCAAGGTCATTCAGACAGGCCTTCTTATTGCATTCTCCATTTTCTTAATAACAAATAATAAGGAATACTTCCTGAGGACCAGGAAGAAGTGGAAATATCTAGAAAACAATAATCAATACATACAGAAATCATGAAAACTAAAAAAACAGAAACATTAACAACAAACTATGTGTTTGTTAAGGAAAATCAAGTCTTCCTATTGGACAAAGGATGTCTTGATAAAAAGACCTATGAACCCATAAGCTTTAATTGGATTCCATTCAAGAATTACAATAAAATCAATATTTGGTTCTCCTTGGTTCTTTTATTTGGTCTTACCCTTTTTACATCATGTGATAAAGATGATGACACTTTGATAGGATCACAAAACCTGACGTCAGAAATGAGACAAGTCAGTGAATTTACGAAGTTAAAGAGCACTGGTGTCTTCGATGTGACCATTACCCAAGGAGTTGGACAATCGGTTGAGGTCACTGCGGATGATAACATTATTGGACGTGTACGGACAAAGGTGGTCAATGGTGAACTAAGGCTTGAATTATCTGATGAAACCTATAGAAATATTACACTGAGCGCGAATATTACCGTGGGACAACTTAACGGTTTAGAGAATACCGGAGTTGGAACTATTGTTGCCAGTAATATTGATGCTAATGACTTCTCGATTTCCAATTCCGGTAATGCTGATATTATCATTTCCGGTATGGCTAAAAGTCTCGATTGTTTTAATGAGGGCTCAGGGGATGTTAAAGGCTTCAACTTTTTGGTCAATGATGCGGATTTGGAGATTAGAGGTTCAGGCTCAATTGAACTTAGCTGTACAGATTCACTTGATGCTGAAATCAATGGAAGTGGAGATGTCTTATATAAAGGCAATCCAACAGTAAACACATCAATTCAAGGATCAGGAGAAGTTAGGAGAGTTAACGATTAACACTTCTTCCCGCTTCAGTTGCGCAAGGTGCTTGTGAACTTAAAAGGCATCAGTGATTAATTACCAAAACAAAAGAAAATGAAAAATCTAATAATAGCATTGTTTTCCATTGGCGTATTCAATTGGTGCAATGCTCAGACGATAACACAGACCGTAAAGGGTATGGTTACAGATCAGAACACCCAGCAGGCATTGATAGGGGCAACAATAACACTGGTGGGATCGGATCCTATCCTAGGAACGATAACTGATTTTGATGGTGCCTTCGTTCTAGAACAAGTGCCTGTGGGGAGACAGGATTTTGAAATACGGATGATAGGATACGAGAGTTTCCTGGCTACAGAGATTCTTGTAGGGTCAGCAAAGGAAATCATGCTTGAAATTAAACTTACCCCGTTAACCACCAATCTTGACGAAGTGGTAGTGGCGTACCGAAGAGATAAGGAAAAAGCAATCAATACCTTGGCCACCTTAAGCAGTCGCCAATTTACCGTTGAGGAAACCCAGCGCTATGCAGGGGGGCTAAACGACCCGGGAAGATTGGTGTCCTCATTTGCAGGTGTTGCCGCTCCATCGGTAAGCAGTAATGGAATTTCCGTTCGCGGGAATAGTCCTTCCGGCTTACTTTGGAGGATTGAAGGGGTTGAGGTGCCTAGCCCAAATCATTTCGCTGATTTGACCATTGCCGGTGCAGGTGCGCTTACCGTGTTGAGCAGTCAGATGATGGGAAATAGTGATTTTTTTACAGGAGCATTTCCATCGGAGTATGGAAATGCGACCTCCGGGGTTTTCGACATCAATTTGAGGAAAGGCAATTCCACAAATAAAGAGTATACCTTTCAAGCGGGAGTGCTTGGCCTTGATTTTGCTACGGAAGGTCCGTTTAGAAAAGATGGAGATGCTACGTATTTGTTTAACTATCGCTACTCCACACTCGGCCTTGTTGGAGCATTTTTACCAAGCGATGCAGGGGTGTTAAAATATCAGGATGTGTCCTTTAAAATTGACTTGCCTACAAAAAGCGCTGGTTCCTTTTCACTTTGGGGGGTTGGGGCTTACGACGCAGTGGATACCGAAGCTGAAGATATGGAAGAGTGGGAGTCAAGGTCGGATCGTGAAAACTCCCAGACCTCTTTGTATATGTTTGCTTCCGGTCTGAACTACGAACAAATTATTAACTCCCGAGCGGTTATTAACTCCACCTTATCCTTATCTGGAAACGGTACCACTTTCAAGGAACAATATGTGGATGACGACTTGAACGCTATTCCTCAATCTGATGCGCGTAAGAATAGTTACAAGCTCACCTTGCAGTCGGATTTAACATCCGTTTTAAGTGACAATCATACCAACCGGACAGGTTTTTATCTTAATAGTTTGGCCTATGATTTACAGGTAGGTGATGCAGAAACGGTTCAATCGCAACCACAAACCATTGTTGATGAGGACGGACAATCATACCTTCTTCAGTGGTATACGCAATCCAAGTTTGATCTGTCACCAAAATGGACGTTGAATGCTGGATTTCATTCGCAGTACTTTGGTTTGAACAAAGAATTCACATTGGAACCTCGTGTAGCTCTGGACTATAAACTGGGCGATAAAAGCAATTTGGCGTTGGGTTATGGTTTGCACAGCAGAATTGAACCCTTGTCCATATACTTTGTCAGGGATGAGGACGGATTTCAACCAAACAAAGATTTGAACCTTATGAAATCCAATCATTTTGTCCTGTCGTTTAACACGAAAATCAATGACAAGGTAAGATTGAGTGTAGAACCGTATTATCAGTCCTTGCATGATGTTCCGGTTGCACCCAATGGATACATTTCTACGCTAAACATTGAAGACAATCTGTTTTTTGATGAGGCACTTATCAGTGAGGGTACCGGAAGGAACATCGGCATAGATTTGACACTTGAGCGATATTTCAGTAAGGGATTTTATTACCTGTTCACCACTTCAATATTCGATTCCAAATACACCGCGAATGATGGTATTGAACGCAATACCCGATATAACAAGAACTATGTTATAAATGCAGTTTTTGGTAAGGAATGGCAAGTTGGAAGAAACAAGAACAACACTTTTGGGGCCAATTTTCGACTCAACTACCTAGGGGGAAATAGAAGAGAGGCCATTGATTCCCAAGCTTCAATACTGAATCAGGATGTGGTGTATGGTGAGACGGGAAACCAGATTTCTTTTTCGGAAAAGGATAAGGATCTGCCGATAGGCTCATTTACCCTGACATACCGAAAGAACAAACCAAGACATGCTTCCGTTTGGAGCTTACAGGTATTGAATGCAGGAGCAACTGAAGAATTTCAGGCTGATGTATTTAATACCAACACACAAAGTATTGAAAGCAAATTTTCAGGAATAATCATCCCCAACATCAGTTACAAAATCGAATTCTAATCAATGTGATCATGGAATCCTTTGCGAATCCAGAGCATTTAAAAACGAAGTTTATTTATCAATTATAAAAAACAGAAATCATGAAAGCACAATACTGTAAAGTGGGAAATTTAAGGACATACCCACAAATTTCGAACACAGCGTACTATCAAAGGCATAAAAAACAAACAATTATGAGAACAGGTAAATTTGGTGTCGGCAGCATGTTAGCAAAGCTTGTGGTATTTCTATTCGCGATGACATTAACCGCCCAGTCCGGTAGTTGGGATCCGGAATTAGAAAGCAATGCCAAGAAGGCGATGGATACCCTGGTCAAGAAAATGCCCAAGCTAGAATCCTACAAAGATGAAGCCCATGCCTATGTGGTATTCCCCCGAATTACAAAGGCAGCAGCGACGGTTGGTATTGCGTTGGGAAATGGTATTGTCTATGAGGGCAAGGAGATCGTTGGAACCGCCCGACTCAAACAAGCCAATATAGGCTATCAATTAGGAGGTCAACAATATATGGAAGTTATCTTTTTCGAGGGTGAAGACATTTTTGAAAAATTTAAAAACGGGAAGTTGAAACTTGACGCACAAGCCTCTGTTGCTGCATTCAAGAAGGGGGCTTCTTTTGATGTTGCTTATCAGGATGGTGTTGCCGTATTTACTTCAACCAAAGGAGGCCTGATGTATGAGGCTTCCATAGGTGGGCAACGTTTTAAATACATCTCAAAATAAAGTGCAAGTCATAAAGCAATCAAACCTTGCAAATCATAGATTTTGCAAGGTTTTACATTTACATTGGGTTTTCTCCCAGTTACCCGCTATCCAAAGTTCCCGCCAAAGGCGGACAAGTGAAACTTCGCACCGTATTACTTTCCTTATAGCTACGAAGTGATATTTATCCGCTTCTGGTGGGTGCTTTGAACAACAGGAATTGAAAAAGTCCTGGGAAGCATTTTTTTAAGGTTCCTCTTAACTACTTCGGAATCAATTATTACATATTCTTATTGCCGTATGTTTTAATTGTCTACTTTAGGTGTCGGACCCTTTAGAAACCTAAAACCATGGCTAAAACATACATCGTAAAATACGTTGCACTGATCCTCCTATCCTGTATTGTGGGATTGACCTCTTGTCAAAAAAAAAATAGTAAAAAAGAGGAGACCAAAACTGAGGAGATTAAGGAAGCTACTACAGCAGACCGTTTAAAGGAGGCACTTACGTTTTATGCCTCGTTTGATACCGGGGTCAATGCCGATTTTTCGGTTGGAGATTCCCTAATGTATACCGTTGCCAACAGAAATGCGCTTGATTCTTCCAAAGTTGGCTTGCACAAACCTGATATTAGTCGCCAAGAGGAAAAGGGCAAATACGGTGATGGACTCCAATTTACCGAACGTAGCAAAGGATATATCTATTATCCCAGTGCCGGGAACATAGCCTATAGCAACGAGAATTGGAACGGCGCCATTTCTTTTTGGCTAAGTCTTGACCCTGCCACCGATTTGGAACCAGGTTTCTGTGACCCCATTCAAATTACGGACGTTAGTTATAACGATGCCGCTATTTGGGTAGATTTTACGGAAAATAACCCTAGGGATTTCAGGTTAGGGGTTATCGGAGATCGGAATATTTGGAATCCTGATGGATTGGAAGATGAGGATGCTCTTTTTCTGCCACAACTGGTGCCCGTTAGCACGCCTCCTTTTGCAAAAGGGGAATGGACCCATATATTGATCAATTTTTCCGGATTGAATACCGAAAAAGGGGAAGCTTCCCTTTACATCAATGGCGAATCAAAAGGATCACGACGGGATATAACCGATTCCTTTACCTGGGAATTAGAGCGATCTAACATATACATAGGATTGAGCTATATCGGGTTTATGGACGATGTATCTATTTACAATAGAGCGCTGCTCGAAAACGAGATTGAAGCATTGTATTCCCTGGAAAATGGAGTGCAAACGATCTTAGAATAAGGAACGCTTCCGGAACCTTCGCTTACCGGGACTGTCATTCACTGGCAGGTTTATTGATCTGCCCCAACCACAATCCGCTCAACAATTTCCAGCGCAGTGGTAAGCGTTGAGCTGTCTTGATAAATTATGCCTGTTCTTGCCGAATGATGCCCATGTCCGGCTAACTTCATCAAATAATAGGTGTTGGAATCATGCATGTCAATAACACTCTGGAACACAATTGAGGGTTGACCCAATTGTCCTGTTCCGTTATGGTAGATATCATCATCGGGAAAATCAAATTCAGAGTAGTATTCGTTATCATCGAAAGCCACGTTCAGTTCTACTTTGAGCCTGAAATTTTGATGGTATTGGGTGGATGTTCTCAGGTAAAAATTATCTGAGATCGTTTCACCACTTATGGCTTCGGGCAAGGGATTTTCCCGTGTTGGAACCAATTCTCCATCCTCATACAGCACCCCTCTTTTGTGCGACCATACCGGTAGGGCATTCACCCGTCGATACTCTTTTTGGGTAGAATTGTTTTCATCAAGCATTTTAAAATTGTCCTTGGTCCGACCGCCAAAGAACAAGCCCTTAGCCGTTGCCTTTGATACGAACAGGGTTTCAAGATAGTTTCCTTCCATATCCTCTGTCCAGATGGCCATTTGCGGATGCCAATAGTGTTCCCCCTTTACCAGATCAATGGATAGCAAAATATCATTGCTCAAATCCATTTCAACAAAAACCTGGTTTGAAAGAGGTTCATGAATGGTGCTGTTAGCTTTGAGTTTTGCCCCAATGTCCATAAAGCTTTTAACAGGTGAGATTTGGCCGTAGGCACTAAAAAGGATAAGGATGCCTATCAAAAGAATACCCCATACGGCTGCCCCGGAGAAGTAACGTTTTAAGGGTTTAAGGTTGTTGATCACATGAAGCACGATTCCCAAGCCAAATAAAAAACCAAAAACGGTGTGAATTGATGCCAGCGCTCGTGAATAGTCTATAAAATACGACAGTATACCCGTGATAAACAAAACGGCAAAGTTGAAGGCAATAGATAGACTGACGATCTTTCTGAAGGTCATATAGTAAACATTAAAAATGATGAAAGGATGTTTGACAATTAAGGAACTCTTGTTTGAATCGATTGAAAAATGCGGTTAAAGCAATTTCTGAAGTCTCAGTAAGCGACCTTTCAAAAAGCTGACCTGTTTTGCCTTGTTTTCCGGTAATATAAATCTGGGAAAAGTAGTGTTGAACTTTGTACTAAAAAGGGCTTCCAAAGACTGAATCTCCCTGGCCATGAGCTCAAGACTTTCCGCATCGGATTCCCCAACAAGACCCGGTGTCTCGATAGCACCATCGTGAAGTGTGGATTTCAAAGAAACCAAATCGTTTCTAAGGTCGGTCAGCACTTGGGCCTCGCTAAATTTAGTCTGTGCCCCGCGACAACTTGATGGTTTACAGCCAACGGTTGATTCATCTTTTGTTTCCTGGCCGCTAGCACAGGTCTTCTCCTGCTTCACATCACCAGTACAGGCAGACTGACTATACGTTTCACTGCCAACAAGCAGAAATAGCAACACTACAAGATGGCGTAAAATTTTTGAATTTAGTCTCATAACATTTTTGGGATTTTAAATCAATTTATACTCCCAAAGACGAATAGCTTGAAAAATGATGCACCGAAAATTTAACAACCCTAACAGCAGTTCTTCTTACTTTGATAATCAATAATGCCTCCTTGTCTGCATTGGGTAATTTGGCAGCAGTCTGCAATCAGGGTTTTTAATTTTTTTCTTCCCCTTTGCACCTTAGAGCGCACAGTAACATAGTTCATGTCCAATTGTTCTGCGATTTTTTTCTGTGGCACATCTTCCAACTCAGAAAGCTTTACTATGGTCCGATACTCCTCTGGTAGTTTTTCGACAAATGGAAGAATGCACGTGCTTAGCTCTTCAAAAGCACTCTTATCTTCCTTTGCATCTTCTACGATTACTTTTGCGAGGTCTTGAGCAGCTTTTTTGTTGGTCCTGTAATAGTCAGTAATCGTATTCTTCGCAATGGTGTACAACCAACTTTTGGCATTTTGCACCTCAGTATTCCAGGACTTTGAGAATTTATAGAACACTTCTTGGGTCAGATCTTCGGCGTCCAAGGTATTGTTGACCCTTTTTCTGACATACAGAAAAAGAGGACCATAATATTGTGCTATTTCTTTTTCCATTTGGATTTATAAAATTAATGAATAATCGCCCCGAAAGAGCCATGTCTCCAATTGACACCGAAGCCCGATGAAAAGTAGGGTGTTTAAAAAACGAGAAAGTAGTAAAGCTCATTTTTTCTAGTAACAATCGGTCTCTTCTGAATTTACAGTTTCGGTCTTGTCACAACAGTAAGAGTCGTCGGACGGTAGCTCACAGCAAGGAGCGTTCTGCTTTGGTTCCATGGCTACGGTGCTACAGCATCCGCCATCTAAAACGTCAGCTAGCGCTTTATACAATTTTCCTGTTTTCATGATATTTGTTTTACAAAGTTTACCTTTTCAATCTTTAAGACGAAAGTCCGGAAAATTGATGCGGATATTTAACAAGGCTTTGTAAAAAAGATGTTGGATTTTTTATAGACTTAGTCAGCATCTGATGCCACATGGGTAGGGGCCTGCCTGCATGCCAAAAGCCATATAAACCGGCAGGTAGATTCGACTTCCTTCACCCGCACTAAAATAAACCGCTAAAGAGCAAAAGGTTTTATTTTTTGGTATAACCTTTTAGCCGCTATTTTTTTCAAGGTCTTTACCGAGTGGGTGTCTGGGAGACTGAATTGAAAGACAGTGCTTCCTTGCTTCGTTTTTCAGTCGACTTCAAGCGACCTCCGGTATTCTGTTGGGGTTTGTCCGGTCACTTTTTTAAAGGCCCGGTTGAACGATGCTTTGGAATTGAAACCACTATCAAAAGCTATCCCCAGTAAAGTCAGTTTTTGACAACCACCCTTTCTTATTTTCTCTTTTGCGGTTTCCACACGATAGGTATTGACAAAATCGAAAAAATTCTTTCCTTCAAGGCTATTAATAACCTGGGACAGATGATTGGATTGGACTCCTAATTGTTCTGCCAGATTATACAGGGTAAGTTCTTTTTCCAAATACGGCCTTTCGGTTTTCATGTTATACAAGAGGTCTTTTTGGATGCTTTTTGAACCTTCGAGGTCTAAACCGGATTTTTTATATTTCGGAAATTCATTCTCGATGCCCTTTTTGCTAGGACTTCCGTGGGCATCTGAATCCGACAAAACATTAGGATGGGTATTAAAAACTGAGGGTTGATTGAGGCCAAAATAGCCCATCAGGAAAATGAAAATACATGTGGAGATATGGGCGATAAACCCTCCATATTGCGGAATATGGATCGTTGTTAATCGATCTAGTAGCAGGCTGCCACCGGCAACAGCCCAAATGCCAAGAATTCCCCAGCCTAAGAAAGCGATCCAATTCAAATTCTTTTCCTCAATATTAGAAAAAATATGAGCTACCCGAATGCGATGGCCCCTTAGTTTGACAAGCACTAGTATAATATAGGTTCCCAAACTGATCATTTTTAAAATGGTAATAGTGTTTCTTAGGGGAGATGCCATCTCTATTCTGCTAAAAATATACACCAGAAACAATGAGAAGGCTATTGCAAATGGAATAAAGTGGTACGCCCATTTCCAGTGCATTGCAAAATCCTCTTCGGTTAACGATTTGGTGTATAACCAGAATAAGGGGCCATGGGCAAAAATGGAGACTTCACTGAATTCGAGTAGCAAGTTTTGAGCTATGGAAAAAGGTCCGTTAGCTTCATATAGTATGAAAAGCGATACAAGATTGAGCACAAATACGGTTAACCAGACTACAAGAATTGTATTCGGCAAAGACCTATTCCTTCTTCCAAGGATCAGGACAATGATAAATAGCGTAAGGCTCCCGCTGGAAACAAACAGGTACTGCATTGTTTTTTATTAAAGGTATATAATTCTAAAAAGTGTTGCGTATCACTTTACAGGGTTTCGTCTCATATGTCAGGGAGATCGTACCAACCTCTAGGTTGCAGCGCATAGCATTTTTATTTACTGATACTTTGCCTGAGAAATCAAAAACGAATTACTATGGCGGCTATTCCAATTCTAAAGACCAAAGCACTGGGCAAATCTTTCGATGGGGGTTTAGAAACAAATACCGGGATCAATGATGTCCATATTGAGATCAATGAAGGGGAGTTTACTATTATTATGGGCAATTCGGGTTCAGGTAAGTCCACACTGTTGTATTTGTTAAGTGGACTGGATCAACCTACCTCGGGAGAGATCTTTTTGAACAATACGCCCATTCACAAGCTCGATGAAAAAGCTATTACACTTTTTAGAAGAAATCATATTGGTTTTGTTTTTCAGGAGCACAACCTGATTTCCGAATTAACTCTAAGAGAGAATATTCTTATTGTGGGCTATTTAACAAAGCAGGACCGAAAAGTCGTGCAGACAAGAACTGCACTGCTAATGAAGGAGCTTGAAATAGAAGCCATGGCCGATAGGTTGCCGTCTCAGGTTTCCGGCGGTGAACGGCAGCGGTGTGCCATTGCCAGGGCGTTGATCAACACCCCTAAAATACTGATGGCAGACGAACCCACAGGGAGTTTAAATTCCGCTTCCTCTAAAAAGGTGCTTTCCTGCTTTAAAAAGGTGAATGAGGAAGGGCAAACTATCCTTATGGTTACCCATAATCCTCAATCCGCCTGTTATGGAAATAGGGTGTTGTTTATTCAGGACGGAAAAGTAATAGACAGATTGGTATTCGAATCCCAACAAGGAGCGGAGCAACGTCATGAAGTGCTTTTGCAATGGTTACGTTCCCTGGGTTGGTAATCACAAAAACGAAAGGAAATGAAGAGTATTCTATTGCTTAATTCAAGATATAGTAGCAAGCGCAAATGGGGACTTATCCTGGTAGGTCTAAGCCTGGTTTTAACTGTTGTTCTACTAAGTTTGGCCCTGAGTATGCTCACAATTATCGGACAACCTTTTGATCGTGTATTCGATACTCAAAAGGCTTCGGAAATACTGTTGTTATTTGATAATCGGAGTGATGATCAAGATACATTGACCCATTGGTTTTCAGAACAGAATGAGGTTTTAAGGGTTTCGGGCCCCAGACCTTTTATCATGATAGATGCACCGGTAATCCACCAAGAAAAGGAAATTGATCGTAGCGTTCAATTAACAGAGCACCCTGGCGGAGATCCCGAACAAGATCAGATACGGATTTTAAAGGGGACAGCCGCGGAACATCCAAATTTCGGGGAAATATGGCTACCCACTCATTTTGAACGAAGTTCTGGTCTACAACTGGGGGATACCCTCGGGCTCAACATCAATGGAGAGTTGCGGGAACTTAAGATTTCTGCCTTCGTGGTAGACCCTCACTATATCAGTGCGGTTTTTAACCCGACCCGGGCTTGGGTAGCTCCGGGAGCACTATCTTTCTTAGCTCCAATTTCCGAATTGCACCATACGATGATTGGCGTTAGGCTAAAGGACAGGAGCAAACTTGATGTGTTTTGGAGACATTTTAATGCATCCTTCGATTATGCTGGCAAAAGCCTTCAATATCCACTTTTCAAAAGGGCATTTACCAGCTTCTATAGCTTGTTGAGTTCCGTACTGTTACTCTTTTCCGTTATGGGGCTCTTAATATCGTTGTTGTTTATTAAACATACCCTATCCAGTCATATATTTTCAGACCATAAGAATATTGGGGTTTTAAAAGCCTTGGGATTTACGCCCGGGAATATGATGCTTTTATACCTTGTACAAATTGGTATTCTGGCACTAATAGCACTGCTATTGGGCTTGGTCGTCTCCTGGTTTGTTATTCGACAGGCGGTGAACTGGATAGTAGAACCGATTGGTATTCCCGATTTTTCCTATGAGTTGAGCGGTCCGCTTTTACTGTCCTTTGGGATTACCTTTCTTATGATTTTCATTGTTTCCTTTTTTTCTATCAAAAAAGCGGCTCGTGTTACCCCTGTCGAAGCTATTCGTAATTCTTTTCAAAAAAGGGATGGTTCCGGGAAGAGAACCTCCAAAGCCTTTTCATCCTTATGGTTGCCGCTGTCTATGCTATTAGGGGGACGGTTCCTGAGAAGCGAGAAGAAAAATCTTTTACTCACCGCAATAAATATGGCCGGAATTGTATTTGTAGTGGCTTTTTGTGTGAATATCTCCAATTCTTTTGATAAGATTCACACAGATCGTACTTCCTGGGGCTTTGATAATGCCGATATAGTAGTTAATAGAAATAGGGAAGTTATTTTACCACTTGCACATGATCAATTGATGGAAATGTTAGGGACGTACCGGAAGGAAATCCGGACGGTTACTCCTTTCAACTATACCAATCTCTTTATCCTATCTGACGCGAACCGGGCGGTCAAAGAAATACAAGGAAAAGTGTACTCTGATTCCATTTCCAGGACCGGATTGGGAAATATTAGCGGGAAACATCCTGTTACCCCAAATGAGATATCCCTTTGTGTAGGTACCGCTGAGGAATTTGAGAAACATCCGGGAGATACGATTGCTGTTTTTATTGAGGGGCAAAAAAAAGTGTTCGATATAACCGGGATCTATCAGGATGTTGGGAGTTTCGGACAGGGCTTTAGGCTCCACAAAAAGGCACTGTTGGCGCTAAATCCCCTTTTTGAGCCCAGGTTTTACGGCCTGGAACTGTACCAGAATGTAGACCGGAATGCCTTTCGATCAGAGCTGGAATATCAGTTTGGGGAGAGTATTCAAACGGAACTCAGTGTTGAGGAAAGGGGATCTATTACTGCTATGGTCATGAATATTCGAATATCGGTGCTAACCATTTCCGCTTTCTTTGTTTTGGTCCTTGTTTTGATCATCTACAATAATCAGCATATCTACATTCAACAGAACAAAATTTCTTTTATAAAGCTTAAATCCCTTGGGTTCACCTCAAGAAACCTGAAAATGGTGCTGCTATGGAAAACCTTCCTGAACCTATCCCTTGGAATAGCCGTAGGAATTCCCATTTCACTTTGGTTAGGCCCGAAAATTATGAACCTACTTACTGCGGATATCGGTTTGGTCCGATTCCCATTTGTCCCACACCTTTTGGGCATGACTATAGCCATGTTTGTGCTATTTGTTTTTGGAGGAATATCCACTTGGTTTGCTGCTTCGATACTCCGAAAGATGGACTATAAAATGATTTCTAATATTTAAGCATGTAATGATGATGTACAGCAGAAAAGTAACAAATGCACTATTGATAGGAATGCTGGTTTTTAACTATACGGCTTTGCGCGCACAAAAACTGGAACAATTGGACCACTATTTAGAAGAAGTGTATGAGAACCATATTATCCCTGGATTTTCGGTGGTGGTGGTTGATAAAAATGGACCGATCTACCAGAAAGGTTTTGGAAAGAAGCGACTTGATCTTTCGGCACCTTTTACCGAGAACACCGTTTGTGGGATTGGATCCCTTACAAAATCCATGACTGCTATGGCTATTATGCAATTGGTTGAGCAGGGAGATTTGGAATTGGATACCCCAGTTGTAGAGTATTTGCCCCAGTTTAGAACAGCAAATCGCGAAAAAAGTGATAAGGTAACGGTGAGGATGCTAATCAATAACACCAGTGGCTTGCAGGGAAGTCCGCACCCTACCTATGACATTTCCGATAGCGCTCTAGAAAAGCTGGTACAGGACCTGAGCAGCACCTTTATTATCCATGAGCCCGGGACCGTGTATGAATATAGTAATCTGGCCTTTAGTGTTGCAGGCTATTTGATACGCCAGGTTTCAGGCCTGCCGTACAAAGAGTTTCTGGAACAGCGAATATTTGCTCCGTTGGGAATGAAAAACACCTCCACTGATCCTGAAAGGTTTGAAGAAATTGGTGCTTTGGAAGGGCACTATTATGGAATTCCCGAGGCCTATCCGGCAAATCGAGAGCAGCATTTTGAATCCGGGGAGTATATTCCTGCCGGCTCAATGACGCGTTCTACCGCCAAGGATCTTGGAAACTATTTAATGGCCCTGCTCAATCAGGGTAGGTTAGGAAACATTCAGGTGCTTTCCGGTGAAAGTATCACTCAAATGTGGACACCCAATAGTTCCTTCCCCGGATTGTCCAAAGAAGAAGGAGGGGATGACAAACCCATAGCTTACGGCTTAGGTTGGATGCTGTCTGAGATTGAAGGAAGAAAGATCGTTCATCACGGGGGAAGTACCGGAAAAATGTCCTCGATGACCATGATAGATCGTACCAATTCCATTGCAGTTACTGTATTGGCCAACATAGATCTAACCTTCATTGATCAATACAAGTACCCAACCATTTTTGCTTTGACCAATAATATATTGCATATAGTTACCGGAAATTCGATATCGCAATTCGGGAAGCCCATCATTGCTGATCCTTCATTAAACGATTTTCATTTGGATAAGGCTATCATGAAAAAGTATACCGGAGAGTTTATCCAGGTTGGGGGTGGCGATTTCTGGGTCTATTATGGACTTACAATGAATATAGTACACCAGGAAAACAAACCTTTGGAAGCGATATTAACGAGAGGTGGGAATACCATTAATCATTTTGAATTGGATTTTGTTACCCCTTCCCTGGCTATAGGTCGTAACATGGGAACACCTCATAGGCTACGGTTTAAACTAACTCCGGAAGGTGAGGTAAAAGGTCTCTTTAGTTATGGGGTAGAATATATTCGGACCAGCTTAAAACGCACTCAGGACTACGAAAGGGTACATCTGAAGGATGTTGCAAGCTTTTTGCTGCCAAAGCATTGGGAGCTACGGGAATTACCCAATGGACTTATGGGTACAGACCCGGATAATACCAATTCCCACATACGCCTATATGTAAATAATGCCTCAATAAAGGGGGAACATGCCATCAGGAATGGTGATGATGTTCACGCTGCTTCTTACCAAAGCCATTGGTTTAGTGAGCGGGTAGGTCAGTATGTATGGAAACACCGAAGTAGGGTGCTTTCCGGTAATGAAAAGGAAATTTGTACCACGTTTATAAGTGAAATGGATACTATGCCTTTCTATTTGGAAATTACCTCCGACAGCAAAAAACACACTTTGGTGCTGCAACAAGTGGCTTCTACCGTATTGCATTCCCTACAGCTTTACGGAAGTTATAAATGAGTTGCAAGCACGGTTGACCGGTGTCCAAAAAGAGCTTCTTTGGTTCACAGCATTTTTTATGCTGAATTTTTACTCCAGAATGGCTTTCATAAAGTCTTCTTTGTATGCCCGGCCTATGGGTAATTTCGCACCACCCGTAAGGGTGACCTGGTTTCCTATGATTTTCGCTATCATCCTGGTATTCACGATATGGGATTTATGGATACGGTAAAACTGATTAGAAGGAAGGGTATTGGACCAAAAATGCAAAGGTTCACTGGAAAGGTAGTTTTTATCGCTTGTAACAATTTCTGTATAATCGGAATTGGCAGAGATATTTTGTATGGTCGCTATACTGATCTTAATATGTTCGTAACCTGACTTGATGTAGATCTCCGTTTTTGGAGTATTTATGTTATGGTGTTCCACATGGGGTGCCGGTTGTTTTTTTAGTTCCGACACTTTGGTGACGGCTTTTAGAAACCGTTGGAATGAAAAGGGTTTCAACAAATAATCAATAACGTTAAATTCATAGCTTTCCAGGGCGTATTCAGAGAAGGCCGTGGTAAGGATAACACTTGGCGGGTTAGACATCGTCCTCAAAAAGTCGATTCCGGAAAGTTTGGGTAAGTGGATGTCAAGAAAAAGCAGATCGATAGGGTGGGTCTTCAAAAATTCGATGGCCTTTATGGCATCAGAAAAAGTACCCTTGAGTTCCAAAGAACCCATTTCTTCAATATATTTTTGAAGAATACGCTGCGCCGGCGGCTGGTCTTCAACGATGATGCATGTCATTTTTCTTGCATTTTACGTAACGCTAGTGAGAGGTCCACTTGGTATTTGTTCCTGTCTTCGTCGATTTTTAGAAGGTGTCTATTGGGATAAAGCAGTTGTAAACGCTTTTTTACATTCGTAAGCCCTATTCCAGAGTCCAATGCATCAAGATGAGCAGCGGATTGATGGTTATTGCTGCATTTAAAATACAATGTTTCTTTCTTCATATACAGCTGAATATCAATGGTAATGTTTTCACTTTGTCCGGCCTGACTGTGTTTGAAGGCATTCTCGATAAAGACGATTAAAATTAAGGGCGCAATCTTGAATCCAGTTTCAATATCATGAACAACAAAACGGACCGTCCCTCTATCCTCGATCTGTAGTTTGCTTAGTTTTATAAAGTTATGCAATTGCTCAATTTCTTTATGTAGGGGTACAAACTCCTCCTTGCATTCGTAAAGCATGTAGCGCAAAAGCCCGCTAAGCTCCAATATAATTTCAGGAGTTTTTGGTGATCCGTCGAGGGCGTAAGAATACAGATTGTTGAGATTATTGAACAAAAAATGTGGATTGATTTGGGATTTTAGAAACTGCAACTCACTTTCCTTAACCGTACTTTTTAAGGCTTCTATCTGTTCTTGCTTTTGGAGTGCATCCCATCCAAATTTAAACCCTGCCAGGATGGCAATCACGGGTAATACCTCCAACAGCGAAAAAAAGACACCGGGAAATGACCTCGCTCTTTTGGTACCCGGAAAGAAAATCTGTTCCAGGACGAGTTCTTCTACTAGGATAACCAGGGCCACTACCAGGAGTACATAGGTAAAAAATTGCCAATACTTTCTGCGATATAGAAAATAGGGCATCAACCAATAGCCGATAGTTAATGCTGCTATAATGTGCGTTGTAAAAAAAGCCACCTGGGACAAAAGAAATCCAGGGTCTTCGCTGTCGAATGAATAGAAGAGAAATACCAGGACGATTAGCACCGCTTGAAAAATGATCTCTTTTTTTACAATTGTCATGACCGCGTTATAGTATGTTCAAAACTATTGGGTTTAAAATAGTAAAAGAAATGGTATACCCTGAACGACATTTTTTAAACCCTAAACTGCAAGACTTGGTTAAATACCGCAATCAATGTTGTTCAGGGTAAAAGGGTAGTCGTTCACGGGAAAAACTTTCCAACTATACCTCCTTTGACGAGGTTTACATCAGAATTTGTGATCAATGAAAATGAGAAAAGTAATATTCCCTTTGATCTTTTTGTGTTTGCTTTTTTTTGTTACCCATCTCTCCGCACAACAAAAAAAGGTTACTTACTCGGGAACAGTGGTTGAAAAAAACTCCGGGCAACCCGTTGCCTATGCTACCGTGATGCTATCAGACAAGGTCACTGATCAACCAATAACGGGAAGCACCACGCTTGAAGATGGTAGCTTTTCGCTGGAGACGGACGCCACGGGCTATTACATAGCAATCAGTTTTATGGGCTTTAAGACGAAAATCCTCCAAGCCGATCTCACGAATGCACAGACTATTGATTTGGGCGTTATCCAGTTGGAAGAGGACGCCCAGCAGTTGAAAGAAGTGGTTGTTGAAGGAGAGGTGTCACAGACCGTCTTCCAACTGGACAAAAGGGTGTTCAATGTGGGCAAAGACTTGAGTAGTACCGGTGCAAGTGCGTTGGAAGTGCTGAATAACGTGCCTTCTGTTAACGTAAATATAGAAGGACAAATAAGTCTTAGAGGGAGCCAGGGGGTTCAGGTGCTTATCAACGGTAAACCCTCAATTATGACGAGCGATGAAAACAATGCCTTGGGGACCATTACTGCCGACATGATTGATAGGGTTGAAGTGATTACCAACCCTTCGGCAAAGTATGATGCAGAAGGTACTTCGGGAATTATCAATATTGTGATAAAAAAAGAAGAACGTGAGGGGCTCAACGGTTCCATTTCCCTGTTCACCGGTGTCCCGGATAACCAAAGTATTGGTATCAGTTTAAACAAGAGAACCGAAAAATTGAATTTGTTCGCCCAACTAGGTGCGGGTTACCGTGAACTGCCTAATGAGATCACGGTCCGTAACACAGACCTCACCACGGGCAATACCATTTTATCCAATGGGGAGGAATTCAGAAACGAAGCCTTTTACAACTTTATTTTGGGTACGGACTATTACTTTAGCCCTACCAGTGTGCTCACGATTTCCGGGAATTTTGCGCTAGAAATAGAAGACCAACCTTCGACTACCAATTTTGCGGCTTTAGATGCCTCGGGGAATATGACTTCAGAATGGGAACGTACAGAAGTGACCGATGCCCGAAATCCAAAGTTCCAATATGAACTCCAATACAAAAAGGATTTTGAGGATAACGAAGATCATGATCTGATCTTTAGTGCGCTGGGTAATTTCTTTGGAAAGGACCAAAGTTCTGATTTTTTAGATGCCACGCTTTCCGGGGAAGACCGCGATGCGGAGCAGAAAACGCGAACCAACTTTCAAGAATCTGTTTTCACGTTTAAAGTAGACTATGCCAAACCGTTTTCGGATACCTTCTCGGTGGAAACGGGAGCCCAATACATCCTAAATGCCGTGAGCAACGATTTTGAGGTTCAGGATCTGGTAGATGGGGAATTCGTTTCGGATCCCGGACTGACAAATATCTTTGAGTTTGACCAAAATGTATTGGGGGTTTATGGAACAGCCGCCTTTGAAGGGGAGAAGTGGGGTATTAAAGCAGGGGTGCGATTAGAGAATACAGAAGTGGGTACCCTCTTGGTCAATACCAACGAAGCGAATGATCAAAACTATACCAATCTCTTCCCAAGTGTCCACTCCTCCTATAAGTTCTCAGAAAAAGTTTCCCTACAGGCCGGCTATTCCAGAAGGATCTATAGGCCCCGCCTTTGGGATTTGAACCCCTTCTTCAACATTCGAAATAACTTCAATATCCGGCAGGGAAATCCAAATTTGTTACCCGAGTTCACAGATTCCTATGAGGTCACCGGTATCTTCTTTATCGGGAAAACCCCCTTGAACCTTGGAGTATATCATCGCTTTACCGATGACATTATTGAACGGATCTCATTTTTTGAGAACAATGTGAATATTACACGTCCCGAGAATATTGGTACCAACAGCGCATGGGGCTTGGAGTTCAATTCAAAGTATAGCCCGGCAAAGTGGCTTACCTTCAATATAGATTTCAATTACAATACATTCTCACGTGAAGGTAGCTTTGAAGGAACAGTCTTTGATTTTTCTGCCAATCAATGGTCCTCCAAGCTTTTGACCAAAATAAAAATGCCCTGGGACATTGATCTTGAGACCACCGGAAATTACCAGTCCGCTTTTCAAACCGTACAAGGTGAAATAAACGATATCGCCTTTCTGGACTTCGGGCTTAGAAAAAAGATCCTGAAAGGCAAAGCCGTTTTGAATTTCAGCGTCCGTGATGCCTTTGCATCTCGTATTCGGGAAAATCAAATTGTTCAAAATGATTTTGAGGTGTTCAACAGAAGTTTTAGGGCACGGTTCGTTTCCTTAGGGTTTAGTTACGGCTTTGGTAAGGGAGAGGCTATGCAATACGCCGGGAACAAAAGGAGATAAATTCTTATGAAATTATCATCGGCAGGGCGTTTGGAATGCCTCTGATCAGTCATCCAATCGGGCTATAAATCCCCAATTGGTATGTTGATCGCGTCCCAGGTATCGAAAACCCTTTCCAAAAAAAGAAGCGTCCCCTTCGGCAATTACGACGAGTTCATTGTCTCCTTTTTGTAGTGGCAATCCAACCGTAAAAGTGCCATCGAACATCCGCTCAAACCTGATCTTATGATAGTCAAATAGCACAATGCCATTCAGCAGTAGTTGCACCCGACCCACAAAATCGAAATGCAGTTTTTTGGGAGTAGCGTTTTCACTGGGGATAATGGTTTTCGTAACTACCACGCCCTTAGGATATTCGAAGTAACGCGAGAGGTTTACATAGTTGTCCTCCGGAACATTGATCCTTTTCCATTGGTTAGCGGCGTTCGCCTGCTCCAGGATACTTTCAAAATCGGTGGCTGGGGCCGCTCTTGGGAACTCCCTGGAGATTTCCCAGGCAGTAAGAAACGTTTCATTCGGGGAGGTATTCGTATCACTACTTTCTTCTGATAAGCTGCGATAGGAGACATTGGCAAAATAGGAAGGTCCGAATAAACTCCGGAGCAAAAGTTTTCCTCCTTTCACCGGGTTTTCAAAAAGGGTGATATCCATTTTGGGCTCCTTTTCATCATTTACAAAAACCTTTAAGTTATTCCCCCTTACCTCAAAAGCAGCATGGAACCACTCCAACGATTTTACCTCTGCAGTGGTCTCATAGGTAGGGTAGTTATAAAAAACCCAACTCAGGGCTCCATTGTATATCGGAATATATTGAATAGCTTCCCGGGTACCTCCCATACCGGGTCTGAAGTAAATAAATTGATAGTTAAGGCCATCCTTGGCATGGAAACCCAAACCGGACATGATCTCCCCGGCAATGTCCATTTCCACCCGAAAATTAGAAGTCTCAATTCCCTCTAAAAGGGCAAGGGAAGTACCTTTTCCATCCAGTTTCAAAGCTTGCTTCCCTTTGAATAGGGTGTCTTTGTAGGATACTCTTGCATTATCTTCGGAATAGATGACGCACTGGTCAGGAGTAAATATAGGTTGTTGAGCGCTAAGGGTGACTACCCCAAATACGGTAATAAGCAGTAAATTAGTGTAACTGATTTTCATTTTGATTGTCTTTTTCTTGAATTGATGAACCTAAATGTAGAATAGCCTTGACAGGAACGAACAGCATTTTTGGTTCATTTTTGATTCACTTTTGATTCATGAACGTAAAGCACTGCTAATAAATTAGATAATGAGTTCTGACTGGGAACTTTTAGAAGAAGTAAAACATCAGGTTGAGTTGAAATCCGGTTTGACCGACAGGCAGAGTTGGACCCAAAAAGACTATGATTTTCTTTCCTTTTACATAGAGAACGAAACGGGATGCAGATTAAGCGTATCCACTTTAAAAAGAATATGGATCAGGCAATACCATCGCCTACCGCATATCTCTACCCTGGATGCGCTAACCCAGGTAGCCTTTGCGACGAACTGGCAGCAACTTAAAGCAGAACGATTGTCCGGGAATGTCAGCACTATTGGATCTCCGAAAAGCCAAAGGAAATACAAACTAAAACCGAATACCAAAAAAATTGCAGTCGCGGTGCTACTATTGCTCCCCCTGATTTTAGTGTTCTATAGCATGCAAGAGGTACTGAAAAAGGAAGATACGAACCACGAGGAGGTGGATTTCTCTTACCGAAAAACAGTAGACAACGCGCTTCCCAATACGGTGGTCTTTACGTATGATATTGAAGAGGTACAAGCGGAAGATTTCTTTTTACAGCAAAGTTGGGATAGATCGCGAAAAGTGGAGATCTTTAAAGGAACTACCGAGCGTACCGACATCTACTACATTCCCGGCTATTTTACCGCAAAGCTCATTGCTGACGATCGGATTATTGCGACAACCCCGGTACACGTTACGTATGAGGATTGGTTCATTGCCATACGGCAACCGATGTCCAATATTATAACCTTTGGGAAGGAACATTGGTTAGCAGAGAACTACCTGGCTCTGGATGACCAAAAAATAATCGCCAAGGGTATCGATATCAACCAAAAATTTCAGCAAGCCTTTTATCAGGTGAGGGATTTTGGATTGGATGGGGACAACTTAACCCATAAAACTACCTTCCGGATGGCGCCCCTGGAGGCGGTAGATTGTCCTATGATCAGCATACATATCCAGGGGGTATATGGATATTATTGGGTGATGTTGGGGAATAAAGGTTGCGGTAGTGAACTTTTTGTGACCGTAGGGGACACCCAACACAATGGAAAAACCGAAGACCTTACGATGTTGGGAACCAATATGTATGCCTGGAACGATGTGGAGATCCGTACTCAGGACAAAAATGTCGTCTTGAAATTGAACAGCGAAAATGTTTTTTCTACCTCCTATAAAGAGTCTGTAGGACCTGTAATGGAAATCAGTTATTTCTTTGATGGCATAGGGATGATCGACAATGTGGAACTCCAGGACCAAAATAGAAATGTGGTCTATAGCGATGATTTCACCGTAGGACCGGAACAAGAATAAAGCGTTTGATTTTACCTTCGAATCCTAAGCAAATGCTTTGAAACAGAATGCCTTTGGTATGCAGACAGGCCTAAAATTCATTACCGTGGAAACAAAAACAAAGCGATCGGGCAAAAGCAAAAAAGCAACCGCCACTTCAAAGAAGGAGGTGAAAGACAAATTGACCGCGACAGCAAAATCCGCAGCTATCAATGGGGCAACGGTCAAAGCCATAGCGTAGGAACAAAAACCGGGGGCTGGCACAAAATCCGTATCTTCGTCTGTTACCAAAGAAGGATATTTTTTAAATAGACTACAATTTTTTTCTATACACTTCGATTGTTCCAATAGGGTTAACAGTAAAACTATTACATTTCAGGTTTCCTACCCTTACTTGTGTAGCAACACTTTCAAACGGTTTTCGTCGTTAGAAAATAAGAAAAGGGAGAAAATACTCTATATTTGTGTAATCGTGGGATTAACAATATCCTAATTCATACATTTTGAAATAATTATTTGTTGTCATTCATCGGATTTCCTTTAGATTTGGCTGAACAACAAGGTTAAGATCCCCCAATGCATCCTGGCAAAGAGCATACGTTAACTTTAGTGCGGTATAAAAGCCTATTTGATACGCTTTATGCCCCGCTATGTGTTTTTGCCAACAAGTATCTGAATGATCTGGAGGTTTCCAAGGACATTGTTCAGGATGTTTTCATAAAGATCTGGGAAGACAAAATCTCGTATCCGAATGAAAACGCAGTAAAGTCATTTTTATACACCCTGGTCAGAAACAGATCCCTGGATTATCTAAAAAGCAGGCAGTATAAGGTTACGGATCACTATCCTGCAGCAGAGATTGAGAAATTGGAAACGGAAGCGTTCTTTTTATCCGAGGTGCTTTTTATCGAAACCGCTACCATCGTGGAAAATGCCATCCGGACGCTTCCCGATAAATGTGCCCGGATTATCCGACTGGGTATCCGGGAATATACCAATGCCGAAATTGCCAAGGAACTGGACATCTCCATCAATACGGTGAAGACGCAAAAAAAAATTGCGTACCAAAAATTGAGAAACAGTTTGAGTCATTTGATCAGTTTCTTTATAGTTTTTTAAACTTTTCTTCACCCCTTTTTCATTTTTTTTCGGTATAGCAGTAACTATCGTAAAGTATTCCATGACGATTCTTGACAAAATCATTGCGCTTTCCAGGAAAACTGCTGCATCGTTTCTGAAGGGCGAACGGCCTGTGGATCTGGAAGGATCCAAACTCCTCGACAAAAAGGACAAAGAGGAGTTCCTGACGAAGCTTGCGGATGAATCCAAAATGGATGAACATATCCACCGTATCAACAGCATCGATGTAGAGAACGATTGGAAGATGGTCAAAAGAAGGATACGGGAGGCTACAAGAACACCCCTGTATTGGACCTATGGGATAGCGGCGTCCATTGTTTCACTCGTCGCCATAACCTATTTCTTGTTTATCCAAAAACCTCAGGGGAACGATGCAAGCTCGGTCGATTTGGCGGATACCGAAATAAAGATCGGTACGGATAAGGCTACATTGACTCTGGAAGACGGATCGGATATTACGCTGGAAAAAGGAAAGGCCTACCAATCCGAAAATGCCAGCAGCAATGGCGAAGAACTGGTGTACGATAAAAAAGTTGGCACAAATACCGAAATGGCCTACAATTATCTCACGATCCCAAGGGGAGGACAATTCAACGTAAAACTACCGGATGGGACGGAGGTCTGGTTAAATTCCGAGTCCCGGTTAAAATATCCGGTAGCGTTTGCAGAGGGCAAATCACGAGAGGTGGAACTGGTGTATGGCGAAGCCTATTTTGATGTTGCCCCAAGTACGGATCATAAGGGCGCTACATTCAAAGTACGGATGCAAGCGCAGGAAGTAGAGGTGCTGGGTACGGAATTCAACATCAAGGCCTACAGCGATGAGGCCACTATTTATACTACCCTGGTAGAAGGCAAAGTGGCCGTAAGTACCGGGACTGCAAAACGGGATCTGGTTCCTAATCAACAGGTAAATCTAAATAGGAAAACCAACGAAATGACTATCGCCACGGTAGATGTATACAATGAGACCTCCTGGAAAAAAGGACTTTTTAGCTTTAAGGAAAAGCCCCTGGTAGAGATTATGAAAGTGTTATCCAGATGGTATAATATCGATAGCGTTACGTTTGAAAATGCAGCGCATGAAAGTGTGAAGTTCGATGGCGTATTGAGCAAAGATCAGAACATTGAAGATATCCTGGGGATCATAAAGGATATCGGCTACATCACCGATTATGAAATAAGAGCGAAAACAATTATCATACAATAAAATCCCCACTATGGAATTGAAGTCCATGCCTTTGGTATGCAGGAGGGGTCTTAAAACCGAAAAACGAAATTCATTTTAAGTCAGCTTGTCATTTCGACTGAGCGGTCCCGATGGCTATCGGGAGAGCGACGAGAAATCTTACACTAATGGGATTCCGCTTCGTGCCTTATTCGCAATGACAAAATGTTCTTAAAAGTTAATAGCAACGCTAATCCTAACTACCGCCAATGAGATAACGAAAACCAGAAAATACCAACAATAAGAAAGGGAACTAAGCATGCACCTTGGACAGTACCTCGCTTCATTCCCTTTAGTACCATTAATCAGTTAAAGTCTAACTAACTAACACGCACAAATTTATGGAAATTAAGTTTATAAACGGTCCTTTCTTCCGGAGGAAAGAAATCCTACTGTTTA
>JANQRG010000050.1 GCA_028284665.1 Croceivirga sp.
TGTAGCAGCTGCACCTGTGCCATTACCATTGGTCAAAGTCACACTTAAGGTGATCGTACCATCTCCCAGACCACTCAGGTCAATCCCCGTGATCTGATCCGTTGCACCAACTATTGTCCCACTATCTGTTACCGGAGTGCTCCCGCCACTGCTGCTGAAACTGTAGTTGTAGGTAGCCCCTGCTTCAGCCGCTGCAAATGTGAAACTAATAGCAGTCTCATTACCTGCTGTGATCGGGTCCTGGTCAATACTTACACTGTAACCCGAAGGAACTGCACTTGCCTTGGTCGCCGTATTTGTAGCAGCTGCACCTGTGCCATTACCATTGGTCAAAGTCACACTTAAGGTGATCGTACCATCTCCCAGACCACTCAGATCAATACCCGTGATCTGATCCGTTGCACCAACTATTGTTCCACTATCTGTTACCAGAGTGCCCCCGCCACTGCTGCTGAAACTGTAGTTGTAGGTAGCCCCTACTTCAGCTCCTGCAAATGTGAAACTAACTGCCGTCTCATTACCCCCCGTTATAGGGTCCTGGTCAATACTTACACTGTAACCAGAAGGAACCGCACTGGCCTTGGTCGCCGTATCTGTGGCTGGGGCACCTGTGCCATTACCATTGGTCAGGGTCACACTTAAGGTGATCGTACCATCTCCCAGACCACTCAGGTCAATCCCCGTGATCTGATCCGTTGCTCCAACTATTGTCCCACTATCTGTTACCGGAGTGCCCCCGCCACTGCTGCTGAAACTGTAGTTGTAGGTAGCTCCTACTTCAGCTCCTGCAAAGGTGAAACTGATAGCAGTCTCATTACCTGCTGTGATCGGGTCCTGGTCAATGCTTACTGAATACCCGGTAGGAACCGCAGTATCCTTGGTTGCTGTATCTTCGGCAGCAGCTCCTGTACCATTGCCATTGGTTAAGGTTACACTTAAAGTAATTGTTCCGTCCCCAAGGCCGCTCAGGTCAATCCCCGTAATCTGATCCGTGGTGCCACCAATTATACCAGTATCTGCTACTGGAGCGCCGCCCCCGCTACTAGCGAAACTGTAATTGTAGGTAGCCCCTACTTCAGCCCCTGCAAAGGTGAAACTGATAGCAGTCTCATTACCCGAAGTGATCGGGTCCTGGTCAATACTTACACTGTAACCCGAAGGAATCTGCCCATACCCCCAGAAACAAAAAATAAAAAAAAGAAATGTACATAAGGATCTAATCCTTTGTTTAGGAAGATCAAAAACTGTTAAGTAGGATATTATTTCGCGTTGCCGTTCTCGTACCAAAAACACCTTCTAACTGTTACTGCTCGGGGAACATCAATATTACTAAAATTCAAATGATTGCCCCAACATAAAGGATTAAATCTAGGTTTCCTTAGACAAACTACCTATTGTATCGATATATGGATTTAAGCGATTTGAGCTGAGGTGGTTGCCACCTGTGCATCGATCTTTTTCACTAGACCTTGCAGTACTTTTCCCGGGCCTACTTCTACAAAGTCTGAAGCTCCATTAGCAATCATATGCTGCACGCTTTGGGTCCATTTTACCGGAGCGGTGAGTTGGGCGATCAGGTTGGCCTTTATTTGCTCAGGATCGGTAACCGCTGTAGTAGGGACATTTTGATATACCGGGCAATTCGGATTTTTAAAATTCGTTTGCTCAATCGCTGCAGCCAGTTCTTCCCTGGCCGGCTCCATCAGTGGCGAATGGAAAGCACCTCCTACCGGTAGTACCAAGGCTCTTCTTGCCCCTGCTTCTTTTAATTTTTCACAGGCCTCGTTTACGGCTTCCACCTCCCCTGAAATGACCAATTGGCCCGGGCAGTTGTAATTTGCAGGAACCACAATCCCTTCAACTTCTTCGCAGATCTTTTCCACTACGGCATCTTCCAATCCCAGGACTGCCGCCATAGTACTTGGTTGCAATTCGCAGGCCTTTTGCATCGCCTTTGCCCGTTGAGAAACCAATGTAAGGCCATCTTCAAATTCTAAAGTTCCATTGGCCACCAAGGCGGAGAATTCCCCAAGGGAATGGCCTGCTACCATATCCGGTTGAAAAGCATCTCCCATTACTTTTCCCAAAATCACAGAATGCAGGAAGATCGCGGGTTGCGTAACCTTAGTCTGTTTCAAGTCTTCTGCAGTGCCCTCAAACATGATATCGGTAATGGAAAAGCCAAGAATGTCGTTTGCATTCTCAAAGAGCTCCTGTGCCTGGGGGTACTGCTCGTATACATCCAACCCCATCCCCACAAATTGTGCTCCCTGTCCTGGAAAAATATATGCCTTCATAATTAAAAAGTTCGGTTTGGCAAAAATAGAAAAAGGGATGAACTGTCGTTTCCCTGCCGGAAGTTTATTTGAACCAACTACTGTATTTCACATAGTTGTTTGCAATACGATCTATCTCTCCGGAGCTTAGTTCCGGACTGACTTCCTTTAGCTTTTTAGCGGGCATTCCTGCATAGATGGTACCGGAAGGGACGTGAGTGCCTTGCGTTACTACAGCGCCGGCAGCAATAATAGCATTGGACTCTACCACACAATCGTCCATTACAATTGCCCCCATACCTATGAGCACATTGTCATGGATGGTGCAGCCGTGTACTATAGCATTATGCCCGATGGACACGTTATTACCAATAGTGGTAGGGGACTTTTGATAGGTACAATGGATGACCGCGCCATCCTGAACATTCACTTTATTACCCATTTTAATGAAGTGAACATCTCCACGTATCACAGCATTGAACCAAACGCTGCATTGATCGCCCATCACCACTTCTCCGACAATCGTTGCATTTTGGGCAATGAAGCAATCTTCCCCTAGTTGCGGGGATTTTCCATTTACGGCATGTAGTATCATTATAAAGAAATTAGTTTATGGATCTGATTATTGAAAATAGGAAAGCAAGTCGGCTTTTCGGGTGGCGGACACCGAAAGTTCCTTACCATTACTTAGGAGAACGCTTCCCCCTTTTCCCTTTTTGTATTGTGCTATTTCATTGAGATTTACCAGATAGGACTTGTGGATCCGTACAAATGGAAAATCCTGCAATAATTCCTCAAAACGTTTTAATGTTTTACTCACCAGGATTTTTCGTTCCTTCAGATGGATCTCGGTGTAATTATCATCTGCCTTGCAATAGTAGATATCTGCTACCTCCAGGACCTTAAAACCATCCTGTTGCGGCAAGGTAATTTTACCTTCGACTTTAGCAAAGTTGGAATGCAATAGTTTACCTTCCAATGCATTCTCGCGTTGTTTGATAGTAACCACATGCTGCACCCCCTTGATCAATTCGTCAATATTTATCGGTTTCATTAAATAATAGGCCGCATGACTGTTGAGCGCGTCCAGTGCATAATGATCGTAGGCCGTTACAAAAATGGTCTCAAAGGTTCTATCCGGTACCTTTTCTAGCAAATCAAATGCATTTCCAAAGGGCATTTCCACATCTAAAAAAACAAGATCCAACGACTCTTTTGCTATTAATTCCAGTCCTTCCTGTATACTAGCAGCCTCTCCAAGCAATTCTACCTCCTGGCAGTATTTGGCAAGATACTCTCGAAGAATTTCCCTGCTATTCGCCTCATCTTCTACTATGATTGCCTTAAGTTTCATTAGTCTTTTTTAAGTTTTAGTACTACCTTCGTGCCTATCCCGTGGTCCTCAAGATCAGAAATCGTAACATCCACCTTGTTTTCATGCATTGTATTCAAAATGGCAATACGCTTTTTGATATTTCCCATGCCTTTGGACTTTTGTTTCTTCTGGTGCTGGGTCTTCAAAGCTGCCGACTTTTTTCTACCAATACCATTATCTGCTAAAGTTATTTGTAGCAAGTGCTCCCCGATTTGTGCAACAGTGATCCGCAACATCCCTTTTTCCTCTTTGTAACGCAAACCATGCCAAATAGCATTCTCCACATAGGGTTGCAAAAGCATCGGAGGGATTTCAAACGCATCTACCTGGACATTGTCCGCCACTTCGATCTTATAATCAAACTTTTCGGGGAAACGGGAGTGTTCCAACTTTACATACAGCCGTAACAGCTCCAGTTCTTTTGTAAAGGGAATAAAATCTTCTTCCGAGTTTTCTAATACATTGCGCATCAGCACGGAAAAATCACTCAAAAAACGGTTAGCACTTCGCTCATCATTTTTAGCAATATAACTATTCACAGAATTTAAGGCATTAAATATGAAATGTGGGTTCATCTGGGAACGCAATGACTTTAATGCCAGCAAATTGTTTGCCAGCTTTTGCTTTTGATTACTACGATAGAACAGAAATGCCGTGAGCGCCAGCAATCCCATTCCGAAGACCAGGGAATAGATCAGCCATTTCTGACGTTTATTGCGCTCCCCAATCAATTCTTGCTCCGTTAACGCCAGGCTGTACTTACTTTGACTTAGTTCCCGCTCCTGTTCCAGCGTAGTAATACGGTTTTGTTTCCTGGCGATATCCAGGTTTAAGCGGGCTAATCTTGATATCTCCTGCTCCTTACGGATATAAAGACTATCGACCAGGGTTACATAGGCCTGATAATTCTCAAAGGCCCTTGTAAAATCGCCTTTGGACTCATACACCTCGGAAAGCTCGCGGGTAGCATCTTTTTGCACGACCAGGTCGTCTTCGTTATCTGCTTCCACGATACTTTTTTGCAGGTAAGGTATGGCCTCATCAAGTCTTGACTGCGCGATGTAAGCTTGAGCGATCTTGTAATTGATGCGTTGTGGCGTAATGGAATCCGTTCCAATATTCCCTTTTTCTTTGGCAACCGCCTTCTCCGGAAGTTGCTGAATTTGGTCCAGACTCTTTTTTCGCAACGTAATTTCGTCCTGGTACCTGCTGGAACGGTTATAAAAATCTGCCACTTTCTCGTTTTCCTCAATTGCCCGTTGTGGGGCTTGCTGTTGCGATAACTGCAATGCATTATCGAAATACCCCTGTGCTTCAATTCTTCGATCAACACTCGCGTAGGTCTCCGCAATTTTGGAGTTAATATCGATCACTTTCGCGGAAACCTGATTTTTCTGCGCCACCTTTAATCCCTCTTTATAGTAATCCAGTGCCAGTTCGGTGTTGCCAAGTCCTTTGTTAGCATCTCCCAGGCCTTCAAGCAATGCAATCCGCTGCAACGGTTCAAGGCGTTTTAATGGTACCAGTTCCGAAAGCTCTTTCTCCGCCTCCTCATAATTACGATTAGCCAGATACGCTTGGGCCAAAATAAGGCTTGCTTTAATCGTCTTTCTTGCTTTTTGGGCATCCTGAAGATTCGTAATGGCCAGATCGTATTGCTGGTGGTACAAATACACTTCCCCCAATACGGTTAATGAACGCGCCAGTTGGGTTTTATCGCCATTCGTTCCAATAAGGGAAATGGATTGCGAGACAAATTCGATACTCTTTCCGATATCTTTACTTTTATAAAACTCTGCTGAATCCAGGTAGACCTGGTGCCTGGCGATTAGCTCGGTTTCCCGCCTCTGCTGTCGGGAAGGGGAATATTCTTCAACTTCCACTATGATGTCCTCTTCAGAGTTGATCCGGTGACGTACCGTCTCAAAATCGGGATTCTGAACAATGAGCATATCGCCCACCTTTACATTAATCCGAAATTCGCCCAAACCATTGGTAGTAACGTATTCTCCCTTATCCGTGCTGACATCCACACCGGAAATGGGCGAACCGTTTTCTTTTACCCTTACCTGTCCTTTAAGTACGAATGTTCCCTGTTGCTGTGCATAGATGAAATTCGAGGAAAAGAGGGTAAAAGAAAGAAATAGTGCTATGCCCGTTTTTGTAATCATTACTTCCTTTAACGATAGTAAACTTAGGGTATTTGGAGCGCAATAAAAAATTAGTGACCCCTCAGAAGCCCTTGAAAAAAGGGGGTATTACCCGTTTACTCAATGAAAAAGTAGTTCCGCTCAATACGAGGCCGTAATGACTCAATTTTGGTTTTTTCAGTAAAATCCTGGACATAGCTTTACCCGAAATCAAAAATTGAAAAACTATGAAACGAAGGATCAATTTACTTGTTTTAGCAGGTTTGCTGTCATCCATATCGTATGGATTACCGCATTACCCCGGAGCTAACCAGGATTTTCATAATCCTCCAGCGGTACTTAACAATACCAGTGCGCCTCAGCAGTATGTAAAAATTGCATTGCTTTTAGATACTAGCAATAGTATGGATGGTTTGATCAATCAGGCAAAAGCCCAACTTTGGGATATTGTAAATGAATTTACCTATGCACGCTGTGGTAATCACAGCAGGCCCCAGCTACAAATTGCGCTCTATGAATATGGGAATGATAACCTTTCTTCTCGTGAGGGATATATTCGGCAGGTTTTGAATTTTAGCAGCAACCTGGACGAGATCTCAGAGAAACTATTCTCGCTTACCACTAACGGCGGAGAAGAATACTGCGGCCAGGTAATCCATACCTCACTGAAGCAGTTGGAATGGGGTAAAAATCCTGATGACCTTAAGTTGGTTTTCATTGCTGGAAACGAGCCCTTTACCCAGGGAAAACTGGACTATCGGGATGCAGCGGCACAAGCCAATGAAAAAGACGTAGTGGTAAACACTATTTTCTGTGGCGACTACCAACAGGGTATTGCCACCCAATGGAAAGATGGTGCGGTCAAAACGGGAGGAGATTATATGGCCATAGACCATAACCAACAACTTGTGCATATCGCTACCCCGTATGATGATATTATCATACAGCTCAACGCGAAACTCAACAAAACCTATGTGAGCTATGGTTATGCAGGAGCCCAACGCGCAAAACAACAAGCCTCCCAGGATGATAACGCTTATGAATTGGCAGAATCCGTAGCTGTTAATCGGGCAGTAAGTAAAAGTTCACGGCTCTACAAAAATGCGGAATGGGATTTAGTAGATGCGGTTGAGGATTCCGAGAGTGTCCTGGAAGAAATTGAAGAAGAACAACTTCCCAAAGCCCTGCAGGGAAAATCACCGCAAGAGATCAAAGCCTACGTGAAGCAGAAAAAAGCGGAACGGGTAAAGATCCAAAAAGAGATCCAGGAATTGAATGCCGAGCGGGAAGCGTTCATTGCACAACAACGCAAGGATCAAAAAGGGGAATTGGAAAATGCGATGCTACAGGCTATTAAAAAACAGGCCGCGAAAAAGAAGTATACGTGGGAATAGAATAAAGCAGTATTCACTATTTCGGTGCGTGCCTATTTTGCATGTACCGAAATAGTCCCCATTTAATTTGCAGCGGGGCAATAGCAATCGTAGCGATTCTCAGGTTGCTCGCCCAAATCATAACCAATAGTGATCTGGTGAAAACCCCCATCAGCAAAACGAATGTCACCGGATTGATAGGAATAATTATAGGAGAACAAAAATCGATTCACATTAACCCCAACAATTGGTGTGAAAAGTTGTAGCCTTTGTTCCCCGAAAGATCCGTTTTGTTGGAATTGAGCACCATCAAAACTCCTTCTATAGGACAATCCTCCCCAAATAGTACCAAAGCCGACATCTCTATAGACTTTGGCATTGATATCAATAGTCCGCTCCCGGGTAAAATCGGTCATTTGAAATAATACGGAAGGTTCTACTCTAAAATCCCCCCTGCCAAAAACATAACCCGCAGAAAGCAAATAGCGTCTCAGGTTGTCAAACTCCGCCGCTGTATACAAATCCCGACCCGACCCTAAGAGGTTGAGGACAGCGGCATGCGCATAAAATTCCAGGTAGTTGTAGGACACTCCGAGATCTACGTTGAAATAACTGGTGGTATTTTTTACGCCGCTAATGATCGGATCCGGAATTACCGACCGAAACTCCGATTCATCCAGACTACTCAAAATCACACCGGTGCTTAACCCGAAAGATAATTGGTTTAAGGTGCGGAAATCCCCGGCAAGCTGTAAATGATGTGCATAGGTCCCTTTAAAACCCGTTTGAGAATGAAATCCGTTGGAATCGTTAAACAGTATAAAACCTACACCACTTCGCTCCCCAACCCTGAAATTCGCATTGAACGTCTGTAAGTTGGGTGCTTCATCCACATCAAACCACTGCTGTCGGGCTGTAAGCCGTAATTTTCCGCCCTGTCCAATCCCTGCCATAGAGGGATAGACCAGATAATAGTTATCTGCCAGATAATCAAAATATACGGGAATCCCTTCTTGGGCACGCAGCTGATGGCATAGCAAGAAGAGTAACAACGGTAAAAGGAGCAATTTTTTCATTAAGAAGTGGGGCTATGTGTTAGTTCCGTGCTGCATAAACAACTACATAACGATTTAAATCTAACATTATTACCTATTGTGCATTTTGATAAATGAACATATGATACTTTAGAAATCTTCCTTTTTTTCCTCTTATCCTAAAGCCTGCCGGCCGGCAAGGCAGGGAGGGAAGGAAGATTTCCCGGATTATCCCTTTAGGAAATGGGAAAAATCGGAGAAATCCTTACAAAAATCTCAAAATGCGTAACAGGTAGTATTATAAATTTTTATCCCCACAATTCCTTCGTAATTTTGCTAAAATTTGAGGCTATGAAGGAATACCATATTACCGTCGCAGAAACAACCGATCCCGCAATTTTAAAGTTTGAAACGAATCATTTTCTCGTGAAGGGAAATTATGAGTACAAAAATATCGATGAAGCTAAAAATGCCCCTTTGGCACAACAACTGTTTCATTTACCCTTCATAAAAACCGTATATATATCTGGTAATTTTATCGCCCTGGAGCGCTTTGATATTGTACAATGGAGCGATATAAAAGATCAGGTAGCTCAAACCCTGGTGGAATACCTAAATGCCGGAGAACCTGTGGTGCTGGAAACTGACACTTCCAAAAAGGTGCCTATTACAGTATATGCTGAGGTAACGCCAAACCCCTCGGTAATGAAGTTTGTGGCCAACAAAACCATCGTACCGGCCACTTTTGAATTCAAGAATATCGATGAGGCCAAGGATGCTCCGCTAGCCCAAAAACTCTTCCACTTTCCGTTCGTAAAAGCCGTATTTTTCGATCAAAACTATGTTTCCATTATGAAGTATGACATGGCTGAATGGGATACCATTACTATGGAACTGCGAGAGTTGATCCGGGATTTCTTAGCAGAGGGGCATGAGGTGGTAACTACGGAAAAAATTAAGGCGGAGAAGACCGCCCAGGTTACACGGGCTGAAGCGACACCTCAGGATGAAACCTCGATTCAGATCATAAATATCCTAGAAGAATACGTAAAACCGGCTGTAGCGAGCGATGGAGGGAACATTCTCTTTCAATCGTATGAGGAAGACAGTAAGACGGTCAATGTTATTCTTCAAGGGGCCTGTAGCGGCTGCCCTTCCTCTACTTTTACGCTTAAAAACGGTATTGAAACCATGCTCAAAAACATGCTGGGAGACAAGGTAAAGGAAGTCGTAGCACTTAATGGATAAGCCAGCGTAATTTGTTATCTTGAAGAAATTTAAAAATACTAACTATGGCTGTTTTAAAAGTAATTGAAGTATTGGCCAATTCGGATACGAGTTGGGAAGATGCAACGGCGAAGGCGGTGGAACAAGCTGCAAAGTCTGTTAAGAACATTCGTTCGGTGTATATCAACGAGCAAAGTGCTGCGGTTTCCGATGGCAAAATAACGGAATACCGGGTGAACGTAAAGATCACCTTTGAAGTTAACTAACCAATAACGACCTTAGGATCCGGCGCCTTTTGGCGCCTTTTTCTTTGATGCTATCTACATGAGGCTCTATCTTTTCACATTTGTACTATTATTCTTGGGATGTTCCCAAAGGAAACCTACCATGGAGCATAAATTCACCAATGCACTGGTTCATGAAACCAGTCCGTATTTGTTACAACACGCCCATAATCCTGTAAACTGGGAAGCCTGGAGGCCGGAGGTCCTGGAACGTGCGAAAAAGGAAAACAAACCGCTTTTGATCAGTATTGGGTATGCCTCCTGCCATTGGTGCCATGTTATGGAAAAAGAATGCTTTGAAGATGAGGAAGTAGCCCAAATGATGAATGAAAACTTCATAAACATTAAAATAGACCGCGAAGAACGCCCGGATGTGGACCAGATCTATATGGACGCTATACAAATGATGACCGGTAGTGGCGGTTGGCCTTTAAATATTGTGGCTTTACCCGATGGGCGTCCCTTTTGGGGGGCTACCTATTTACCCAAAGAAAATTGGGTAAAATCCCTGGAACAACTGGTTAACCTGTATACCACAGATCGCAAAAAGGTAGAAGAATATGCTTCCAAGCTCGAAAAGGGCATTCAGGCCATTAATCTGGTGGAAGCGAAAACAAGTGCTGATCATTACTCCCTGGAAGACCTTAAAGCAGCAACGACTAAATGGGCCACTTATTTCGACACCTATTTGGGAGGGTACAAACGTACCCCAAAATTTATGATGCCCAACAACCTGGATTTTCTACTTCACTATGCCGTTTCTGAAAAAGAGGAAGCGATCATGGCCTACGTAGATGCCACCTTAACACGCATGGCGTATGGGGGTGTTTTTGATCCTATAGACGGCGGATTTTCACGATATTCGGTAGATGCTAAATGGCATGTCCCTCATTTTGAAAAAATGCTGTATGACAACGGACAATTAGCAAGTCTTTACGCCAAGGCCTATGCCACCACCGGGAATCCATTATACAAAGAGGTTGTTGCACAGACGATTGCCTTTGTGGAAGCAGAGTTTTTAGACGAAAATGGTGGATTTTATTCTTCCCTGGACGCAGACAGCCTAAATGAAATCGGGGAATTGGAAGAAGGTGCCTTCTATGTTTGGGGAGAACAGGAATTGGATTCCCTTTTGGGAGACAACTTTCCCCTTTTTAAAGAGTATTACAACATCAATGCCTATGGTCTTTGGGAAGATGAGAAATACGTATTGATCCGCGACAAATCGGACAATACCATTGCCTCAAAACACGGCATTACTGCAACCCAACTGAAGGAAAACATTCGTAAATCTCTGGGTATATTAAAGCAAGTACGTGATACCCGCGAAAAACCCCGCCTGGACGACAAGATCTTGAGCTCATGGAACGGATTAATGCTTCAGGGACTAGTAGATGGGTATCGTTATCTGCAAAACGAGCATTATCTTGAGTTGGCACTGAAGAGTGCCGAGTTTCTTGAAAAGAATATGATCAAACCGGACGGTTCTCTGTACCGTAATCACAAAAACGGGGAAAGTACCATCAATGCGTTTTTAGAGGACTACGCCACTGTCTCAGAAGGACTTATTTCTCTTTATGAAGTTACTTTTAGTGAAAAATGGTTGTTAAATGCAAAAGCACTGACAGATTATGCTATAGCTCATTTTGGTGATCCCTCCACCGGAATGTTCTATTTTACATCCGATCTGGACGAAGCTTTGATTCGCCGGTCCGTTGAAGTGAATGACAATGTCATTTCTGCTTCTAATTCAATCCTGGCAAAAAATCTGCTCAGGTTGCATAAGATCTTTCCGGATGAAGGCTACGGCGAACGGGTAACACAAATGCTTGGTAATGTTCAGGAAAATTTCCTTGAAAATGGGCAGAGTTTTGCCAATTGGTTACACCTCGTGCTCTTTGAGAACAAGAATTTCTACGAGATTGCTATTGTTGGTAAAGATTTTAAGGAAATAGGGGCGGCACTGGCCGCCCACTATATCCCTAACAGTGTTTTAGTAGGATCACAAGAGGAAGGCTCCCTGGAATTATTAAAAAACCGCTATGATCCCGGCCGCACGTTGATCTATGTTTGTATAGAGGGCGCCTGCAAATTACCGGTAACCGATATAGAAAGTGTGTTACAACAACTATAGTATTACAAATAGTAACCTAAGCTTAAATTCCTTTATTTGTTATTACCTGCCGGGATAATTACATTGCTTAAAACCCTAAAATATAATGGAAGAGATTAACAATTACGGCGCCTATATTGAAAAAGCCCTGGATTGGTTGTGGAACATGATCCCCAGTTTGATCACTGCAATCATTATACTCCTGGTGGGGTTATGGGTCATTAAAATGATCAATAAATTGGTGGCCCGGTTCTTTCAACACAAAGATTACGATCCTGCGCTGGAATCTTTTCTTCAGAGCTTTATAAAAATTGCCCTTAAGGTCTTGTTAGCGGTATTGGTGGTTACGCAACTGGGGGTTAAAACATCTTCCCTTATTGCCATGGTTGGTGCGGCAGGTTTAGCCATCGGTCTGGCTTTACAGGGATCTTTGGCCAATTTTGCAGGAGGGGTACTTATCCTGCTGTTTAAACCATTTCGGGTTGGCGATTGGATCTCAGCACAGGGAGTAGATGGCGCGGTAAAGGAAATTACTATTTTCAATACCAAATTAACCACCTTTGGCAACCAAATTGCTATTATCCCGAATGGGCAACTCGCCAACGGTAATATTGTGAATTACAATGCGGAACCTATCCGGCGAGAAAATTACATTGTAGGTATTGGTTACGGTTCCAATATCAAAAAAGCAAAAGATATTCTCTTAGCGATATGCTCGGAGGACGAGCGTATTTTAAAAGATCCCGCACCCGAAGTTTATGTAAATAGTTTAGGGGATAGTTCGGTAGATCTCACGCTCCGGTTTTGGGCGAAAAATGAAGAGTTCTGGCCCGCTCGTTTTCATCTCATTGAGCAATCCAAACTGCGTTTTGATGCTGCAGGTATCGAAATTCCGTTCCCGCAACGGGTGGTTCACACTACGGATGATTAAGACTTTTTTCCCTGAAGGATAAAGTCTTTGAGATAAAAAGGTTCAAAATAGGCCAGGTTCTCAAACTCATTTTTTGCATAATTCGTCTGGGCCAGGGCAACCATTTCCCGGGCTGAAGGAACAGCCTTCGGGTAATAGGTAATCTTTTCCCCTTTAAGCACTTCCTTGCATTTTTCCGCACCGCTACCGATAAGGTGCAGTTGTTTGGTGCTTCGAAACTCCAGGAATGTGTTTTCGCCAATGACTTCCGCACGGGTTTCGCGTATGACCTCAAATTGAGCACTGTATACTTCGGAATAGACCTCCATCCGCCGGGCATCCAGCAACGGAATTATCAATTCCCCTGGTTCAACGGTTAACTGGTGGGCCATACTTGCCAGCGTAGGAACTGCAATCAAGGGGATATCCAGAGTAAAGCACAAGCCTTTGGCGGCAGCCACCCCAATTCGCAGCCCGGTGTAGGAACCGGGCCCCTTGCTAACGGCAATAGCATCCAGCTCCGAAAGCGATAGTCCGGCCTTTTTTAGGGCTTTCGTGATAAAAACGTGTAATTGTTCCCCGTGAGAGTAGTTGGGCGTATTTTCTTCTACCAGCGTAGCCACCGTACCGTCTACACCAACGGCTACTGAACAGTTGGTAGTTGCGGTTTCTAAACAAAGGACTTTAGCCATGGGGCAAAGATACCCACCTTTCCAAAAAGAAAAAGGGGTCAACCTCTTGCTTTTACTCCAATCGAATGGGAAGGCCAAAGTAAAACTCCAATATCTTCAAGCGGAAGATATAGTCGTACTTTGTCCGTATCACATTAGCCCGGGCGTCATCCAATCGTGCCTGGGATTGTCCAAAATCAAACGCATTCAATAAACCGACCTCAAAACGATCCTTAGCATATTGATACGCTAACTCTCTTGCTTCCCGGGTCTTTTCTGCAGCTTCATAGGCCTTGGAAAACGTTCTCACATCCACATAGGCCTGATTAATATCGGTTTCCAACTCCAATTTGGTCTGTTCCAATTGCAGCTCAGATCGTTTCAGATCTATTTTTGCACGTTTTACATTGTTCCTTGCCGTCCATCCGTTAAAAACGGGCACATTTAACTGGGCCCCATAGGCTATCCCATCAAAGATCCAAAGCTGATCGGTAAAATTGGGGATAAATAACTCACCATTTGCATCCGGGATCTGGTTTCTATTCGAATAATTAAAATTGTATTGAAGGAAGCCTGTTAAGGTTGGATAGTACGCTCCCCTGGCAATTTGTACATCCTTCTCAGCGACGTCAATATTGGCTTCTGCTAACTTGATATCATTACGAAAGCTCAGAGCCTTATCAAAGATGACCTTCGCCGAATTATTTGTGATTTCCGAAGGAGGAATTTCAAAGGTTTCCTCAGCGGTGTCAAAGTTGTCGTAATCCGTGATCTGTAAGAGCTGCGCCAAATTGATCAGGGAAATGGTCACCAGGGCTTCATTGGTTACAATTTGTTGCTCTTGTGTGGCGGCAGTGGCCTCTATATCCAACAAATCGCCTCTTGGCACCACTCCGGATTCCACCAACTCCCGGGTCCGTTTTACATCTTGTTCTGTGACGGCATACTGGGCCTGAGATACTTTTAGTTGCTCCTTGTTGGACAATACCTGCAGATAGGCATTAGCTACATTCAGCCGAATATCATCCTTCAAATCATCCACACGATATTGGTTCGAAATAGCATTCATTCTGGCCCTGTTAAGCCGACGAAAATTTCGTAACCCATCAAAAAGGGTAAGGTTGGAGCTAAACCCCCCATTCACCCGAAATGTGGTTTCCGTGGTTGGTGCATTACTACCCGGTACAATGGAGAAACCCACTGCGTTAGAAGCACTTGTGTTGGCATTTAAATCGGGCAATAAGCCTCCAAGTGCATCCAGTTTATCAATTTCAGCGGTTTCTAAGTCCAGTTCAAACTGCTCTATAGAGAGGTTGTTATCAACCGCAAAGAGCACACATTCTTCCAGTGTCCACTTCTTTACTTGTGCATTCACAGAAAAAACGGCACAAGAAAAGACCAGTACTATTACTTTTAACTTCATTCGTTTTTTGATTTTGATTTTTGGTTTGTTATTGGCTATTCTGCACTTTCTTCCTCTTCCTCTCCTTCTTCTTCATCCTCTGTGCCTTTTTTAACAGGTTCTGTCTTATTCCACTGTTTCACATTGTCTTCTTCGGTCAAACCGGAAACAATTTCTACGTTGATCCCATCAGAAATCCCAATCTCGATATCCCTGCGCTCAAATTCCTGCTCTCCTGTGGACACTTCTACGTAAGGTTTGTTGGTGGACTTATCAAATTGAAGTAAGGCCTCGGGAATTACCAACACGCTATCTTTCTTTTCAAGGACAAGCGAAGCATTGGCGCTATAACCCGCACGGATAAACAGATCATCACTCACGGCAACATCCCCTTCTATTTTAAATTGTACAGCACCGGCTTCCTCCACCCCTTTGGGGGCAATAAACTTTAGTTGGGCTTCCAACTCCTTATCCTCAACTGCCCCAAGCGTAATGGTCAACGGCATACCGATTTCCAATTTCGCCACTTCGCCTTCATCTACTTTGCCTTCAAAGATCATTTTGGCCAAATCTGCTACTGCCGCAATTGTGGTTCCATCATTAAAATTGTTGCTTTGGATCACCTGGTCTCCCTCTTCCACCGGGATCTCCAAAATAGTACCGTCCACAGTGGCCCGGATATCGGTATTAGCGCTCATAGAACCTCCTGCAGAACCCTTCAGGATAATCTGGTAGTCGTTTTGGGCATTCTCCAATTCGAGCTTGGCTTGCTCAAAAGAAAGCTCGATATCTTGAAAATCCTGTTCTGAAACCACACCTTTTTCAAAGAGTTCTTTATTTCGATTGAATAGCAATTCAGCATTGCGGAGTGCTACCTTGGCATTGTTTACCCTTCCCCTGGCCTGAAATAGCGCCTGTTCATTAGGCACCACCTTGATCACCGCAATCAGTTCCCCAGCTTTAACCTGAGTACCTTCCTCAACGAATATCTTGTCTATGATTCCAGTAATCTGGGGCTTTATTTCCACCTCCTCCTGGGGAATTACCTTACCCGTAGCCACCGTTTTCTTTTCAATACTGGAAACAAAAGGGTTATGGGTCTCAAATTCAACGGTACCTTTGCTATTGGATTTGATAAAAAAGGTAGCTGCCCAAAGGCCACCTAAAACCAGGACTCCGATACCTACCCATTTTAAAATTTTCTTCATTTTCTTTGATTATTTAGTTCAATTTTTGGTTCGCTTTTTATTCTTCCCGAAGGGCATCAATAGGGCGTATGCTCACCGCACGTTGTGCAGGTATCAACCCAATTAGAATTCCCAGTATCACCATTAAAAACAAGGACCCTACCACATATGGGATAGGAACCGTGGGATTGGTGTAGGGGAAGTCCCCCCCTTGTGTTAGAGAATCAATTAATCTGAGCGTAGCAGCCCCTGCTATTATTCCTATTATTCCCGCCAGCATTGTAAGCACCAAAGATTCTATGATGATTTGGTTCCGAATTTCCCCGGGAGTAGCGCCCATGGCCCGTCTCACCCCCAATTCTTTGGTTCGCTCTTTTACCGAAATCAAAAGAATATTACCGATACCAATAACGCCAGCCAAAATAGTGGCCACCCCAACGATAAGCGATAAGAAGGTTAATCCTGCAGAAAAACCAAAGATGCGATTGAAGGCCTCTCCTAAGTTAAAAGATCCTATAGCACGTTCATCTCTTGGATCTATTCTGTGTATTCTCCGTAGGGTGGCTTTTATGTCTTCTTCTACCTTTACCACATCCGCATCATCATAAGCGGCTATGGTGAACCACGAAACATCCTGTCCTGTGTTGTATAGTTTCCGATAGGTAGAAAAGGGAATAAAAATATCGCTATCGTTATCAAAAGGCCCCCCTCCGGCAAATTTGTGCACCCCTACTACCTGAAAACTGATCCCATCAATAGTAATATACCCTCCTAACGGATCTTCTTCTTCATCAAACAACTCTCTTTGTGTTCGTTCCCCAATCACGCATACTTTACGTTCCTGTTCAATATCGTCATCATTAATAAAGCGGCCGCCGTCATAAATTCGTTTGGTGGCAATTTTGGTGAAGTCTGGAAAGTCCCCAAATACCGAATAGTTCCCGGATTTAAGGCCTCTGGTAATCAATCCCGGGCTGGACCCAAAAATTCCACGAACATTTCTTGGGGCAATTGCCATGATCTCAGGGATCTGTTTGCGCAATACTTCCGCGTCAGGTAACTTCAGTTGAATTTGTCGTCCTGTTTTAAATCCACTGTAGGGCAGGCTTGTAGTTTGCGCCCAGATGAACATGCTATTCCGCGCTACACTCTCAAATTCTTTTTCAAAACCATTGTCCAATCCTTTTGAAGCACCGGAAAGACCGATATAAATATAGATCCCGATAAAAACCCCAATCATGGTCAAAAAAGTCCGCAAGCGGTTCTTACGAATAGACTGGAAGATCTCAATCCAGGTATCTCTGTCTAATAACTGTCTCATATCATTCGTCTCGTAATGCTACAATGGGTTTTATTCCTGCCGCCCGGCGCGCTGGTACGTAGGCTGCAATTGCTCCGCAAACGATAAGCAGAATAGTCACAAAAACAGCAGTTCCTGTATTGATGGATGGATTAGTAATAAAATAGTTCTCTTCCAGGGTTTCTCCTTGAATAATATTCAGTATGACAATACCCAAAATCATACCCAGAAAACCAAAAATGGCCGTAATAAAAATCGATTCGAACATGATGGTTCCCGTAATCTTTCGTGGCGTTGCCCCCATCGCCTTCCGGATGCCAATCTCTTTGGTGCGTTCTTTTACTACAAACAACATGATATTACTAATGCCGATTACCCCGGAAATGATCACGGCAAAAGCAATCCCGGAGATGATCAACTGCAGTGCGCCGGCAAACTGCTGATTTCTTTTCAGGTCGTCGGCTACATTTTGAATAAAAATACCCCTGGGATCTTCCGGGCTGATCACCTTCTTTTTGCGCATAAATTCGTCTAACTTGGTCTCAAATTGCAAGGCCCCGGCATACCCGATGGACTGGTTAAAGGCTACTATTATCTGATCCACTTTATCATTGTTACCTTCCAGTAACTGTCGTGTTGTATAGGGGATATAGATGTAGCGTTCTTCATTGTCTCCTCCATCGTCCTGGAATACCCCAACCACTTTAAAAGCGCTTCCGCCAATATCTATATATTTACCCATCGCGTCATCATCATCAAATAGGTCGATCTCCACCAAACGCCCGATCACAGCATATTTTGCTTTTTCTGCCAGGTCCGTTTCATTGATGTAACGTCCTTTCATAATGATCGTCTTTTCCGCAAACTGATGTCCGGGAGCCACCGCACGGGTGTTGTAATTATCGGATTCCTCCTTATAGGTCACCAGGGCGTTCCTGGAAATGCGCGGGGTGATATAATCGATTAAAGCCGTAAAATTCTTCTCGATATCTTCCAGATCCCCGTTTTCAAATTCAATTTGCCGCTTGGCTTTATACCCCCCGTAGGGAATTGTGGTTTGGCTGGGGAAAAGTCGTAGGATATTGGTGGCATCGTCGCCAAAAAACTTCTCAAAGGTATTATTAAGGCCGTTTCCCATCCCAAAAAGGGTCACAAAAATGAGGATTCCCAGGGCTACGGTAAACCCTGTTAAAAAGGTTCTCAGTTTGTTCTTGCCAATGGCTTCGAATATTTCTTTCCAGGCATCCCTACTAAACATAGGATTCGGCTCTTACTTGTTCAATTTTTTCGTCCTTCTCTATTATTCCATCTTTCAAGTACACAATACGCTTACACATATGGGCAATATCATCTTCATGGGTCACAACCAGAATAGTATTCCCCTGATCATTGATCTTTTGGATAAGTTCCATAATCTCATAAGAGGTAACACTGTCCAAGGCTCCGGTAAGCTCATCTGCCAGGAGTACCTTAGGTTCGGCTGCCATGGCCCGGGCTATGGCTACACGCTGTTTTTGACCCCCGGAAAGCTCGCTGGGCAAGTGGTGGGCCCATTCCTTTAATCCCACCTGTTCCAAATACTTGAGCGCCTTCTCCTGTCGCTGCTTTCTAGGCATCCGCTGATAATACAAGGGTAAGGCTACATTCTCAAGGGCATTTTTATAATTGATCAGATTGAATGACTGAAATATGAAGCCTAAAAATTTATTGCGGTACTGCGCCGCTTTTGTCTCACTCAAATTCTTAATGGGTACACCATCCAGAATATATTCCCCGCTATCCGCACCATCCAACATTCCCAGGATATTCAGCAATGTAGATTTTCCGGAACCCGAAGATCCCATGATCGCTACCAACTCCCCGTCTTCCACAGATAAGTTGATTCCTTTTAGGACATGAAGCGAATTGCTTCCCATTTGGTAAGACTTGTGAAGATCTTTAATTTCTATCATGATTGGTTTCTTAGCTATCCGACATCCCGATATAGGACTGACAAGTTGTTAAATTGTTACAAGATTTGTATAAAATTTTTGTTAAAATGATTATCGACTGCCCGCCTCATCCTCAACATTATTCCACACCTTGATCTTGTCGTTTTCGGAAATCCCGGATTTAACTTCCACAAAAATGCCATCACTGATCCCCAGTTCAATTGCTTTCCGCTCAAACTGCTGATCGCCTACCTCTATTTCAACAAATGGCGCTTTGGTATCATCGTCAAACTGTACCAGGGCCTCTTTTAAAGCCAATACACTATCTGCACGCGCCAAAATGATGGAGGCATTGGCGCTCAGGCCAGCCCGGATAAAGGTAGAGTCCCGTTTGGTAAGCGTGCCTTTGATCTCAAATTGTATGGCCCCATTTTCCTCTACGCCTTTGGGCGCAATGTAGTCAAGTACGGCATCAAATACCTGGTCTTCTATAGCACCCACGGTAATTTCCAAAGGCAGATCCTCGTATATTTTCCCTACCTCAGATTCATCTACTTTCCCTTCAAAGATCATGCGTTCTACATCAGCAATTGCGGCGATCGTGGTACCCTCATTAAAGTTATTACTCTCTATTACCTGATTCCCTTTTTCCACAGGAACATCCAGTACCATTCCGCTTACCGTAGAACGGATCAAGGTAAGGGCCTGATTGCCATATCCTGAAGCGGTCCCGGTTTTTATGATGTCATACCGCTTGGTAGCCGCACCATAGGACTGTCTTGCCTGATCAAAAGCTACTTCGGCCTGCTCCAGATCTGCCTGAGAAATCACCCCTTTATCAAACAATTCCAGTTGCCGGTCATAATTTCGTTTGGAATCGTTCAGGGTGATCTTAGCCTGATCTATTGCATCCCGGGCATCGTTCAGGGCAGTTAGGTTAGGAACTACAGTAATCTTTGCCAAAAGATCCCCGGTTTTTACATAATCTCCTCCTTCCACATAGACCTCTTCTATTACCCCGGATATGTTGGGCTTTATCAATACTTCCTCTAAAGGAAGAATACTTCCTGTAGCCACCGCCTTTTTTACAATGGTCTGTTTTGTCGGAACTTCAGTGGTGTATACGATGGGGTCTTCCGAATTCTTCTGGTACAGATAGTACATTGCCCCGGTAAAGGAAACTACGATAAGCAATAAAATGATAATGGTTACCGACTTTTTCATGATTATGATTTTTGATTGATTTTTTACGTTTATTCAGTGCGCAACGCTTCTATAGGCCTGACCCTGATAGCGCTATTTGCAGGGATAAATCCGGCTAAAAGCCCGGAAAATATAAGTACCATCAATGCGCTGGCCACTACTCCAATACTTACACTGGGATTGAGAAACATGTCTACCGGTCCTACGTTATCCAACAAACTGTTAATGCCATAGATGGTCAATGCCCCTAATATAATGCCTGTCATTCCGGAAATAATCGTTAGGAAAACAGATTCCATAAGGATCTGTTTTTTAATGGACCAGGGGGATTCTCCTAAGGCCCTTCGTATCCCTATTTCCTTGGTACGCTCTTTCACCACGATAAGCATAATATTACTCACTCCGATTATTCCGGAGATCAGTACGAAGGTGCCCACAATAATGGCAATCCACCGAATACCGGCAAACAAACTTTCTACCCGATTATATTGTTCGTAAAGGTCAAAATACCCGATAGCCCTATTGTCTTCCGGATGTACCTTGTGCTTTTTCTTCATCACATTGACTATCTTGTCTTTCAGCACCGAAATTGAACTGCCATCCTTTGCGGTGATTGCCATCCATCCTACTTCCTCACCTCTATTGAAGGCCTGGGAAAAAGCGGTAAAAGGCACAAATATCTCTTTTTGGGCCTCTTCTCCCCCATCACTAGTATTCTTTTTGTAGGTTCCCACCACCAGGAAATTCACGCCTTGTATCTTAATGTAGGTCCCTAGCGCCTCCTCCCCTCGTTCATACAAATCATTGCGTACTCCCTGTCCAATTATGGCTATTTTCCGTTTCTCGTTAATATCGTTGTAATTGATAAACCGCCCGGAGGTGATTGTCATAGGATCCTGGTTGATAATTTCCGGATAGTCCCCATAAATGTTGTAGGCTCCCGTATTCAATCCACGAACAACATTGTTTCCACCGGAACTGAAGCCTCCCAATTGATTCCTTGGTGAAATAAATCGCAGATTGGGCACATTATTCCGAATACTCTGTACGTCTTCCCGCTGAAATTCAAAACTCCGGTCTTTCGGAAGACCTTGATAGGGTTTGGTTGTTCTACGGGTCCACATAAACATCGTATTGGTCGCGATATCGCCAAAATCGGCATTAATTCCATTTTCCAACCCTTTACCAGCAGCCAGGAGCACTATTAAAATAAATATCCCCCAGAAAACGCCAAAGGCAGTGAGTAATGTCCTAAACCAATTGGTGGTCAATACTTCAAGAATCTCTTTCCAACGATCTCTATTGAACATATTATTCGTCTCTTAATGCTTCGATAGTGTGTACCCTTGCGGCCCGCCATGCCGGAAAAAATCCAGCCACAGTTCCAGCAATGATCAGGACCATTACTGTGGTAAAGGCCACATTGAAACTTACCGAGGGATTTACGACGTAGTCAATCTCTATATGCGGCCCTACGATTTCCAGAAGTGCCATACTGAATATAAGTCCACCAAACCCGGAAATCGCTGTAACAAAAATAGCCTCATGCAAAATCATAGCCACAATGGACCAGGGTTTAGCGCCAAGCGCTTTTCGGATCCCTATTTCCCGGGTACGTTCTTTAACTACGATCAACATAATGTTACTGACACCTACCACTCCGGCAATAATGGTACAGACGCCCACAAACCAAAAGAACAATTTAATGTTATTGGTTAAACTGAAATAGCGCTTTGCCTCCTCCATCGCACTCCAAACATTAACCGCAGATGTATCATCCGGGGCTACCGTGTGTTGCTCCTGTAGGTGAGCTTTTAGATTTTCTTTAAAATCAATGGCCTGAGCGACGGCCATGTCAAAGTTTTTTACCGGATTAAGGGTAAAAAACATATTGTTTATCCGGTTACCGCCATTGAACACCCGTTGTGCCGTGGTGACCGGGATATAAATGCGTTCCTCTTCACGCTCATTATTATCTTTTAAAACCCCTATTATCTTAAATGGAATACCCGATATTTCTATATATTCCCCCACCGGGGAATCCACTTCGGTGAAGACATCTGTTCGTATTTTTTTGCCTATTACCGCCACTTTAGCTGCTGTGTTCTGATCCGGGTAGTTTAAAAAACGTCCTTCGATCATTCCGGCATTTTCAATAAATTGATATTTATGGGATACCCCTTGAACACTATACACCAAACTCTCTTTTCCGTAGTTTACGTTAACGCCGCGTACAAACATCCTACTGGATTGGTGCTCGATAAGCTCGTCAAATAAGGTGTTAGAAGATTCGAAGTTTTCATTTACAAACTGTATGGAACGTCCAGGATTCATTCCCTTGTATTCCTTAGAGGTAACCCCTGGCCAGACTTCTATACTGGTCGAGGCATCTTGTTTAAACTCTTGCTCAATACCATTGCGCATGCCTTGTCCAAAACCTAGCAAAATAACTAGGATAAAAATCCCTGATGCAACGGAGAGACCCGTAAGAAAAGTGCGCAATTTGTTTTTGCGAATAGTATCAAAGATCTCTTGCCACCTTTCGATGTCAAACATTGGGTTGGTTTTAATGATTGATGAAATACGTTAACGTACTTTTAATAAGACTACCAGCGACCTAAAATGTTACAGTTTTCTTTGTTTTTTTTAGCTCCCTAACTTTAGCTCCTAATTTTTCGATAGACCAAATAGAATACACCGCCTACCAAAACGTAAGGAATGGCCATCAAATAGACAATACCGTTGTTGATCCCTTCCGCCTGACTGTTATCCGCTTCGCTTTCTAATGCAGCCCTGCACATGGCACACTGTGCTTCCAGCACCGAAGGGCTAAATAGTGCACTGAGCACAAGAAATATCAGGATGATCTTTTTAGTGGACATAATACGGGGATATCATCAGATACACTATAACACCAGTAACCGCCACATACAGCCAAATGGGAAAGGTATACTTCGCCCAGGCCCTGTGCGCCTTAAAATCTTTCAAGTAGGTTTTACTGTAGGTGATCAATACCAGTGGGATGACCGCAATGGACAGCAAGATATGGGAAATAAGAATGAAAAAGTATACTCCCCTCCAGAGTCCTTCCCCGCCATAAGGTGTAGCATCCGAAGTCATATGATAGGCCACATACATTACCAGGAATAGGACGGAAAACACAATACAAGTAGTCATTACTCTTTGGTGCAGCCGTTGTTTGCCATTTTTGATGGCCATTACGGCAATGATCAACAGTAGGGCGGTCACGCCATTGATCGTGGCATAAATAGGAGGAAGGAAAGTCAACGGTTTGGCATTGGGGATCTTATACCCAAACAAAATGGCAACCACTACGGGTATAGCGATCGACAATATCGTAATCCAAACCTTTACTTTTTTTTCCTGCTTGAGCGTTGTTTCCATTTATTCCGAAAGCAATTTTTGAATATCTTCTTTTAGCATAGTGATCTGTTGTGATTCCCCTTCATTATTTACCCCTTGTTCTTCCGTAATTGTCCCACGGTAATAGATCATAGGATTCCCAAAGGCATCCGTCCGGGAACGTAAATACCCTTGTTTATCTACTAAGGCAAACATTCCGGAATGCTCAAATCCGCCTGGTGCATCGGCCGCCTCATTTGCAAACACATAAAACCCTTCCCTGGCCAGGGTGTAAATACTGTCTTTATTCCCGGTAAGCAAATGCCAGTTCGGGTGGGTAATTCCATATTTAGTAGCGTAGTGCTTTAACACTTCCGGGCTATCGTACCTCGGGTTGATGGTAAAGGATACCATCCCAAAGTCGTCGTTGTCCGGAAAGGTATCTTGGAGTTCAACCAGGTTCTGTGTCATGACCGGACAGATGGTAGGACAGGTGGTAAAAAAGAAATCGACCACATATACTTTCCCCAAATAATCCTTATCGGTAACCAACACACTGTCCTGGTTCAGGAAGGAGAAGCCTGGTACTTTCCGTTTTTGCCCGTTATTCACAATATAGGTCAATTCCTGAACGCCCGTTACCCCGGCCAATCGGTCATTATCCACCACTGTGCCTTTTTCAATACGCCGGGTGATCTCCAGAACGGCAAAAATACCAAAGAGCAGCACCACTGCTGACACCCAGATATAGGTATACTTCTTTTTACTACTTGCTCCTTTGGGCATTGTTCTTCTTTAAGGCCAGCCGGTATTCGGCAAGAATTATTTTGACATCGTCCTCCATTTTATTGTTGAGTTCAGCCACAGAGGTGGCGTTGTAGCCGTACTTGATCCCTTCGTCCTCATCATCATTCCTACCGCGTAAGTTACCCTCCTTATCGATAATAAACACATAAGGGGTGCCCAGGGCGTCATCCAATTCCAGGTTAGCCCCAAGACTGTTAAAAACGGTTTGGATGGCCGCATCTTCCGCAAAAACGAAATTCCAATTTTGGTTATCCGCGAGTTGCCCCAATTCTTCTTTGATCGCCAAAGCCTGCTCCTCTTTTCCTTCTGGCACCAGCATTACAAATTGGAAATCCCTGAATTCATAAAAACGCTTATAGATCTTTTGATTCAGGTTAAAAGCGATACCCTTCTGTTGTTCGATCTCCCTCCCCACAAAGCCCAAAATGGTTATCTTGCCCTTAAGGGTGTAGGCCGGGTCAATAAAAGCTACATCGCTAATGTTTTCCTGGAGTACAGGTAACCTTCCAAAATTATTGACCCCGGAAGCAAAAAACAAATAGGCCACCAACGGGAAAATGAAAAGCACTACTAAAACAAAGGTCTTTTTCACGGCTGAAATCTCAGTATGCAAAAATAAAAAAAGGCGGTCGTACAACCGCCTAATAAACTCTTAAACAATTCCGTTAAAAATCCCAGGCCAGGAAGCCCTCTTTAAATATGTCAAAGACATATGTGGCTTCGAACAACAAAATGAAGATAAGGTAGGATACCAGGAAAATTGGGGTCCAAACCACCGCACGGCGCAGGGAACTTCGCTCATCCCGCATATGCATAAAATCCCAGGTAATATAATACGCTTTTACCAGGGTAAGGATAATGAAGATCCAGTTCAGCAATTTCATCTCCAAAAAATAATTTTCAACCAGGATCGCAGGTTTATAGATCCCAAGGATAACCTCAATCGCAGTGACGATGGATAGGAAAATCAATACGGCCCAGATCTTTCGGGTGTTGGATCGGAAGTTGATCCCTCCTGCCCATCTGAATATTTTTAATATATGTTCGTGTCCCATTATTTTAGCTATTAGACTTTAGATGTTAGACGTTAGACGAGATAGAAGAAGGTAAATACAAATACCCACACCAGGTCTACAAAGTGCCAGTACAATCCCACTTTCTCTACCATCTCATAATGTCCTCTGCGTTCGTAGGTCCCGATAATTATATTGAAGAAAATAATGACATTGATCACTACCCCGGAGAATACGTGAAATCCGTGAAATCCGGTAATGAAAAAGAAAAAGTCAGCAAATAAGCGGCTTCCGTATTCATTTCTAACCAAATTTGCCCCTTCTACTACTCTCACGGCATCCTTTAACCTTCCCAGGGATGCTTTTCGATCCAACACCGTTTTCTCCCCTTCTTCATTGATCTTTTCCGTGCGGATCAAAATGTTAGGATTCGCCTGAAAGCCGGCAATTACTTCGTTCAGGGAATAGGAGGTTTGATACCCTTCTTCCTGGTACCATACGCCCTCACTCATTGTATGCTTTACCCGTTCTTCCGGGAGGGTTTTAGAGAAGTCAGCCAGGGCCGCGCGTTCCCCGGTATCCGCTTTCACAAATTGAAGGACACGCCCCCCTTTGGTTTCCAGCGCTCCGTAATCTCCTTTGATAAAGGTAGCCCATTCCCAGGCCTGTGAGCCTACGAAGATAGCACCGCCAATAATGGTGAGGAACATATACAAGATCACCTTATTCTGCATCATTCGATGCCCCGCATCTACCGCTAACACCATAGTAACGGAAGACATGATGAGGATAAAGGTCATAAAGGCCACATAGATCATGGGGTAGTTCCCATGGAAAAACGGTACGTGGGTAAACACTTCATCGGCAATAGGCCAGGTCTCGATAAACTTAAATCTTGAAAACCCATAAGAGGCCAAAAACCCGGAAAAGGTCAGCGCATCTGAAACAATAAAAAACCACATCATCAACTTGCCATAGCTGGCTCCCAGAGGCCGGTTGCCTCCTCCCCAAACGTTTTCTTCTTCTCCGGTCGTAACCGTTGTATCCATAAATAGCGTTTTAATAAAACTTTAGCAAATTTACACCTTTTGCCTATTTGAAAAAGCGAAAATTAAAAGAACCCCGTGAATCTTTTTCAATCGACACTGAATTTATCACACAAACAACATAAATAGGATCAAATACACCCAAAGCAGGTCTAAAAAATGCCAGAAGGTGGCGCCCAGTTCCAGGCCCAGTATATTTTCAGGGGTATATTTTCGTCGTACTTGTTGTACCAGCACTACTGACAACGAAACCAAGCCGGCGACCACATGAAGGATATGCACAGCGGCGATCAAAAAAATGTAGGACATTTTAATGTTGCTGGTCGGGCCGGTAAAAAAGTAGCCGCTACCGATCATTTGGGAAAATCCAAAAAATTGCAATCCAATAAAGGTGATCCCTAATACTAAGGTAATTCCCAGCCATTGGGTTGCTTGTTTTTGCTGATTCTTTTTTACCGCGCGTTTTGCCAGGATATACGTTAGGCTACTGACTATAATTATGGCCGTACTGATAAAAAAGGCCTGGGGCAATTCAACATCGTCCAGCCAATCCTTTCGCTTACTACTCACGATATAGGCGCTGGTCCACCCGGCAAAACCCATGATCAAGCTGACGATACCAAACCAAAGCATCATCTTTTTTGCCCGGATATGCTTTTCTTTTGCGGTACCCTGTGTTAAATCCACACTCATAGTTATAGGAACTTATCAATTACATAAACGATCTGCATCAAAGTAATATAGGAAACGCTGGCGAGCATCAGTTTCCTGGCGGATTGGTTGTTTCGTTTTTCAAATAAGCGGAAGGCGAAGATGAGCATCCCTACCCCCATCAAAAAGATGATCACCGCTGCAGGTATGGACAAAATAAGCCTACCCGTAAACCCAAAGACCGGCATAATGGAGATAACGATCATCCAGATGGTGTACAAGATGATCTGCAATGCGGTGCCCGTATCTTTTTTGCCCGTGGGTAACATCTTAAACCCACCGCGTTGGTAATCGTCATCCAATAACCAGCCTAAGGCCCAGAAATGGGGGAACTGCCAGAAAAACTGGATCATGAATAGGGTGCCAGGTTCAATGCCAAAATCGTTAGTGGCCGCTACCCAGCCTAACATAAAAGGGATAGCCCCGGGAATAGCCCCTACGAATACGGACAAAGGGGTCATTGTTTTTAAAGGAGTATAGACACTGGTATAAAGAAATATGGAAATGGCACCAAAAATGGCGGTTTTCGGATTCAGAAGATAGAGTGCTACTACGCCTAGTAATGTCATGGTAATCGCTACGGTCATTGCCAGGGGTACCGACATGCGCCCCGCAGGAATAGGCCGGTTACGGGTGCGTTTCATCAGGCTGTCCAGGTCGCGTTCTATCACCTGGTTATAGGCATTGGAGGCGCCCACCATGCAATATCCGCCAAAGGCCAATAAAAGAATAGATAAAAGGTCTAAAGTGTATGCACCAAGTAAATAGCCTGCCAGGGAGGAAAAGACCACACTGGCCGCCAGGCGTACTTTGGTCAATTCCTTTAGATCCGAAAGCACTAAGGTCCAAGATTTTGTAAGCGTTCCCGCGGCAGATTTCATCCGTTTTTCCTATTGGCCTGCAAAGATAGGGCTGAACGGTATTATCTGCAACCCGTTGCTGTTGGGAAACCTAAAATCCGTTTAACTCAGGAAAAAAATCAAGCATTGCTATACTATTGCATTTTACGCAAGTGCTATTAGCCCGCTGTGCGAAGTTCCCGCCAAAGGCGGACAAGTGAAACTTCGCACTTTATCGCTTTTCATTCTATTACTGCGAAGTGGCATTTACCCGCCATCCATAGGCTAATAAACCTCTGGTGGGCACTTCGCAGAGCTGGGGTATGAACCATTTGTTTTTATCGTATGTTTTACGCCTTGTTGCACTCCTCAATTTAATGAAATTATACTGTAGGAAAAAGGATTAAAGGGCCATAGCTTTTGATATGACCCTTCATACTCATTACTTACCAATTCTTTGTTATTGTGCCGCAGCAGTACAACCCCGCCTATATACCAACGGTATATAAACCGGCAGGCAGGTACTGCGGAGCGGGTGACACTCAGCACAGGAAGACGAGCGGTAGCAGGGGGCTTCTCATTAACTTCTTCTAATACTCTCAATTTCCTGTTTAATGAACGATGCACAAGCATTTTCTTTATCAAAATATTCCATTTTTTTAATAGTACCTTTATCAGAGTCTAAGAACCCTACTACATATTTTCGACTGCCATCTTGTATGAAATACCAACCTGAACCACCTCGTTTATCTTCTGACCAACGCAACCATTGCTCTATGTAATGTGGCTGCTGTTCCAGAACTTCTCTTATAATGTTTTCATTGATATTTTCATACACTTCAAAATAGCCAGTATATTGTAATAAAGAGTATATGGATTGATTGTTCTTAGGACTGTAAAACCTTTCGGGAAGATTTAATATTCTAGTTATAACGTTCTTTTCCATAGCTATCTAATAAGTTGAGTTCCGTCTTTACTTAACCTATAACCTTTTTCTATCAGGTAATCCAATTCTCTGCGGAAGAAACCAGAAACATCATTGATATTCTTAACTGGATTAGCTAAAACAATAATATCCCCTCTTGCGATCGTCCTATCAAGGAACTTAACATTAGCTGCCCACTGTTCAGCTGGGGTCATTTTATTCCAAATATTTGCTGGAATATTTAATCTTCTTGCATTTAGTTTTCCAGCAAGAAGAATGTACTGAGGGTTCTTTCCTAAAACAGTCGTCCCCGCCTTAGCCGCTTGTTTTGCACTGTTCTTCGCCAAATACCGCCCCCCGGCTTTAATCCCGGTTTTAATACCTCCTTTAACAACAGAAGCACCTCCGGCGGTAAAAATATCTAAAATTATGGAGCCGGCACCTATGGCTACCTGCCAACCATCCCCATCGCGTATGCCTTTATAAATGTCTTTGGCACCTCCAACAATAGGAACAAAGTCCAAAACCGTATCCGCTACATCCTCTGTGGTAATGGTAAAGCCCTGATCCGCCAGGTCATCTACCCCATCTGTGGGCACAAAATTATCGGGCCTTGGAATCCCCTGGGGTGGGTCCCTGCGCCCTAGCTGCGAGATCCCATTGGGGTTAACTGCCGTGTAGGAGAGAAAAAGTAAAGGGCCACAGCATTTGCTATGACCCTTTTCACTTTTTACTTCGTGCCATTTCGTTTATTTTACCGCAGCAGTACAACCCTGCCTGCCGTCAGGCAGGTACTGCGGAGCTGAGAAAGACTTCGCACTTTATCGCTTTTCATTCTATTACTGCGAAGTGGCATTTACCCCCATCCATAGGCTAATAAACCTCTGGTGGGCACTTCGCAGAGCTGGGCACATTTACCTGCCTCCGGCAGGGCCTTCCCAGAGCAGGGTTTATTTCTGCGAAGAAGAAAAATTCCTCTCAATCTTAAAAATACTATGAAGTGTTACAATGTAACGAGAGTTGGACACTTCATTTACTCCTGAAAAAATAATGTAACTGCCACCTTTATTTCCTGTTATCCAAAAGAAATTTACAAAACCACCACACGGAGCTTTGGAATAAATTCCCAAATTCAAACTCTCCTTCAACTCATTGACCAAAATATCATTTTCAATATTTCCCCCTTTGAATTGGGTGTTTATTAATTCTTCGTAGTTTACCTTGAGAGTCTCCTCTTCAAGCCTAACTCTCTGTAGACTTTTTCTTGATTTGAGATTGTCATAAACATATTTTCCAATCTCAAGATTTTTGATTTGTGCTTTTTCCATTTTTTATTTAAATCGTACCCCAGGATGAAAAATAACATCTTTCTCAAAGTTCAATATTTGAAATTGCTCTAAACCGCCTCTACCTCCGTTAAATGGTTTCACCCTGCTCCGCAGTAGTTGTACTGCTGCGGAAACTCCATTATGTTATCGTTTTCAACATTTGAGGCACTACAATAACCTCTGGTCCATTTGTCTTTATCGTATGTTTACGCCTTCTTGCATACCCGCTGTGCGAAGTTCCCGCCAAAGGCGGACAAGTAAGACTTCGCACTTTATCGCTTTTCATTCTATTGCTGCGAAGTGACACACTTCGCAGAGCTGGGCAGGCAGGTACTGCGGAGCGAGGACGAGCTGTAGCAGGGGCAGTCCCCGAATTGCTTAAATAGCTTTTATCCAACAAAATCTAGTCTTGTTTTTATTTTGCCATTCTCAAAACCACCTTTGATCCCAGCTGAAATATCATACGACATGGGCTTAGCTTGATTTTTGTTTTTTACAAAACCTTTATACTTCAAAATAGATTTCAACCTTTTTTTAAAAAACTTATAAATTTCAAAGTATTCATGGTTCTTAATAATCAATGACTGATCCTCCAAACTTTCAACCACGTCAATAAGCATTATGAAAGACTCACCCATAACATTGGAAGAACCAATATTGTACCTAATATTGATCAACCCGTTATACAGATAATAATCGTTATTAAATCTACCATTCTTTGTTATTTCAATTTCTGGTGAAAGTTCTAAACACCTAAGTAAAAAAAATCGGTAACCTTCCTCTATCAAATTCGAAAAATCCTTTAAAGGAAAAACAGCATATGTCCACTTGTTTACTTCATCGAATTCTGAAACTATTAAATCGAATGAGGTATCAAATTTAATCTCTAGATCAAGTATAACGTTGTACAATTCATCTTGTAAAACATAGAATTGGTAGACTTTTCCTCTACCTTTTCTCCTATATCTGTTAATGTCTTTAAGTTCAATCATTTATTTCAATATTCTAGAAAAAACACTTTGTCAAACTCACCAGAATCCCTTAGATCTTTAATTGCTCTTCTTTCTCTAGAAACTGGTTTTCTCGATTTTTTTGTGGCCTTGCCTACTTGAATAATTATTGTTTCCACGCCATTCTTCATCTCCAAATCCGGAAACCGCCCACTGCTAGTTCTTCTTTCGGCAGCACTACCTCCTGAAACAGTCCGGTAACCTCTCTCATTAAAACGCTTTTCTGCTTCTTCTATCCTCCTCCTATGTTCAGGGCTTCCCCTTCTTCCATAAGGGTGTCAACGTCATGTAGTATGAACCATTTGTTTTTATCGTGTGTTTTACGCCTTGTTGCACTCCTCAATTTAATGAAATTATACTGTAGGAAAAAGGATTAAAGGGCCATAGCTTTTGATATGACCCTTTTCACTTTTTACTTCGTGCCATTTCGTTTATTTTACCGCAGCAGTACAACCCTGCCTGTATACCAACGGTATATAAACCGGTAGGCAGGTACTGCGGAGCGAGTTACTAATCAATTAAATCCATAATAATTTCCAAATAAGACAGCTTGGTCTTGTGAGCAAAAATCTGTAAGGACATCTCAGTATTACCATCACCACTAACTCGAATTATTAAATCACCTTCAAAACAATACCGCATTACTAACGGAAGATAATTAACACATGCGAGTCTTTTTTCGTTGACCGATTTGGTAACTAATCCGACAAGAAAACTCTCGTTGTATATATCTTTTCCGTTATCGGAAACCAATAGGAATGACCTTTCAGAATCATATAAATAGTTTTCAAAAATCAATTTGGAATTGGTTTTGTTCACATGGATAACTGAAGCGAATAATGAGGTTTCATTTGAAAATGGAATTTCTTTTTCAATAAAATCACCTTCAGAAAATATTTTTCTTCCTTTCGTTACGCCTTTAAAACTTCTAAGTTTGGATTTTGGCAAGACCTCGTATTCCATGTGAAATAGAAAGACATCAGATTTGAATTTTGGTAATAAATTTGTAGTCAAATATGCTTCAAGTTCTTGAAATAAGGTCAAATGACTTTCCTCCTGACTAAATCGCACAAAACAAATTTCAACACCCACTAATTCCTTTAACTTCTCTAGAGGATCAAGACTATTTAAATCCATTTTAAAGCTTTCCTCCGGTCTCCAAGCCTTAGTAAATTGATCTTGGTTTAATAAGTTATCATAAATCCTCACCTTCTTATTCATTGTGGTTGCTATTTAAAGAAAAAGTGTTGTTTCAATTTACCTCCAGCTGGGCCTGCGTTAAAATGTGGTCCTTGAAAGCCTCCGTCTGGGAAAGTTCTAGGCAAATCTTTCCTAATATCTATCAATTCTCCCGCGTTGTTTCTAAATCGAAAAACTTTTAACTGAACCTGTGGATTAATCTTATCCGGAACAGTAAAAACGTCAATGGGCTGTGAACTAACTGGAATATTGTTAGCTCTTTTCGCTGCTCTGAATGCAGCATTTGCCGAATCATAGACTTTGCTCGCAAGCTTGGCTGCCACTCCAGTTGCCTGCCTCGCACTTCTCTTTGCTAGGTATCTTCCCCCAGCCTTGATCCCGGTTTTAATACCTCCTTTAACAACGGAAGCACCTCCGGCTGTAAAAATATCTAAAATTATGGAGCCGGCACCTATGGCTACCTGCCAACCATCGCCATCGCGTATACCCTTATAGATGTCCTTAGCCCCACCTACAATAGGCACAAAGTCCAAAACCGTATCCGCTACATCCTCCGTGGTAATGGTAAAGCCCTGGTCGGCCAAACCACTCGCACCATCGGGCTTAGGGAGGCCCTGGAGTGGGTCCCTGCGCCCTAGCTGCGAGATCCCATTGGGGTTAACTGCCGTGTAGGACAGGTTATTCCCAAAAGTAAAGGCCACGTTGTTGTCATTGATGGAAGATTCCACCGCCGGAATGTTGAGCGCCACCAGTCCGCCATCGTTGAGTCTCGCATTCCCTGAAGAGTGCCGTGCAGCCCCCGGCGGGGAAGCACTTGAGGTCATTTGGGAGTTGTTCTGATTGTTTGAAGGTGTTGGTGCTGTACTTTGCGCCGGGTTACTATCTGAATTATCATCTAGCAGTTCTTTGAGAAAACCGTATGCCCCAAGTATTGCCGAGGCACCGAAAAATATTTTAGCAATTAAAGCCCCTACTATAATCTCTCCAAACTCTCCACTGGGGTCCACATATTTTAACGGATTGTTTAATACATAGCCATAGCGGTTATAGCTTTGGGTATTAAAGGGTTCCTGGATATAGTTATCCGGGCTTAGAAAGCGGCCCAATTGCGGGTCGTACATCCGGCCGTTCATATGGATCAGGCTTACTTCAAAAAAGTGTTCATGGCCGGTATACCCTCTGCCCAAAAGGGCGGTATGATCGAAAGTAGTACCGCCGCCACTGTCCGAAAATTGATCCACAACCCCCCAGGCGCCAAACTGGCGTTCTTCAATCACATCCCCATCGGCATCGGTAATCGCCAAAATACTGCCCAGGTAATCCCGGTGCAGGTAATGGTACTCATCAATAGCGCCTGTACCCGTGGTTTTGATATGTACAATAGGGGCGCTGTAGGCATCCCCGCCCACATAGGTAATGATCTTTTCGGTATTTGCCTGGGTATCCTCTACGATCTCTACCGGGATAATCGCAGAATAGTGTTTTTTATACCGCCGTAAACTTCTATCGGCATCCTCCCCCCCATAATAAGCGGTGCTACGGTTCATTAGGGGCCCGTATTCAAAACTTACGCGACCGTGCCCTGCTTGATGGATCTCGACCGGTTTTTTATAGGCGTTATAGGTGATTTGCTGGGTAGGATGTTGCTGGAAGTACGTTTCTCCGGCGGGATTCGGATCAATCTCCGTTAAACGGTATTTTTTGCTGGAGTCACCATAGATATAATCCCCCAGCGCGTCATTGTTGTCAATATTGCCATTATTCAAATAGGACATGGTGTGGGTAACATCTCCGGTAATGGAAGTTAACCGGTCCTGAGAATCATATTGAAAACTTTCCTGCCAGTTAAACCCAAAGTTTTCCCTATTACTAAGGTTGCCCCGAACCGCATCAAAAGTGTATTCCGTATGTAAGGCGGTTGTGGGATTGGTACCCGTTTCCTTGTCTTCAATTTTGGTCACATAGCCATACATATCATACACCTTGGTTTTTTCCATGCCATTGCCCAGGGTGACCGACAAGGCCTGACCACGAGCATTGATGTCCGTTAGCTCCCAGAGTTTCTCCGGGGTACCGTCATTCCAAATTTCGATTAGGATCCCTGAGGTGTCATACACATTTCGGGTAGTAAGGATTTTAGAAGGCCCCCCAATCAACTCGGAAGTGTAGGTCTCTTTTTCTACACGCCCATAGGTTAGATCGTAATCGATATGATATTTGTAATTAGCAAGGCCGGTTTTTTCCTCTATTTCCTCTAACCTGTCATAAGTATCATAGCGATAGTCATAGGTATACGTTCTCCCTGCATTTTCATTATCCGTACCAGTGATCTTCTCGATCTGGTTGGTACTCTCGTAATATTTATAGGTTACCAAAATGTCGGTGGCACTACCACTTATTTCTTTTTGGGTCATTTTTCCCTCTGTATCATAATCATAGGTAGTGGTACCGTTGGGAGAGGTCTGTTCCCGTAATTGCCCAAAGCCATCATAACTATAGGTATAGGTGCCTGCGGAAGGATCGGTAAGGCTGGTTTTTCGGCCCCAACCATCCACCCCAACAGTCACTACATGAGTGCCATAGCTGGCCGATTTTAGTTGCCCACTGGCGTAATACGTATAATCTACCGTACCACCGGGGTCCTGTACCTTAACCGTGTTCCCCAGGGCATCCCTTGTGGTCGTTACGGTTTTCACACCATCATCAACTATGGTAGACAAACCAGGATAGGTTATCGTGATGTTCCTACCTGTGTACAATTGTTGGGAAATCGGCCTTCCATATTGATCCAGATCCGTGGTGTTCCACTGGCTTGGGGAACCATCATGCGGCTCACTTTCCCGTGTAGGGCGTCCCGCCACATCATATTCATAGTCCACATAGGACCATTTGTTATTTAAACTCAAGGTACCTGACCGTTCTACCCATCCGAAAGCGTTATAATTGGTCATTTCCTTGCTGCCATCAGCATAATCCACATTATGGCGCAGTCCTGACCCACTTAGGACTGTATACGTATGATCTGTGATATTACCTAAATAGTCCGTTTCCTCAATAATCCTGTCCCAGGAATCGTGATCATAAGCCGTCACTAAACCGTAAGGATCCGTAGTACTCTTTAGTACCCCTGTATCAGCATCATAGGTGTACGAGGAACTCAAGCCATCAAAATCCGTAAATTCTCTCAGGAACCGTTTATCCGTCCCTCCGGCATCGTAATCAAAGATTTGCACCCTTGGGGTTTCGCCTGCTGGCGTTAAGGTTTTCCTGGTTATGTTTCCATTGCTAAGGTCATATTGGATATCCTGAACGATCCAGGCCGTTCCATTTCCTTTTCGCCTGATTTGTGTGACGAGATTATTGTTGTACGTATATTGTTCTTCTGTAGAAAAACTATTCCCATTTAAGGTCAACCGTTCCACCATCCGTGTAGGTTTCCCAATATGATAGGTGGAATTGGTCGCCCCGGCATTATTGGAATAGGTATAGGTTAACACCCGGCTCCCTCCCGGAAAGCTGGTGGTAGTTACCAATGGATTGTTGAAGGAATCGTAGGTGTAGGTTTCTGTTGAGAATACATCCGTAAGGTTGTCGTCTTTTTCAATGCGTTCTAATCGTATATCCATTGCTCCGGCATACCCCGCATCTCCCGGCTGTTCATTGGGGGGTAGTATTTGGGCTACATAGGTACCATTGTTCCCATTCGCATAGAATCCAGGTAAGAGGTGAATTGTCCCCTCGGAAACATCCAATTGATTCCCAACAATACTATAATCTACATCAATATTTCCCGGATATTGGGGAGCAATGGGGGATCCCGGATTAGCAATTAGCAGATAGTCGTAGAAGTAGTTGGTTTTTGACCTATAATTGGACCCCGGGTTAGAGGCAAAGGAAGTGGAAACAAACTGTTCCGTTATCGCACCCCGTAACAGCGGATCATGTTTGGAAACTGTCCATAAGTAAGGGACATTGTCCCCAGACCAGTTAGATCGTTTTACGATCTCAAATCCAACAAAACCCAGACCCGTGGCATGAGACACGGCGCCCTCGTAGTAGTAGCGTTGTGTTCGGGTAAGCCCTGCTCCCGTCTGTACCATTTCCCGGACCACTTTAAACGAAGGGGCCACATTGACATTGACAAAAGGATAGCTTTGTGTTAGCACCGCTGCCGGAGCTTCATAGGCTTTGATGAAATTCGGATCACTATCATCTACATACAAAGGATCCACACGATCGTATTTTATCGTAGTGACCACCCCTTTATTAGTGATCCGTTTTAGGGTCATGTCCTCCCGATGATCTTTGGTAAACGAAAAGGTAGACACCTCGTTATCACTCAAAGCCCCAAAAACCAAAGTGTTATTGGGTTTATCGGAACTTAAGAAAACGGGGATGGGATAGTGTTTTAAATAGCCTGTGAAATTTCGGGTACTACCTGTTTGCTGGAAACGAAAAGGTAAGGTACCACTTGTGGGTTTGGAATTGGTGTATACCGTAACAGATTGTGTACCATTATTGGGGTTGTTGTCATAGGTTATAGTTTGATAATCAATAAGATCAGTTTTTCCGTCGCCATTAATATCCAGGGGTATCAGATTATATCCATATAAGATATTCAACAGCGAATCCATATCCGTTTCTTTGTATTCAAAAGGAAAGGTTGTGGTATCGTGGTCAAAATCATTGCCTTGGGACAGAAATACAGCAAAGGTGGTACTGTTATTGGCGGTGGGAATGATCAGGTCCGTCTTTCCATCGCCATTGTAATCCCCGGGCAATACCGGAAAATCCAAGTCAAAGTCGGCATGGTTTTTTTGAAATAGCAAGGTCAAACCTGTATTCGTAGCGTTTAGCGAGTACACCTCTACTTTTCCTTGCTGAAATCGCAGAATGTCCGACTTCCCATCCCCATTGACATCGGATACCAGGTAGTTGTCCGACGTTAGAAATGTACTTAACATTTGTCCTACAACACTGGCAAAATTGGTGGTAGCCCTTCGGTCAAGCTTTATATGATGTACAACCGCGGTATTTATATTGTCGTCTTCGCAACAACACTCCGCGCTTGACCTGGTAATTTGTGGAGCAGCTTTTTGCTCCGGGCGCGGTCTGCTTAACGGATTACCCCCACCACAATCAGTACTCTCAACACAGGTAGTTTCGCTATACGGTTTTTGGATCGCTATTACATCAGACAGGCCATCCCCGTCAAAGTCGCCGGCAAGGTACTTCATCGGGATGCGATAGTTAGAAGACGCCGTGCAAGACGCATCCGAAGTATACGTAGGCGCATTCCAGGTTTTGCTATAATCAACCACAGCAGCAGCACTGGTACTTGGCGGGGCTTCTTTCCAGATATCAAACTTTACTTGAGTGGTTCCCTGATTCTTAATTATGGCAAGGCCCTGGGATTCCCTTAAGTGATTGTTATTATCCAACCGACTTACCGCAAAAATATCGATAAACCCTCCGGGGATATCAACCGCTTGATCGGCAAAGGTAAAGGGGACATCTGTCTGGAGGTCCTGAAAAAGCCAAAACTTTTTGTTGGTATCCGGGCCAAAAGTAGGATATACAATAAAATCCAGTTTTCCGTTCCCGTTGAAGTCCAGGGGAACCGTTTTGGCATTGCGTTGATCCAAATCCCCTACGGATAACTGCACAGCCTCCCCTGGTAAATGTGTTAAGGAATATAGGGTATCCTCATAATCAAATGAAATGGTACTCCTACTACTAGTGCCATTGGATTCCCGAACGCTTACTAATCGGTCGTAGTCCAGAATTGTATTGGTGTCATAGGTTAAAAAATAATTACGATATACATTCTGATTTGCACTTACACGAATATCTTCTACTCTTTTTCCCCTCTTGAACTCCGTACCATTAATAAAGGACTGTTCTTCTCGGGACCTGCTTTCATAATTAAAGGTGATCTCGTTCATATGGCCGGAGGTACCCGTACTGCCATAGCTAATCTTATCGATGCTTAAAGCATTATGTTCCTTGTTGTATACGTAAGAGATCCTAACGCCCTGTGGATTTTCCCAATAGGTTATGGCGTAATCCGTTTTGCTTCTGGAATTGCCTGAGTTACCGTAGTACCCAATGGAACCGTCCGGATAAAACACTTTGAAGGAAGAAGGTCCGGAAACTCCGGTATCCGGGTGCGAGCCATAAGATACAATTTTAAGGTTGGAGTACTGTTCGGTTTGATAGACCGTACCATCTCCGCCATAGGTGCCGGTTTTTACAATCAACCGCTGGCCGTCCAAAGCAAAACGATCACGACTATCAAAATCTACCCCATCCATCTCATTGTCGTGAAAAAGTGTGGAAGGGATACGGGTAATCACTGATACCCCGGATACGTTCCAGCCCCAACCTGCCAGTCCATTCCCGGCATGACTATCATAGGTTATGGCAATTTGAGGGTGTACTCCATTTAAACCGGGAGGTACAGCAATTGGTATGGAATAATTTACTCCGCCGGAAAGCGAAACGGATAAATTGTCTACGGTAGCACCATTAATAGTACCTCCTCCAGCCATACTTGCAGTTGGGCCTGTAATTTTAGATTTCCCGGTACCCAAACCTCCGGGTTGGTATACTGTTTTCCCCGGGCTGGAAGCCTGTCGTATTCTAACCTCACGTTTTTGCGCAACTAGCGATAAGGACGTTAAAAGAATGAATAATAGCACAAATTTTTTCATGGTCGGTTATTTTTTTAAGATATGGAAGGCTTTTTTGGAACGGTCGGTATATTGGACATACAAGATGTACCGACCTGGAGGGTAGGCAGTTAAGTCAAGATCAAGGTTGCCCTGCCGTGTTGAAATATCAGTGTGATAGAGTTGTCGTCCGATACCGGAAAACAGCACTATTTGGGCTACGGGCTTTTCGGTATTTACCCATTCTATGTGGAGCATGTTGGTCACCGGATTGGGATAGGCCATAATACGACTGTCTTCCACAGTTTCTTCTCCAAGAGCATCTTGCAAAATATCATCTTCCAGGTCTACCGTAACCACTTCAGTGGAATCTACTACAGGTTCTCGCCCGGAGCCCTGACAGTTTATACACACCCTGTCGCGCAAGGTTTGATTGCCTGCAGCATCATAGCTGAACTGAATGGCATATTGTTGTTGGGCCCATAACGAACCCAACAGGCATAGGCTGAATACGGATGTAAGTAGTAATTTATTCATGATTGGTTGTTGTTTTAGGGGTAATCAATTCCTGAAGTAATGTTTCCATCGCATGGACTTTTAGTTGCAATTGTTCATGCTGTTGTTGTATTTCCTGTAGCTGTTGGATCGCTTTTTCCTGTTCCAGGGTGTACAAGGTCAACTCCTCGATCTTCTCTAACAGCTTCAGGTTCATTTCCTTAAGCAACACCCCATTTTCCTCCATTTCTTTGGCGGAAGGGATATTGGGTAAATGGCCATTTTCCGAGATGTAGTTCTGGACCTCCTCCAAGCACTTGAGGTTGTAGTCTGCTGCAAAAACGTAATCTGGGGCTAAGGCACCGTCCAGGTCTACTCGTACCTCCCGGGTATGGATGTCGCCGTTAACCGTGAGTTTGGCATCGGGATATCTGGTCCCTACCCCCATATTTCCGTTAACCACTACCTTACCAGGGTGTTGCTCTGATCCACCAGCATAATTTTGATATACCTCCAATGCTGCATCACCATAATGGCCATAGTCCGTTCCTATCCTTAAATGGCTGTTACTTCCTTCAACACCTGCCCAGAAATTAAATGGCATGCCCCCATCGGTAAGGGAAATAGCCCCATCCCTTACGGAAAGTTTTGTATTGGGAGAATTGGTGCCAATACCTACTTTGCCCCCATTAAACCAAGTATCACCATTGGAATGGATCTGGAATTTTTGTTCAACATTGTCGTTTCTGCCAAGGATATATCCATGGGCATCGCCATTCAATGTTACCCTGTAGCTACTTGCTTTGTTAACCGTAATATGACTTTTAGCCTTAATATTCCCATTAACATCGAGTTTACCAGTTGGGCTGGTTGTCCCAATACCCACATTATCTGTTGTGGTAATGGTATTACTAACTTCTGTCCATTGGGCTGCCAAAGCTGCATGCAGGAAAACCGCCGATAAGAGTATTATTTTTCTCATGCTACTTCATATTTTAGTTCTTGCCATTATCTTCTACTTGTTGCTCAAGTTTTCTCATTCTTTTTTCTTGATTCCCAATTCTTTTTTCCTGATTATGTATTCTTTTTTCTTGATTCTTGTTTCTTTGCTCTTGTTGAAGGATATACAGTGTCAACTCTTCAATCTTCTCCAACAACTTTAGGTTCATTTCTTTAAGCAAAAGGCCATTTTTCTCCATTTCTTTGGCGGAAGGGATATTAGGGAGGTGACCCTGTTGTTTGATGTAGTCTTGAACCTCTTCCAGGGATCTTAGGTCGTAGTTTTCATGAAACACATAATCTGGTGCCACCGCGCCGTCAAGGTCTACTCGTACCTCCCGCGTATGGATATCTCCGTTAACCGTAAGTTTAGCGTCCGGGGTGGTGGTTCCGATACCAAGATTTCCATTAATGAACTGGTTCCCTTGGCTGTGTACTATCCTCGCCCATGTTCCAATTCCATCTTGATTGGTACTTCGGAAATACATTATCGGATTCGTACTTGAATTCCTAATTGCTATCTGGCCATTATACCTATAGGAGGAATGGTTTGAGCTGTGGTTTAGATTAACCCCCCAAAACCATTGGCCCGATTCTGGTGCATTGGCTCCATCATAACTTTGATAAAAACCACTTTGCCAAATCGTATTCCAGTCATTAACTGTAATAGGATCATTGAGCAGTATCTTATTACTTAATATATCCCCTACTACATGTAGTTTCTCTGAAGGTGATGCTGTTCCAATACCTACATTACCGTTGTTTGCTACCAAAGTATTATTGTGTAATTGAAACTCTGGCCTGGTGGAATTTGACCTTGAGAGTTTAAGCACTGCTTCCTGATTATCTCCAGAATCAGAAGAGGTTATGTCTAAATCTATGGCGTTCCCTCTATCAATGGTGTTGAACCGCCATCTAAGCTTGTTTTCATAGTTGGCAGATAATACGAGATTGGTGGTGTTAAAATTAGCTCCATAAATGTCGAGTTTTCCGTCTGGTGTTGTAGTACCGACACCCATATTTCCATTGGGCTTAAATACCATCTGATGAGCATCATTGAAAGCAAAACCTATTCCTTCCGTTTTGTGTATATTAACTCCGAACCCCGTATTGTCCAAGGTGCCAATTGTAGGATCGTTGGCAGCAAAAGTATTGGGAATCCTTATTTCATTGCTAATGCGCAAAACCGGACCTACAATCTCATCAGTGGTGCTTACCTCATTATTGTTAGAAATTGTATCCCATTGCGCTACACTATTGATGCTTGCCATAATAATAATAACAGAGGTAATGATTCTTCTATTCATCATTCAGTAGTTTTAATCTGATTAAGCTCTTCTTTAAACTTTTCTAGCTGTTTAAACTGGTCTTCATTTTCCTTCTTGAGTTCCACAATGTATAAAGTCAACTCCTCAATCTTCTCCAATAGTAGTTTGTTCATCTCCCCAAGTAGTATCCCGTTTTCTTCCACTTCTTTGGCAGAAGGGATGTTGATCAAGCGGCCTTTTTCTTTGATGTGTTGTTCCACTTCTTCCAGTGTGGGGAGGTCATAACCTTCTTCAAATACATAATCCGCCCATCCCGTCTCTACTTTGATTTCTTCAGCACGGATTTTACCTTTTACAGCCAGTTTATAGGCACCGGAATTAGTGGTGCCAATGCTTAGATTTCCATTTGGATCAAACACTAACGCGTTTGAACTGGATTGGTAATTGTATAAACTGAATTTGCCGGTACTTGGATAGTTGGATAGAAATCCCCAGGTACTTTGTCCCTGATCTTGGAATCTGATAACGGACTGATCATCATCAGATCCGGTATTGATGTGTATCTCCGAATTATCACCAACAGCAGATTTGACTTCAAGCTTTGATGAAGGTGTGTTTGTGCCTATCCCTATATCTCCATTGGTTTTAATAATGAATAAACCTGGATTATCATGTCTGTTTAAAGTGCCAAAGTTTATACGAAAACTTGAATCACCACTACCTCCCGTTGTCTGTCTGGTTAAGGACCAGACATCGGTATTTGCACTACCGTTGCCTTCAACAAAGTTTATAGCAGAACCCCATGTTCCCGCAGAATTAGAGATAATATCCAATTGGGCATCTTGTGCTTCCATAACAAACTCGGAATACATTGAACTAATCCCGGAGTTCTCTTTGACAACATGGAATATTTCTGAGGGACTTACGGTTCCAATTCCCACGTTATCCATTGTGGTAATGGTGCTGCCGCTATCTGTCCATTGGGCATGCAGATTCACATTCATTATAGCAACAGCTATCAAAATTGCTTTTTTCATTAGATTAGATTTTATAGAGTGTTTAAAAATCAAAAACTTAGCATCGTAAACCGACAAGTACTGCCGATCCAACTTTGAATCATTCGTAAAACAAACGGAACCGGGAAAGGAGAAAGGGATTAGGGGAATTTTGGCATTCATCGGTAGCGGTTGGGGTGTTAGGTTGTTAAAAATTACTTAAAATCTTGTAATTAGATTACAGTAATACTATCAGAATACGTCAGATATCTATATTACTTTACTTACATTTTTTGTAGGCTTCTAAAAATCAGATATTTAGAATATTTTCTATTGTAGTGTAGAAAAAATATTTAACTATTACTTAACATAGCCGCTCTAATAGGGTTGGAAGTGCGAAATCAAAAATGCGCTACGAAAAGACACTCTTTTCAGCACACAAATACGCCCGCTTTTCGGTTCAAGAATTCTTACGGTACTTTGCCGAAGCAAATCAATGTGTACTATGGAAACAAAACTTCTTTTCGCAGCCCTATCCTTTATTTGGTTCATCGCGCCAAAACTTTCTTATGGACAAAGTCCGGAATATGAAACCCGGAAAAAAGCGAAGATTGCCGCGGGTTCCGTTTTTACCAGGATCATTAAGCGGGAGGCCCCGGCCACCATCGTGTATGAGGATACAGACGTCATTGCCTTTGTCCCATTACGACCGCAAGCACCGGTACATTTTCTGATTGTCCCCAAAAAAGAGATCCCTACCGTTAATGATGTCGAAGAAGATGATGTTGTCATTATGGGCAAATTATTCCTGGTAGCGAAACAATTGGCGGAAGAATATGACATTGCCGCCACCGGTTACCGCTTGGCCATCAATACCAACGAAGACTCCGGACAGTCCGTGTTTCATATTCATATGCATATTATGGGTGGCATGTCGCTAGGTCCTATGGTAGATCAAACCTACAGAAATAATAAAAAGAAAAAGTGATCCTTTTGCCCTTAAAAAATATAGCCTGCTGACAGCATCAGGCTGACATTTTTATAATCATTACTTAAAAAATTCGTGTAAACGTTAGTCAGCCCAAGATTACCTCTAACCTGAATAAAATAGTGTTTTAGCGCTGTAAATCTGAATCCGCCATTTACCGAAAGCTCAATAGTCTCTGATTCAGGAAGTTCAAAATCATTCCCATCAAGTACACCCCTTTCGTTTATCAAAAAGCCAAGTTGGGGGCCGGCTTCAAAGGCTATTCCTTTAATAATTTTCAGTTTGCCCAGGATAGGAAGGCTTATATAATCCAATCGGGTATCCACTTCTCGCCGAAAAAAACTATTTGAAATAAAGATCAAAGAACCGCCCTTTCGGTCAAAAAGCAACTCCCCCTGCAGGGAAATGGTCCGGTTCACCTCAAATTCTACCAGGCCTCCCAGGAAAAACCCATTATTGTCCAGGTAGGTAGATCCGCTACCGTTAAAACCTGTTCGCTGATACCCCACTTTGATTCCCTTGGTGATGGTGTTTTGACCGTAAAGATTGGCAGACAACAAACAGAAAAACAGAAAAAAAAGCGATGTTGTTTTCATACATAATGGGTTACTGTTACTTCTAAAAGGGAATTCAACTTGGAATTTTATGCTTTTGTACACAGTTTAAAAATACATTTAAAATTATCCAAAATATAGCTTTACACTCAGGTATTGGCCCTACGCTACCGCACGAGAGTATTCGCGCGGTAAGTGACATTTTCCTGAACCGAGGAAACCTCTAGTAGTATGGATTGTCTATTACTTCCGGTAGTGTTCCCCCTTCTATATTCCCAAAAAAATCAGCCGGTGGCGGAGGAGGTTGTGGAACAGCATTTTCATCTACCGGGAGCATCAAGGTGAATCTAAGGGTATCCACTTGCGCCTGTAACAAAAAGGGCGTTATTCTATCAACAAACCCGGATATATATCTTTTATCTATTTCGTTTATTGTTATAGAAGAGGTGTACACGTACCGCTTTCCACTATTTCGAAGTGTTATTGTATCGATCAACAAGTCCAAAAAATAGATGCCATCGCCCGATTCTTTTAAAAAATCGTGGATAGCATTGTTTTTTTCTATCTCCAAGAAGTTTGCAATGGAAGCGTTATCAAATTGGTTTACATCGCTACTGCTTAAAGTATCTATTTGGGTTGCACCCTCTGAGTACTTTTTATTGCTCGAAGCTTTCTTTGGTTTCGTTGAGAATGTATTACAACCTATGAAGTAGATTGAAATGACCGCTAGTATTAATCGGATCAATGATTTTCTTTGAGATAACAGCTTCATCCGTCTCATTTAATTGGGTTATTCTTTTATTCCGGACCGCTATCGTGCGAATCCTCTGCTACCGCGCTAACCCCTGCTTTCAGCAGGCAAGCCTTCGCGTGGGTTATCTTCCAAAATAGCTAAAGACAAGAACATCTGGTAAAAGCCCATTTTCATCTGAATACTCCACTACACCGCTATATTTCCAATCTTGCGGATTTGTCACCAATAAAAAACCCGGCAGTACTGCCGGGTTTACAATCTTTTCTAATGCACCTACTACTGCAACTTAAAGGTGATCGGTATACTGAATGGAACCTTAACCGGTCTACCCCGTTGCTTGCCAGGAGTCATTTTAGGTAGCTTGTTGATAATACGCAAAGCTTCTGCCTCTAAGTTCTTATCCGGGCCACGCATTCTGATATCCCCGATGCTTCCGTCCTTCTGAATGGTGAACATCACAGCTACCCTTCCCTGGATTCCCATTTCCTGGGCAATCTCCGGGTAGCGGAAGTTTTTACGGATATGCTTCTGCATCATCTCCTGGAAACATTGTTTTTTGTTGCTTGCACCTTCGCAACCTGGAAAAACAGGTACATCTTCAATAACCGCAAAGGGTACGGAAATATCTTCTTCTACCTCCTCTACTTCTACTTCCTCAATTTCCATAACCTCTTCTTCCTGGCTGGTTTCCGTAGATTCAATTACAGTTTCCTCCACTTCTTCCTCGTCTTCCACTACTTCAATCACTTCGGGAGCGGCAGGAGGCGGTGGCGGTGGCGGTGTCTTTATCTGTTCCGTCATAGGCACTTCTTCATCCAACTGGTCTTCTACACTTAAAGCAATGTCATAATCGTTGGCTTTATCGTACTTCTTCCATTCCAATCCTCTCCATACGATCAACATCACCAAAGCCAGACCGACGACAAAGTACAGCCCGCTGTTCCTTCCAACATCTGCTTTTGGGTTCTTTTTTGGTTCCATGTTTCTTTGAATTTGTTATTCGCTAATTTAACTAAATATTTAAAACTCCCGCAATTTCGGGCTTCAATTTCCCCGGGTATTGAGGGAACCGTACCTTTGAATGAGTAAACCGCCCACAATGGCGCCTAGGGAATTGGCAAAAATATCCCAAAGGTCGGCCTCCCGGCCAAAGGGCATTATCCACTGTAAACCCTCAATAACTATTCCAAAAATAATAGAAAACAGAATTACTGAAACGATCAACCTCTTACTGTTACGCCTTTCCCGGCCTCGTTCTGCCAGACACAAGGCTCCCAAAACCACCGCAACAAAATAGAATACAAAATGGGCGAGTTTGTCTTCATGCGGAAACTCCCAACCTTCAGTCTCGACTCCGGAAAAAGAAAATAAGCTGAGCAGTGTAATGAACACCATCCAGCTTACATACAACAGGGTAAACCTAAAGCTTTTACCCACCAATTAACGCCTTGTACTCTGCATCTTCCAATAAAGTGCCCGCCTCTTCGGGATTGGACACCTTCACCTTGATCATCCAGCCCTCCCCATAGGGATCGGCATTCACTTTTTCCGGTTCATCTTCCAGGGCTTCGTTGAACTCCACAATTTGCCCACTTAAAGGTAAGAACAAGTCTGAAACCGTCTTCACCGCTTCCACTGTTCCAAAAACCTCATCCTTGTCCAGGGTTTCATCCAGGGTTTCCACTTCTACATAGACAATATCGCCCAGTTCCCCCTGTGCGAAGTCTGTGATACCTACCGTGGCGATATCACCGTCAAGCCGTACCCACTCGTGGTCTTTGGTGTATTTTAGTTCTGAAGGAATGTTCATTTTTTCTGGTTTTACACTATGGGCAAAGTTAACGGAATCTCACCGCTATCAAAGGAATTTTCCCCTTTTCTTCTTCCAACTTTAATTGCTACCCAACCCTTAGTTGCCAAAGTTGTAGCGGATGGTAAAGCCGGCATTAATGGTAGTTTGCGGGAAGGCCGTAGACACTTTAAACTGGGAAAAGTTATGGTCGTAAAAGAAGAGGGCATTCAAGTTCTTGCTTAGCGCATAATCCGCCGTAAACTTGATCGACCATAACTCCTGCCCTGCCGTGATCTGGTTGTTATCGATATCCAGGTTTCGAATAATGGTAATATTGTCCCGCAGGGATAGATCGGCCTTTAGATTCAGATCTCCTTTTAAGCGGGTACGCTCCCCGCCAATGTTGGTAACAAACTTCACATCTTTAATGCGATAACCCAAGCCCAGGGTATATTCCTGACCGTTGATCTCTGTAAGTAAGCTATTATCAAAGCTCAGGGAAAGGGTACGGTCCGTACGTACTTCGGCCAATACACTCAGGGAATTTTTCATTTCAAAGTCCAGCCGCATCAGCGGGTTGAACTCATCGGTAAGCACCACGTTATTGATGATGTTTTCCGGTTGTACATTTCCGGTTTCCGCATTTATCGGGGGCAACCCATCATTCAACAATTGCTCCCGTTCCAGGTTGGTTTGGAAGGAATTGATACTGTAGGCGGCCCGGTACCCATGTTGTACGGAGAACCGTGTGAATTTCTTTTTAAACCACCTGTTTTTCATCAAACCCGTGTACTTGATATTCCAATTTGGGATCGGAATCTCCCGAAAGGCATCGAGGTTTACGCGGTTGGCATCCTGGCCGGTATATGCCGCAAAAAAGGCCGGAAGCAAAACATCTTGGCTGGTTTTTCCATAGCCCACGGGAAAGCCTTCGTCGTCCCGTTCCTGAACATTAATCCGCCTGTCTGAAACGATCCTATTGGCAATCGTTAAGCGGTTGTCTTTGAATTGTTCAAAGGTCTGAGAATCAAATTCGTCACTCTTGTTGAAAATGGTACCGATCATCATGGTGGAAATACTGAAATTCCCAATGTTGTTGATCAGGCCGTTCTCGTTCTGAGCCCATAGATCGGGAACAAAATTCTCCTGCAGACTGTTATTGATCTGTCGGTCGGCCAGCAGATCGATGGTCAGGTCCGGGGTAGGTTGGGCCGTTGCCGTTATATTGAGTGTTTTGGTGCTGTTCTGCATGAATTGGGTGTTGAACTCCTCAAAATTGGTGAGCCATCCGTTACGGGCTGCTTCAAAACGTACATTCCGCTGGCTACCAAAGACGAATCCCAGCGTAGGACGGCTGGTTCCTACAAAACCTATCGACTGCGTGTAGCCCGGCAGTACCTTCCCATTGTTTTCGCTGTAGTTGATATTCACCCGCTTCACCATGGTCAAAATATCCACCAGGGTATTCCAGGTCTTTGTTGTTTTCCCTTTGGGTTGTTGGTCCTCCCCTTCCCTGGGATTACCGGCCTTATCCCGCCGTACCGGGGCCGTGTTGGTCGGTAACTTTCCATCCCGTTTTTTAAGGCCAATAAAATCGTAAAAGCTCTGCATGGTCAGGTTGGCGGTAAGGCTATGGGTATTGGCATTCTGGACGGTATTGATGTTTTCTCCGGCCACTTCAATTAGTGCATCTCCCCCCCGTTGCCAGTCAAAATTGCTGGTATAGGTGTATTGAGCGTTGATAAAGCTTAGAAAGGGAAATTTACTAAAGGGCAGTTCATAGTTCAGCTGCATTTGCTGCGAATGGCGATTGGGTTCCCCAACATCAAAGAAGCCATCCCAAAGGTTCAATTCCTGGTTGATACCCGAATCCGGATCATTTTCTACGTTGAAATAGTTCCGAACAATATTATTATTGGAAGCCTTAAGGTTGAGCCGCAGGGATCTGGTAATACTGTAATTCAAGGCATACTGCCAATTCAACAAATAGTTACGCTGTTGTAGCAAGGGCAGGTCCAAAGCCTCTACCCCGGGTTCCAATACATCCCGGAACCGCTGCTGATTAAAGGAACGGTCATAATTTGCATTTAAGGAAACACTGGTTGGCAATAGGTTAAAATTCAGCTCTTTCAGCCACTGCCAATATTTTCCTGTTAACAGGGAATCTGATTTGGCGAAGGGGGCTACAGGAGCAGGTTTAAAGTTGTGATTGTACACAAAACCGGTGTTTACGTTTTCATCCTGCAGATCGGCTATTTCAAAATCCCGGTGATTGGTTTTGTTATAGGAATAATTGAACGTAAAGTTTTCAATGTCATAAAAATTTGCCTCTGCCTCATCACTTCTATTTTTGCGAACTCCAATTAGGTTAACACTTCTTCGCTTGGTATAGTCTTCTGCCTGTTCCCGGGTGCGATCTGCATCTTCAGGGGTTTGTGCAGCATCTATCAAATCGTCCAGTTTAAGATCGTCAAAAACCGGATCGAACTCCGGGGTGATCAGGGTTTCTGATATCCCGAAATTAAAGGGTATCTGTAGTCCCCATTTTTGAGGAAAGAGCTGGCCCACATTTACATTAGTGACCACATCATAGGAAATGGCATCTTCCCGGGCCCGTTCATTGGGGATCTGGTCAATAGCACCGAAACCGGAAGTACTTAAGTTTGCAGTAGCCGTTACATTGGCAAAATCCGCCATATTGGCGTCCAAGGCAGCAGTAGCTGCCCAGCCTCCATTGTTATCCAGGCCGGCCAGGCGCAATTCGTTAAACCAGACCTCTCCCCTGGCGGGCAGGTCATCCGCATTTTTTACCCCTACCATCATAGCCCGCAAGCTCCCAAGGGAAGGGTTCCCTTTTATTCCAATCCGATTGCGGCCCACTGTCCTCGGAGCAAATTCACTAACTTCCACTACTTCCCCCCCAATCACTTCATAGTATCGAAGCTCGTTTAAGGGCACCCCATCATTGCGCTGTGCAATTCGCAAGGATTTTACCCTGTTCAGATCGGCAAAAGCAATATCAATTTCATTCACTTCCGGCCAGATCCCCTCTGCCGAGGTAGTTCCAAAAGGGGTAAACTGCAAGGCTCTTTCGATCTGATAAAAATTTTCGCTAAAGTCCGTTCCTATTCTAAGGAAACCTACAAGCGGGGCATCATCATCTGCATAATCGCTATCAAATAGTTTCTCAGCATGCATGAACATTTTTAAGCTTTCGTATTGCCGCACATCAATATTCACATTTTTAAATACGCCCCGGGCATCCTGCGATTCCAGGTTCTCCACCAGAAAAGATAACGACTGCTCATTCTGCCGGATGATGGTGTTGTTGTTGTTCAATTGTTCCCGAATCACCCCTGGAGGCAACACATAAGGAATGGGGGTACGGCCACTGTTCTCTTCAATGTTTACCGTATTGACATCGATGATAGTGCCATCATCCTCCGGAATATCATCTACACCGGGTTGTAACGTATTGGTATAGGAACGCCAATCACCACGCACCAGATCCAGGGTCGCAAAACGGAGCACGACGTCATCAGAGAATCCGGTCAAATACATCCGCATAAAGCTGACAGATCTAAAATCTGCGATCCCGCCAACGGCTTCCGTAAAATCACTTAGCGGTATTTTATACTGTATCCACCTTCGGTTAAGCTGCCCCCCATTCGGTAAGGTGGGGGTTTGTCCTTCCCGGATATCCGTTACATAACGATCATCTACAGTGGTGTTTGGACGAATGGGAATACGGTACTCAAAATAACTGTTTACCGTGTTCATGGTCAAATCCCGGTCGATGTCTTCCACGTCAGGCAAAGTGGTAGATCCCCGATTCGTATTTGTTACTGCGACGGGAGAATTTCCTTCGGGATTATTAAAGTCGAAATAGCGCTCCAAAATACCCCCTTCGCGGTTAAGATAGTAGACATAATTATCCAAAGCAGGATCCTCCGGAGGTCCGTTGTAAATTGCAGCCTCCTGCACATCGCTTAATCCGTCAAATCCGATATCCTGTTCGGTCCGATTGGTTTCATCTGCATCAAAAGCATAGACCAAAGCCTGAGTGGAAGGCACCTGTCCCCAAACGGTGGGGCGAGGTACTTCATTGTTGCTGCTACCGGGAAGACCATTCTCATATTGCTTCCTCCCGTCCTTTAAAATGTCTTCCGAAATGTTACCGAGATTTAATACCAGTTCTCCGACATTACCCCCGGTAGTTTGGCCATCCACATAAGGGTCCAGCACCCAAAATTGTACAAACTCTACGTTGGATTGTTCAAAATTGGTACTGCTCAGCGATCGCATAATCCCACCCCAATTGTCTTGTGGCGTCCCTTCAAAATTTGGGTTAGCATTATAGGGTCCCTTTGTGTTGGGGTAATAGGCAATATCCAATGTACCCTGTACTGTGGTTTGTCCCTGGGCAATATCTACCTGCGGGAAGACCTCATCAATAAATACTCTTCGGGTGGTATTGAGGGAAATATCGTTATCCGTAACGGATGCCGGACGTTGGTTGGTGTAAAAAATAGGGTCTACGGTGTACCAGGACATTTTGGCCCGTTGAAAACCTACTTCCAGATCTGAAAGTCCTTCAGCAAATTCTTCGGGCGGACTTGCAAGCGCCCATCCTAAGGACGATCGGATATCGATAAGTGCCTGCGCCCCTTCAAAGTCATCCAAATACGTTGTTGTTTCCCCTTGAAAATCAGCATTTTTTGGCGAATTGGGTCGTAATACTGCCACTTCCCCCCGAAAGGATAAATTGGAAGGCACATCGGTATCTATATTCGGCAGTTTGTTCGCCAAACGGGTAAGGAAAGGAATTTCCGTACTAAAATTGCCATTAAACCCAAAGATGGTATTGTTTACGGGCTCTATACCAAAGTTGGCTTTTTGCGTCAACGGTCGTTCGTTCAGGTTGAGCAAAGTGGCACCCAGGACAAAATTCTCACTGACCTGATGCTCTACATTTATCCCGGTAAAACGACGGGTTTGTTGCCCAAAGACGGCATTATTCTCCACTGAAATATTAATAGGGGTGTTGGAAGCTTCCAGACTTGGGTCCAACAACTGTACGGTACCGGCCTGATAGTTAACCGTATAATCGATCCCTTCCTGCAATTGACGCCCTCCTGCAGTAACCCGAACAGAACCCCGGGGGACATTGAACGCCCCGATGGGAATCCCATTGTTTCCCTGCGACTTGTACCGCCCCTTAATTTGAAAACGGTTCTTTTCCGCATCCTGTAAAGAGGCTGCTTTTGTCCTGGCATACATGTTTCGGAACACGTATCGCTGCTGATTTGCATTATATCCCTGATCATTATCCACATCGTAGGTTCCGCCCCCCAACAAATCGAAAAGGAATTCCCCAAAAGGCTCCACTTTTGTGAAAATGATCCGTCCTGTCTGCGGATCCACTGTAATTCCGGGGAGGTAGTCAAAAAAGCCATCGCCCCCTACCTGAACATCGTTATAAATGTTCAAGCGGTCCAGGTTGAACACACTTAGCAATATCCGTTCTTCCAAGGGCCTTCCGGCCAAGGTAGCGTCAGCCGGGAAGGGTTCCACCGGCGTAATATAGTTTCGTGGTGTGGGGTCCGAGTACAGAATATTTAGCCGGAAATCTTCCTGACTTAATTGAAAGGCGCCGGTAGCGTAGATGTTCTTCATCATCAAATCCCAGATGGGATCATCCACGTTGGTGACATTACTCTTCAATAGCTTTAGCACCAGGGTATTATTTTCAATAATGGGATTAGCCCCTCCGCTAACCGTGGTCGCATCAATACCGCCGTTGGCAAACTCCCCGACCTGGAACACCTCTCCCTGAAAAGTATATTGAAAGGCCACCGCCAATACCTCGTCATTGCTTAACCGTTGGCTTAAAGAAATATACCCCAATTGCGGATTGAACGAATAATCCCTACCCACTTCCAATTTTCGGGCGTTCTCTAAAATAGCATAATCGAAGCCTTCATTTGGGCTATACCCCCCTGTAACTCCCAGGTCAAAGCCTTGTGCTGCCGTAGCAATATCGCGAATGTTCTGGGTAAGCGCGCCACCACTGCCAATGAGTGCAGGGTCATAATCATTTGCCCCGTTTTGGGGAAGAATACCGTTCCCCACAATGTTAAAAAAGGTACCAGGTGGAGTGGCCTGAATACCAATTCTTGTTTTTTCACGACCGTCCTGCCCTAATTCTCCTTCACCGAGATCCTGAATTGCCACCAGATTCCTTACGTTCAGCGTTTGTTGGTTACGGTTAGTAACCCAAACTTCCAAGCGGGTGATCTGTACCTGGCTCTGAATAAAGGGGTAGTTTTCCAAAGCTGCATCGTAATTATCCCTAAAATACTGTGCCAGGAAGAAGTGCCTGTCCTCATCGTAGTCCAAAGCGGTAAGGGAAAACTCGTTTAAGGTTCCGCCACCTTGTGCTACCACGGTATTGCTTTGGGAACGTTGTTCCGAAAATACCGCGGTAACGGTGGTTCTCCCAAATTGAAGCTGGGTCTTTACACCAAAAAGACTCTGCGCGCCGGTAATCAATGAACTGTTAAGGGGCATGTTCACATTACCGATTTCAATTTTTCTGAGAATATCATCATCTGTGGGGGTATAATCCAGTTTAACCAGGTTTTGAAAATCGAAGGTAGCCTCAGTATCGTAGTTTGCCGTGACCTGAAGGCGTTCTCCCACTTTACCCAATAGACTTAAGCTGATCCGTTGATCAAAATCAAAAGAAAGGTTGGTCCGGTTCCGGGGCGAAAGTGCCGGATTATCGTTCTTCTGCCATATTACTCCCAGATCCATAGCCACCGATCCTTGCGGAATTACTTCGATGGTATTTCCTCCGAATACCGATTCAAAAAAGCTGCTGTTAACATAGAAGTTCGGCAACAAATTTCTACGGGCCTCTTCGCTTCCTTCTTTTTTACCGCTGAAGGCATCGATCTTCTCCTTAAAGTAGACTTTCATGCTCTCCTTGCGAATCAGTTCATAGTACTGCTCCGGGGTTAAGAAAATGGGATAGTTCACATTAAAATCACCTACACTTTCGGTATATACGTAGCGATCAATTTTTGGATCATAGGTATACTTGGATACGATGCTTTCGGGGTTTTCCAACAGGATCTTACCCAGGGATATCCCGGTCTTGACGGAATCCTGTTCCTGCTGATTGACCTCCTGGGCCTGAAGATTCGGACCCAAGATGTACAACACGAAAAAAAAGAATAGTGGCTTAAGCCATAACGGCTTAAGTTGTGGTATTGCCCCTCTTTTCAAACTTGTTATAAATTTTTCAGCGCCTGTTTAATAGTATCCTCGACGCTAAGGGAGGTATCCTGGGAAAGCACTCGGTCTACGACCTTTTCTGACTGCCTCCTGGTGAATCCAAGAACCTCTAAAGCAGATAACGCTTCTTCTTTGGTTGTATTGTTTGATGGCAGGGAAACTTCATCCATATCATAGACCTTTAAAATTTTATCTTTTAGGTCCACAATGACCCGCTGTGCGGTCTTAGCGCCTATCCCCTTGATTCCCTGGATAGTGGCTACGTCCCCTCCCCCTATGGCATCTCGTACCTGAGCTGGGGAGAGTGCAGACAGCATGGTTCTGGCAATGCTCGGACCGATCCCGGAAACTGAGATGAGCAAGAGAAACAACTCACGTTCTACTTTTTCCGCAAAACCAAATAAGGTGTGGGCATCTTCTTTAATTTGAAGGTGGGTGTAGAGGGTAATCTTCTCATCCTCCGGAAGTAAAGAATAGGTATGCAATGAGATATGTAGCAAATACCCCACGCCAGCGCATTCTACCACTATATATGTTGGGGTTTTCTCTACTAGGCGTCCGGATAAATGCGTAATCATAGAAGCTTATTTAAGTATTGGTTTTTGCCATTTTGCGTTTTTCCCTTTCCTGGGCATCAATTACCGCTACTGCAGCCATATTTACCATCTCATCAACACTGGCACCAAGTTGTAAGATATGCACAGATCTTCGTAGTCCTATCATAATAGGGCCAATTGAATCAGCATTATTAAGACCTTTCAGTAATTTATAGGTAATGTTGGCGGCATCTAAATTGGGAAAAATAAAGGCATTTACCTTTTTCCCAGCTAATTTGGAAAACGGAAAGTTATTATGACACAATTCCTGATTTAACGCAAAGTCTGTTTGTATTTCCCCATCTACCACCAGTTCCGGATTGCGTTCATGTAACAAGCGCACTGCTTCCCTAACCTTTTGTGCCTCTTTATGGTTGGAGGACCCAAAATTCGCATATGACAGTAGCGCCATAACAGGATCGAAGCCAAAAGTCTTTGCTACATTTGCTGTCATTTGTGCTATTTCGGCCAACTCTTCAGCATTAGGATCAATATTGATAGAAGTATCTGCTAAAAACAGGGGGCCTCTTTCTGTGATCATAATATTTACCGTGGAAGCCTTCCCCACTCCATTGGCTCTTCCGATCACTTCAAAAACCGGGCGTAACACTTTAGGGTATGCCCGGGAATACCCGGAGATCATACCATCTGCAGCGCCGTCCAGAACCATCATCGCACCAAAATAGTTCCGCTTTCCCATATTAACGCGAGCACTGTATTCCGTCTCCCCTTTTCGTTTGCGTAATTCCCATAACTTGTGGGCATACCGTGTTCGTATTTCGCTGAATTCATCAGCACGAGGATCAATAATGGTTACTTCTGCGTCAAAGTCCAATTGTTTTTTGAGGTGTTCTATGGTCGCTTTATCCCCCAGCAAGATCGGTTGGGCAATCCCTTCTTCGTAAACAATTTGTGCTGCTTTGAGCACATCCAACAACTCCGCTTCTGCAAAAACAATACGTTTTGGATTTACCTTAGCCCGGTTGTGCAGCATACGAACCACTTTGTTGTCGTTGCCGGAACGCTGCATTAGTTGTTCTTCATAATCCTTCCAGTTTTTTATGGGCGCTTTAGCCACCCCGCTCTCCATAGCTGCTCTGGCGACGGCAGGAGGGATCCGTGCGATTAGGCGTGGATCAAAAGGTTTTGGTATGATGTATTCTTTTCCAAATGTTAGCCGGGTAGTATCGTAGGTAATGTTCACTTGTTCGGGTACGGACTCCCGGGTAAGATCGGCCAGGGCACGAACGGCAGCCATTTTCATGGCTTCGTTGATCTTTGTGGCCCGCACGTCCAGCGCCCCCCGAAAGATAAAAGGGAACCCCAATACATTATTCACCTGATTTGGGTGGTCCGAGCGCCCGGTAGCCATAATAATATCTTGCCGAGTTGCGCAGGCCAAATTGTAATCAATTTCCGGATCCGGATTGGCCATAGCAAATACAATGGGATGCCTGGCCATGGAGGTAAGCATCTCAGGGGAGACGATGTTAGCCATAGAAAGCCCTATAAAAACGTCGGCATTCTTCATCGCTTCCTCAAGCGTATCTATGTCCCTACCGGTAGCAAATTCTTCTTTTTGCGGAGTAAGGTTTTTCCGGTCTTTCCGGATGACCCCCTTACTATCTAACATTACAATATTTTCCTTTTTAGCCCCAAAAGATTGGTACAAACGCGTACAAGAAATTGCAGCAGCACCCGCTCCGCTAACTACAATTTTGACTTCCTTCATTGTTTTTTCTGCGAGTTCCAGGGCATTCAATAAAGCCGCAGCCGAGATAATAGCCGTACCGTGCTGATCGTCATGCATTACCGGAATATCCAGCTCTTCCTTCAAACGTTGCTCAATTTCAAAAGCTTCCGGTGCTTTGATGTCCTCTAAATTGATCCCCCCGAAAGTAGGAGCAATTATTTTCACGGTCTCTATAAATTTGTCTATGTCTTCGGTATCCAGTTCCAGGTCAATCCCGTCAATATCTGCGAATATTTTAAAAAGCAAGCTTTTTCCCTCCATAACCGGTTTGGATGCTTCGGGGCCAATATTACCTAATCCCAATACGGCAGTACCGTTAGAAATTACGGCAACGGTATTTCCCTTAGCCGTGTAGCGGTAGACTTCTTCTTTGTTTTTTTCGATCTCCAGACAGGGTTCTGCCACCCCTGGTGAATAGGCCAAGGCAAGATCTCTTTGCGTAGCATACGGTTTTGTAGGTACTACTTTTATCTTACCCGGCTGTGGCTTTGCATGATAGATCAAAGCCTCGCGGCGTTGTTTTTCCTTACTCATGAGTTGCTGGATTAAGGGTAAAGGTAAGGGTATTCCTCCTGATCCCGGAAACACCCTTTTTAAAAAAAATCTTCGTGGGTGTATCGGATTTCCTTACGCCATTTCAAGGGGTACAGTAATGATTCCGATAAGAGAACTACTGTGTATCCAGTTTATCCTTGGGTAAATTCAACCGCATTGCCAATACCCCCGAAATAATAAAGAACACTCCTGCAAAGAGGATAGCATTTACGGCTTCATTATTTAACACGTTTTTAATCACCGGACCAAAACTCACGGTTTGGATCAACATGGGAATTACTATCATCATATTGACTATTCCCATATAGACCCCTCGCCGTTCTTCCGGGATTACCTTAGAAACCATGGCGTAGGGTATCCCCATCATAGCTGCCCAGCCAATACCAAACAAAATCATGGGGGCCAGTAAAAGCCACTTATTGGCAATGTAAGGCATGCTTAACATCGCCACTCCGGTTAGCAAAAGACAGACCACATATACCAGTTTTGAACCTATTCGGGCCGCCATAGGCACCAGGGCCAAGGCAACGATCATTGTCACAAAATTATAGGTACCATTCATCAAGCCCGCATGCCCCAGGGCCTGTTCTGCCAATGATTGTATTTGCTCGGCAAAGGACTGGTCCTGTGCACTGATCTCTGCCCCTTCCCGGAAGGATGTCATGATCCCTTCGAAGCGTTCATTATCTTCATTTGTTATGCCATATAAGCTGCTCCGCAACATGGGCGGCATAAACTGCCAGTATACAAAAAGCGCATACCATTGAAATAAATACACGGCAGCCAGTTTCCACAAAAACCCGGGCATTTCCCCAATAGCTTCAGCGGCTTCCAACAAAGGATCCAGGGTATCCCCTAGTTTTTGGATGGTACGGTTGGTTTTGTTCTTCTTGATCAGGCGATACAGAAAGAAAAGCCAAAAGAAGGCATAGACCAGCATGATAACCACCAAAAGGTTGGTGTTGTCCCAAAGTGGTGGGTACAATTGTGCAGTAAAATACCCAAACAACAACGGCACCGAGAAAATGACAAAAAGTACACTCAGTATCTGAATTAAAGGTGCAGGAGTACCCGCATTGTGTTCTTGGATCTCCTTAAGCTCTTCATCGGAGGGTGGAATTTCTGGGGTTTTCCAGACCGACCATAGTACCGTACCTATAGATGCCAAAGCTCCAAGAAAGAACGAATAGTACACCCAGGTAGGAATAGAAGAAACACCCTCTTCTGCCCCGTTAAACAGGCCTCCTCCCTCTGCAGGTGTACTGAACCAATGCTGGAACATGAAAAGCGATAAGTTGGCTAATGTGATCCCTGCCCCCACAAACAAACTCTGCATCTGATAACCATAGGTCAACTGATCATCCGGTAATTTATCCCCCACAAAAGCACGGTAGGGTTCCATAGCGGTATTGTTACCCGCATCTAAAATCCAAAGTAAGCCCACGGCAAACCAGAGTTCCGGACTGAAGGGAAAAGCAAACAGACACAAACTGGCCAGGATAGCCCCTATCAGGAAAAACGGCTTTCGTCGCCCTCCCCACTTCGGTGACCAGGTCTTATCCGAAATAGCCCCGATTATAGGTTGGATCAACAAACCCGTTACCGGGCCCGCGAGATTCAGCAAGGGCAATTCATCGTGATGCGCTCCAAGAAATGAAAAAATAGGACTTACCGCGGTCTGTTGCAGACCAAAACTAAACTGGATCCCAAAGAATCCAACGTTCATATTCCAGATTTGCCAAAAATTCAATCTGGGTTTGACCAGTTTTACCATGATTTAGTTAGTTTGTTGGTTTCTTTCAATGAAAGAATTCTTGCCTTTCAAGATACTATTTTTAGCAAAGGATACCCCAAGATTTTAACCAAAAACACGTCAAATTGACAACGAAAACGTTTGCGTAAACTCGCTATTCTAAGAAATTGATATTTCGTTTCAATCCTGAGAATTTTGTCCTTTTCACCGCAGAACCCTTGAAAACCTTTTGGAATACGGATTCCGTGAGCTCCAGCCAGTCTTTTTTGGTCATGGACAATACTTCCGGATGGGGATTGAACAGAGGTTCAGCATGGGGTTTAGAGAAACGGTTCCATGGACATACATCCTGGCAAATATCGCAGCCAAACATCCAATCCTCAAACCTTCCTTGAAACTCCCCTGGAATTTCATTTTTAAGTTCTATCGTGAAGTAGGAAATGCATTTACTACCATCTACCACATAGGGGGCAACAATGGCCTCAGTGGGACAGGCATCTATACAGGCGGTGCAGGTGCCGCAGTGGTCCGTGACCGGAGTATCGTACTCCAATTCCAGATCTACGATAAGCTCGGCAATAAAGTAGAAGGAACCCACTTCCTTAGTGAGCAGATTGCTATGCTTGCCCATCCAGCCTAAGCCGCTCCTGGCCGCCCAGGCCTTGTCCAAAACGGGAGCCGAATCCACAAAGGCCCTTCCCTGTACTTCCCCAATTGCCTCACCAATGAAATGCAAGAGTTGCTTTAGCTTGGCTTTGATTACAAAATGGTAGTCCTTGCCATAGGCGTACTTGGAAATTTTATACGATCCCGGGTTTTGTTCCTGAGAAGGATAATAGTTCAACAGCAGGGAAATCACCGACTTTGCGCCATCGACCAGTTTTGTAGGATCTAAACGTTTGTCAAAATGGTTTTCCATATAGCGCATTTCCCCATGCATGTTCTGGTTGAGCCATTTTTCCAATCGAGGCGCTTCTTCTTCCAAAAATTCCGCTTTGGAAATCCCACATGACAAAAAACCGAGGCGTTGGGCTTCGGTTTTAATACGTTTGGTATTTTTTTGAGCTGTATTCAATTTGCCAACTAAGATTCGATTGACAAATTACAAAAGCTTTGGAACTCAAACTGTGTTTGGGGCAGGTATTGTCATATCGAAATTCGAAGCAGTAGCCAAAACTTTCTCAATTATCTCCGGGTGGAGTGATTTTGCCGCTGCGTCAGCTTCATTTTCCGGGATACCATAGGTCTCAAAAAATGCTGAAAATCCCTTGGGACTATGAATATTCACCCAGGTGCAGGAAGTATCGCTTTTGTTGTTAAAGGTATGCAGTGTCCCCGGGCTCACATCAATGGACTCTCCCGCTTTGCAGGTTTTGGTTTCACCGTTAACAACAAATTCCAGCTCGCCTTCGATAACCAGAAAAGTTTCCTTGTATTTACCGTGAATATGAGGGGGCGGCCCCTGCGCTCCTGCCGGAGATTCGCACATTACCAAATCGTAATCACCACTGGTAGGATACAGGGTCACTTTTTGGCCTAGTACCCATTTGGAGCGATTGTTGTTCATTTTATGAGATTTTTGTCTCACAAACCTAAGTACAAATTTCAAGAATTCAAAATTTTATAAGACATTTGTCTCATGAAAGAACATTTGGAATTCGGAAGAACAGAACAAAAACAGCATACCAGAAGTAGAATCCTCATGGCTGCGCATCGTCTTTTGGAGTCGGGGAACCCCTTAACCATGGAAGATATCGCAAAAGAAGCGCGGGTCTCTAGAGCAACCATCTATCGTTACTATTCAAATATCGATTCCTTGTCTACGGAGCTCGTACTTCACCTGAACCTCCCCAATCCCGACACGCTTATAACCAAATACAAAAATGAACCATTAGACACTGCGTTCCTTGGTATTCAGCAACACTATCTAAACTTCATCCTAGCCAATGAAAATGCCTCGAGAAAATTCCTGGAGGCTTTTTTATCTTCCTCGGACCCCCAACTGGAGCGCGGGCAGAACAGAATCTCCACAGTACGAAAATACCTTGCTTCACAAGACATTGAATTGGATCCATCGGTTCAAGAAAAGCTTGTTCGCATTGCTGTACTCTTAATGGGTATCGAAGCTGTAATTACCAGTAAGGATGTATGTGGTTTGAGCAACGCTGAAACCAAGGAAACCTTGGAGTGGGCCCTTAAAATGATGCTAAAAGGGTGTCTTAAACCCTAAAAACCGAGGTCGTGCGCCTCAGTTTTAGAGATACTAATTTTTGACCATTACGAAATCTCGCTGCTCTTGTTCTATAACAATACACAAATCTCTTCTGATCGTATAGGCACTTTAGTTTTTAGCAGTATCCGGACTTATTGTAGCTGCTAACTCCTGAATAGAATTTACCGGAAAGCCTCCCTTTTCGGCATGTTCTCTAATCAAAGCTTCACTTTCAGCACGATACAGGCAATACACTTTGTTATCTGCCACGTAGCTGTGTAACCACTCTATTCCCGCATCCATCTCCTTTAATACGGTACAGGATTTTTGTGAGATTCCCTGAAGTTGTTCTTTGGAAAGCTTGCCCGCTTCCGCAATCTCCCGTTCAATGACATAGGTTTTTAATACTTTGTTGTTTTCTTCACTTTGTGCATTGGTTTGCAAAGTTCCCAAAACCATTAGTACAACCAATGTCGTAACGCTTCTTACTTTTTTCATGATATTTTGTTTTGATGATCAATTCAAAACTAGGAGATCACTAGGGGAAAGAACATAACGTCGCATTCAAATACTGATAATTTTAGTGCAACTCAATCCAGGTGTTTAAGATAGGTGTGGGGTTGAATGGCAAATCTCTGCTGAAAACATTTGGTAAAATACGAGGGGCTGGTAAATCCCGCATCAAATGTGGTCTGTGCTACGTTACGACCGGATTTTAACAAATCAAGTGATCGCATAAGTCGGTACTCCTTGATCAAACTGTTTGGGGATAACCCTAGCAAGGCTGTACATTTTCTATAGAGTTGTGATTTGCTGGTGGACACCTTTTGTGCAAAGTCGGCAATCCCAAAACCGGGATTGGTCCAATGCGAATCCAAGGTATTGAAGAGGATTTCAAGAAAATTTTCCTGCCTGGGCTTTATCCCTTTGATCTTTGCGGTATCCATAAGTTTTTGCCAATCATGCCGATATAACTCCTGAATTATTGACGACAGTATGATCTGATTCTCCTTTCCAATAAAACAGAGGTATTTTGCCATTTTCACAGCGTCTCCGAAAATCATATTGTTTTTGGTAACCGGCATGCCGGCGTGTATCCCAATTCGCAAATTGAGTAACTCCCCCGCAATGTGCAGTCCTTTCTGTAGGGCCAATGCACACTGAACTGCCTGAGATACCGAAACAAAGGACGCCACAAAATCCGGACCTTCCAGTTCCACCTCCCGTCCTTCATATTTCCTGAGTTCGTTAGTAAGCGTATTGTCATAAAGAGAGCGCAATTGCTTTGTTTTCTCAGGTCCCATCCTATGTTTAAGCAATCGTGCATCCTCTATTTGGTTTACCATGATCACCCTGAACGCAGGATCGTTAAAAATCTTAAGGTCTCCTTTGTCCAGTTGATGAAAGGTATCGGGGTCTTGTATCCTCCCAAGAAAGGCCTCTACAACATTGCTATTCACCTGGATAATCTCATGTGGAATTAAACCATGTGCTCTATCGTGCATTTCACGAACCGCTTCCTTATTGGGTGCATCGATGAGACAGAAGGCACTTCCCCTTTCTTCGTCTACCCAGTAGGTCATACATCTACAGCCGTACTCGTCTTGTATTTTAAGGTCCTCCCGATGCGCTTCGGCAGCATCTTTTGCTGAAATTCCAGGAGCAATATGCAAATCCATATATATGGGCATCGTGGTAACTATTGATTAAGTGTAGTAGTATATCAGCAATTCTCTGTCAATAACGCCATGTTTTACCTTAAAAAGTAAAAAAAATAGTTCAAAAACTAGTAGAAATAGTTCACTATCAATCTTTTGAAGACAGAAGAACTGAAATCTTAGGCCGTTGTTCCGGCACTATCCTGCACAAATGCCAACTACCTACTCCTTTTCCTTTGTTCAAACTGTACCACCGCATTCTTAGGTTTCAGCGTAATTAGTGGAAGGATTTCAATATCGTTGTTTACAGGTAAGATTTTTAAGTCCTGTATGAGCTCGGCAATGACCATTTGCATCTCAAACATGGCAAAATTATTGCCAATGCACATTCTCGGCCCTGCCCCGAACGGGTAATAGTAGCCCGAGTGCCTATTGGGAGCTCCTTCAAATCGTTCCGGTTGAAATTCAAGAGGGGCTTCCCAATACCTTTTGTGCCGATGGATTTCCATAATAGAAAATAGTAATGAAGTACCCTTTTCGAAATGCATTCCATCAAATTCATCTTGCTGGAGGTTCATACGGTCAATAAAATAAGCCGGAGGATAGAGCCGCATGGATTCTTCCAAAACATTTTTTATTCCATGTTGTTGCATCAACTGTTCCATCAGACCTTGATTTTCCAACGTCCGTATCTCGTCATAGATCTTTTCCTGGTACTCCGGATGCTTTGCGAGCAATTGGCAAGTAAACGAGAGGGCATTGGCCGTGGTTTCATGGCCAGCTGTGAACAAGATCATGATCTCGTCAATCATCTGTTCTTCCCCCATTGCCGCACCGTCTTCATATCGGGCCGCTAACAACATATCCAGGAGGTCCCCTTTGGGCTCCACCACTTTTTTCCGTTCCAGGATGAGCCTTCGGATCAAGTGCCGCGCCTCCCGTACCATTTTAAAATGCTTTTCCAGAAGGCCCCCATACCTAAACCACCATCCCAGATACGGTTGTCGTAATTCGCGTACCAGCATGCGTTGCGAGGCTTCCACAACTTCCTGCAAACGATGAATCTCCTCCCGGTTTACCGCTCCGCTAAACAAAGCCTTGGCAACTACTTCAAAAGCAAGTTTGCCGAATACCGGGGTTACATTTACTTTTTCGCCCACAGGTAGTTCTGCAATTTCCCTTCGGATAGTCTGTTGCATTGTTTCCAAAAGCCGGGCCAAATGCTTTTTGTGAAAGGAGGGTTGTATTAGTTTTCGCTGTGTTTTCCAAAGGGCACCTTCAGCAGTTAACAGCCCTTTCCCGATGTACTTGGCCACCTCTTTGGTCTGAATGTCTGTTTTCGTGAAGTTTTTATGATTTTTCTGAAGCGTGTATTGCAGGAGCTCGGGATTCCTGGAAAAGATCACCCGTTTTCCAAATCCCAAATGCAGCCGGAAAGTATCTCCCTTTTTTTCAAAGTTGTCGTGGTGAAAAGGCAACGGATTTTTCACGATCTCCGGAGCCCTGACCAGGAAGTCAAAAAAAGAAACCTTAGGGATATCCATTGCTTTATAGGTGAAGCATTAAAACAATCCTCCCTGAATTCCGCCTTTCACCCTTCCTAAATGCTTATACGCCAGTTCTGTTGCCTCACGACCTCGTGGTGTCCGCATGATGAACCCCTGTTGAATTAAAAAAGGTTCGTACACCTCTTCAATGGTCTCGGCACTTTCGGCAACAGCAGTGGCCAGGGTAGTTATCCCAACAGGGCCCCCTTTGAATTTATCGATTATGGTAGAAAGAATTTTATTGTCCATTTCATCAAGGCCATGCGCATCGACATGCAAGGCCCCTAATCCGAATTTTGAAATCGCCAGGTCAATATTACCATCGCCCTTGATCTGAGCAAAATCACGCACCCTGCGCAATAGCGCATTGCAGATCCTGGGGGTTCCCCGGCTACGGCCTGCTATCTCTATAGCCGCCTCATTGGTAATGGGTACTTTTAAAATGGCAGCACTGCGCTGGACAATGGTAGATAGCAATTCTGTATTGTAGTACTCCAATCTGCTGGAAATCCCAAAACGAGCGCGCATTGGAGCGGTTAATAAGCCGGAACGCGTAGTCGCCCCTACAAGGGTAAACGGACTTAGACTGATCTGTACGGTTCGGGCGTTCGGCCCGGTTTCCAACATAATATCGATCTTATAATCCTCCATAGCGGAGTAGAGATATTCCTCCACAATAGGGCTTAAACGGTGTATTTCATCAATAAACAGCACATCGCGCTCCTCCAAATTGGTTAATAGGCCCGCTAAATCTCCCGGTTTATCCAGTACGGGCCCGGAGGTCACTTTGATCCCTACCCCCAACTCATTGGCCAGAATATGTGCCAGTGTTGTTTTCCCCAAACCCGGAGGGCCATGAAACAACGTATGGTCCAGCGCTTCACCACGCATATTGGCCGCTTGCACAAATACCTTCAGGTTTTCCAAAACCTGTTCCTGGCCGGTAAAATCGTCAAAAGTTATCGGGCGTAATGCTCTTTCGATATCCAGCTCTTCCTGGGAAAAATGGCCGCTGCTTGGATCCAGATTTTCGTTCATAACCCAAATATAAGGCAATTCCACTATACGATTTTCTAATTGAAATTGCTCCCGCCCCCCGTAAATTTGTCTTATTTTCATCCTATGACAGTAGCTTCCTATAGTCCCGGTATTCTTCCGTATATCCCTTTCTTTTATGTGATTTGGTCGGACGATTTGCTATCGGCCTCTGAAATTCAAGTGGTGCAAACCGCCATTGCAGCTGACCCTTCTTTAGTTCCGGAAGACAAAGCACAGTTGCTCAATTGGTTGGATAAGGCAAATCCCCCAAAAAATGGGGAAATCAAATCCTGGCAACAGTTGATTTCCAACAGCGGCGTTGCTCTGGTAGAATCTGAAACCCACCCCCTGGAGGCCTTTGCTATGAAAGTGGCTCAATTTTACAACGGCGCCGAAGGACATAATCCGCAACTCCAAACAATAGAACGCAATCTTGGCATTCAACCGAATCACTACAATCATTTGTTCCACGTAGAAGTGGTGCATCAACCCTTTGCCACCACCTATGACGGCAAAACATTGGATGCCCTGCTCAATGCAAAAGGATGGGAAGTACTACTGGAATTCCGAAAATTTTTACAACAGGCTCCTTTTACGTGGTCCATTCAAAGAGACAAAACCGCTTTTCGACAGTTGGTTCTCGATCAATTGTTGGTATTGGCAAAAAGCGGTTGGGGCGCTTATGCCTATCCTAGTGCTAATGGTGGAAAGGAGGATTTGGAAACCTATGCTTCCATTTTCGAACATTTGGTTTTTGTAGATGGTAGTTTAGCAGTAAAATTTGGGGTTCAATTTGGACTTTTCGGGGGAAGTATTCAAAACCTCGGGAATCCTTCACAAAAGGAGCAGTACCTTACTGCTGCCGGAAACGCTACACTTCTGGGCTGTTTTGCCATGACAGAAACCGGACATGGCAGCAATGTAAGAGGCATCAAGACCACAGCTACCTACCTACATGAAGAACGTTGTCTTGTGATACATACCCCGGGCACCAACGACAATAAAGAATACATTGGAAATGCCTTGCATGCTACAATGGCCACGGTATTTGCGCAATTGCTGGTTAACGGGAAAAATAATGGGGTGCATGCCATCCTGGTACCGCTTAGAGATGCGAACCATGAAGAATTGGACGGGATCACTATTGAGGACAATGGCTATAAGCTGGGACTAAATGGTGTTGATAACGGGAAGATCTGGTTTAACCAGGTAAAAGTACCGGTGGCAAACCTTTTGGATCACTATGGTGGGATAGATGAACAGGGGAACTATCATTCCAAGATAAAGAATGCGAACAAGCGCTTTTTCACCATGCTGGGCACTTTGGTAGGTGGTCGAATTTGCGTGGCCAAGGGTGCATTAGCTGCCGCCAAAATGGCGTTGACCATAGCGGTAAAATATGGGCTCCAACGACGGCAATTCAACGACAACATCAAAATACAAGAGGACCTGCTGATGGATTACCCCAGTCATCAACTGCGATTGATCCCAAAGGTGGCCAGTTGTTACGTATATCATTTCGTATTGCAACGTGCCATGCAGGAATATGCTGGCAATACCAGTGATGACAAACGAAAAATTGAAACCCAGGTAGCGGGACTAAAAGCAATCATTTCCTGGTTTGCTACGGAGGCTATTCAGGAAAGTAGGGAAGCCTGCGGGGGCAAAGGCTACCTCCTGGAAAACCAAATTGCCGACCTCAAAAACGATTCCGATATTTTCACCACCTTTGAGGGCGATAATACCGTCCTTTTACAATTAGCGGCTAAAGGTGTACTGTCCGATTTTAATTCAGAATTCAATTCCGGTGGTTTTTCCAGTGTATTACGGTTTTTGGGTACACAACTTTCAGATAGATTCACCACTATTAATCCTGCCTATGTCAACAAGGTGGATAGTGCACACTTATACAATCCCAAATTCCATTTGCATGCCCTTGATTTCCGGCTACGCCGATTAACCTATTCTGCTGCTTTACGGATAAAGAATTATATTAAAAAGGGGATTCCCAGCTACCAGGCATTCTTAAAAACACAGACGCATATCCTGGAGCTCGGCAAAGCCTATAGCGATGTCCTGGCAGTCAAATGGTACTACGAAAAACTGGAGCATCTCCCCGAAGACAGCTATCGCAGCCTGCTGTATCAACTGGGCGCACTTCATAGCCTGGCTATGATCAGAGCAAATGCTACATGGTTTTTAGAACAAGGGTATTTGGGAGGCACCAAATCCAAGGCTATTCGCCAACGCGTAGAACGTTTATCTACAGAACTGAGACCTCATGTTAATGCCCTGGTTGATGGTTTTGGAATTCCGGAACAGCAGCTCGCCGCACCTATTGCCAACTAGGGCCTGTTAACACTAAGCCTAAAAGTGGCTTTTTCGCCCTTTTTCCGTATTTCTTCGTTCTTTTTTGGATACGTAACCCGCTATGCTTACCAAAAAAAGCCTCGAAATCCGGAAAAATCATCAAAAAATCCATGATTTCTGTTTCATGTTAACAGGCCCTAATCTTCTTTTTTAAGCAGCTGGGAGGTATCTAAAAATTCGGATATGGTAACTTTCGGAGTGCCATAAAGAAAGGTTCTTGCCGTCCCACTGGAATTTAAGGCAAACTTCCTGAAGGCATAAACACGAGCAAAGGACGATCCTTGAATGGTCAAGTCTACTTCGGCGGCTTCTAATTTATCGCCCTTCAGTTTGGAATTTCCAGACATGGCTGCCACCAGGTTTTCCGTGGTACCCTCAAGGGTTAGGGAAGCTGTATTTTGCAAATCCACAGCTTTTGCCCCACTCACCGCATAAATAATTGCGTTGGTTTTGTGCTTTAGCGAAACATTAAGGGAATCGATGTCCAGGTTTAAATCCATTCTACTGCTGTCCTCTCCGTTAACATTGGCCATAAAACCGCTTACATCCAGATCCAATTGGGAATTTCCAAAAGTATTGATGAAAAGCTCATCGGATTCGATCAGGGCATCACTGAAGACTTTTCCATCCCTTTGGGTTATGGATCGTAATTCTTGAAACTCAACAGTGATCTCCAACTTTTTCTTCGATACTATCGTGTAAAAGGAGGAAATGACCAAGGTGCTATCCAGGACCTCAAACTTTAAGACATCCACCAGATTGTCATCTGCCACCACCTCATACCCTTCGCCAAACGACTTTTTCAACCGGATCTCTAAGTTGTCATTCAATTCAATCGCATTAAAAGGGGGAAGTGTCTCACGTACTTCTGTTACGGAGCGATTTCCTTTGATCTTGGGCTTTCGTTGTGCTAACAACGTAAACGGAATGGTTAGCGAAAGGAGCAATAACAGATGGCTTTTCATTTTCATTGGTTTTTGGTGTCCTAAAATTTCAACGCAGTTTGGAACGATTTCATATCGCCTTCCGGTAATTTACATAAAAAAGCGTGCCAAAGTAGTAACAAAAAACCCATCCGGTATTGGGATGGGTTAGTTTTCGTAATCTTTAGTTCTCCTACTTAATGATTCAGTTCTTCTTCATTTTCCTGTAGTGGAATATGTTGTGGAACAAAATCCTGACCTGGGATTATATATTCCCCGTTTTCGTAGGTCTTGCTGTAATCATAGGCCCATCGATGTACATGTGGAATCTCCCCTGGCCAGTTGCCGTGCATGTGCTCCTGAGGTGCTGTCCATTCCAGGGTATTGGAATTCCATGGGTTTTGAGGGCCTCGTTTTCCGTAGAAAATGCTACTGATGAAATTATACACAAATACCAACTGTGCCAGACCCGCAATAAGCGCAAAAACGGTCATAAGCACTTGTACATTGGTCAGTTCATCGAACATCGGGAAGGCGGTGTTTTGATAATACCTTCTTGGCACCCCTGCCATTCCCACAAAGTGCATCGGGAAAAAGACCCCATAGGCACAAATTGCGGTGATCCAGAAATGGATATATCCCAGATTCTTATTCATCATACGGCCCTGGAACATTTTTGGGAACCAATGGTATACCCCGGCAAAAAGCCCATATAAGGCAGATATTCCCATTACCAGGTGAAAGTGCGCCACTACAAAATAGGTATCGTGCACGTTAATATCCAGGGTGCTGTCCCCCAGAATAATTCCCGTTAATCCTCCTGTAATGAAGGTAGACACCAAGCCAATGGAAAATAGCATCGCAGGATTCAACTGCAGATTCCCCTTCCATAAAGTGGTTATATAATTAAACGCCTTTACCGCAGATGGTATCGCGATCAACAATGTCGTAAAGGTAAATACAGAGCCCAGGAAAGGGTTCATCCCCGAGATGAACATATGGTGCCCCCAAACAATGGTAGAAAGAAAGGCAATGGCAAGGATAGAAGCCACCATCGCGCGATACCCGAAAATTGGTTTCCTGGCATTGGTCGCCATCACTTCGGAGGTAATTCCCAAAGCGGGCAACAGTACGATGTATACCTCAGGATGTCCTAAAAACCAGAACAGGTGCTCGAACAATACCGGTGAGCCGCCCTGGTAGTGCAGTACTTCTCCTTGAATAAAAATATCGGATAGGAAAAATGACGTTCCAAAGCTTCTGTCCATGATCAACAACAAGGCTGCGGAAAGCAATACCGGGAAAGAGATTACCCCGATGACCGCTGTTACGAAGAATGCCCAGATCGTTAAAGGTAAGCGGGTCATGGACATTCCCTTGGTCCTAAGGTTGATTACGGTAACAATATAATTCAACGATCCCAAAAGCGAAGAGGCAATGAATATTGCCATAGACACCAGCCAAAGTGTCATTCCAGCTCCGGAACCGGGCTGTGCCATTGGCAATGCACTCAGCGGTGGATAAATTGTCCACCCTGCCGCTGCAGGCCCTGCTTCTACAAACAAGGAAATGACCATAATCAACGAAGACAAAAAGAACATCCAATACGACAGCATGTTTAGGAATCCGGAAGCCATATCCCTCGCTCCAATTTGCAACGGAATTAGGAGGTTACTGAACGTACCGCTCAATCCTGCTGTTAACACAAAGAATACCATGATCGTTCCGTGAATGGTCACCAAGGCCAAATACACATCGGCGTCCATTACCCCATCGGGGGCCCACTTTCCTAAAAGGGCCTCGAAAATAGGAAAGGACTCTCCCGGCCAGGCCAGTTGCATCCTGAACAACAGGGACATTGCAATCCCTATGAATCCCATGATCAACCCGGTAATAAGATATTGCTTGGCAATCATCTTATGATCCTGACTAAAAATGTACTTCGTTATAAATGTCTCCTTATGGTGATGCCCGTGATCATCATGGGCGTGGTCTTCGGCATGTGCGTGTGCAATTGCAGACATAATCCAATAAGTTTTTTTAGTTTAATCTTCTTTTTCTAGCAAATATATTATTCATTAACTACCACAGCTTCGGTTTCCGTTACCGCTGTTATCGCTTCATCCGAAGTTTCGGGTTGAGCGGTGGTATTAGCTACCGTAACTGTTTCAGCAAATGTTGTCTGTTCTTGTATCCATTGATTGTATTCCTCTTCTGTCTCTACAATGATCTTCAGCTGCATATTGTAATGCGACTTTCCACAAATCTTATTGCAAAGTAATACATAATCAAATTCCCAGGGATCGGAATCCGGTCTTCCTTCTGCCGCCCATTGTGCGCGAAGCGCATTCGTTCTTTTCACCTTTTCCACAACATCCGGGTTCAACCGCATTTCTTCGGTGGTGATGGTAGGGGTAAACGAAAATTGCGTGATCATGCCGGGGACGCAATTCATCTGCGCTCTAAAATGCGGCATATAGGCAGAATGCAGTACATCCTGTGATCGCATGTAAAAATTCACTTTTCGTCCTACGGGCAAATGCAATTCCTTGACAATGACATCGTCTGAAGCGTTGGGATCAGATTCATCAAGACCCAAAACATTGGCTCGATTAATATCTATCAGGCGGACGCTGGCATCTCCCAAGACATTATCTTCTCCCCCATATCGCGCCGTCCAGTTAAATTGTTGTGCGTACAATTCTACCACCAGCGGGTCATCTTCATCATTAATATCCATAATATTGGTCCAGTAGTACAATCCGGAAATAATCAATCCGGCCAGTACAATTACCGGTATAATGGTCCAAATGAACTCTAAGCGATCATTATCGGCATAAAAAAGGGCTTTTTTCCCTTTCTCTCCCCGGTACTTATATCCAAAATAGTGCAATAAGGCCTGGGTGATCGTCTGAACAAAGAAAATTACTGCAAAGGAAACCCACATTAAGGTATCATATTCATCTCCATGTGCCGAAGCTGCCTCCGGCAACAATACTTTGGTGTATTTCGCAAAACTGAAGATGGTAATCCCATAAATGAATATCAAAAACCCAAACAGCAAGTACCCATTGGTCCGGTTATCCGAATCATCTGCAATCTCCGATCTGGAGGCATCTACACGTAACTGTGATAATTCAAAGATCTTGGTTAGCTGCCAAATGGCTATAGCCACTAAAACCAGAACCGTTAAAACTAATAATGTCGTCATTTCGTATACTTTCTCTTGCGTAATTAGTAGTGGAACTGTCTACTTTCTTCTAAAAATGGATTGCGTTTGGGTGTTAATTCCTCTTTAGTGAGGGCATTGAATACTATGAAGATAAACAAGCCACCAAAGAACAATATTCCACCGATTTCGGGGATACCCAAATGCCAATTTTCACCAACCGTTGCCGGCATCACCATATTGAAAACATCCATATAATGTCCAAATAGAATGATGATCCCTGTCATTATCACAAACCAATTCACCCGCTTGTAATCGCTATTCATCAACACCAACAAAGGGAAGATGAAATTCAATGCCAACATCCCAAAGAAAGGCAACTTGTAATGTTCGATCCGGGTTACAAAATAGGTAACTTCTTCAGGAATATTAGCATACCAAATCAACATGAACTGGCTGAACCAAAGATAGGTCCAGAAAATACTGATCCCGAACATAAACTTGGCCAGGTCATGTATATGACTATTATTTACTTCTTCAAGGTATCCTTTGGATTTCAAATAAATAGTAACCATGGCAATGACCGTAATTCCGGAAACAAACATGCTGGCAAATACATACCATCCAAATAAGGTACTAAACCAGTGTGGGTCCAAACTCATGATCCAATCCCAGGACATCATGGATTCACTTACCAGGTAGAAGACCAGGAATCCGGCAGACCATCTGAAATTCTTTTTAAAATTCGAATTATCCTCCGCTTTATCGTGGGCCAGACTTAAGCGTCTGGAGATTTGCCTGTAAGCAATCCAACCTCCCAAAAATATGGCAGCACGAACAAGGAAGAAAGTAGGATTTAGGTATCCTTTTTTTCCCTGTAGTAACGCATCGTGTTCTACTACCTCCGCATCCATCCAGGTGAAGAGGTGATTAAAATGCAACACGGAAAGCACCAGGATCACAAATACAATTATTCCCCCTGGCACAAGGTAGGCCGTTATTCCCTCCATGATCCGGAACAACAAGGGTGACCATCCGGCTTGTGCCGCATGTTGTACGGCATAAAAGGCCAGCACCCCTAAAGCGATCATAAAGAAAAAGAAAGCCGCAACATATAGTGCAGACCAGGGCCTGTTCTTTAATTGGTGATAGACGTGTTCATCATGAGCAGCATCATGACCGGCCGCGGCATGTTCTCCTTCCCCATGGGCTGCGCCGTGCGTATCCGCTTCTCCATGCCCTCCATGGCCGTCAGCATGGCTTGCCGCCACCATAGCCTTGGCTTCTTCTACACTGGAGGGGGTGCTCATGAACCCCGCAGCAAGCATAATTAAGCCAAGCGCCATCGCTATGTACGATCCTATTTTTAGTCTGTTTGAAAAGGTATATTTCATTCCGATTGGCTTATTTGGATAGGTCTTCTTTTAATTGCATCACGTATTCCGCAACTTGCCATAACTCTTCTTCCGTACTCATCTGCGAGGCGTACGAGCCCATAGAGTTCAATCCGTAATACATGGTGTGATAGGTACTTCCTACAGAAATATTTCTAGCGGCATCCGCATAGCTGGGAACCCCTAATATCTTTTCCCTTTTTACGAGGGTACCCTGCCCGGCACCATTGTTCCCATGGCAAATGGCACAGTATACATCATATAGTTCTTTCCCCTTAGCCAGATTTTCCTCCCGTTGTAAAGAATCCAAAGGACTGGGTTGTAATCGCGCCAATTCTTTTCCTTCCGGTGAATTATCAAACTCGTAGGGCAACCAATTACGGGATACGGTGTTCTCGGCAGGTAACATTGCCGCGGTACCGTCAGGAAGCAGACCGTTGTTATCCCCTTCATAGGTCTCATATCCCACTGACTCATACATATTAGGCATATACTGGTAGTTGGGCTCATTCTTATCGAAACAAGAAGTAACCCCTGCTAAAAGGAGGATTAACAATCCTAATTTTGATATGGTTTTTGTCATAGTCCTACTTTTTTGGTACATGAACCTCAATTGCTCCCGTATCCAATAACAATTCTTTTAATTCCTCTTCATCTCCCTTTACCTGTACTTCCACCAGGAATTTATCGTCGGTAGTTCTTATATCCGGATTTTCAGCTTTCTTAAAAGGCCACATTTTACTGCGTAAGTAAAACGTAATTACCATTAAGTGGGCGGCAAAAAATACGGTCATTTCAAACATGATAGGTACAAAGGCCGGCATGTTTTCCAAATAGCTAAAGCTGGGTTTACCGCCAATATCCTGGGGCCAGTCCTGGATCATGATGTAGTTCATCATGGTAATGGCCACGGCAAGCCCCAAACAGCCATACATAAAAGAGGTAATGGCAATCCTTGTATCTGCCAGACCCATAGCCTTATCCAACCCGTGTACCGGGAAAGGCGTATACACTTCCTCGATATGGTACTTTTCGGAACGTAATTTTTTTACGGCATGCATCAGCAAGTCGTCATCGTCATACAATGCCTTAAATAGGGTAGTTGCTGCCATCTATCTTTAATCTAGATTTATCAATTTTCTCGCTTGCCCTGCCCAATCATCACGCTGTGCCCTACCAGGGAACGAACCGGTGATTGAATCTAACAAGTTGTATTCCTTTTCGGTCATTTTGCTCACTTGCAGGAAGGAGAAAATACCAATCTTGTTCAATGTCTTTTCCATTAACGGGCCAATCCCTTTCACTTTCTTCAAGTCGTCCGGAATTTGACTGCCAATATCAAATTTACCAATACGATCCAGTAGTTGTAGTACAGGCTGTCCCTGAGGTGCTATCTCCGGTACTTCTTCCTGCTCTGGCTCAACTTCAATGATCACCCCACGTGCCGGCATGGTGTACAGTGGTTTTCCTTCTGCTCTAAGTACTTTATACCGTTCCCCCGAAGACTTTAGGATGGATTTTACCTCTGCCTGCGCAATTACAGGGAAGGTCCTTGAATACAAAAGGAATAGTACAAAGAAGAAACCTATGGTACCAATAAAGATCCCGATATCCACAAATGTCGGGGAGAACATCGTCCAGGAAGAGGGTAAGTAATCACGGTGCAATGAAGTCACAATAATTACAAACCGCTCAAACCACATGCCGATATTCACCACAATGGAGATAAAGAAAGAGAACATAATACTGGTACGGAGTTTTTTAAACCACATAAATTGCGGAGAGAACACATTGCAGGTCATCATGGACCAGTACGCCCACCAATACGGCCCTGTGGCCCGGTTTAAGAAGGCATATTGTTCGTATTCCACTCCGGAGTACCATGCAATGAATAACTCGGTAATGTAAGCGCAACCCACAATAGAACCGGTAATCATAATTACGATGTTCATCAGCTCAATGTGCTGAACGGTGATGTAGGCTTCCAGGTTACATACCTTACGCATGATGATCAACAGGGTTTGCACCATAGCAAATCCTGAGAAGATCGCACCGGCAACAAAATACGGCGGAAAAATGGTGGTATGCCATCCCGGGATTACCGAAGTGGCAAAGTCGAAGGATACGATAGTGTGTACCGAAAGTACCAAAGGAGTGGCCAATCCTGCCAGCACCAAAGATACTTCTTCAAACCGCTGCCAGTCTTTGGCACGGCCTGTCCAGCCGAAACTCAACAGGCTATAAATTTTCTTTTGAAAGGGTTTAACTGCCCTGTCGCGGATCATCGCAAAGTCCGGAAGTAATCCTGTCCACCAGAACACCAGCGATACCGAAAGATAGGTTGAGATCGCAAATACGTCCCAAAGCAGTGGAGAATTAAAGTTCACCCAAAGCGACCCAAATTGGTTAGGGATCGGCAATACCCAATAGGCTAACCAAGGTCTACCCATGTGAATTATCGGGAACAATCCTGCCTGAATAACGGAAAATATCGTCATTGCCTCTGCGGAACGGTTGATCGCCATACGCCACTTCTGACGGAACAGTAATAATACTGCAGAGATCAGTGTTCCTGCGTGACCAATACCTACCCACCATACAAAGTTGGTGATATCCCACGCCCAGTTTACGGTTTTATTGAGGCCCCAAACCCCGATTCCCGTAGAAATCGTATAAATGATACAGCCCACTCCCCATAGGAATGCCACCAATGCTATGGAAAACACTATCCACCATTGTTTGTTGGCCTTACCCTCTACGGGTCCTGCGATATCTACAGAAACATCGTGGTAGCCTTTATCTCCAAGGACAAGGGGTTTTCGTATCGGTGCTTCGTAATGCGATGCCATATATCGTATTCTAGTTTTATTGGTTATGCCTCGTTGGTATTCCTCACTTTAACATGGTAGAACACATTGGGTTGTGTCCCCACATGCTCTAATAAATGATACATTCTTTCGTCTTTTTTCAACTCAGCCACTTTACTCTCGCTATCGTTGATGTCTCCAAAAACAATTGCACCACTATTACATGCCGAGGAGCAAGCCGTTTGGAATTCACCATCTTTTACTTCTCTTCCTTCCTTCTTCGCATCCAGAATGGTTTTCTGTGTCATTTGAATACACCATGAGCATTTTTCCATAACCCCTCGGGACCGTACATTCACATCCGGGTTCAATACCATTTTCCCAAGATCGTTGTTCATATAGAAGTTGAACTCATCGTTGTTGTTGTACAGGAACCAGTTAAAGCGACGTACTTTGTAGGGACAGTTATTGGCACAGTAGCGCGTACCTACACAACGGTTGTACGCCATATGGTTATGCCCTTGTCTACTATGCGCTGTGGCTGCTACCGGACAAACGGTTTCACAAGGCGCATGATTACAGTGTTGGCACATTACCGGTTGGAAGGCCACCTGTGGATTTTCAGAAGGGTTTTCCAATGACAGCATCGTACCACGATATCCATCCGGAGCAGTTTCCTTTTCATCGACATCACTCCCAAAAGTATCTTCTGAAGAATAATAGCGATCTATTCGCAACCAATGCATATCCCGGGAAAGGCGTATCTCCTTTTTCCCCACCACCGGCACATTATTTTCCGCATGACAGGCAATCACACAGGCCCCACATCCCGTACAGGCGTTAAGATCAATAGACATATTGAAGTGGTGCCCGATAGAACGATCAAAACTCTCCCAGAGGTCCACAGTGGTTGCCGGCACCTCCTGGTGATCTAAGGACACCACAGGAACCGGATTCCAAACGTGAGCCTCCTCAGTATTGAATTCCTGTAATGTGGTTTCTTTGATAATATCGCCGCGACCCATTAGGGTGTTGTGCAACTGAATACAAGCGAACTCATGTGTCCCGGCAGCCTTGGCAAGGGATACCGCTTGTACGTTGTTAAAGTCTTTGTATAAGGGAAAGGCATTCACCCCAGTGGCCATCTCTTCCTGCATCCCTTCTTGTCTCCCATAACCAAAGGATAAGCCCACAGTGCCTTTTGCTTGTCCCGGTTGTATGATAACGGGAACATTTTCAACAGTAGTGTCCCCAACAGTAACGTTCACATAGCTACCGTCCAGCCCTCCATTGGCCACATTGTAGTTCTCCAGGCTCAACTCCAAGGCATCAGCTTTAGAGATGGTAATATAGTTATCCCAGGAAACTCTTGAGATAGGGTCTGGAAATTCCTGAAGCCAGGGATTGTTGGCTTGCTTTCCATCTCCCATGCCCACCTTAGAATATAAGGTAAGCTCCATACCGTTAGAAGTGTTGCTAGCAAGTGCCCGAAGTGCTGCGGAGATAGAAGATACGGTAGAAACTACTTCTTCAGTAGCTGTTGCCTCCGTTTCGGCAACGGTAGCGGCTGCAACTGCTTCGTCACCTTCTGCAATTGTTGGAGCAACATTTTCAAACACCCCGTCTTGCAAGGCCTTATTCCAACTGGCGCCATTTAAGATTGTTGTGGACCAGTTTTCTTTTACATAATCGTAATAGGTACGTTCGCCTCCCATCCAGGTCAACAAACAATTCTGGAACTGACGCGTATCGAACAGTTCGCGAATTACGGGTTGCATCAGGCTGTAATGCCCTTTTTTCAACTCGGCATCCCCCCACGATTCGAGGTAATGGGAAACAGCGGCCACGTGTGTAACGGCCTTGGCGGTCTCGTCATTGTTAAAGGCACAATACACAGAAATATCTACCTTGGCTAGTCCCTCGGCAAAGTCACTTGCATTCGGAAGGGAATACATAGGATTTACCCCATCGATCAGTAGCATCCCTACCCTACCGGCATTCATATCTGCTATTAACTTGTTTAGCTGAGCCGTACTTCCTTTACGTATATATCGTGGTGTATTAGGATCAAAGGCCTCACTTTGCAACAATTCATTAATAGCCAATGTAACGCGTTGCGCGTTCATATCGTTCAATCCACAAACTACTACAGCTTTGCTTCCGGCTTTGCGGATCTCTGTGGCTACAGCATCTACCAAACCATCAATATCGGAGCTTCCCCCGCTTATAGTACTTCCATTCAGCTTACCATAGAGTTTAGCCAGGGCTACCTTCATCTCTGAAGGCTTCATGGGAACTCGTGTGTCTGCATTGGCACCAGTCAGGGACATATTTCCTTCCATATGGATATGCCGCGACATCTTACCGCCATGTGGCACCCTTCCCTTTGCATAGCCAGAGTCATATCCGCCTCCCTGCCAATCCCCAAGGAAATCCGCATCAAAGGAAACGATCAGATCTGATTTACTGAAGTCGTAATCCGCCAAGGCGCGCTCACCGTACGCTGCCTCATAAGCATTCAAGGCCGCGTCTTCGGAAATAGCATCATAGACTACATGGCTTACATTTCCAAATTGCTCGGAAAACTCCCCGATCAATTTATCAGTGGAAGGACTTGCATAGGTTTGGGTTAGCAATACCACTTGCTTCCCCGAATTTTGCAAGCCGGCCAGTTTCGCTTTAACCGTGGCATCCAAAACATTCCATTCTACCGGCGCTCCATCGGCCATTGGCCCCTGTAACCGTTTGCTGTCATAAAGGGAAAGCACAGAAGCATTTATTCTGGCATTTGCACCCCCCAGGGTCTTGGCCCTGTCATTGTTTTCAATCTTAATTGGACGACCTTCCCGGGTTTTTACAAGGATGCTGGCAAAGTCAAATCCATCTGCTATGGTAGTAGCATAATAATTTGCCACTCCGGGAACGATATTTTCCGGCTGAATCACGTAAGGAACGGATTTGTGCACCGGTCCTTCACAAGCAGCCATGGTAGCTGCCGCTGTACTAAAGCCTACATATTTCAAAAAGTCCCTACGCGACGTACTGGAGCCTTCCAGATTTTCTTTGTCACCAAGAAAATCATCCACCGGGATATGCTCCACAAACTCATTTTGTTTTAGCGTCTCAACAATGGAATCGTTGGGATTAAGTTCCGCTTCACTCTTCCAGTATTTTTTGTTTGATGCCATATGATTCTTAAAGAATAACTTCTGTGATTATTAATAGTGGCACTTACCACATTCCAATCCACCCATTTGAGCTGCGGTCAACTTCTCTACGCCATATTTCTTTGACAGCTCGTCATGAATTTTCTTGTAATACCCATTGTCCGCTACCTGCACCTCGGTTTCACGATGACAGTTAATACACCATCCCATCGTTAGTGGCGAATATTGGTACATAATTTCCATTTCTTCCACAGGGCCGTGACAGGTCTGACACTCAATATTTCCTGCAGTAACGTGTTGCGCATGATTGAAATACGCGAAATCCGGTAGGTTATGGATACGCACCCATTCTACAGGTTGCGACTCTCCGGTATACCGCTGATTTTCCTCATCCCATCCTACAGCCTTGTATAATTTCTTGATCTCGTTAGTGTAAAACTCATTGGTGTAGCCATTAGCCAAATCTTCCGCAGAAGGACCCTCCGGATTGCCAGTATACTCATAAATGGACTTATGGCAATTCATACAAACATTTAACGACGGGATACCGGAATGCTTAGAAACCCGCGCCGAAGAGTGGCAGTATTGACACTCTATTTTATTATCACCAGCGTGTATCTTGTGTGAGTAATGGATGGGCTGAATAGGCGCATATCCCTGATCGACACCTACCTGAGACATCCAGGCAAAGGCAAAATAGGCACTACCTAGCAGCAAAACCACTACAGAACAAAACACCAAAAATTGATTTTGTGCGAAAGCTTTCCAGATCGGGGTGCGTTGCGTAGCCGTTTCTCTTGCCAATTCCACTCCGTTCGCCTCAGCAATTCTTCGGAGCGTTCTGTTCACCAAGATCAGCATCACTACCAATAACCCGAAAATTACGGCAAGGGCTCCAAGAATAATCTGATTAGAAATCCCCCCGGAATCCCCGGTACCAGTTCCTGCATCTGCTGCGGCGGCTGTAGTTGTCAACGGCGCTGGTGGCGGAGCAGCGGTATACGCTAAAATATCATCAATATCCTGATCGGAAAGGGTGGGAAAAGCGGTCATTGCCGCCTGATTGTACTCGTTGTAAATACGAACAGCATAGGCATCACCGGCAGCGATCATCCCGGCGCTATTTTTGATCCAGGCATACAACCACTCTTTATCCAGTCCTTCATCATCGTATAACCTTGTCTCCACATTCGCCAATGCCGGCCCGGTCATCTTCCTGTTCAGGGCATGACATGCTGCACAATTCTGGTTAAAAAGTTGCTTTCCTTTAACAGGATCCCCACCTAAGTCAGCAGCAGCCTCTGTTGCCTCTGCCTCGGCAGGTTCAGCAGTTTCTTCTTGTGCAAACAGCGGTGTAACTAATAACTGGGAAAGTAGGAGAAGGCTAAGACTAAAAATTTTAGAAAATTCAACCCGGTTGAATAGTTTTTTCATAATAACGTAATTGTTATTCTAAATCTTGGCACGAGTTTCGCTCTGATACTGTGAAAACTAGCGTTTACCGTGCGTAAAATTGCAGACAAAAATACAATACAGCGTACTTTTTTTAAATGTTAAGGGATTTATAATCTATAATTTATACTGATTCTAAATAGCCTAAATTTATTTTGTTTAAAGTTTAAAAAATTACTTTTGTTGGCAGCTATTTTCAGTATGATATGAATACTTTGAAAGCCTTTATATTTACGGTATGTATCGGGCTATGCTCCTTGAGTTTGAGTGCTCAGGAAGGTGTAGTTCGCATTCAACAAGATCCCAAAATTGATCAACTGCTCTCGCTTTATAACAAGGTAAATTCGCAAAAAGGATATTACCAAATTCAGGTTGGTTTTGGGAGTTACGAGCGGGCCATGGAATTAAAATCGCAAGTAGAAACCGATTTCCCAAATTGGTACTCTAAAATTGAGTTTCAGGAACCCACGTATCGGGTCCGATTAGGAAAGTTTCCGGATAAATTGGAAGCCGAAAGGCGATTTTTGGAAGTGCGGGAGAAGTATCCCAATGCCATGCTTCTTGATCCCGAAAACGCCTCACGATAGTGCTTTTACGGGTAGTAAAGAAAATGGCCCTTACTTAAAGGGCCACTGTCGATTTACAATTTCTTCTTTACTGCAATTTCCTGGAAGGCTTCGACCAAATCTCCCTGCCGAATATCATTGTAGTTTTTAATCTGAAGACCGCAATCATATCCTTTGGACACTTCTTTCACATCATCTTTGAAGCGTTTTAACGAAGCTAATTCCCCCGTATAGACCACAACACCATCACGGATGAGGCGTATTCTTGAATTTCGGAAGATCTTACCGCTGGTAACCATACAACCTGCAATGGTGCCAATCTTTGAAATTTTAAAGGTCTCGCGAATTTCAGCATTTCCACTGATCTCCTCTTTCATTTCCGGAGAAAGCATCCCTTCCATAGCATCTTTCAGATCATTGATGGCATCGTAGATAATAGAATAGGTCTGAATATCGATTTCCTCTTTCTCTGCAATGGTCCTTGCGTTCCCCATAGGCCGCACATTAAAGCCAATAATGATCGCATCTGAAGCACTAGCCAGCAATACATCAGATTCTGTAATGGCTCCTACACCTTTGTGAATAATGTTTACCTGAATTTCGTCTGTAGACAATTTCTGGAAAGAATCCGTCAGGGCCTCTACGGAACCGTCCACGTCCCCTTTCAGGATAATGTTCAATTCTTTAAAATCACCCAGTGCAATACGTCTTCCAATTTCATCAAGCGTAATATGGCGTTGTGTACGTACGGATTGTTCCCGCTGCAGTTGGGACCGTTTGGAAGCAATTTGTTTCGCCTCTCTTTCATCCTCCAGCACATTAAACTTATCTCCTGCCTGCGGAGCCCCGTCCAAACCTAAAATGGAAATGGGGGTAGCCGGACCTGCTTTTCTCACATTCTTACCACGTTCATCCTGCATGGCTTTGACTTTTCCACTACAGATACCTGCCAACACAAAATCTCCCACCTTAAGGGTCCCGTTTTGGACCAGTATAGTAGAAACATAACCTCTTCCCTTATCCAGGAAGGCTTCCACTACAGTACCGGAGGCCAGGCGATCTGCATTGGCTTGTAATTCCAATAACTCTGCCTCCAACAATACTTTTTCGAGTAATTCCTTAACGCCCTCTCCGGTTTTCGCAGAAATATCGTGGCTTTGAATTTTACCTCCCCAATCTTCTACCAAGAGATTCATGGCTGCCAGTCCTTCTTTGATCTTATCCGGATTAGCCGTGGGCTTGTCAATTTTGTTTATGGCGAATACAATAGGTACCCCCGCAGCCTGGGCATGGCTTATGGCCTCCTTGGTTTGCGGCATAATATCATCATCAGCTGCTACCACAATTATGGCAATATCTGTGACCTGGGCTCCCCTGGCTCGCATTGCGGTAAACGCTTCGTGACCCGGAGTATCCAGAAAGGTTATTTTTTGTCCGTCTGACAGGGTTACCCCATAAGCACCAATGTGCTGTGTAATTCCTCCACTTTCCCCGGCGATTACATTTTCTTCCCGTATGTAATCCAATAATGAGGTCTTTCCATGATCCACATGCCCCATTACCGTTACAATGGGCGCGCGGGCGGATAAATCTTCCGGACTATCCTCCTCTACTTCAATGGACTCTTCAATTTCAGCAGTTACAAATTCCACTTCATACCCGAACTCTTCCGCCACAATGGTAAGTGTTTCCGCATCCAAACGCTGGTTCATGGTCACCATCATACCCAAAGACATACAAGCGGATATAATTTCTGTGGTAGAAACGTCCATCATTGTGGCCATTTCATTCACAGTAACAAACTCGGTAACCTTGAGCAACTTGCTTTCCTTCTCCTGAAGTTCCAGTTCTTTTTCGGACTGCTGTCTGTGCAGGTCCCTTTTCTCTCGCCGGTACTTTGCTCCTTTTCCTTTGCTGGTTTTTCCCTGTAGTTTCTCCAGGGTTTCCCTTACCTGCTTCTGGATTTCCTCATCACTAGGCTCCACTTTTGGCGCACCGGAACGTTGTCCGCCTTTACGAAAATTACCTCCTCTTCCTCGGCCATTGGCACCAGGACTATCCGATTTAGAAATAATACGTTTTCTTCGCTTTTTACGTTCAGGAGTGCTCTTCTCCGCGGGCTTTTCGGGCTCTTTCTTCTTTTTGGGCTTCTCAAACTTACTGAGGTCAATCTTGTCTCCCGTTAGTTTTGGACCCGAAAGCTTTTGATATTTTGTTTGAATGGTTTCAGGGGCCTTCGCAACTTCTTCCTCTGGTTTTGGAGCCTCAACAACAACTTCCGGTTTCGGCGGTGCCGGTGCTTTCTCCACTACAGGTTCCGGTGCCTCTTCCACTACTGGCTCAGCAGGTTTTGCTACTTCTTTTGGAGGTTCCGGTTTTTTCTCAAGATCTATTTTGCCAACAGTTTTTGGACCAGAAAGCTCCGCTTTCCCGCGGATCACATTTTCCGCGGATTGCCTGCGTTCCCGGGCCATCCTTCGTTCTTCTTGCTCCCGTTCCATTTGCAAACGCAGTTCTTCCTTTTCTTTCTGCTTTTCCTCAGCTACTTCTTTGGAGGCAACCCGTTTGCTTTTGTCCGTTTGGAATTCATCCAACAACACTTGATACACCTCATCAGATATCTTAGTAGTGGGTCTGGCCTCAATCTCATGTCCCTGAGACACGAGATAGTCGACAGCCCTATCTAAGGAGATGTTCAACTCTCGAAGTACTTTATTCAATCGTATTGTTGGATTTCCAGCCATATAATCTTTTGATCCCTTAATTTTCCGTGCAAATATAATTTAATCTTCAAACTCTGCCTTGAGTATGCGTACTACCTCGTAAACCGTCTCTTCTTCCAGGTCCGTACGCTTGATCAGGTCTTCCGAATCTTGTTCTAATACACTTCTTGCCGTATCCAGACCGATCTTCTTGAATTCCTCAATGATCCAGGAATCGATCTCATCTGAAAACTCTGTAAGTTCCACATCTTCTTCAACCCCTTCCCGGAATACGTCTATTTCATAGCCTGTGAGCTGACCCGCAAGTCGGATATTATGTCCCCCTCTACCAATGGCCTTGGAAACTTCTTCCGGCTTGAGGTATACCTGGGCCGTCATCTTTTCATTATCCAGTTTAACGGAGCTCACTCTTGCCGGACTTAATGCTCTTGTCACCATGAGTTGCGGATTGTTCGTCCAATTGATGACATCGATATTCTCATTCCCTAACTCCCTTACTATTCCGTGAATTCGGGAACCTTTCATTCCGACGCAGGCCCCTACGGGATCAATCCGGTCATCATAGGAATCGACCGCTACTTTTGCTTTTTCTCCGGGGATACGCACCACCTTTTTTATACTGATCAAGCCGTCAAACACCTCGGGAATCTCCTGGAAGAACAATTGCTCCAGGAACTTAGGCGAAGTCCTGGACATTATAATAGCAGGTTTGTTCCCCTTAAGCTCTACACTTTCAATAACGCCTCGCACATTATCTCCTTTTCTAAAGAAGTCAGAAGGGATCTGCTTTTCCTTAGGCATGATGATCTCATTGCCTTCATCATCCAGCAAAATGATGGCTTTATGCCGGATATGATGCACCTCCGACGTATAAATCTCCCCCTCCAGGTCCTTAAACTGTTTATAGATCGTAGTATTATCATGTTCGTGGATCTTAGCGATCAAATTTTGACGTAAGGCCAAAATAGAGCGTCTTCCAAGGTCCATTAATTTCACTTCTTCGGAAACATCCTCTCCCACTTCAAAATCAGGCTCAATCTTACGGGCCTCAGACAATGAGATCTCCTCATTTGGCTCTTCCACCATGCCGTTCTCTACCACGATGCGATTCCGCCATATTTCCAAATCCCCTTTATCCGGATTGATGATAATGTCAAAATTCTCATCCGACCCGAATTTCTTTTTCAGCGCATTACGAAACACTTCCTCCAAAATCGCCATCAGCGTTACCCTGTCAATAAACTTATCATCCTTAAACTCTGAAAAGGATTCAATAAGCGCTAGATTTTCCATGTTAGCTCACTATTAAAATTTTAATACAACTTTTGCTTCCTGTATTGCTGCAAATGAAATGGTTTCTTCTTTTTGAACCGTATGTTTTCCCTTTCCTACAGGCTTGGGTTCTCTGGACTTCCAGGTGAGTGTAACTCCGGTTTCATTCACTTCGGAAAGCTTACCTTCGATAGTATCGCCATTGGTCTTTACCTTCAAATTTCTTCCCACATGCTTCTGATACTGTCTTGGCAAACGCAAGGGAGCCGTAGCCCCTGCCGAAGTGACCTCCAATGAAAAGTCCTGCTCCTCCCGATCCAAGTTGTGCTCCACGGCACGACTGATCTCTATACAATCGTTTAGGGTCACCGCATGATCTCCATCCAGGACAATTCTGATCGAATTATCTCCACCTACCGTAACCTCTATCAAAAAAAGGTCTTCCCGTTGGTTCAATGCCTGATGTAATAGCTCCTCAACCTTCTCCTTAATCATACTATTAAGCAATAAAAGAGGGGACTTGTAGTCCCCTCATGAATACGGTGTATTTCATTTGCGTGGTGCAAATATAATATAAATCTTTGGTTTGCAAAAAGGGTGCTCCAACAAAAACTGCGGACCAGAATTCCGCATTTCAAAACGTTATCCTATGCACTAGCCAAACACTTTTGATTTTGTAATTCTCGCGTTCATTTCGGCGATGTTGAGAATTGAAATGCCTTCGGGACATTCTACCTCACAGGCTCCCGTAAAGGTGCAGCTACCAAAGCCTTCCTGTTCCATCTGAAAGGTCATTTCGGCAACGCGCTGATGCTGTTCGGCTTTACCTTGTGGAAGGCTGTTCAAATGATTGATCTTGGCAGACGTAAATAGTGCCGCAGATGAATTCTTGCATGAAGCCACACAAGCTCCGCAGCCGATACAGGCCGCAGCGTCCATAGCCTTATCAGCCATTCCTTTGGGTACAGGAATCGCATTGGCTTCCGGAGCTGTTCCTGTTTTTGAACTGACAAAAGCCCCGGCTTCAATAATGCGATCAAACGCCGACCGGTCTACGATCAGGTCTTTGATCACGGGAAAGGATGCAGCTCTCCAGGGCTCAACGACAATAGTATCGCCATCTTTAAAACTTCGCATATGCAACTGGCAGGTGGTCATATGATCATGGGGGCCATGGGCCCTGCCATTGATAAACACCCCACACTGGCCACAAATGCCTTCCCGGCAATCATATTCATAGGCAATCACCTTTTCCCCTTGTACTACCAGTTGTTCATTGAGGTGATCCAAAGCTTCCAGAAAGGACATATCTTCCGTAAGGTCCTGTACTTTATAGGCTTTTAGTGCTCCTTTGACACTTGGGCTGTCTTGCCTCCAAATTTTAAATGTTACTTGCATAGGGTATTACTTATAACTTCTGACGGTAGGTTGTACAAACTCAAATTCCAGTTCCTCTTTGTGTAATGTAAAGGTGCCATCGTCATATTCCCAGGCTGATACATAGGAATACTCTTTATCTACGCGAACAGCCTCACCTTCTTCCGTTTGGTATTCTTCCCGGAAGTGCGCCCCACAGGATTCTTCCCGTTGCAGTGCATCGGTACACATCAAGAGGCCCAATTCAATAAAATCCGCCAATCGCAGCGCTTTCTCCAGCTCGGTATTCAACTCTTTATCACTTCCGGTCACTTTTACATCTTTCCAGAACTCCGTTTTGATTTGACTGATCTGCGTTATGGCTTTTTCCAGTCCCGCCTTATTTCGGCTCATAGCACATTCCTGCCACATCACTTTCCCTAATTCCCTGTGGAAATGGTCTACGGTTTGTGTCCCATTCACAGCAAGAACACGATCAATATGCGCCTGGACGCCTGCTTCCGCCTTTTCAAATTCAGGATGATCCGTAGTAGGATGGGCTTCCTTTAAAACTCCGGCCAGATAATTATTAATGGTATTCGGCAGAATAAAATAGCCATCCACACTGGCTTGTAACAGCGAATTTGCTCCCAAACGATTGGCCCCGTGATCCGAAAAATTGCATTCCCCAACCGCATAGAGTCCGGGAATAGTGGTCATTAGCTCATAGTCTACCCACAGCCCTCCCATAGAAAAGTGGGCTGCCGGAGATATCTGCATCGGTTCTTTGTAGGCATCGATACCGGTGATCTTTTTATACATCGTGAAGAGGTTGCCATACCGATCCTGAATGGTAGCTAATCCAAATTTTTCAATAGCATGTTTAAAATCAAGGTAGACCGCATTTTTTAATCGTCCTACCCCATAGCCGGCATCAATGCGTTCCTTGGCGGCCCGTGAAGCGATATCACGAGGTGCGAGATTTCCAAAACTGGGATAGCGGCGTTCCAGGTAATAATCTCGTTCCTCTTCCGGAATATCGTTGGCTTTTCGGGGATCTCCTTGTTTTTTGGGTACCCAAATCCGCCCATCGTTCCGTAGGGATTCAGACATTAAAGTGAGTTTGGACTGGGCTTCACTGGATTGCGGTAAAGCTGTCGGATGGATCTGCGTAAAACTAGGGGCTCCGAAAAAGGCGCCCTTTTTATGTGCTTTCCAGAGGGCACTGCCATTACACCCAATAGCCAGGGTAGACAATCGAAACACGCGGGAATAGCCTCCTGTGGCCAGAACGACTGCATCCGCAGCATAACGTTTTAGTGCACCCGTTACGAGGTCACGTACAATGATCCCCTTTGCTTTCCCATCAATGACCACCAGATCCAGCATTTCGTTACGCGGCAGCATTTCTACCTTTTTGGCCCGTACCATTTTATACAATTGCGAATAGGCCGCGAGTAACAACTGTTGTCCGGTTTGCCCACGGGCGTAAAAGGTACGTTGCACCTGTACCCCTCCAAAACTTCGATTCACCAGAGTGCCGCCGTACTCGCGGGCAAAAGGTACCCCCTGCTGCACAAAATGGTCGATCAAGGGCGCGGAAAGTTCTGCTAATCTGTAGGTATTTGCTTCCCGGGATCGAAAGTCTCCGCCTTTTAGGGTATCGTAGAACATGCGCCAAACGCTGTCGCCATCATGCTGATAGTTCTTCGCGGCGTTGATCCCTCCCTGGGCGGCTACGGAATGCGCCCTTCGCGCCGAATCCTGGTAACAGAAACACTGCACATCATATCCCAGTTCGGCGAGGGTGGCCGCCGCTCCTGCTCCCGCAAGTCCTGAACCCACCACGATCACCTTAAGCTTCTTTTTATTAGCGGGATTGATCAGTTGTGATTTCACCTGGTAATTGCGCCATTTTTCTTCCAGTTTTCCTTCGGGAATTTTAGCTTCTAATTTCATACCATACACTATTTGAAATACACAATAAGCGGAATAACACCAAACCCTATTCCCATGATCAACGCATAGACCAAGGCTACCTTGGCAACGATGCGTAGTCCTTTTTTATGATAAAACCCCAGGGATTTAAATGCGCTTTTGAATCCATGGTGTAAATGGTAGGCCAGGGGAACGGCTAACACGGTATAGAAAATAACGTAATATATATTTTGGAATAAACTGTAGGTCACTTCATATACATCCACGTCACCATTGGGGTCCAACCCAACTTCTTCCCCTATCCCCAATTTGATGCGCGCCCAGAAATTCGCGAGGTGGATCACAATAAAAATCAGGATCAAAGTCCCCAGAATTCCCATGTTTTGTGAAGCCCAGGAGCTGTTTTCATTGCTACGGTTCATTACATATTTCTGAGGTTTTGCCCTCCGATTATGTATAGTGATGACTATCGCATAGATCACATGTAACACAATAGCAAGGTAAAGGGCATACGCCACTATTTTGATCAAAGGACTTTCCCGCAAAGTTGTTGAATAGGAATTGTAAAGGCCTCTTGCAACTTCCTCAGGAAGTACCAGGATAAGGTTTGCGGACAGGTGTACCACCAGAAAAAGGCAAAGGAACAATCCTGTACCGGCAATAAGCAGCTTTCTAAAATACAATTTGTTTCTAAGCATGGTTTACTTCCTTTCTAAGGAGTTGTTGGTTCTAACAGAAAAGCAGACACACCAATATGCGACCCACTCCCTCGGTTATTTTTAAAAATAAAAACAAATCCGGGATCGATTCCTGTGATTTTTCATTTTTTTCCTAAGTTTTTTCAAGGAGGTCCTGCTCGCATTAACCCTTGGAGTAACTATAGGCAAAGAGCCTGTTGCGCTCCCATACCTTGTAACTATCTAATTTAGCATTACGTAACTACTTAAAAGTTTAGTTAAGTTTGTCAAAACCACAAAACCATTACACTATGAATTTTTCTTCACTACTTAAAGTATGTTTTTTTTGCCTTATCCTATCTGGGTGTTCTTCGTATCTCACCAGCTATGAGAACATTAGCCCTATCAAAAGTACGTATGAGAAAATTTTGGTAGTTGGCCGTTCGAAGAGCAAAACAGCCAGGATAAAGTTTGAAAATAGCGTAGTAGACCAACTTAAGGAAAGCGGTATTTCTGCAGTGGCCTCACATGCTGCTAAAGCCATAATTGACCTGAATAAAAAGTATTCTGAAAGTGAGTTAGCCACTTTAAAGAAAAATCTGATGACCGATGGCTTTGATGGTGTCATTGTGACCAATTTAATCAACACCGAAGAATATACAGACGTCATACCCGGTGGAACATCAACTACCTACATACCTACGCGTGTGGGGCGCTTTGGAAGGTACTTCGCTTACTACCCTGTAACCACCTGGGAACCTGGCGAATTAAAAAGTGGTACGAAATATAATTTTGAAAGTAGTCTTTATCGCTTAACAGAAGATACTGGAGAGAATTTACAATGGATTGGGAGCTTTGCCGTTAAAGACCCTTCAAGCCTGGAGAAAACCGTTAACAATTATGCCAAAGATCTAACGGAAGCGCTACTAAAAAATAGTATCTCAAATTAGGGATACTTTTACATTTAGAGTATCACGAAATAATCTCAGATTACGTTGCTAAATGAAGCGCCAACGAAGAAAATCGATCGCTTTTGTCGTACTTGTCATAGCCCTGTTTTTTTGGGGCTACATTGTTCTGAAGCAAGCTGAGCGGATAATAACCGATACTTTTGAAAGCAAAATAGTACTGTTAAGCGATACTTCCCCTTTCCAAATAAGCTACAATGGGCTTGATATCTCCATTTTGAAGCAATCCTTTCAGTTGAAGGATGTACTCATTTTACCGGACTCCATTGCTTCGGAAGACCAAAAGGCTCAACCCCATATAGCGATAACTTCTGTTGTGGCCAACGATTTTAAACTGATCCCCTTGCTTTTTAATCAGCACCTTAACATTAGCCAGATAAGGTTAGGAGATTTAGAAATGGTATACAGAAAAACAAAAAAAGGAGAGCAAATACAGGAAAACCCCTCTAACAGGGCTAAAGAAAAGAAGCATCCATTAAAGAAGTTGACCATTGCAACCATTGCAATACACAATTACCAAATTGCGCAACTAAGCACCAGTCTATTGGATTCAATAGCAACACTACAAGGTGAAAGCCTATCGATCAAAAATGTGACTTTGAAAAGAAGTCCCGGTAGCGAGCAACTCTCTTTGCATCCTTCACTTCTTATTTTAAGCGGTTCCAACCTTAACGGTAGGTCAGCGAACACAGAGCTAAAGCTCACTAGTTTCAAATTTGATTCAGAGCGTAAGTATGCTTTTATGGAAGGGTTTCAAATGGGGAATCCTGACTCGATGAGAGTAAAGGAAAGCAGACAGCAGTACAACACACCCATAAATTGTATTGAAATACCTACTATGAATTGTTACGGAATTGCGTCGGACACACTTTGGTATTCCGGGAAGTTGCTTGCCGATAGTTTAGTCATCAATAAGGCGCTGTTTACCATAATCAAGAATATTGAAAAACCCTGGAATACCCACAAAACGATTCAGCTGCCCCATCAATTGCTTCGTAGTTCCAAACCGAAAATAGGTTTACGGAAATTAGCAGTCCGGGATGCCGCTGTGGATTATAAAGAATACCATGAATCAAAAGAAGTACATATTCCTATTGATCAAATTGAGGTAAACATTACAAATTTGGGTTGGATCAATAACACTCCGGATGAGGAAGATCAGACCATGCAAGCACATTTACAGGGTAGGCTTTTTAATGATTTTTTAATGGATATGGCTATCACATTTCCAGAACCTTTGGAGCGAGACACGTTCCGATTTGAAGGCGCCACAGGACCCTTCTACTTTGAATCTTTTAACCCGGTTATGGTACCAACTTCAAACATAAAGTTCGAATCGGGACAGGTAAGTAGTATCCACTTTAATGGAACGGGCAACGCAGAAAAAACAACTGGTGAACTTGTGATGGTTTATAAGGATTTAACAGCTACGGTATTGAAGCCGCGCGGTCAAAAGAACAACAAAACCTTTTCGTGGTTGGCCAATACGTTTGTTCGCAAAGACAATCCGAAAAAGGGAAAACTCAAAGTCGCAAAAATGCGCTATGAGCGTGTACCGTATAAGGGTTTTGGCAATTATATGTTTAAGACCATAGAGTCCGGACTAATAAACTCCGTTTACCCGTTTGGGAAAAGAAAAGAATACCCGAGATAGCAACAATAGTAACTACCTAATTTTCAGGCCATAACAAAACGTCCAGCCTGAAACTGCCATTCCCACCCCTTTCCCCTTCGCTTAATATCTTTTTTTTCAATGGGAAAACTGTTGTCTATCAAGTATGAGATCAACTGTAGATATTTGAAATCTTCACCTTTTTTGGCTCTAAGGTCTTAATGCCATAGTCTGTAAAATAGCTATGGGTTTGTAAAAATTTGTTATTGTTTGCTATCCATTCTTCATCTGTATACTTCAATCCAAGTTCCATTTCCCATTCAGAGCGAAGCATCTCCCGATATATGGGATAGCTCTCAAAAGATAAATGAATAAGGTCCGCATCACATAGCACACGCTCCAAAAGATTTTTGGGGTCCTGCGGTATTTTTGTAGCGCCAATACAGCCCAGGATTACAGCGATTCTCTCTTCAGGATAATTTTGTTCGGTCAACCATTCGCTTGCCAAACGCTTACTTACCTCTTCATGCCCGCTATAACATTCTATATGCCCAAGATCGTGGAAAACTGCTGCAAGTAAAACCATTTCCAGTTTATCTTCAGTCAAATTCTCGGCCCTGCCAATTCTTCCAGCGCCTTCTAACACGGTTAACGTATGATGCAGGTTATGAAATACCCTGTTTTTAGGTTGTTCCGCTATGATTCGCTGTGCAGCAAAGACAGCGGCGCGCAATACAATGTTTTGATTACTCATTTTACACAATTTTTACTTCGTCCAGTCTTTCAGCATCTATTTCCGGAAAAGATAGCATCCTAAATTGAAAATACGGAAAAGCTTTGTTTTGGTCCACTTAACCTCCCTTAATGGAATTACCATTCCCACCCTATTCCACTTCGTATGATATAATCTGTTTCACTGGCATTTGGTGCCGGACGATTATCATAATTTAAAGAAACTCCCAATCTCACAAAAAAGTCTAGCGGTAAATCGTATTTCGTATCGAAATTTAAATCAGCACGATACCGCCCCGATTCGGTAAGTCCAGAGTATCCCAGGAATCCTAAATTGAACTCTAAATCACCGGTGTCATAAAGATTAAGTTCGGTACCCAGAAATAGCTCCCATGTACTTCGATTCGATGATTCGGATGAAAAACGTTCCGTATTGTTATTAATCCCCGTAATCAACCCCCAATAGGCCCTGTTCGTATTGAAGATAAATTTTCCGAGACCAAACTGCGTATTTGCTCTTAAATCAATCAGTTGTTCAGTATTCGAAAGTGTTGCAATCGTACCTATTAAGTACCAACTTTTCCATAACACTCTCCGATAGTTTAGCAAGCCATCTGTCCGTCGTATCGCTTCTGCGTTATTTTGGTTCGATCTTAGAATATTATAAGATACATCTATTGACCACTTCTCAGCGTGATACCCCACATCGGTGCGAAGAGAAAGTTGTTGTAAATCCTGGGCCTTTGTGAGATTTAATCCAAGTTCGATCCGGGCGTTGAATCGATTTGCAAATCCATCCTTAGTTTGATCTAAATAGCTTACTTCATTAACAAGAACTAGGGCATAAGTGGTATCGGCATCAAATACCTTTATCTTCTTCTCCGAGACCGAAGCAATTCTTCCATGGTATATTTCGTCATTACTACTTACGTTGAACTTAGATTCGGTAAGAATTTTTTGAATCTCTAACCATTTAATTTTGAAGTTCTCATCACCGGAGGGCACATCTATTTCAAGAACTCCTTTTTGCATGCCTTTTACTTCACCGATCACTGTATTACCACCCCGGAAAACTATGGTATCTGATTGGCCATACATAAGGTTTAGGGACAAACAACAAATAAGGATTAATAGGACAAGCTTATTCATTAGTTCGTTATTCCATCTTTATGAAGGCGAGAAGTTCTCTATCATTGGTATCGGTCATGATCAACACATCATCTTGAAAGTCATATTCACTGACCTGGAGCATTGCCGATAAATAACTATCCGGGATTTCCATAGCAGGGCACATCATCTTTGTACTGCCTATATTACTCAATGTTATGGCCTGGTTAGTAAGTTTTGAAATAGATCCAAAATAAGTATTACAACCATCATTACCGTTAACCTTCATTTCCGCAGTGTTGATCTCTAACTTTGGTACCTTGACCATTCTATTAATTGGATTGCCGTTTATTCTTACTGCGGTCCAGGTGTCATGGATCCTATTTTTGTTTTCGGCATCCGATGTTTTATGCGATGACGATTTACAAGAGATCATGAGAATTACCGAAAGGATGGTAAGGGTTACATATTTCATGGTTATTGCTATTTAAATTTTCGTTTCCCTGTTAGATAGCCCAAATAAAATGGCAGGCCGAGCACTACTACAAAGAGTAGTATGAAATAAACAATCAGGTTTCGAATGGTCCTGCCAATACCCTTAAAGGCATTATCAATTCCGGTTGCAACCAAAGTATCCGCTTTTGCGGTTAAGGCCAAGCGTTCTCTTTTGATGATTGAATCCAGAGCTACTCTTTCCCTTAGCAACATTTCATCAATGGATTGCACGTCAGAAGATAGGCTTTGCATGGCAGAACCAATTTCGTAGTTCAAATTTCTGAACAATGGACTGATTCTATTTCTAAACTCAATTATGGCTTCTTCGATGGTTTCCGGAGAATTTTCGGCAACTTCTAACAAACGGTCGAATTGTTCTTCAAACTCTGCTATTTTGGCCTCCAATACTATTGAATCCAAACCCTTTTCCTTTAAAAGCATTTCGGTTTTCCAATTGAACCTTTTACCGGAAGCACTGGACCAATATCCAAATCGATTACTGGCATCCGCCATGACTTCGGACAATGTTCCAACCGTTTGAACAGCAATACTATCCGGAATCTCTTTGAATTTCAGGTAGGAATTCCGTATGGACTGATGTTTAAAGTCTTTTTGCATTAAAAGTGGAGTGGTACTGACGTAATCCTTAACGAAGCCTTTAATTATTGGAAACTCATTTTTGCTTAAAACGCTGGCAGCTATTTTCTCGATATCTTCTATGTTCTCGTCAATAGCGGCAAGTGCAATGGGGTTGTGTTCTTTGAAAACAACTGCCAAGTTTGGATCCTCCAGGGCATTTTTTACCTCTAAAAAGTAGGACCAGGTATCCAACAATGCAATTCTTGGTTCAGTTTGAAAGCTGATTTTACCGAGCTCCTCAGAAGTTTGAATCTTCCATTGCAGAGTATTCAACTGAATACTCTTTTCGTCCTCAGACAACTTAGAAATACTGTCCGCAGCCTTTTCAACCCGTTCCATGGCAATTTCGGCAAAACCCTGAGTTAACAATCTCGTATTTAAGTCTATAACACCAAGCGGCTTTTGTTCACTTTCTATTTTGAGCAAGGAACAAGAGGAAAGTAATAGTGCAAGCACATAAAAGTTTAGTACCCTATTACAAATTTTCGTTTTGATGAATTTTTCAATCAGTGTCATACGTGTTTATCCGTTAATCCATTCAATATTTCACAATATGCTATCCATAGTTCACTTTCAATTGCGGAATAAAAAGCAATCTGGAAAACCTGATGATCAAATAATGAAAAGGTGTTAAAAACCGCCCATTTATTTAGACATGAGGTACTTGGCAACTGCATGATATCCGGGCAACGATGTGGGGTCTATTTTTGCGTTTTTTGCCTCCGGATGCGATGCAAACCGTACGATAACCATTTCAGCCAAAGGATCAATATAGATGGTTTGACCATGGACCCCTCTTGCTGCAAAAGCACCATGTTCATTGTGGGTATGCCACCACATATTTCGATAGCTCCATCCTTCCATTGTAGCGTATACAGACTTACTGAAGGCTGCTTTATTTCCCCCATTCTTAATATCCTGGATGAGTGCTTTGGGCAGGATCTGTTGGTTATTAAAAAAACCTTCTTGTCTTATCATCTCCCCAAACATGGCCATATCTCTCATGTTCGCGCTAAATCCCCCACCAGCAAAGGCAATTCCGGCCCCATCTACCTGAAAGTAGCCATCAAAGTGCGTCCCCAAGGGTTTCCAAATGCGTTCGGATAGTAATTCCGGTATACTTTTTTTAGTAACTCTGGATATGATCCAGCCCATCATATCTGTATTAACCGTCTTGTAGCCAAATATTTCTCCATGTATACCCTCTTTTTGAACCGTTTTTAAATACTCATAATAATTTGTTGGTCCATTGTAAGCGGCTGGTTTTGGAAATGGATTACCAGCGGCTGAGAACGCCCATATCTCGGCTTTGGGGTCCGAATAATCTTCACTGTATTTAAGACCGGTGGTCATGTCCAGGATTTGCCGAATTGTCGCATCTCCAAAAGCAGCGCCTTGTAGTTCTGGAATATAATCTGCTCCCGTTTTGTTTTCGTCAAGTAACCCTTCTTCAACAAATAATCCCCCTAAAGTCCCTGTAAATGTTTTACTTACAGACATGGCAGCGTGCAGCCCATCAGGCTGAAGCGCTCCAAAATATTTTTCATATACAATTATGCCCTTATGTAAAATTAGCATCCCATCGGTGTAGTTCCTGGCCAAAGATTCTTTCCATGTCATCCTCTTGGAGCCACCTGTTGGTATGAAGGAAATGGTGTCAATTTCAGGGTCAGGCCTTGTTTCAAAATTGTATAGCGCTGTTCTTGCCGCTTTTACCTCCGTAGTAGGCATAAACTGTCTCATATGGCAAACGCTGTAACGCAAAGCAGGAAACCTAAAAAAACTGCCGTCTATAGCTGAGATTACCTTATCCGCCGGTGGTGGAAATCCTTGCATCCAGGCCATTTTTCCGGGATCTGATTGCTCGGCTGTCAATACATTTTGACCATTTATTTGAGTACAAACTGAGAGCAACAAAAGAAGGAAAGAAACAAGTCTGGTTTTCATCACATCAGTTTTGTTTAAAGATAAACAAAATGTGTTGAACATTTTTAGATCACAACCACAATGTTCCCAACCAATGAAATGTCATTAAGAAGCTGCTGTCGAATTACTACTATTGCTGGAGCGTTGGTGCAGGAAAATATCGTATCAATTAGTAAGCACTAGAACGATCTATGAACCTTTCGAGCTTAAATCTTTGAGCAATGGGATCACCTCTTTGCCAATTAATTTTATGGATTGCTTCATCTGTTCATGGGATAGCCCTACATCCATTTGAAAGTTAAACCGTGAAATTCCCCCAAGGGCTTCACTATGACGTACTATTTTTTGCGCCACCTCTTCAGGACTACCAATTACAATTGCCCCTTCATCATCAATTAAGTGCTCAAATTGTTCGCGCGTGGGCGCCACCCAACCTCGTTCCTTATTCATGGAAGCTATGACTTCCAGGTAGCGCGGAAAAAAGGCAGCAATGGCTTCCTCTCTTGAATTGGCAACATATCCGAAAGAATGGATGCCTACCTTTAGTTCCTCAACGGCAAATCCGGATTGTTCGCCAGTCTTCCGGTATAGGTCGATCATAGGTCGAAATCGATGTGTCTGACCGCCAATGATCGCTACCATTAAAGGCAACCCTAAGGCTCCTGCCCTAGCGAATGAAGCGGCTGTGCCGCCAACCCCCAACCAAATCGGCAGCTTTTTTTGTAAAGGTCTTGGATAAATCCCTTGTTCCCGTAGAGGAGGACGGAATATCCCGGACCAGGAGACTACCTCATTATCCCTGATGTTTAGTAGTAACTCCAGTTTTTCGGCGAAAATGGCATCGTAATCGTGCAAATTGTACCCAAATAGGGGAAACGAATCGACAAAAGAGCCGCGTCCTGCAACAATCTCTGCCCGTCCCTGCGAAATCAAATCAATTGTAGCAAAGTTTTGGAATACCCGGACGGGGTCCGAAGTACTCAAAACGGTAACAGCACTTGCTAGTTTGATGCTTTTTGTACGAGCAGCAGCGGCAGCTAACAATACTGCAGGCGCGGCATCCAAAAACTCCTTACGATAGTGCTCCCCTATCCCAAAAGCATGCAGACCTACTTGATCCGCTAACTCGATGCGTTCTAATAATTCTGCAACAGCCTGTTCCGGGTGATCATGCCCCTTTGGTGAGGTAGCAAAACTGTCTATTCCTATTTCCATAAATTGATACTACATAGTATCCAGATAGCTCTGGAAGCGGTTCTTTTGTTCAATAAACGAAGCCTGATAGGTTTCCTCGATGATCTGTTCGTTTTTAAAGAAATGATTAAAGGAGGGCAGGTAAAAATCGGCAACTACTTTAGCACCAAAATAGGGAAACAGTTCCTTAGATACCTTGAGCACATTGTTCATTCGTCTTCGGCTGGGGCTTGTGGATAATAAGAACATGGGTTTACCATCCCAGATATTCATCGCTTTCTCCATTTTTATTCTGGACAGCCAATCCCATAGATTTTTGAAAGCGGATGTATGCAAACCGTTGTATTCAGCAACGGAAACCACAATACCATCACTGGCTTTGATCAATTCATAAAAACGAAGCACATTTTCATGAATGCCGTTTTCCTTCTCCAGATCTTTCGAGTACAAAGGGGATGCGTAGTCATTCAAATCTGCCACAATCACTTCTGTGTTTGTTAGCTGATTGGCGGCGTAGAAAGCAAACCTCTTGTTGATGGATGTGCTGCTGTTGCTCGCCCCAAACGCCAAAATTTTCCTCATATCCTATCTTTTTTTATTCAAAAATGGAAACCTCAATGCTATTTAGTTGATGGTAAATCGAATTTGTTCCACTACTCCCTCCCTGGGGTATTTTAAACTCCCTGGTTTATGATCAAACAAACCATTAAGATTATTACCTGCCGGATCTTCCAACCGGGTGTTAATGTGGAGCACATAGTCTCCTTTTTCCCATGGAGAAACGGGTTGGAACCGCCATAGCGTTTCTTGTTTTTCCACGGAAATCAAGCCTTTTACCGGTTTGTTTTCGTAATTGGTAACAATAAGCCGTTGTTGCACGGAATGGTAATCCAGCATCTCCGCAAATTGTACGGTAAAATCCGTTTTGCTGTTTGCTTTGGGCATCGTTAACATCCAGTTCTTTGTGTCTGGCGCCCGAAGATCGGCCTTCACTATATTGATTTTCTTTTCGAAACGTTGCTCCATTTTTTGGTGGCGTACATCTTCCAGGCCTTCAATAACCAAAGTATACTTTTGTTGGGGCTGAATAGCCCTTCCCAATTCCTGATTTGCCTGTAATCCGGTCTTTACCCGAGCGGGATCGAGGATCAAAGTAAGCTGGGTTTGTTCCGTATTCCAAAGCTCATGGACATTGTTGAAGAAAACATGCTGAACCTCATGCCCTTCTTCATCAAAAAGCTTGATCCTTTCAAGGTTACCAACCGTTTTCATTGGAACTGAAAATTGCACGTATATCCTTAGCAGATTTTCCGGCAGGATGTTAGAAGAAGGGTAAACGGCTTGCACTATTGGCCCGTTGGGCTTTTGCGTGCAAGCCGTATTCCATACTATCAAAAAAAACAGAAATAAAAGCTGGACGATTGCTTTTCCCATTACTACGAAGGTGCTTCAGTTATCTTCCCATTTTTTCGGATACCAGGTTGGGGTAGCCTTCCATTTGTTTCGCCATATCGTGGTATTGCTTGGTAAACGCCTGGGATTCGGGATACCGATAGTCCGGGAAGTCATACTCGGAGATAAAGTCACTTAATCTAAGATAGACTCCACTAAGCTCAGAAACCAGATCGATATCGCCCGTTTCTATATTCCTGCGCAATACCCCCAACATTTGAGGATTTTGTACATCTATCTGCATCACATTGGCTGTTGGAATTTGCTGAATTCCCTCTAATCCTGAAGCAAACATCTGTTGCTGGCCTGCCATTCCATTTCCTTTAGATCCGGCTACTACCGAAGCAAAGGGTACGATTGTACCTCCCCGGTTCTTATGGGTAACAAGTAAACTCTTGGTCATAGAACCATCCATTTCCTGGGTAGTCACGGTAAGCATATCGATCGGGGCGTTTCCATAGCCCAATTCGGCAATAGTCTTTCCCTTAATGTCTGCTCCTGCCTGTATCTGAGCCGTGGGAATAGTCACCAACGGGGTGCAGGTATAGCTAGCCAACAGCGTAGATACACCATCCACTTCATCAAATAACATCGTACGAATAGGGGCGCGGGTTTCATTTTGAGTGTGCACAGCATGGTAGATCTCTATACTATTAACCGATTCCTGCGTTTCTGCAAAGGGATACTCGATTTTTCGAAGTGTAGAGGCAAATTCGCTATTCGTCAATCCAGCAACATAAATATAGCCATCATTGTAGTCAATGTCCGTAATGTTCAAGGTGCTGGCCGGGGTTTCTTCCCAAAATAGCAGTTCCGAAGAAGCCGGATCGTTAAGTATAATACTAGTACTATTGCCTTCAGTTACTTCTAAAAATCGAATCCCTCCGGTAGCAGGATGCGCAATGGCTATTACCGCTTTCGCATCGGGTTGATGACCTAGCTTTATAGCAACATACGCTTCCTGACTTACCGGATGGATCTTCATATCCTGAATTACTACATCACGGGTTTCCATATTGAGTTTTTGTGCTATGGTTCCATCAAAACCTTCCATATTAAAGGGCACGGCATCCTTCAGTTCGTCTGCCGTTGTTGCCACCGCGTGAATCTTTCCTGCTTTGCTGTCCCCAATAAACAGTACATTTTCGGCCCCAAAGGCCAGGACATTAGCTCCGGATAATGCGGACTTTGGCACTATTTCCGAATACATTGTTGTATGTGTATCCGAAATTGCTACATCTTTTGCTTTATCCTGCTTACAAGACGCAAGGAATATGGCAAGGAAACCAAATGTTATCAATTGTATTTTCATGGTACTTTACTATTAGGTTTTGAATTAGTCGATAACAAAGGAGGCATCTGAGAGCTTTAATCGTACGTTTAGTTCCCCCTCATTAATATTCCACCTGTACAAGGTGTATTTTCGAACACCTGTTTTATGCATAGGGTCTTGATCTGCAATCCTTCTGGCCTCTTCAAAGGAATTGGCCCGTATCATGATAGCGCCATAGCCCCCAGCGTCCGAGGCCCCTTCTATTGTGGTTTGCCCTCCCATGATCATGGTACCCTGGTTTTCAATTTTATGTACAAAATCCATATGATCCGGTAAAACTTTTGCCACCTCATCAAATGGCACTACAGGCTCCGTAACATACAGGTAGACTTCTTTGTTCATTCCGGTATTCAACTTTTCTGCTTCAGCCAACACATCATCCTGGGCTTGTAGCGTAAGCGTCGGTACTCCAAGCATTAGAAATAACAGACTTGCAATGTTTTTCAGTTTTCTTTTAGTTTTCATAATCGATTGTTTTTAGAGTTAAAAAATGTATTGTTATTCTTCACGGTATTAAAACTTAAATTCCAAAGTGGGTCCTGTATAAAAGATATTGTTGGATTCTCCGGATTCCTTTACAAAATCGCCAGCCACAAAATAGGTGGACCGCCACTCGAACTCAATATTCCTATTGATCTCATATAGTATCTTCATGCCAATAGCGCTGCCCAGGTAGGCACTGGAACCACTTGTAGCATCCCGAATTTGAAAACGCGGTGGCGTGTATAGACCATCCTCTTTTGAGGATCGGAAGAAAAAGGCATAATCCATATAAATGGAGAAGCCTTCAAAGGGGTATATCTTAAAATTGGGATGTAACCCATTTAGGTTGACGGGTGTATTTACCGCGGCGAGGCTGTACAATGCGGGATTCACGAATAGAGGGTTGTAGGTCTGTAATTTATCGTCCCCCCTGTCCCTGTCCCCAGAGGAATAGTCAAACTTCAATCCGAATGTCAGTTTCCATGGACTGTTAATCAAGATATATTTATAGTCGAACTCAAAGTTAAAGGCACTAATTGTGGCATCCCCCAGTTTTCCAAATTGATAGACCAACTCCGTATTGAATACCATTCGTTTCCCTAAGGTTCCATAACGGCGTATGCCTATGGAATGGCGGGTTTCCTCCCCTTCCAGATCACTAAAACTGGCGAAATCCGAATGAAACCCCAGGTAGTACAATTCGGTTTTCCCCAGGATCCTCCCCACCTTGAAGTCCGCCACCGCCCCCCACAAAGCCGGGTTAGTAGCATCCTCATCAAACAAGGCAAAGGCATTGTCAAAAGCGTCAAATTCCGGTTGCACTTCGCTACCATAGAACACCTGAATTGAATTTTGACTGAAGTTGTAATCTGCTTTGACCAAATCAAAACTCCTCCGAATATTAGGGCCATCCCTTCGGTCGACTAATCTTCCTGCTCCAAAGGTCAATTGTTTTCTACCCAAGGTGAGGACAAATGCATTCTCTTTTTGTGGAATGGTAAATTCTGCAAAAGCCTGGTGCAAGTCCAGTTGATCGTCCTCCAAAGTCCTATCAATGCCCCCGCTCGTAAAACCGTGATATAGTTCTGCATACACCCGGATATATTTTCCAAAATACAGGGCCGAATTTAAGTTCAGCCGTTGGGAATAATAACTATCATCTTCTTCGGTATAATTTTCATTGATAGTGCTTTCAAAACGCGGCCGATAGGCCCCACCTAATGTAAGGTAGAAGGATTTGCCTTTGGACAGTGGAATGTATTTTAGTCCTTGGGCAAAAATAGGTTCATATTCCTTTGCGGTCTCCTTATTTTTTAAATAGCTATAGTCTTCATCAGCGCTATCATTCATGAATTCTTGAGGTGCTTTCAGCTCTACTTCCTGGGCATAGATCAATGGGGAGGCGAAAGTAAAAAGCAAGGCGAAGAGGAATGTCAAATTTCTCATTTTCAAAGCTTTGGTGGGTTAATTTTTGATTACCACCCCAAATTAACCGCTACGCTTTGCCTGTGCATTAATCCAAATTAAGACGTTATATATTTTACAATTTCTTCACTTTTTGTGTTTTTTACTTTTTGCGCTTTGCCTTACTTAATGCTTCAGGGGTTACCCCCAAATAGGAGGCAATCATTCTTTGCGGAATGCGACTTACAATTTGGGGATAGGTAGCCACAAAGTGTTCATAACGATCAAGGATGGATCCTCCCATGAGCATAATGACACGTTTCTGAAGGCCGTCAATCCGATGGATCATCTCCGGCATATTCTGATGACTATTAAAAAAATTCTTGTCCAAAACGCTAACCACGGAATCTTCCAGCGCATCAATAAACAGATCTGCCGGGACATTTGGCGGGATATGATCTACCATAACGGTGCCTTCCGGGGCAAATAGGAATATGTGTTCTTTCCCTTTTTTGTCCAGGGAATAACTACGCAGCAAACCGGAATTTACGCGATATATCTTAGAGTTTAGTTCCCCTGCTCGTTGCAGAATATCTCCTTTTTTTAGGGTTATAGTGCTCATTAAAAAAAATAAGCGCTAAAGTAAATCCAGGGAAACCGCTGTGCATTAATCAAAATTAAGAAAGCTACTATCGGCTTTGCAGGTATTGGCGCTTTGATTTGCTTAAGGCCTCCGGAGTAACACCAAGATATGAAGCGATCATTTTTTGCGGCACGCGATTTACAAGATCCGGATAGGTCGTTACAAAGTGGTTAAAACGTTCAATAATTGATGCACTCATCAACATTACCATCCGTTTTTGCAATGCGCTCATCTGAAGCGCCATCTTATGAGCGTGCCTCCGTGCCATCTTCAAATCCTTTTCGCGAATCAAGGCGGTAGTGTCTTCCAAAGCATCGATATACAATTCCGCAGGGATTTCGGGAGGCAGATGATCGGTCATAATTGCTCCTTCCGCTGCAAAAAGGAAAATATGCTCCTTCCCTTTTTCATCAATCAGGTAACTACGCAGTAGGCCAGTCTTAACAATAAAAACCTTAGTGTTTGTATCTCCTGGCCGTTGTAAAATAGCACCTTTTTTAACGGTGATCCTTTTTGCCATGGGTTTAACCGTTCTAAACTTTGGAAGTTACGGAAAAGGGTTTACTTATTCGCGGAATGCCGAATATACTTCTCTACGACAACCGCGGTAAGAATGACAAGATAAAACTGTCCCATTAGCCCTACCAGCATGGCCGCCTTCTGCGCTATGGGAATGACAGGTACGATTTCTCCATAGCCAATGGTCAGTAAGGTAATATAGGCATAGTATAACATCCCTTCACTGAATAGCACCATATCTTCCGTGTTTAATAAAATGCCTTGAAACGCCCCGGGATGCGTTAACGCAATGGACATAAAGAGGAAGAAGGCCAAAAACCCCAGGGAGATGTACCCGCTCATCAATCCTAAGATCACGTTTTTATTGACATAATCTGCTTGCCAGACTTGTTTGATAATATGCCAGGTAACTACAATATGAAAAATAAAAAAAATGGTTAATCGTATAAAAATACCGGTCTCCGATTCCTGCCTGCTAATCATAGCACTACCAAAAATGAAAAGGGAGACTACAAAGAGTACTACAAAAAACCAGGCCACCCATTTCTTTTTTGAAATGATCAGTATTCCCGCAAGTATACTTGCCAGGTACAGCAAAGGGAGCAAAAAGAACTCATAAAAATTAGGAGGTACAAACAGGGATCCGAACAGAATGGCCAGTTGAATCGCTAAAAAAAACTCAAAACGAAGTTTATATAACTTTTCAAGCATTTGTCATTACCGTATGAATATTCACTTTTTTCTGCTTTCCCTTTAAAAGCACCTCTCCAAGATGCTTAGACATAAAAAAATCCATATTTAAATCGTTCAATAACATTTCGGAAATGAGAATCGGCACCTCGTGTTTGTTACATTCTGCTTGTATTCGAGCAGAAGTATTGATGACATCGCCATGATACGCCACTTCTTTTTTGACCACCCCTACTTCGGCAACCATAAGAATACCCCCATGTAAACCTGCCTTAAAAATAGGTGACGTACCATATTTATTGATATAATAGTTTTCCTTCTCCAAAAGCTTCTCTCTGAACGCAAAAAAGAGTTTGACACAGTTGTTATTCGATAAGCCTTTTTGATAGGGCCAGCTCAGCACCGCTTCGTCGCCTACATACTGGTAGATTTCAGCATCGTATTCAGGAACAACTTCATTTAAATCATAGAAGCAGTCTTGAATCAGTTGACTGTATTTCAAATGCCCTAATTCCTCGGCAATTGCTGTTGAAGATTTAAGGTCCAAGAACATAAAAATACGTTTCTCCTCTTTGGGTTCCTTGTACTTTCCAAAGAGCATTTTTACAAAAACCCCTTTCCCAAACTTGTCATTGGCAATTTCTATAAAGGAAAAAATCAAGGCGGAAAAAATAATATAGATAACTACCGCCCAAAAGGTTTTGTCATAGACCCACCACCCTCTGGCATTGTCAATGCCCATGTCATAGAACCTATTCGTTACTTCAATGACCACAGTTGAAAGGATGATAATTGAAATAAGATATATTACGAAAGTGATCAATAAACTAAATCCGATGGAAATTCTTTTTGAAAGGTATTTATCCAAAAGAAATTCTATGAAGGCACCAACAATTCCAATTAACAGGCCAAAAAGTAAGAACATGGAGAACGCACGCGAAAAGCCGTATTGGGGAGGTACTATTATCCCCTCTTCTTCTGAGAGGCCATAATATCTGAAAATGGCAAAAAGCGCCATCACCACAGTCCAATAAACTACCGATTGCCCTAACTGTTTAAGAAATCGATTTACATTTCGTCCTCGTTCTTTCATCACTACGCATCCAATAGCGCTTCATCAAATTCATATCCTTTGTAATTGACCTTAAAGAGGGCACTATACAAAGAGGGAATGAAAAGCAAGGTGATTACTGTTCCAAATAAGAGACCGATCATGATACTGATGGCCATGCCTTCCCACATTTCACCCCCTGAAAGGTACAACGGGACCAGACCCAAAATCGTGGTAAACGTAGATAACAATATCGGTCGAAAACGCTGTAAACAAGCAGCTATCACTGAATCCTGATCGGTCCGGCCAGCTTTCAATTCTACCTCCATACGATCAATGAGCACAATGGCATTGTTAATTACAATACCGGCCAAAGAGATGACGCCAAGAAAAGGCATGAATCCAAAAGCCTCCTGAAAAACCAGTAAACCAATAACGACCCCGATGATACCCAATGGGATCGTCAGTACCACCATAGCCATTTTTCGAACGGAATTGAACTGAATGATCAGCAACAACAGAATAATAAACCCGGAAATAGGAAGATACCCTATAATAGGGCCCATGTTTTCCGCAGTTTGCTCAGCATCACCTCCCAGGGCGTAGGTGTACCCCTCTGGCCATACCCCATTTACCTGCTCTTCCAGCCAGGGTGTAACTACCGACATGATGGAGGAGGCGTTTCCACCATCCCGCAATTCACTGCTGATATTTATGGTCCTTTTGATATCACTTCTTTTGATCTTAGCGTATTGCCATGATGGTACTATGGAGGCGACTTGCAATAGTGGTACACTTTTGCCACTATTTTGCGAATACACGTTTAAGGTTTCCAAAGATGCCAAGGTTTGTTGCTGGCTATCCCCACTTCGCATTAGGATCGGAATAGATTTATTATCCTCCCGGTACTCCCCGGTTTGAAAACCATCCAAAACGGTTTGTAATGATGTGGCGATATCGGCACTGGTAATGCCGGCATTTTGGGCGCGGTTTTGGTCTATCTCGATCAAAAACTTTTTACTCTTCGGACCCCAATCATCTTTAACATTTTTAGTAAATGCCACTCCGGATAATTTTTGCTTTACGCTTTCTGCTATGCTGGACAATTGGTCGGGTTCCGGCCCGGAGACCTTAATTTCTATAGGGGTTCCTCCTCCTCCGGAACCCAGGAGACCTACTTTGATGTCCGCATTGGGAAAGTTTTGAAAAGCATAGGCATCCAAACGGCTCACCATCTCCACATTCTCTTCAAAGGTGGTCGTGTTAACAAGAATATGGGCATAGTTTGAATTGGCTTCATCCGGAGAATAGCCCAAATCATAGGATTCCGGACCTTCCCCGATGTAGGATGACCAACTTACGATACCTTTCTCCCTATCCCCATTTACTTTAAGGGAATCTGCCATAAACCCTTCTATCTGTTCCACCACTTTAGTCGTCCGTTCAATCTTGTTCCCCTCAGGCAGGTTAATGTCGATAGTGATCATGTTACGATCACTATCCGGGAAAAAGATGAAGGGGATATAGCCAAAGCCAAACAACGAAAGAAAGAAGGCCAAAAAGATGCCTATGATCACTTTATATTTATGGCGCAAGGCCAATAATATCAGGTCTTTGTAGTACCGTTTCGCTGCGTTGATGATACGATCGACCAGCCCTGGTTTCTTTTCCCCTTTAGGAGCTACATTGAGAAACATATAGCAAAACATGGTGATCACCGTAAGGGCAACCAACCAGGACGACATTAAGGCAATGGTAATCACCACAAAAATAGGCCCCACAATATCCCCCATAGTGGTAGGAGAAAGATAAAAGGCCAGGAATGCAGCCGAAGTAGTTAAGGTTGAGATCAATAACGGCATCCATAGTTCTGAGAACGCTTCAACAGCGGCCTGGTACTTTTCCATGCCTTGCTCCAGTTTCACCATAATGGTTTCGGCCACCACAATAGCATTGTCCACTAACATCCCTAACGCCATGATGAGGGCAGCCAGCGTTACTTGATTCAACCCCATATTAATGATGCCCATGAGCATCAGGGTCATAATCGTCACTATGGGGATCAAACTCGCAATTACAAAACCGGTACGGAATCCCAGAAACACCAACATCACCAATAAGACAATGGAAATGGACTGTAAGAGGTTCACCATAAAGTCGCTCACCTTTAGGTCTATGTAAGTGTCTAAAGAAGACACCCGTGTCAATTCCAAACCTACGGGTAGACGATTTTGCCATTGGGCGACCACTTGATCTACCGCTTCGCCCAGGTAGACAATATTTTTATCTTCCTTGAGGTTCACATGCATGGTAATCGCTTCCTTTCCGTCTACACTCACAATTTGTGTTGGTGGGTCGATATACCCTTTGCTGACCGTTGTAATATCCCCTAATTTCACCAGTTGCGATCCATCCCCAACGGCAATCAGCATATTCTGAATGTCCTCAACGGAGTTGAAGTTTCCCGTGGGTTCTAAAATGATACGCTCATCCCCTACATTGATCTGACCTCCCGAACTCAAAATGTTCGTACTGCCAATGTATTGTTGCAGTTTGGATGCTGAAAGCCCGTATTCTTTTAAGCGGGCATTATCAAACTCGACAAAAACGCGCTCGTCTTGTACCCCCCCAAGTTCCACTTTGGCGGCATCCGGGAGCTTTATCAGATCATCCTTGATATCATCGGCATACTCCTTCATTTCTGCATAACTAAATCCATCTGAGGTCAATCCAACCACAATTCCATAAACATCACCGATACCATCATCATTTAAATTTGGCGCTACTCCAGACGGAAGACCCTGGATGGAATTTAATTTTCGACGCAAACGATCCCATACCGATTGCAGTTTTTGCGGGGAAACCTCATCTTTTAATTCAACGCTTACCACAGAAAGCCCGGTTCGGGAAGTACTGCTTACCTCCTTGAGTTCGGGTAGCTCCTGGGCCACTTTTTCAATCTTGTCCGTCACCAATTGTTCTACCCGTTCCGGACTAGCCCCCGGAAATTGACTCACCACTGTAGCGACACGAACGGTGTAGGGCGGCATACTATCCTGGGATAGGTTGAAATACATATTTATACCTAAAAGGATGATGGTTGCCAGCACCATAAAGGTGATACGATTCTTGTCTATCGAGAATTTTGCGAGATTCATAGATTTAGCAATGGTGTTGGTTATTGTAGTTTTACTTCCTGGCCATCCAGTAATGTCTGCAATCCCGCTACTGCAATTTTTTGTCCTGCGGATAATCCCTTAATGACCTCAAAACCTTCGGCGGACAAATTGCCCACAGTGATGGGATGCTTCTTTACGGTGGCTACTTCGCCCTGGTCCTCTACTAAAAACACAAAACGGCCATCACTATCTTCTCCTACGGCATGCGTAGGTACTACAAGTACTGTATTATTTACTTTTTCCTCTCCAAAATCAAAAGTGACATTCGCTGCCATCCCGCTCTTGATGCCATCGCTGGGGTTGGTGACCACCACGCGAACGGGGTAGGTGGCGGAATTCGCATCTACCGCAGGGGCCACCTCCGTAACCCTACCCTTGAAGCTTTGACCTTCCAAGGCTGAAAACGTTACTTCCACATCCATATCCGGGTTCACCCCATTGATCACACTTTCCGGAACACCCAGTGAGATCTCCATATCCGTTCCCGAATTGAGGACCGCAACGGCTTGCCCAGCCTGTACATTTTCATCTACTTCAGCGGAAATAGAGGCTATGATGCCATCCTCGGGGGCATAAATGTAGCCGTACTGGATCTGCTCGGCCTGAATATCTACACCTCGTTTTGCGGATTTATAGCTTTCTTCAGCAGTTTTAAACGAGTTCTTTGCTGCTTCAAAATCACTTAGGGAAGAACTCCCTTTTTCATAGAGGGCGCGCACCCGATTCAGGCTGAGTTTGGCTGTGTTCATTTGGGAGGCAGCACTATTTAAGGTAGTCACTGCCTGTTCATAGGACAATCGGGACGCCACATTATCCAATCGCGCTAAAAGTTGGCGCTTCTTTACTTTTTGTCCCAGTTTCATGTCAAATACTACAATGATCCCGGAACTTCGAAAACTCAAATTCACAATTTTATCGGTGCGTGCTGTTCCACTAAACGTCCGTACCTTTTCCCCACCTAAAAATCCAACTTCCTGAAATTTTACGGGGCGCAACACCTTTTCCGTAGCTTCTTCTTTCCCTCCACAATTCCATAACAACACCGTCATGGCTAGTGTTCCCCAAAGTTTACTGCTGTATTTCATTTTTTTGTGGCTTTTCGGTTATTTAATTTCTCGTGTTTATATATTCAAAAAAGCGTTGGCGGAACGCTTCATTCTCTGCTTCGGTTTTCAGCAGAAAAAAGTACCCCAGCGAACGTTCCAGTTCTAAGGAACTGATCAGAAAATTATACACCGCATTCACTCTTGCCAACTGGGCATTTAAATAGTTGTTTTGGGCATCCAGCAGCTGTACAATGTTCACCGCACCATTTGAATATAGCGATTGGGTCAGTTCCAAGGCTTCGGCTGCAGTTTCCTCAGAAACGCCGGAGAGTTCAATATTAGAAAGCTGGTTGATCAAATTCAGTACACCATTGCGTACGTTAGCATCAATGGCTAACTCCGTATTATCCTTATTGATCTCCAACTGATCCCTTTGGATGGTAGCAATCTGCTTATTGATATTGTTGGTGTTCTGATTGAAAATAGGCAGGGAAAGACTTAAGGATGCATTGTAGCTATTGTCTACCAAACCAAAGCCCAAACCAGGAGCAACGGTACTTCCGGCGCCACTTCTATTGAAAACACTGTTATAACTTCCCTGGAGGGCAACTGTAGGCACCAAACGACCGGAGCCGCTCAACCGGATATTGCGTTCCACCGCCTCAATGTTATAACCCAGTGACTTGAGTTCCGGGGCATTCCGAAAGGCTTCTTCGGTTAAGAATCCAACAAAAGGTTCCCGCAACTTCGGATCGTCCAACAAGCCTTTAAGTTCATCATAGTTGTAGCGTTCAAAAACCCCTTCATCCAATACTACTTCTTCCACATCAACCTGGGTATCCAAAGGGTTGTTCAATACCTGGTTGAGTATAATAAAGCCTTGTTCCAGTTGGTTGACTGCCTCAATCATCGACTGCTGGTTTTGTGCCATCTCACTGCGAAAGCGCAACATGTCCGATTTCCCGGACTGCCCCGCCTCAAAATTCTGCTCCGCTATTTTCATATTGGTTTGGGTGAGGTTCAGATTGCGAAGCTGAATGGCGGTGTTGGCCTTTAAGATCAGGATATTGAAGTAGGCGGTAGAAGCATCTAATATGGCATCCAATTGCGAAGCATTGAAACTTTCTTGTTGGGCTTGTTGCAATTTTTTCTGAATGGTGATATTGGCACTGGCCGCCTCGGAATAGAGCGTCTGATTTAAGGTAATAGCCCCCGCCGTAGAAAACTCCGGGTTTTGCCCATTGCTGATCTCAGCCAGATCGGGATCAACATAGGTCCCTGAACCCGATGCGGTGATATTTGGCAAATAATTGCTCCAAGCCGTACGAACATCCTGTTCGGTAAGATCGACATCCTTCTGATTCGATTGGAGAGACAGATTCCGCTCAATGGTTTCTTCGATCACATTGATGAGATTGTATCGCTTTTCCGCTCGCACATTTTTAGGGTTACCCACAAAATCCGTTTCATTAACCAGGCTGTATTTTATAGGAATTTCTATGGCATCTGCCGTATTAAAATTTAACGTCAAGCGCGGGGTATATTCAATATAGACATCCAATTCGGAAAGTTTAGCCCCGGTAATATACGCCTCAACCGTTAGCGCAATACGTCTGAAGAATTGATCAAGATCATCACTGGATCGTGTTGTAGCATACATACCATCCTCTACATCATCCGGTCCATTGACACTAAAGGAAGGTAGTTTGTTATCGACAAAGGCCTGGGCCAATTGCTGGTTTTCTTCCCGGGTAAAGAAAAAGCCGCCCGCCATATAGACGGCATCAATACCCTCAAGTGTATTCATTATATCTGATGGTGTGGTAAATGGAATGAGTTTGTAGTTGATTTCCAGTTCAGCAGCTATTTTGTCAAAGGTTTCGGACACCGGTAAGATCTCGATCAATGGTGCTTCCATGGCAACCCCAAGGTTTTCAAAATTGGTAAGCTCCTTAAACTTTTGTAAGTCCTCCTGAAACGATTCCGAGGCAATCAGATAGGTAAAATTCTCAATACCCGAACTGGTTTTGCTAAGATCGATATAATTATAATCCCGGTTTAATGCTCCAAAAAGAATGGTTGGCTTGGCATGAACGGTTTGCTTACTTATAATTTGATTGTTGATCACGCCAAAGGCTATGATCAGATCAACGGTATCGTCGCTGATCAACTGATCGTAATTTCGTTGCGCGGTTTCAAGACTAAAGTCACTAAAGAGCAGACTTTGCTCGGGAAAAACAACGGTCGCATCTTCCCCTACTACGGCTTTAACCTCATTCTTCAATTGCTCGGATAAAGGTGCTAATTTTGAGGAGCGATTGTCTACCAGTACCCCGATGTTAACAGTCGGTTTGGTTTGGGCTAATGCGAAAACAGTACATAGCAGCGGTAGCCACAGGAGGTGTTTTTTCATAGGTTAGTATTTTAATCTGTCTTTAGCTACGGTAGCTTACGCTATAGCAGCCAGGCATGATGCTACCCGACCAGCGAAAATTAACAAAAAAAAACTCCGAACACCCTAAGTAATTCAAAATACTTAGATTTTCCAGGGTTTGTTTAATTCTAACTGCCCTATTTCCCAAATCTAAAGTGATTTCCTCAACAAAATTGGAGCGGCAATGGGCCCACCCTTGATTCTACTTCAGCTGCAAGCGATTGATCAATTTTTCTACGGACAATCCCTGAACTAGAATGGAAAAAATGACCATACAATAGGTCACTACTAAAAACAGGTCCCTGTGCATGGCCTCAGTAAGCCCCAAGGCTAAAGCGATGGAAATGGCCCCACGAAGTCCGCCCCAGGTCATGATCAGGGTGGTGTTGGGCACAAAATCCAGGCGTTTTTGGAAGAGCTGTACAGGACCGATAAGGGAAAGGTACCTGCAGAGGAGGCCCAACGGAATCGCTAACAAGCCGGCATAAATGTACTGGGGCTTAAATTCCAGCACCAGCATTTCCATCCCGATAAGTACAAACAATATAGTGTTCAGCAAAATATCAATAAGCTCCCAAAACTTATCCACATAGTCCTCAGTAAGTTCTGACATGGCATTTTTTCGGGTCTTCGTACCCCCGATATATAGTCCGGCAACGACCATAGCCAAAGGCGCGGATACGTGCAAATGTGTCGCCACCATGGTCCCCGTCATTACGGTCGCCAGGGTGATGATTACCTCAATGTTATAGTCATCGATCTTTTTGAGGAAGTAATAGGTCAGCCATCCCAACAACAGCCCCAGCAGCAATCCGCCAAACACTTCTACCGCAAACAATTCCAGAATGCTGGCGAAGGAAAAACCGGTCCCGTCTCCATTGGCTAGTCCAAAAATGGTTAAGAACACCACCACGCCAACCCCATCGTTGAAGAGCGATTCGCCTACGATCTTGATCTCCAGCTTTTTTGGCGCCCCTACTTTTTTCAGAATGCCCAATACGGCAATCGGGTCTGTGGGGGAGATCAAGGCGCCAAACAACAGGCAATAGATATAGTTTACTTCAAGCCCTATCCCGTTAAAGACATAATATACACTGGTACCCACCAGAAAGGTGGAAACGAGTACCCCAAAAGTGGCAAAGACGAGTACCGGCCAACGTTGTTGGTGTAATTGTTTCAAGTCAGTATGTAATGCTCCGGCAAAAAGCAGGAAGCTCAACATAATATCAAGCAGTACGACCTTGAAGTCAATTTTGGAAATGATAAAACGTTCTGCCTTTAAAAGGGTATCGTCTACAAAGCTCAAAGCAAAAACCCCCAGGGTAAACAGAATAGTGATCAGGGTAAGCCCGATGGTATTGGGGAGTTTGATAAAGCGTACATTGATATATCCGAAAACGGCCGAGATAAACACCAGGATACTGGTAATGATAAAATAGTCCATAGTACTAGCAAAGCGGGAAGATATTCTTTTTTTGTTTTTTCCGCTAACGGAGCGCTTAGATTTAATGTTCTGTTCAAGCAACTGGCTACCTTACGATGAAAGCGACCTTTTGCCGTCTACCAATGGGTTTTACGGACAAATAGTATACTAGCGCGCCGCTGGTAACTGCCGGTAGCAGGCTTATGGGGGGCGCTAGAGGGCAATTTGATGGGAAAATGTCGTGGAAGAAAGACCGAATAGCACGCCCTTGAATTTGATAGTTTACTTTCTACAACCAGTCATTTCGAATGAACATGAGAAATCTATTCCTTTCATTTTCTTTGCCATGTCTTCCTCTCCCCAAGTACTCGGGGTCGTCGGAGACAATAGAAAACGAAACAAAAGAAAGGACACTTTTTTGGAGAGGTATTTTTATCCCGAATTCTCGGGACAAAACCAGTGTCATGCTTCTAAATCGACTCCAAGGTTTCGCCGATTCTTAACGAAGCCTGCCACCTATACTGCCCAAAAAGAATGCACCTATATCATATATGCATCTTCCTTATGCTCTTAAGATTACATTGAATTTATCCTCTCGCTGTTCAAAGTTTCTGCCGAAGGCGGACAAGTGGAACTTCGAACTTCTCGTGTTTCAATCGTACTTCATACAACTAAACCTCATAGTAGAAGGCATCGCGTAATACTTCCAGGCTTTTGGGCACAGCGGTATCCGGTGATTCCACGCCTTCAAATTCAAGTGAGATCCATCCTTTGTAGCCTACATCCCGCATCATTTGACCAATGGCCGGATAATCGATGTCCAGGGAATACCATTTACCACCCCCATAATAGGTTTTGGCCTGAATAAGGAAGGTTTGGGGCGCCATCAGCTTCAGCTGTTCCTCACGGTTTTCTAAAAAGTTGCCGGTATCCAAGGTCATTTGGAGCCATGGACTGTCTATGGCGTCTACAATGCGTTTCACGCCTTCAGCGGTACGTCCAAGTCCCCAGTGGTTTTCCAGGCCCAGGACCACACCGCACTTTTCAGCAGTAGGAATGCATGCCGTAATAGCATCAATTACCCATTTAAAACCATCTTCATCGGTATAGCCCTCCAATGTCGGTTCAATACCTTTATTGGCCATGAGATCGTCGAAGTCCTTTGAGGTTCCCCAGCGCCCCGTGTTCAATCGCATGGTAGGTATGCCCAGCGCATACGCCAGTTCTATTTGCCGGATGGTTTTCGCAATGTTCTCGTCCCGTTTTTCTTTTTCGGGATAGACATAGCCTTGATGTGTGCTGAAACCCATTAGGTCTAATCCAGCGTGGAAGGCACGTTTCTTGAGATTTTGTAAATAGCTATTCTCTTCGGAAGTCATTTGTACCAACAGTAGTTCGATGCCATCAAAACCCATAGCCGCTGCCTTATCAATACACATTTCGATCGGTACGTCCTCCTTGGGGCCGTTGAACTGCCAAAACGAATAGGTAGAAACACCGATGGGGTTTCTCCTGATATTGTTTTGTTTTTCGACTTTTGGTACTGCTTTCGGTTCGGGAGAAGTGCAAGCACCAAGTACGGTGGCCATACCCAAAGCGGAAGCATTTTGGAGGAATTTTCTACGATCTGTCATTTTGCCTGGATTTAGTATCCTTTAAAGATAGTGATTAACGCGTTCCTTGTAGCATAGCTATTCTGTTGTGCAAGATTTTACTGGCCTACTTTCAGTGGGGGCTTCGCATCGCATATCTACGGTGCCCCAAAGCGGTTAACATCGCAGCTTCAGGATTATGTTCATTTTGTCTTGACCGTGCTCCGCCATAGCGGCTACGCGACGGCGCAGAACAAAACCCTTCGACTGCGCACTTCGACACGCTCAGTACAGCGCTCAGGGTAAACTGGGCCAAAACCTGCCTGCCGGCAGGCAGGATTCAAGAAGATTTCAAGGAAATTTTTGTGATTTCATCACAAAAACGCTGGTAAATCGAACCGCTACGTGCTCTTTTTTGCAAAGCAAAACGCACCTCTGCTTGATTTACAGCTATTTCTGTGAAATCTTCACTAGTGAAACCAAGAAGGCAAGAGTAAAAATGGTCGCACTAGTATGTAAAATGTTTATTGCTTTTGTGGTTTTGGTTACGGCTTTGGAAAACTGGCGGCACCGATTTGTCCATCTCTTAAAATAACAATTGGGATTTCGGTCCCACTGGGATAGGAAGCGATCTTATTTTTAATCAGAGAGCGTGCGTTATTGTCCACAAATTTTATCCCGGCAACCTCTAAGATCACATCCCCTCCTAATAGTATTTCTTCATCATTAATAGTAGCTGGGATGTAACCACCCCGTAACCCCAGTAGGGCCGCAGTTCCTTTTGACGATATGGAAAGGACCAAAAGTCCGGATTCCTGAGGCACATTCAATACCCTCGCCAGATGGGTGGGTAAGAGCATCGCCTCCATCCCCGTCCAGGGATTGGGTTCTGTGCTTAACAATTGTTTCACGGTGTTAGAAGCTGTTACAAAACCAATCCCCTCAAAACCACCGGATATGGAATAAATACTGCTCGCTATCCCAATGACTTCACCCTTCATATTGAACATCGGCCCCCCGGAATTTCCGGGATTGATCGCCGCATCGGTTTGTAAAAATTCAATGCGTTCAAAGTCATTACTTAAGTTTTCGGGAAAATGCCGGCCGCTTATAATCCCCCGGGTCAGGGTTTGCGCAAAACCATGAGGGGCTCCTAGCACAAAAACATCATCCCCAATACCCAGTGCATCGGAATCGCCAATGGTAGCAATAGCTTTCCCCTTGGGATCAAAGGGGCCCACTATTTTTAATAGCGCTACGTCTCCCGGCGGACTTGAGGCTACTACCGCTCCCTGGTAGATCTCCCCGGTAACAAATTCAATTTCGACCTCTTCAGCAGATTGCACCACATGGGATGCTGTCCAAATATAGCCTTCTTCCGATACCAGCACCCCGGAACCTTGAGAGGCTTCTTCTACCATAAAGACAGTACCTCCGGAAGAAGAGGGTGCCATTGTCTCCACACGAAGCACCACGACAGAGGAGTTGACTTCTTCATATAATTTTGGTAAATCCTGGGCTATCGCCAGGTTCGCCAAAAGGGCGAAAACTAGTATCTGATATCTATACATATGCTAATTTTTGAAATCGTAAGATACCGCAATATCGCTTTGGATAAGGAATAAATTTTATATCGCCAGTAGTATGGTTATTGGATTTCTGCAATTGAACCAGGAAATGATAAAGTGGAGCCAGGGGGCATTTCACTTGTCTGTTATTGACAGGAACTTCACATCTTTCGCTTTTCTATAGGCTGAGAAGTAGGACACTTTCCAATGCCGGGAAAGGAATCCGAATTCCAGAATCAAACTAGGGCCTCGTTTCTTTAGATAGTAACAAAAAGGCCTGTCTTGCGATCTCCAGTTCCTCATTGGTTGGAATAACCAGAATCCGAATAGGGGAATCGGGGGTTTGAATTTCGGAAACCGCACGGGAAGCGGTAATACTCGCATTTTTAGTAGCATCCAACTGTATTCCAAAATAGTCCATATCCGTACAAACCATTTGGCGCAACACACTGGAATTTTCACCAATCCCTGCTGTAAAAACCAGGGCATCCAATCCATTGAGAACGGTGCTATACCCCCCAATATATTTTTTAATACGATAGGCCATCATCTGTAACGCCAATTGACAGTCGTTATCCCCTTGTTCCGCCTGCTTTTGAATATCCCTGAGGTCCGAATGACCGGTCAATCCTAAAAGACCACTTTTCTTTTGTAGCATTGTGTTGATTTCCCTGGAGTCCATTCCAAGGGTATCCATCAGAAAAAAGATAACGGATTGGTCAATGTCACCACTTCGGGTACCCATGATCAATCCGTTTGAAGGGCCGAAACCCAAAGAATGTTCGACGCTTTTTCCATTTTTGACTGCAGTAATGCTGCAGCCATTACCCAGATGCATGGTAATTATTTTGGAGTTCGCTTTCCCCAAATGTGTAATCGCCTTTTCAGACACGTATTTGTGGCTGGTACCATGAAAGCCATAGGCCCTGATACGATGTTGCTCGGTTATCGTTTTAGGAATGGCATAGGTGTACGCTTTCTCCGGAATGGTCTGATGGAAGGCCGTGTCAAAAACTGCAACCTGAGTGGCAGCGGGAAATAAGGATTGTGAAATCTCGATACCCTTGGCATTGGCGGGATTGTGCAATGGGGCCAGCGCAGAAAGGTTCTTAATGGAGCTTAAAACAGTGGGATCAATTTTTGCGGGGGCGTCATACGCATCACCTCCGTGTACCACACGATGACTCACAACTTGGATATCCTCCAGCTTTTGGATGATCCCCAGTGCTTCATCCGTTAGCAGAGCAATAACCGCCTTTAGGCCCTCGGCATGGTCTTTAAAAGCAGCTTCACGACTCACGGAAGTTTCCCCTTTCTGGTAGTGTATTTCACTTTGTGGCTCCCCCAGGCGTTCCACCATACCCTTTGCCAAAACCCTTTCCTGAGGCATTTCAATGACTTGAAATTTCAGGGAAGAACTACCGGAATTAATGACCAATACCTTCATTTTACCTTAGTTTTCCTGTGCCTGGATTGCCGTAACGATAACAGTATTGAAAACATCATCAACCGTGCAACCGCGGCTTAAGTCATTTACGGGCTTATTAAGTCCCTGCAATACCGGGCCAATAGCCAATGCACCCGTTTCCCGTTGCACCGCTTTATAGGTGTTATTCCCCGTATTCAGATCCGGGAATATCAGCACGGAGGCCTGGCCTGCCACCTCAGAGTCGGGCAACTTACTTTTTCCCACCAATGGGTCTACAGCAGCGTCGTATTGGATCGGACCTTCAATCCGCAACTGTGGTGCTTTTTCTTTCACGATTGCTGTGGCCCTTCGGACTCTTTCTACATCCTCTCCTTGGCCCGAACTACCAGAGGAATAGGATAACATCGCAATTTTAGCCGTTATCCCGAAAGCTTCCGCTGAAGCGGCTGAGGAAATAGCAATTTCCGCCAACTGTTCCGCCGTAGGATTCGGATTAATCGCACAATCGCCAAAAACGGAGACCCGATTTTCCAGACACATAAAGAAGATGGATGAGACCACTCCTATCCCGGGCTTGGTCTTTACAAACTGTAATGCGGGCCGTATCGTGTGTTGGGTAGTATGCACTGCTCCCGAGACCATACCATCGGCATGCCCTTTATAAACCATCATCGTTCCGAAATAAGAGACATCATGCATGCTGTCCCTGGCCATGTCCATATTCACGCCTTTGTGCTTGCGCAATTCGTAAAAGGTGGTCGCATAGGCTTCGAAAGATTCAGCTTCGGCAGGATTAATGATGGCCAAATTCGAAATATCCAGTCCCAGGGTCAATGCCTTTTTTTCTATTTGATCCTTCTTTCCCAACAGGGTGATATCCACAATGTCCAAAGCCTTCAGCTCAACAGCCGCCTCCAGGATCCTGGGGTCTTCACCTTCCGGGAGCACAATATGCTTTTTATCCTTTTTAGCACGTTGGAGCAGATTGTACTGGAACATTCTTGGGGTCAACCCGTTGGGCACATAGGTATCCAATCGTTGTAGCAATAGTTCGCCATTAATATGTTCGTTGAAAAGGGCGATCGAAGTGGCTATTTTTTGTTTGCTTTCGGCATATATTTTTGATTGAACATTTCCCACGGCATTGGTGGCCTCGAAAGTAGCTTGTTGTACCGAAATGATGGGCACCTGCGCTTCAAAACCCTTAAGTAATTGTAGAATAGGTTCCTCCGGAACGATCCCGCCCGTTAGCAAAATACCGGAAATCGTAGGATAATTTTCGGAAAGATTGGCCTGCAGTGCTCCCAGAATAATATCGGAACGGTCACCGGGAGTGATGACAAGGCAATTATCCCGCAAATAGGTCAGATAATTGTGCAAACGCATGGCGCCGACACCGAAACTCCCCGTTTGGTTGTTCAAACTCTCCTTTCCGAAAAGGACTTCTCCTTTTAAAGCATCTACGATTTCTTTAATAGTAGGGTGAGATAAATTATTCACCCGGGGTACAACAAAGGGGATAGTTTTTCCTTTTAGTTCTTCCTCCAGTTGGTTCTGTACCAGTTGGAGGTTTTCAGGCCGTACTTTATTGGCTACTACGCCTAATACATCAATGCTTCTTTGTTGATAACTGTTTACCGCAGATTCAAGATTGCCACAGAATTCTTCGAGTGTTTTTCCTTTGGCGTTATCCACGAGAACAGCCGGGATGCCTAAATTCTTTGCAATATCAATATTGAGGTCAAACTCGATGATGCTACCCTCGCTGGCAAAGTCGCTTCCTTCTACCAGGACGAAGTCAAATGCTTCCTCAAGTCGCTTGTACTTCTCGATGATGATATCCAGAATATCCCCCGGCTTACCGTCATTGAACAGTTCAATGACCTGGCTTTGCGTCATGGCATAGACATCTTCCGGTTCAAGATCTAAATTAAAATGAGAGATCACCGTATGAATATGGTTGTCGAGACCTTCCGACTTAATATCATCTATCACGGGCCGGAAATAGCCTACCTTGGCCATTTTTCCAAGTAGCAACCGCATCAATCCCAATACTACCAAAGATTTACCACTGTGAGAGGCCAGGGTAGCAATATAAAGCGCTTTTGTCATATACTTTGATCAATTCAAAATCGGAAAATTACCATTTTAATTGGTGCGTTTTCAAAGGGTAAATCATTTTTAGGTTATTTTTTGCATAACTATCTGCCATGGGGCGAAGTTTCCGTAAAAGCAGTACCAAAACGGCATTATACTTCTAAATCGACTCCAAGGTTTCGCTGATTCTTAACCAAGCCTGCCAGAGGTACATAAACTTTACTTCACAGAACAAACAACCCTATCTTCAAATTCCGAAAACCGCATGTTTTGGAAGACCAATAGGCCTAATTCTTTTAGAAATTCATTTAAAGCCTATTGCTCGTATGGGCCAGAAACCTTTTATTTGGCAGGTGTTCTTTTAATAATGGATACTAACTTTTGAATTCAATACTGCTCTATGAAAAAACCCCTCATCTTATGCCTTTTATTTTTCGGACATCTGGGCTTTGCACAGGTTTCAAAATCGAACACCTTAGATAGTTTTGGTCGTTTAAATCTTGGCTTGCATGGTTTTGAAATTTCCTATGAACTACCCTTTTCAAAAAGTATAGTTTGGGAAAATAATTTAGGCATTGGAATGGGTATGGAGGCTAGTGCCGGTTCTGCCTCTTTTGCGTTTTACTTTGACCGCCCCACCCCTTTTGTCAAATCTCAGCTCAAATGGCTATACAATAGAAACAAGCGCCTGTCAAAAGGTAAAAATGTGTATGACAATTCCGGGAACTTTATCGGGTTGCAAAGTAAATACAGCTTTGGCGACGCGGACCTTTTCGATGTAAACCAGGCCGTGTTGACCGAAATACATTGGGGAATCCAGCGAAATATCGGAGGGCGATTTCTATTCAATTTGCATTTGGGGCTGGGCATTGTGAGCGACTTTGATACTTCTGAAAGTGTTTTTACACCCACCTTTGGGTTTCGTTTCGGATACAGAATTTTTTAGGTTTTGGATGACATAGCATTTTAGATCCGGTCTCGTAAAGCGAATCATTCAAAAGACGTTTTCCACCCCGCCTTTTCGAAATTTTGCCTACCTAGTTCGGCAGGTAAACTTGCCTGCCTTCGATAGGAACTTCACCCCTTTCGCTTGTCTATACTACTGTATAGTGTACCACTTAAAAACATTGGGTAGACTTCTCACCCTGGACTTTATTGTAAGCTATGATTAAGGAGGCCCCTGAAGTTTAAAAAACGTGGTTGATGAAAAGGCCGTAATTCTCCTCTTGAGCCCGCTCCAAACCATAGAAATCGATATTAACGCCAAACCCAAAGCTCGTTTTGCCCAATGCAACTCCGGCCCGTAGATACAATAAACTTCTTTCATGTGCTCCATCATCCAGGTTTTGATTGTATATCCCCTGAAATCTGGAGTATAGCCCTACATTTTTTGATAGCATTGGTTTATACTCAACGATACCTACCGTCTCAAAGTTGATGGAGGGTGCCAGTTGCAGATTCGGACTGAACAGGAACAGCCATTTTGGGTTCGCTGAAAAAAACTGCAGGCCCGTAAATGGAACCGCCCCTTTGGAGTAATGGAACTGTAATCCCGCTGTCGCAAACCATTTTTGTGAAAAATTGTAGGTCAGGGAATTGGAGATTACAAGCTCGTTATTGGATCTTTCGTTTTCGTAGGGTACCAATGCCGATGTAACCCCAAAATAGCCAAACTTGCCCTTCTTATCTATGGGAAGGTTCAATATGGCCAAAGCATAGATCTCCTCATTCCCGAACATTACTTCTATCGGAATTGGTGGCTTTTTTACTGCTGTAACTTCCTGTCCTTTCATTCCAAGGATGGGAAGGATAAGCACCAACATAACCCATCTTGTTTTTTGTAGTATTTGATGTCTTTTGAGTGCAGTGATCAAAACCTGTGTACTTCCTGATTAGCAATCTTAAGTGGAACTAAAAGTGTTGGTTTAAAATAGAAGGATTGAATTGGCGTACTCAATTTAGTGATTCTAACATTAGATAGACCACCTTGAAAACTGATTTATATAAAAATTGACAAAGAAGCGTCCCGCTGTACAATGTTTTGCTTACCTACCTTAGCGAAGGATTTCTTTCATATTGTTTTTCGACAGTACTTTGAATGTAAACCGGGAAGTGCAGAGCGAGGGCTTTCCCTCCTAATTTTTGTTGCACAAAAAAATCCCATCATGTGATGGGATTTGTCCAACTCCGTTGGCCTACTAGGACTCGAACCTAGAATGACTGGACCAAAACCAGTAGTGTTGCCAATTACACCATAGGCCAGTACCGTATCAAAAGCGAATAACTTTTGAGCGTGCAAATTTAAGACAAACTTTAATCCGAGCAAATTATTTTGATGACAATCCGAAGAGCCATTGTTAAACCTTTCATTAAAATCGTGAAGTGTCTGTGTTTAATTTGGTAAATTCGCCCCGATTGGTCAAACACCTATTGCATGTTTTCTAAAAACTATGAAAAATGGAACACCCTTTTGGGGTGGCTTTCGTTTACCATTGCCATAATCACCTATTTACTTACCGTAGAACCCACAGGAAGTTTCTGGGATGCCGGGGAATATATCACTACCTCCGCCAAACTACAGGTAGGGCACCCTCCCGGAGCTCCTTTATTGCAGATGATAGGTGCTGTTTTTGCCCTGTTAGCCTTTGGCGATCCTTCGAAAGTTGCGTTAATGGTCAACATCGTTTCTGTGGTATCCAGCGCCTTTGCCGTCCTTTTTACCTTTTGGATCATCACCAACCTTAGCCGGAAATTGATCGTTAAAAAATCCAAGCTGTCCGAAAGTAAGGCCATCGCTATTTTTGGCAGTGGTCTGGTAGGCGCTCTGGCCTTTACGTTTTCCGATAGTTTTTGGTTTAATGCAGTAGAGACCGAGGTGTATGCCATGGCGAGTTTTATGATGGCGTTGTTGTTATGGTTGGGACTCAAATGGGTAGATCACCTGGAGGACCCCAGGGGCAACAAATGGCTACTGCTCATTTGTTTTATGATCGGCTTGGTTTTTGGGATACAGTTTATGGGCTTCCTGGCCATACCTTCCATTGGCCTGTTGTATTACTTCAAAAAATATAAAAAAGTTACCGTAAAGAACTTCCTGATCGCGAATGCGATTGTCATCGGGATACTGTTACTCGTGTATAAGTTCTCACTCACCTATGTCCTAAAGCTTTTTGGTTGGAGCGAAGTCTTTTTTATTAACCAGGTAGGGCTGCCGTTTAATTCGGGAACCCTTATCATGGGGGCGATCTTTGTGTTGGTGTTCTATTTTGCATTGCGGTATACCCGAAGGAACGGTTTTGAAACCGGCAATCTAATTGTGTTGTGCCTGATGTTTCTCATTCTCGGCTTTTCTTCCTGGCTCATGTTACCCATCCGCGCTAATGCGAAAACGGTAGTCAACGAAAACAATCCGGAAGACGCCCGATCCCTCCTTGCCTATTACAACAGGGAACAATATCCTGGCGTAGACAGCCCGGTGTATGGCGCCTATTTTTCCAATGCTTTTGCCGAACCGGGAGAGGACATAGACGACAAGCCCAAATATGAAAAAGATGAAAAATTGGGCAAATATGTCATTGTCAACAATTATAAGAATGCCTTGCAGGGCCCTAACAAAAAACATGTTGGGGTGTTACCCCGACTGTGGAGTGAGCAACATGCGGAAAACTATATGCGGTATTTTGGTCGGCTCGATTTTCGCATAAAAGCAGAATACATTTCCAACAACGAACTACGGGATGCAGTAAATCAATTCAAGCAGTTGGATGCCCGGGGAGAGATTGACACCGAGCAATTCATGCAATTCCTGCGAAGCTTTTCGGATTATATAGAAGTGGAACCTCCTTCCTTGGGACAAAACCTAAGCTACCTTTTCGAGTTTCAATGGAGCTATATGTACATGCGGTATTTTATGTGGAATTTTGTCGGGCGACAAAACGATACCCAGGGCCGCTATGACAACAATGGCCACTGGATCAGCGGTATTCCTTTTGTGGATAGCCTGCGAATGGGGAGCCAGGACAACCTTCCCAGTGAAATTTTAGATAACAAGGCCCGCAATACCTACTTTTTTCTGCCACTGCTCTTAGGTATTATTGGTATCGTCTTCCAAATCTCCCGAAATCCAAAACAGTTCTGGGTCCTGTTTATCTTTTTTATGTTTACCGGCCTGGCGATCCAGTTCTACACCAATCCTTATATCTTTCAGCCCCGGGAACGGGACTATTCTTTGGTAGGTTCTTTCTTTATTTTTTGTATTTGGATAGGTATTGGCGTATACGGGCTGTTCGAAGAAGCCAGGAAACTACTCAAACCCAGGATAGCCGCACCCGTAATAACGGCACTTTGCCTTTTGGCAGTCCCCTTGCTCATGGCATTTCAAAACTGGGACGACCATGACCGGTCCGGACGATATACTGCACGTTCTACAGCTATGGCCTACCTGGACTCCTGCCAGGAAGATGCAGGGGCTATTCTCTTTACCATTGGGGATAACGATACCTTCCCACTTTGGTATGCCCAGGAAATTGAGGAATACAGAACCGATGTGCGTATTGTAAATACTAGCCTTTTTGCGACAGACTGGTACATAGACCAAATGAAACGGAAGGCGTACGAAAGTGATCCCATTCCTTCGCAATTAACCCATGACCTTTACAGCTATGGCACCCGGGATGCGATTTACTATCAGGGGGTAACGGATAGCCGGTGGAATATTAAGGACTTCATGAATTGGGTAGCCAGTGATAAACCGCAAACCAAATTCAAGCATTTGCTAGAAAAACAGGGGCGGGACCTCAGCGGATTCTCTGAAAGCAATTTGGATATTGTCTACTACCCCACCCATAAAATTCGTGTCCCCGTAAACAAAAAGAACGTGCTGGAAAGTGGCCTGGTCAAAGCCAAGGATTCTGCTTTGATAGTGGATTATATCGATATTGATCTCCCGCAAAGTGCCTTAACCAAACAGCGCATCCTGATGCTGGACATTTTGGCCAATAACGATTGGGAACGACCTATTTACTTCTCCGGAGGTAGCTTTGATAATGCGGAATACCTGTGGATGAAGCAATATCTGCAACTGGACGGACTGGTCTACAAATTGGTCCCCATCCGAACCGAAAATGAAAGTCTTTTTGAAATGGGCAGGATCGATTCGGATTTGATGTATGAGATAGTGAACAAATGGGATTGGGGCAATTCTTCAGATCCGGATATTTACCACGATCCGCAAACCCGTTCTCAGGGACTTTCGTTTCGGAGTAATCTCGCACGATTAAGTGAGCAACTTATCGAGGAAAATAAGATCGATAAGGCCAAAAACATCATCGATATGGCGATGACACAAATGCCTTTTGAACAATTTGGATTCTACGCCTTTGTAGAACCCTTCCTGGATGGCTATTACAAGGTGGGGGAGCAACAAAAGGCAAGAGCATTGTTTGAGAAGCTAAAAAAAGTATACCAGGAGCGTTTGGAATACTATGCCGGGGTTCCTAGGGATGAGCAATATTCGCGCATTGAAGACATCCTGGCCGACCTGGAAAGCTACCAGCGTGTGGTCTATATCACCCAAGACAATCAGGATCTCGAGTTTTCCGAGCAGGAGTCTTTGGTACTTCGCGAATACATTGGCTTATTCGATAGTTTTATTGACGGTAGTGAGCAGTATTTGGAAGAAACTCTGCCTCCGGAACCGGATACCACGGATGCCCTCCAATTAGATACGGTAGCTCAAGAAATTGAAGATAGTACCGTTACGGAATAGCTACTATAAAAATACTTGCTTTAGGCTAGGTGTATTCGTTAAGGATGCCGATGAGCGTATTGGCATCTTGCTCCCCACTTTGGCGCCAGACCATTTCCCCCCTTTTGTAGATCATTAGTGTGGGCAGTCCTTTAATACGAAGCGCCTGGGAAAGTTCCTTATTCTTATCCACATCTATTTTGATCACTTTTCCTTTGTCGCCAAGGGCCGCTGCAACATCGCGAAGTACAGGGTGCATAGCGGTGGATTGTTCGTTCCAATCCGCATAAAAGTCCAGTAACACTGGAATATCGAGGTCTATGAGTTCACCGAATTTGGACATGGAATTAGGTCATTAGCAATCCAAAAGTAACAAAATTTGTTAAAGTAAAACCTGAAGTAAACGCTTTAGTCCCCTGATTAGGGTTAAATTCACGTTAAAGCTTTCTTCTTCTTGAGGGTAATCACCGTGATCTCAGGCCAAATCCCGAATCGTCCAGGGTAGCCAATGAATCCAAAACCGCGGTTAACGTTGATGAATTGCTCCATCTCTTTATAGATCCCCGCCCAATATTTATAGCGCCATTTTACCGGACTCCATTTCACAAATCCGGGGATCTCCACGCCAAATTGCATGCCATGGGTATGACCGCTTAGCGTAAGGTGAAAATGATAGTCGTCATGGATCACCACATCTTCCCAATGTGAGGGATCGTGACTCATCAAAATTTTAAAATCTTCCTTTTGGATACCAGATTTTGCACGTTGCAGATCCCCTGCTTTTTTAAATCGTCCTCGACCCCAGTTTTCTACTCCCAAAAGGGCTATTCGCTGCCCGTCTTTCTCAATGTAGCGGTGCTCATCCAAAAGCAGGTCAAACCCGATTTCTTTCTGGATCGTTTTCAGGTTTTCCAGGTTTTCGGCTTTTGCCGCCGCAGTTGCCCATGCCGCGTAGTCCCCATAATCATGATTTCCCAGTACGGAATATTTACCATCTTTAGCCGTTAATTGCGCAAAAATGTCCTTCCAGGGTTCCATTTCATCCGCCGTGTTATTGACCATATCCCCGGTGAAGAGGATCAGATCGCTGTTTTGACGGTTCACGAGGTCTATCCCGTAAGCTACTTTTTTACTGTCGTCAAAGCTACCACTGTGCACATCGGAGATCTGGGTGATCTGGTACCCATCAAAAGCCTCCGGGAGATCGTCAAACTCCAGTTCGTATTGTAATACCTGATAGTTGTACTTCCCCCGATACATACCATAAAGCAACGACCCAAAGGGAAGCGCTGCCACCCCTAAAGCCAGGGCGCTGATAAACTTTCTCCGGGAAGGGAAAAACTCCTCTCCGCCGTCTGAAGCTCCTGCAATTTTATGATACCCAAAGATGCCCAACCGAACAATATCTTCCAATAAGAGGAAGAAGCCCAACACCAGGGCCAGCATTAAAAAGGAAAAGAAAACGCCTCCTGCAATCGCCGTACTGCCCTGCATGGCCGAGCCAGGCACATAACTCATTGTTTTAATCAAGAAGTAGGCCCAAACCGCCAAAAAAGAAAGTCCGTACGCCAATTGCAGCCAGGAATTCTTAAACAAGGTCCGGAAGCCCTGATACCCGTAAAAGGCCAGTATCAGGTAGATAATCGACAGAATAACAATGAATCGGGTCATTCGCAATTTTTTGCAAAATTATTCTTTTTGAAACCATCGTGACCGCTTTTGCAATTTATTTAACGGTCTGAATAATTTGACGAATAGTTGCCGTATTTGTTACAGCCACGCGCTGTTCTTGCAGGTGTTTTTCAGCATTCATCGGAATGCGATTATCCAGCGCGATGGCATTCTCAAAAGCAGTTCCGGAAAAATGTAGGGCAGATAGTCCTGCTTGCTTAAAGCGTCCGGCATTTTCAGTATGGACCCCTCCTCCGGCCATAATCGTCAGGGAGGTATACCGCTGCCATTGGGTAAGATTGTCCAACCCCTGTTCGGCACCTGGGTGTTGCCCAGAGGTGAGTACCGTATCCGCTCCTAGCGTTTCCAATTGTGCAAGGGTAGTGAGGGGGTTCGGCACCCAATCAAAAGCACGATGAAATGTAAAATGCAAAGGTTTTGCTGCTTCCACCAGCACTTTGGTCCTGTCATAATCCAGATGTCCATCGGATAACAAGACTCCGGAAACAATTCCCTGAACACCAATTGATTTGCAAAGCGCTATATCCTGTTGCATCACCTCAAACTCTGTTGTCGAATACGTAAAATGCCCACTACGTGGTCGGATCAGCACATGTACCGGGAGGGATAGTCTTTCGCTAACCAATTGGATGAGCCCCTGGGAAGGCGTAACACCTCCTACTCCCAATTCCACACAGAGTTCTACCCTGTCTGCCCCGGCTTCTTCCGCATTCAGGGCGGATTGCAAACTATTGGCACAAACTTCTACAAGCATTTGGGTATCTTTAAACACTAAAACTACGTCAGTTTGAGTGACCTGACAAATAGGTCAGGTGGTATCGAGAACTAGTAGTTTATAAATCACAACCTTTTTCTCGATACTTTTTGATGTACCATCAAAAAACCCGAACTGACGGTTGTTCAACTCAACTAAAAAATGCAACGACGTAAATTCTTAAAAAATTCGGGCCTTACCGCTGCCGGAATGGTTTCAGCACCCCTACTCACCTCATGTAAAAATGAGACAAGATCAGATGCAAACGGAAAAATAATTGTACCCAACAAACCCATTGTGGTTTGTACATGGGATTTTCAAAATGCTTCGGCCAAAGCATGGGAAGTCCTGAACACCGGGGGCAATGCTTTGGATGCCGTGGAGCAGGGTGTTCGCATGGAAGAGGCGGACGTCAACAATGAAACGGTTGGTAAAGGAGGTCGACCCGACCGCGACGGTAATGTCACTTTAGATGCCTGTATCATGGACAAAGATGGCAATTGTGGCGCTGTGGTCTACTTACAAAATATCGCACATCCGATCTCCGTCGCGAGAAAGGTAATGGAAGAAACCCCGCACATCATTTTAGCTGGAAAGGGTGCGGAACAATTTGCCTATGCCCAAGGTTTTGAAAAGGAAGATTTGCTTACGGAGAGCACCAAAAAACAGTACCAGGAATGGTTGAAGACCTCGAAATACGAAACGCCCATAAACATCGAAAATCACGATACCATAGGTATGCTGGCCATCGACGAAAAGGGCGACCTTGCCGGGGCATGTACTACTAGTGGTATGGCGTATAAAATGGCTGGTAGGGTTGGCGACTCCCCCATCATTGGCGCCGGGCTATTCATTGACAATGAGATCGGTGGCGCTACGGCTACGGGAGTAGGCGAAGAAGTTATTCGTACCGTAGGCAGTTTTTTAATTGTAGAACTCATGCGGCAGGGCAAATCACCCCAGGAGGCCTGCGAAGAAGGGGTAAAACGCATCATGAAAAAGAATGAAGGTCGAAAGGATTTTCAAATTGGGTTTTTGGCGATCAACAAGCGAGGACAAACCGGGGCATATTGTGTGCATCCCGGATTTAGCTACCGAAGATATGATCAAAGCGGGCATGAAAATATTGAATCAGATAGCTTTATCGAAAAGACGTAAGTCAAATTTAGACTCTCCTTTAATCTTTGACTTACGCTTTTTAAGTAAACAATTCTACAAAATTCAAAAAAAATGTCCGAATCAATGCCTTACGCCAATAGGTATTCCCTGACCTTGATATTGAAAGATGGAAAAGAATTAAGTGTTGAATCTGAAATTAATAGTAGAGAACCCGTCTATCCTTCACAAATTCTGATCGAACTTTCAAAAACCATTACAAAGTGTCTTGAGAAGAACAATAGATTCTCCTGGGAAGTTTTAGAAATAAAAATCATAACAAAGCTCCAAAACACAATGAATTATGAAAATCCAAGTGAACTAAAAGAAGTAGATTTCTTTCATTATCTCTTGCAAAAAACCGAAGTTTTTTTTGAAAAATCGGAAACTCGAAAAAAGTATCCAGAATCGAACTGGAATTATGCAATCTGTGATACACCAATTCAAAAGGGACGGGGATTATTTTTTGGTTTGAATTGGGGTGGAGACGATATAAATCAACAAACGGTTTATCCTGATGCCAACAAGGAAAGAAACTGGAAATTTGTAACGAATAGCAGACCTTTTTTTAGGCAATATTTGAATAGAGAGATAGAGTCTTTAAACTATTCTAACTTATGTTTCTTCCGAAGCCCAAGTATGAATGAATTTGTAGAATCAGATTGGGATTTAGCTATACCGTTATTTAAGGAGTATATCAACTATGTTAACCCACCTTGGTGCCTGATGTTGGGAAAACCTGATACCCTGATAAATCGCAGTTTTATTACTGATTTAGAGAGGTATGAAGTCTTGGACGGGAAGCTCCCAAGGACAAAACGAGTTTTTGGCTATACCGGAAAGTTATTCAATAGATACAAGTTTGGAAGCGTTCCACATACAGAATCTAGAATTTCTAATCAAGCAAGAAACAAAATTTGGGGAAAGGTTTCACACCATCTTTTAAACTAGTAATTCACAATACTTTCTCTTGATAAAAACGTTCGACCCTACAAAGTTGTGCGGTTCCCAAATTTTTTTTTCGGCTGAATGAAAAGGCCAACCATTAATTCAAACTTTGTATTTTTAATACTTCGTACTTCTAACTTCGTATTTCAAATTTCGAGAACATGTCTGACCAAAAAAGACTCTTCCTATTAGACGCTTACGCCCTGATTTTCAGAGGATATTACGCTTTTATCAAAAATCCCAGGATCAACTCCAAAGGCATGGATACCTCGGCCATTATGGGGTTTATGAATTCCCTGTTCGATGTGATCCGCAGGGAACAACCGGATCACCTGGCCGTGGCCTTTGACAAGGGGGGAAGTGTGGAACGTACGGAACTCTTTGCGGACTATAAAGCCAACCGGGACGAGACCCCGGAGGCCATAACTATTGCTGTCCCCTACATCCAGGAAATCCTGAAAGCCTTAAAAATCCCTGTGGTAGAATTAGCCGGCTATGAGGCCGATGATCTTATTGGCACTTTGGCCAAACAGGCGGAAAAAGAAGGCTATAAAACCTTTATGGTTACCCCGGACAAGGACTTTGGGCAACTGGTAAGTGAAAACATCTTTATGTATCGTCCTGCCCGAATGGGAAACGGCATCGAGATCTGGGGCATCCCGGAGATACAAAAACGTTTTGGCGTGGAGCGGCCGGAACAGGTGATTGACTATCTGGGAATGATGGGCGATACCAGCGACAATATTCCCGGACTCCCCGGAGTGGGGGATAAGACCGCGCAGAAGTTCCTGCAACAATTTGGTTCCCTGGAAGGCCTGCTAAGCAACACGGACCAATTAAAAGGGAAAATGAAAGAGAAGGTCGAGGCCAATGCCGAGCTGGGACGACTCTCCCGAAAACTGGCTGAGATCAAAATCGATTGTGATGTCACTTTTGATGCCAAGGATTTTGAAATGTGCCCTCCTGATGCGGAAAAAGTGCAGGAAATCTTTGAGGAACTGGAATTTCGGCGTTTAAAAGAGCAATTCATTAAGCTGTACTCAGGGGAAACGGAAAGTACCACCCCGGTAAGCAATACAGAAACTGCCAAACAGGTTAGTCGGGGGGAACCCAAAGTAGCCGGCAGCGGACAATTCACCCTGTTTGGAGGAGATCCTTCGGAAGCTCCTGCCACCATCAAGGATGTAAGTAGTAGAAAAACAATTACCGAGGTATCTCACTATTACCAAACCATAGAAAATGGCTTGGGTATGAACCTCTTTTTGGAGAAACTGATGCAACAAACATCCGTCTGCTTTGATACGGAAACCACTTCCATCAATCCTTTGGAAGCCGAATTGGTGGGTATTGCGTTTAGCTGGGATACCGGCAAAGGATTTTACGTCCCCTTTCCGGAAGACCGGGAAGTCGTGGCGAAAAGGATTGATCTCCTTCGGCCCTTCTTCGAAGCGGAGCACATTGAGAAAATAGGGCAAAATCTGAAGTACGACATCAAGGTGATGCAAAACTACGGGGTCACGGTACGGGGAAAACTCTTTGATACTATGCTGGCGCACTACCTGATCAATCCTGATATGCGACATAATATGGACGTGCTGGCAGAGACCTACCTCAACTACAGTCCGGTTTCCATTACCGAACTCATCGGTAAAAAAGGGAAAAACCAACTCAGTATGCGGCAGGTATCGTTGGACCGGCAGACCGAATATGCTGTAGAAGATGCCGATATCACACTGCAATTGGCCCACCATTTTCGTCCGGAACTTGCGGAAGCGCAAACGGATACCCTCTTCCAGGAAATTGAAGTCCCTTTGCTCAGGGTATTGGCGGATATGGAACGCGAAGGGATCAATCTGGATCAGGATTTCCTCAAAGAACTGTCGACCGGGTTGGAGGCGGATATTAAGGCATTGGAAGCCAAGATCTATGAGCAGGCCGGAGAAACCTTTAATATTGCTTCGCCCAAACAATTGGGGGATATCCTTTTTGGAAAAATGAAACTGGTAGACAAACCCAAAAAGACCAAGACCGGGCAGTTTTCTACCTCGGAAGAGGTGCTCTCCTATTTGGCGAAAGACCATGAGATCATTCAAAATATCCTGGATTTCCGGGGACTATCCAAGCTAAAAAGTACCTATGTGGATGCATTACCCAATGAAGTACAAGAACATAGCGGCCGGGTACATACAGACTATATGCAAACCGTAGCGGCCACAGGCCGGTTAAGTAGCAACAATCCCAACCTGCAGAACATTCCTATTCGCACCGAACGGGGCCGACAGGTGCGGAAAGCCTTTATCCCAAGGGATGAAAACTACGTGTTGTTGGCGGCCGATTATTCCCAGATAGAATTGCGGATCATTGCTGCCCTTAGTGAAGAAGACACCATGATCTCTGCTTTTAAGAACGGGGAAGACATTCATGCGTCCACAGCTTCAAAAGTATTTAACGTCCCCATTGATCAGGTTTCCCGGGAACAACGGGGTAACGCCAAAACAGTGAATTTTGGGATTATTTACGGGGTCTCTGCTTTTGGATTGAGCAATCAGACGGATTTGAGTCGCACCGAAGCCAAAGAACTGATCGAAACCTATTACAAAACCTATCCCAAACTCCGCAACTATATCGGAGATCAGATCGAGTTTGCCCGGGAGCATGGCTATGTGCAAACCGTATTGGGACGACGCCGGTATCTAAAAGACATCAATGCCGGGAACCAGGTGGTGCGAGGTGGGGCGGAGCGCAACGCCGTAAATGCTCCTATACAGGGAAGTGCGGCGGATATCATCAAAATCGCGATGATCAACATTCACAAAAAGCTATCGGAAGGAAACTACAAGACCAAAATGCTGTTACAGGTGCATGACGAACTGGTTTTCGATGCGTACAAACCCGAATTGGAAGAAGTTTCCCAATTGATCAAAACCGAAATGGAAAATGCCTACAAACTGGCGGTACCCTTAGATGTAGAGCTGGGTATTGGAGAAAATTGGCTAGAAGCACATTAATTTCGGTCAATCATACATAATTTGTATGTATTTACCTCATATGCTGTAACTTATAGTCATATGAAAACACCTGGCAAAACGATCTTCACCCTGGTATTCCTATCATTTTTGTCTGCTTTCATCATAGCTCAAAACAATGAAGTCTCCATCGACCAAAGCAAACATGAAGGCCTGGTTGAATTACATTCAGACGGCTCCATTAAAGTCTTACATAGCAAAGGATACCAAACCGAAGCTGAAAAACAAGTCACTTTAATTTCAGACGCCTACACATTTCTCTCAAATATCATGGGTGAGAAAAAGGCGTTTTGCGTGCTGGTGGTCGCCGAGGAAGATTGGTCAAAAAATGCCTACATGGCTGTACCGGGATTGCCGGAATACTATAAAGGGAACATTATCGTAGGCGCCGGGCAAAACGCAATGGCAGATAACTATACACAAATGGTCAGCAGTTTTTCAAAGGAAATGACCAAAACACTTTACGAGGTCTACCAAAATGAGGCGGGGGAGTTGGATATGAAACTGTTTTTCGATAAGCTGGCGATTCACGAACTGACCCATAATTTTCAAGACCCCAATAATCAAAGTGGGTATTCCGTGAGCCGATGGCTGGAGGAACTTCATGCCAATATGGGCCTGTATGCCTATTACAAAAGTGAACGCCCTGAAGAACTAAAATACATTACTACCCTGGTAAATTTCAGTATAAACCATCCTCCACCGGATACCCGGTTCACCGCCCTGGAGGATTTTGATGCAAATTATTACACCATGACCCCAAGCGATTACGGGATGTACCAAATGAAGTTCACCAAAACCGCTGAAAGGATTATAGACAGTCTTGGCAATGACATCCTAAAACCCCTGAATGATTTCATCGTGAAATACGACGAATCCTTTAAAGACAAAATGCCCTTGTCCGCTATAAAAACAAAACTTGGAGAAGAAGTGCATCCGGTTTTTGTACAGGTTATTGAAAAATGGGAATAAGAAAAAGACGCCTTATGGATACCTTTTCAGTATTAACTATTCGTTTTCTTGTGCCAGGCTATGGCCGGTTTAAACCTTGCTTTCTTCACCTTTCCTGAACTTTCCTGTAACGATTTTGTTCAGGGTACATCTTTAGTTAAATTGATGCTATGACCAAACTTTTCCTCTCACTTGCACTTTGCATGCTAATTTTCTCTTGTCAGTCCCCAAAAAATCAATCCTCCTTAAACGGGGTTTGGCAATCGTTGGGTTCCGGCTGGGTGTTGGCTGTTCAGGACAGTACGCAATATGCGTTGTATGATGTAACCCAAAACTCCTGTTTACCTAATCGCTCAGCTTCGTTGTCCGAGATCTTACCTTCACTACAGATTATTTCGGACACCCTTTACTGGAAAAAAGGCGTAATGACCTATTACTTTACCAAAGCTGATGAAGTTCCTGCGCGTTGTAAACAAACCCTTTCCGAAACACAAAAAAGGGAGCCGCTGCACAATTTTGAAGTATTTGCCGAAACGGTACAAGAGCACTATACCTTTATGGAACTGAACCGGGTAAATTGGGACGCACTGTACATGAGGCAAAAAGCCAAGGTACTTGCCGATCCCACCGCAACTACACTATACACCGTCCTGGAAGAAACCCAGGAGGTATTGCATGACAATCATGCCTATTTGGAGGCAGATGAGGCTACTTATCTTGCACTGGACGCTTTAGAGGCGGAAAAAGAAATTGGGAGTGAAGAAAATGATGTTCCGGAAATAGGAGATTTCCAGATCGCACAGCAAGTAGCACAACACCATCTCAACCAAGAAATGACCCGGGATTCCTGGCTGCTTCAATGGGGGGAGCTAGAGGATGGAATAGGTTATATTCAAATAAAAGCCATGTGGTTACATGCCGACCTGGACATGCCCAAAGTGTTGATCGAAGCGGTGGGTTATGTGGACGCCTATGTGCAGACCTTCCAGGAAATGTATGAAGGGACTTACATTGACATGGAGATAGCCGGTATTCGAGAAACGATGGAACAGGTGCTAGCCGACCTTTCGGATATGGATGCAATTGTGTTAGATGTTCGGTTTAACGGCGGAGGGCAGGATGCGGTAAGCTTTGAGATCCTCCGATGGTTTAACGACCAAAAACGACCTATTGTACATCAAAAACTAAAATACGGATCAGGGTTTTCTCCTACTACTACCCTTAGTCTTGAAGGGATGGAAAATGCGTATACCCGTCCTGTGTATCTACTCACTTCACCACAAACAGGAAGTGCCGCTGAAGCGCTTACCATTGCTTCCCTAACCCTGCCGCATGCTAAAAGAATAGGAGCGTCCACTTCCGGAGCATTGTCCACCGCCCTGGAAAAGCAGTTACCCAATGGCTGGCACTTTGCCTTATCCAACGAGATCTATATGGACCTGCAGGATAGGGTTTTTGAAAATACCGGTGTTCCGGTAGACTACAAGTTGGACTATCCCAGGGAACGACAAGCCTTTTTTAGGAGTGTTGCCCAGGACCTGGAACAAGACAAAACGGACATCCTCAACGCCATTAAAGCGCTTAGCACAAACTAAAAAAGGCATCGATTTCCCGATGCCTTTAGTTATCTACTATTCGTTTTTGCTTACCAGCCCAGGGCTAGTTTAAACTTTGTTTTCTTTTCTTTCTTTGCTTTTTCACTTTCCCGTACACGGGCTTCCTTTTCAACATGTGCAAACAGTTCCATTGAAAACGGATAGGTTTGCCATACGTTTGGATAATGTACTAACTTTTTCATGTCTACAGTTTTTTGAATAAAATGAGTCGCAAAATTCCCCTAAACCCTACACCACCACAACAACAGAATTATCATTTTTCTATGCTATATTACCCCATAATGTTGTTTTTAACAGTCTTTTAAGGCAATATCCTATAGTCTACCTATAAAATGCATACATAATTACGATAAGATCAAGATGAAAACCTTAGAAATATCCGCTAGAGGGTGTAGTTCTTCCCTATCTTTTCCAATACGGTCAAAAAAGTAGTAAAATCTTCTGGCTGGATAGCCTTGATCGCCCGTTTTCGCAATTGAAACGCATGCGGTAATACTTTGTGGATAATAGCCTGACCTTTGGGTGTCAGTTCCAATTTGAAGCGTTTTTGATCGCCATCAAAACGACTTTTTTTGATCCATTCCTTGCGTTCCAGTCCCCCAATTACCCGGGATATTGTGGCGCGATTACGAAAGTTGGATTGTACAATATCCCGTTGCGAGGCAGTATCACCCATTTCATAGATCTGGTGTAGGATCACCCATTGTTCAATGGTCATGGCTATCTCCAGGCTTTCAAACTTTCGCAGATAAGCCTCCTGTATCCTTCTCAATACCTGATCCAAATGAAGCCCAATGCCTTGTATTTCGTCTATTTGGTTTAACATTCCGTCATTCTCTCAAAAGTGGGAACCGACACATTGATGAGATTCCGTGCCAAGCACGGAATGACATTCGCTTTTTAACCTAAAATTTTAATTCTAAAACGCTTTCGTAATTCAAAAATACGTATTTTTGTTGCATTAACAACAAAATTAGTTTTCATTCTAAATATCACGTCATGGAGACATCAACCCTACCCAAAGCTCAGGGCGAAGCAAAGGACTTTATGCCTATCAACGGGACTGACTACGTCGAACTTTATGTGGGCAATTCTAAGCAAGCTGCTCATTTCTACAAAACCGCTTTTGGTTTTCAATCCCACGCCTATGCAGGTTTAGAGACCGGCCTTAAAGACCGTGAGAGTTACGTAGTGATCCAGGATAAAATACGCCTGATTTTGACCTCCCCTTTAAAAAGTGGCACCGAAATCGGAAAGCATATCGACAAACATGGTGATGGCGTAAAAGTTGTGGCACTATGGGTAGATGACGCTACCTATGCTTACGAGACGGCTATCGCAAAAGGTGCGAGATCCTATATGGAGCCGAAGGTGGAAGAAGATAAAGATGGAAAGGTAGTCCGTTCCGGGATCTATACCTATGGCGAAACCGTCCATATCTTTGTTGAGCGCAAGGACTATAATGGCACTTTTTTACCAGGGTATAAGAAATGGGAAACCCCAGACTACAATCCGGAGCCTGTAGGTCTGAAGTACGTAGATCACATGGTGGGCAACGTAGGGTGGAATAAAATGAACCATTGGGTGGCCTTTTATGAAGATGTGATGGGTTTCAAGAACATCCTTTCGTTTGATGACAATGATATCTCCACCGAGTATACCGCCCTTATGAGTAAGGTCATGAGTAATGGCAATGGTCGTATTAAATTTCCGATCAACGAACCCGCGGAAGGGAAAAAGAAATCGCAAGTTGAGGAATACCTGGATTTTTATGAAGGAGAAGGCGTTCAGCATGTCGCTGTGGCCACGGATGACATCATCAAAACCGTTCGACAGCTGCGAAGCCGTGGTGTAGAATTTCTACGGGTACCTGATACGTACTACGAAGCAGTGACGGATCGCGTAGGGAAGATAGATGAGGATATTGCGCCCTTAAAAGAATTGGGCATATTGGTAGATCGTGATGATGAAGGCTATCTGCTACAAATATTTACACGCCCTGTGGAGCCGAGGCCAACCATGTTCTTTGAAATCATTCAACGAAAAGGTGCACAGTCCTTCGGAAAGGGTAACTTCAAGGCGCTGTTTGAAGCTATTGAACGTGAGCAGGAGTTGCGAGGCACCTTGCATTAATCAAATTTAAAACTATGCCGATCTATCACAAACTCGGAACTATTCCGCAAAAGCGGCACACCCAATTTGAAAAACCGGATGGCAGTTTGTACTACGAACAATTGTTCGGTACCATCGGTTTTGACGGGATGTCTTCGCTGTTGTACCACATTCATCGTCCTACCCAGGTGAAAGCAGTAGGTACTCCCCTGGATGTAAGTCCCAAAATAGCAGTAGCCAAAAACATCACTTCCCGGAAATTGATTGGTTTTGATGTTCCGGCCAAAGACGATTTCCTTGAAGCCCGGGAACCGCTAATGGTCAATAGTGATGTACATGTTGGCCTGGCAGCGCCCAACAAATCGCTTACCGACTATTTTTATAAAAATTCCGATGCTGATGAGCTGTTGTTTATTCATAAGGGATCGGGGACGTTAAAGACCTTTTTGGGGGACATTCCATTCGAATATGGCGACTATCTGGTCATTCCCCGGGGGATGATCTATCAGGTGGAATTTGATACAGAGGACAACCGTATCCTCTATGCGGAATCATTTCACCCGATATATACGCCAAAACGGTATCGCAACTGGTTTGGCCAATTGTTAGAGCATTCTCCTTTTTGTGAACGCGATTACAAATTACCACAGGATTTGGTGGCCCATGATGAAAAAGGGGAATTTCTGCTAAAGATCAAAAAACAAGGTGTTTTGCATAGCCTTGTCTATGCCTCGCATCCCTTTGATGTTGTTGGCTGGGATGGCTACAACTATCCCTACGGATTCTCCATTCACAACTTCGAGCCTATTACGGGAAGGGTACATCAACCCCCTCCGGTGCATCAGACTTTTGAGACAAGTGCTTTTGTCGTATGTTCGTTCTGTCCCCGTCTATACGATTATCATCCGAAAGCCATTCCCGCGCCCTACAACCACTCCAATATCGATTCTGATGAGGTGTTGTATTATGTAGACGGCGATTTTATGAGTCGAACAGGAATAGGCCCTGGCTATATTTCATTACATCCTGCCGGTATCCCCCATGGACCACATCCCGGCACGTATGAAGCAAGTATTGGGAAAAAGGGAACGGAAGAACTGGCCGTGATGATCGACACCTTTAAACCCCTAATGCTTACCGAAAATGCACTCAAAATTGATGATGGCAACTATTATCAATCCTGGTTGGAGTAATTAAAAGAACTAAGAAAACAGATAAAAGAAACAAGACTTTCTACAAACTGTCTTTTATCTTATTTCTCATTTCTAATATCTAAACAAATGATCATAGACATACCGGAAAACTCAGATTTTTCCATTCATAATATTCCTTTTGGGATATTTTCCACCCAAAACCGAAGCAAACGTACCGGTGTCGCTATCGGCGATCACATCCTGGATTTGGTCGCGGTAGCAAAATTGGGTGTTTTTGACTTTGACAGCAGCGTACTGGAACGAGAAGATCTCAATGACTTTATCATGCTGGGTAAAGCTACCACTTCAAAAGTTCGCAAGGACATTCAGCAGTGGCTGCAGGAGGATACTTCCGTATTGGCCGGAAAACCGGAACTCTTTGTGTTGCAATCGGAAGCCCAAATGCACATGCCTGTTTGCGTTGGGGACTATACCGATTTTTATTCCAGCGTTGAACATGCTACCAATGTAGGCAAAATGTTTCGCGATCCGGAAAATGCTCTGTTGCCCAACTGGAAACACATCCCGGTAGGGTACCACGGAAGGGCGAGTTCTATAGTTATTAGTGGAACACCTATCCACCGGCCCCAGGGGCAGACCTTGCCTAAGGATGCTACTACTCCTGTTTTTGGGCCCTCCCAACGCCTGGACTTTGAACTGGAAATGGGTTTTGTGGTTGGAAAAAACACCGAGATGGGAGAATCAATATCGACCGATCAGGCCGAGGAGTATATTTTTGGACTCGTCCTGTTCAATGATTGGTCCGCGCGTGATATTCAGAAGTGGGAATATGTCCCTTTGGGGCCTTTTTTGGCCAAAAATTTTGCTTCTTCCATTTCCCCCTGGATTGTCACCTTAGACGCGCTGGAACCCTTTAGAGTACAGGGCCCTGCCCAGAATCCCAAAGTGCTTCCCTATTTGGAGTACGAGGGCAAAAAGAACTACGACATTCAGTTGGAAGTAAGCATTCGCCCCGAAGGTGGTGAAGAAACGCTAGTGTGCCATTCCAATTTTAAATATATGTATTGGAACATGGCCCAGCAATTGGCCCATCATACCGTTAACGGATGTAACGTTCATGTCGGAGACATGATGGCCTCAGGTACGATTTCAGGTAAGGATGAGCAAAGCTATGGTTCCATGTTGGAACTGGCCTGGATGGGCACCAAACCCGTTACCTTGAACAACGGCACAGAACGAAAGTTTATTCACAACGGAGATACCGTAACCATGCGGGGATATGCGCAAAAAGACGATATTCGTGTTGGATTTGGCGAGGTAGCTACCAAAGTGTTGCCTCCTAGATAAAGAGGGTTTGGATAGTATATACCCCCTACCTTTCTCCATAAAGGGCCAAGATTGAAATTACAAAAGAGAAGATGACAAAAACCATAGACCCGAAGGACATCTCCCAACCCGAGCTTCACGGTATTTTGTTAACCGCTGTAGCACCACGACCCATTTGTTTTGCAAGTACTGTGGATCAGGAAGGGAATGTTAACCTAAGCCCATTCAGTTACTTCAACGTGTTTAGCTCTAATCCTCCTGTACTCATCTTTTCTCCGGCCCGAAGTGGTAGGGACAACACCCATAAGCATTCGTATTTGAACGTAAAGGAGGTCCCGGAAGTCGTAATCAATATTGTGAACCATCCTATTGTAGAGCAAATGTCGTTGGCAAGCACTGCTTACGAAAGAGGTGTTGATGAATTTGTTAAATCGGGATTAACCCCCATTCCCAGTGAAACGATAACCCCTCCCCGTGTTGGTGAAGCCCCTGTTGCTTTTGAATGTACCGTACAACAAACTATTGAATTGTCCCAGGAACCCGGTGCAGGAAACCTGGTCCTGGCTAAAGTAGAACGTATTCATCTCAACGAAGGGTACCTGACCGAAGGGAAATTGGATACGCAAAAACTGGATTTGGTAGGGAGAATGGGAGGTAATTGGTACATCAGGGCGGTTGATGATGCCCTTTTCGAAATTCCAAAACCCATACGGGGTAAGGGTATTGGTGTGGATGCTCTGCCTAAAGGTATACGGGAAAGCGAAATATTAACCGGCAACAACCTGGGTAGGTTGGGGAATTTGCAGCAACTTCCGGAACAAAAGGAAATGGAAGCGATCGCCCTGGACGATGAAGTCCGTATGATGGCAAAAAAAGTTGGAGATGCCCCGGAAGTTCACAAAAAGCAACTTCACTGGTTAGCACAACGTATTTTGGAAGAAGGGGACACTGCAAAAGCAATGACCGTATTACTATATGCCGAAACCCTGTACTAATGGCAAAGGGAATTGAGTCCATTTTCAAACCGTACCTGCAACCTAAAGAGGTATACAAAGGAGGAAAAAATATTCCACCTTCCGATCAAAAGATCTATAAACTTTCTTCCAACGAAAATCCTTTAGGAGCGTCGCCCAAAGCGGTAGAATCCCTGAAAAAAGCGGCGGATAATGTAGCCCTTTACCCTGATCAAACGGATATTCGACTGCGTCAGGCCCTGGTAGATGATTTTCAGGGAACATTGGCAATTGAGCAATTCCTGACCGGAAATAGCGGTTCCGAAATTATTGACATGCTTTTACGCGCCTTTGTCAATGAAGGGGATGAAGTGATCTTTTCCAATCCTTGTTTTCTCCCCTACTCGGTTTTTTCCCGGTGGTATGGGGCTAAACAAGTGGATATCCGATTGCAAGACCCGGACTACGCTTTACACCTGAAAGGGATCCTAAATGCGATTACCCCAAAGACCAAAATAGTTTTCCTAACCAGTCCCAACAACCCCACCGGCTCTTATATCCCAAAGGCGGTACTGGAAGATTTTCTGAACGCCGTCCCGAAGAATATCCTTATTGTCTACGATGAAGTCTACCGGCATTTTGCAGATGCCCCGGATTATGTTACTGCACTTTCCTACGTAAAGGCAGGTCATAATGTTATTGGACTCAATAGCTTTTCTAAAACCTATGGCCTTGCCGGGCTTAGGGTGGGGTATTGTTACACCACAACCACTATTGCCAATTATGTCCGACTGATCCATAAACCTTTTTTACTGCCCCTCACTGCTATTGAAGGGGCAATTGGCGCCCTGGCGGATACAGCGTTTATCGAAAAAACGGTAGCAACCGTCAAAGCAGGACGCCAATTCCTGTATCAGGAATTTGACAAATTGCAAATACAATACTGGCCCAGCCAGGCCAATTTTATTCTTATCGCGCCCCCTTTACCGGAAATGGAATTCACTAACCGTCTCATGGATCATGGCATCATGGTAAGGCCGGTTTCGCAATTTGGCGCCCCCGGAAAAGTACGGATCACGGTAGGAGATGAAGAAGCGAATACTGCCTTGATATCAGCCCTAAAAAAAATAAAACCCGCTTAAGCGGGTTTTTAAATTGGTAGCTTATTTCTACTGCAGTTCCAGGCGTGTGAAAACCGCCTCTGCCCCATCGTAGTTATTTTCATCTATCGCTGAGCCATCAACAATAAAGGTATTTTCGCCTTCGAAAGTAACGGTAACGGTTTCTTCACCAAGATCAGTATCAATAAAGGTTAGCTGATTGCCTTCCAGCGTCCACATTGTGTTGGTCATTTCACTTTCTTCCGGGCAAGGGATGTCTAAGCCCCCGACCCCGGCATTAACTTCTATAAAATTTGCTTTGCTATCGGTCGTAACGGTACCATTGTTCATGAAGTCAAAAGTCACAATATAGCATTCCCGATCAACCAAAAAGGCTAAGATCTCCTGTGCAAATTCAAGGTCATCGTCATCCATTGTTTCATCAAAACGGATATCGGTCAGTGCCCAGAGGCCAATTAGATTTCCGGTGGTCATGTCATCAGGAGTATCATCGTCATTAGAAGCATCATCGTCATCCATCATTGCATCGTCATCATCCATCATAGCATCATCTTCCATCCCAATTTGATCATCGTCGTTCATGTCATCATCTGAGTCGTCTGTCGAACAGGCATAGACCACAATAAAGAGCGATAAGAGTAGTATAAATTTCCTTGTCATTTGTTTGTTTTTTTGGGGTATACTAACAAAGAAACGAAAAAAAGCAGGGGATAGTACCTTTCTCAAAAGACAAATCGATACGTGGCCTTGATTAAAGCGTTAGAAGAATTCTCAAGTGGTCATTGAAACGTGAAGTTATACGTCAATGCAAATAATGGGCTGTTGAGCAATGCAATTTCATAGGAACCCAGAGGACTTGACCCAAAAATGTCAGCATTTTCAATACCGGTACGTTGATCAAAAAAAGCGTTAATAGGGTTGCGCCTGCCATAAACATTGTAAATGGTAAACGTCCAATCTCCCACCCAGCGTTTGTTTGCTTTTTTGGAATACCTAACCTTCCAGGAAAAATCCAATCGATGGTAAAGGGGAAGCCTGGCATTATTGCGTTCCAAAAAAAGAGGTACATCTATATTTTCAAACTCAACTACCCCATTGGGTATGGTAAATGGTCTACCCGATTGTCCTGTAAAGTTTAGGCTCCATGTATTAAAAGCATCCCCCTCAAAATTGATGGTAGCATTCAAGACATGGGGCCTATCAAAATCCGAATTGAACCATTGGTTGTTGTTGATTCTATTTGCAGGAATTTGATCATTAGTACGCAATGCACTCCTAGACCAAGTATAATTCAGCCAACCATTGACTTTCCCGTTTGGTTTTCTAAAGCTCAGTTCCACCCCATAGTTCCTTCCTTCTCCTTGCACCACTGAATTCTGTAAAAATTCTTCCAGAAAAAAGTCTGCGCCTGGCCTAAAGGTTAAATTGTTTTGTGTCCTTCTATAATATGCTTCAAGACCCATCTCAATTTTGCTCTTTTCTGACAAATAATAAAACCCAATACTGTAAGAATTTCCTCTTTGCGGTTTAATATTTTCATCCGCAGTTTTCCATCTGGAAGTAGGCAAAGGTGTGGTCGCATTGAAAACGTTCTGCAAATATTGATTTAGTCGTGCATAACTCAGTTTAACCGTGCTTTGGTCATTAATATTCAATACAGCACCCAATCTGGGTTCCAAATCATGATAAGAAGCTGCGACTTCCCCTTTTTCAAAGAAACGTGTATCCTCAATATCTGTACCTAAATCATTGAAAACAGGCTGCTCAAAAGGGCCAACAAGCAGGTATGAATTATGGCGAAGCCCCAAAGAAAGTGACAAAAACTTATTGGCAGACCAATTGGCATTTAAAAATGTGGACAATACATAACTTGTCTCTCTGTTTAAATTAACCGACCTTATACTGGTTGACTGCCCAGGGTTAAGATTTCCCGGATTAATATCGTATCGATTCCCTTGAAAACCCAAATAATAATCAAACCTATCGTTCACTTCCTTTGAAAACTCCGAAGACAGACTTAAATATCTGATTCTTGAATCATACAATATTTCGTTTGAACTATCAATTTCCGGGAAAATAATCTTGGGAAGGTAATCACTTGAAACCAATACGGTCTTCAACATGCTTGTATCATCAAACATATGAAGCCATTTTAAAGTCCCGTTCAGTGTCCTGAAATCGAATTGGTTATTTTCTGCACTGATGTTTTCAACCTGTGAAATGAAATCCAGCTGATAAAAATCCTTTGAGTAAAATCCTGTAAATGCAATTTGATCTTTGGGACCTGCCAAATACAAAAGTTTAAGGGTAGCATCGTAAAACCGGGCTTTGGTATTGTCCAAGCGTTCAGAAAACAGGGGGAGTAAAAAATCGGTAAAGCCCGCTCTACCCCCAATCGCCATACTAAGTTTGTCCTTTATCAATGGAGTTTGCAATGAGAATCTACTGGAGACCAGACCAATTCCCCCGTTCAATTTTAACTTATCCACATAGGGGTTCTGCGTCTTCACATCCAACACAGAGGTAATTCTTCCCCCATATCTCGCTGGAATATTTGCGCGGTATAAATCAACGGAAGACAACATATCTGGTGTAAAAACAGAAAAAAGTCCAAATAAATGGGTAGGATTAAAAACGGGGGCCTCGTCATATAACACAAGGTTTTGATCCAGGGACCCACCTCTAACGGACAATCCATTACTGATATCGCCCGCATTGTTTACTCCAGCCAAAAGGGTCATTCCCCTTAAAATATCAAACTCGCCCGCCGCTGTTGGTATTTTTTTAAGTGTTTGGGGTTCCAACCTCAAAACGCCCATTTCTGGAGACAGTAAATGATCATTTGCCTTTTTTGCCCTTACGATGACCTCGGATAATTTTTCCTCTTCAACAATCATGCGGACCAAAACAGAGGTATTTCGGTTCAACACAATATTCTGCACGTTATTTTTATACCCGATAAAAGAAACCGTCACCTTATATGCCCCTTCCGGAAGTTTAATGGAAAATTGTCCGTTAACATCCGAAATTCCTCCACATAAACAGGGCTCGATAAAAATATCGGCATCATTCATTTGAAAACCCGTGACATCATTTATCACTTTAACGGTCAATTCATGTTCTTGGAGCACTGTTTGGCCCAAGCCCGTAAAACAAGACAGGCAAAGCAGTAATCCAATGATGTGATGAACAGGTTTCATTACGCCTAATTATTGATCCATCCGGTTGGGCGGACGCCCGTCCGATTTGGTAATTCCTCACATGGAGCCGTATTCCTTGTAGGCTGCGGAACCTCCCCAAATTCTTCATTTTGCACCATAATCCTTTCTTCAATTTGGGACTCGCTTATTGTAGTACGGTCAATAAACAAGTAACGGGAAACTACCGAAGTAGCTGTAAACCTACCGATCACAAATTCGTTCTCATCATGTACTGCAAACATATTCCCAATCAAAGCAGCGGGCGGTGGAGCGTTGAACCCCCCATTATTATCAACAATATCCTTAAAGATTTGATAATACCGGTACGCACTTTCGGATAACGCATATTGTTGCAATTGCACCAGAATATCCTCCTTTGTGTACAGTAACACGTTCCCAACAGGCAATCGCTCAATCAGGGAGCCATTTGAGAACTCATCGGCAAATGTTTCAACACTTTCATTAAATCTAATGCGCCAACATCTGGTTTCACATCGGTAGGTATAAAAGGATTTTCGTATCTGACTTTCACTAGGGGAATTATCTTGACAAGCCCCATTTCTAAAAATGCCGTTAAAACAACGTTGACAGAAAGAAAGGTTTTCAAATGAAGTAAACGACCAGAAATAATAATTGTTCTCTTCTTCCGGATCTTCAAAACTCACATGAAGGGTGTGACCTGGAACAAAGCTTTCCGAGGCCTCTCTAAAAACCAACTCAGGATCATACCTGGCCTCTATATCCAAAATCGGAACGGAATCCCTTATTTCCTCTGGCAAAGACTGATATTGCCTACCATCCGGTAAAGTGACCGTTAACTCAAAAGTGTCGCCAACAGCGGCGGTAAAATCTTCGGGGAGCAAATACCTACCATTATCCTCAAACAATCCAATTACCGCATTGGTATCCGTATTCCTTACGGAAACCGTGGCATTGCGGATAAATGCGTTGCCACTCATGCTATTTTGCGAAACTCTTACAATTGAAGTCTTTGGGTCATTTGAAATAAGTCCTTCAACAAAAATAACCCCGCTCTTAAAATCAAATTCAGGTTCTACGGGATCTACACATCCTAAGGAAAGTAAGAATCCAATACAGAGTACCTGAGCATATTTTTTCTTCCGTGATTTGGTCAACTTTAAAACTATTGGTTTAGGTTTGGTCAACATTACACCTCCAATCGTGCTTTCTCAATAAAAGAAAAATAGATTTCCGTGCATCTTAAATATGATTGTGAATAAGACCATTTACTCCTCCACCTATGTAACCCTAACAAAATGGCTTGTATCCACAAGTGCTTTATCCATACCTTCTCCCCCTTCCCCAACAGGACTATTTTTGTCCTCAACAATAATAGCTATGCTTCCAAACCTTCAACTTTATCAATAACGGTCAATTGGTATCCATCCATTCTACTTTGCGACAACAGATTCGACGTTTTCAAGATAGGTGATTTTCGCTCCATCACCTTCAAAATCCAAAGAAATTAACTAACATTCCTGACCAAACAAGTCATCAATAACCACATCAATCAATTGTAAGGGATATCATCCTTACCTTCATCTAAACCAAGTTCCGATACCAAAGGTCAACCAAATCCGTTGCGCCAGTTACCTCATCATCAGGACTATCATTTGAGTTAACATCATAGGCCCAATCCCAACTCATCATCTTCCATGGCAACTTGATCCTTGTCCATGCTATCTTCATCAGCATACGGTTAAAAGGAGAAAATAAATACCAAAACCTTTTTTTTCATTTGCATGTTCTTTGGGATTATTTAAAATACACAAAAAAACGACGGGAACAGCACTCCTTTAAAAAACAAATCGGTAAGTAGCTTTTAGCAGGAATATGTTCTGTGGCGTTTGCCCAAAAATATTGTCCTCCAGATTGGCGAACAATCCATCGGCGGGATCCCCGGATTGGGAAACGTCCTGGGACCACACCAGAAATATCTCGGAACCTGGAATATACTCCCAACGGATGACCAGATTAGAACGAAATTGTACAAAGGCGAAGTCAGGATCATCAAAGGTGAAGTCTGCTGTTCCGTCTAGATCCTCATCAACCGTATAGGTCTCTTCTGAAAAACTTACCTGGCTACTTTCATACTGCAAAAAACGATTGTTGAACTCCCCGGCTGTCGCATCCGTTACATGTTTAAAATTGGAATATCGCCCTCTGGAAATAAAGGGCTGCCCCCAGTATTGCACCGTGAGATTAGGATTGATGTTATAATTCAACCGGACCGACATGCTCAGGGTGCGCTGTTCGATCTCCCCGTTCAAATAACGCACGCCACTACTGGTGTCAATATTATCTATGTATTGTAATTTGTCATTATTAATACTGTATTCCGGAAATACCGATATTCGCAGGGCATCCATGGGTTGATAGCGAAAGCCAAATTCAATACTATAGCGCCGGATGGAGTTGTCCAGCGCCGTTCTACCGCTATGAAAGATGTTAAAACGGAGTTTTTTTCGTCCGTCAGTTCCAACACTATTCCAAAAGCTTACTTCCGGAGAACGTCGTAGTCTTGGCCCCCCTCGCAACGCAAAGTTATCATACTGAATAGGCGCATAATTGATCCCCAAATTGGAAAACCAGTTGTTGGCCCAATTCTGCCAGCTGTTGGTATTAAATCGCAATTCGTTATGATTGCCACCAAAGTCCCAAACACTCCAGTGATTATAATTGATCCCTACCCTTCGGAACGTACTGTCCGGTTTTAAAGTTCGGTATCCAATCCAGGTATAGTGACGGATATCATCCGATTGCCGTTGAAACCCGATATCATTCAATTCCAGTTCAGGGGAACGCCAGGTTCCGCCGGTTTCAAACATAAAATGGCCATCTCCCGCTTTACCCAATTGCAGGTTACCTCCGGTACCTGTAAGCGAAGTGCGCTCATCATCTACCTCCACATGATCGGCATCTATGCGTTGAAACAAGTGCGTAATGGATTCCTGGGTATTCTGTATGGCTTCTGCACTCCCCTGAACATGGCTCCAGTTGATGTTACCGCCTACGTACCAATCCCGATTATGCCACTGATGTTTAAAATCAAATCCCCCGGTATATGCAGAACGGTGGAGGAAACTGACGTTTTCCGTTAAAGCATCCCTGTTTACTGCGGTAAAAATTCCACCAATGTAGGAATTGCGTTCGTTAAAATCCTTTTGGAGTCTCGCTACAGCATAATTGGTTAAAGGTTCCACTATTTCCCTACTACGTTCACCATTTATATCAATAGTAGCATATTTTCTTGCCGTTACGCTTTCCAAAACGCCAATGGCCCAGCCATCTTTGGTTTTTCCGCTAAACTTGGCAGCACCTATCATTTGGGTATTATCGGGGATATCCACAAATGCCTCATCCGGGGTATCCGGGGAACCCTGGGGACTACGCCCAATACGTCGGCTATAGAAAAGGTTGTCAAAACCAAAGGTGTTACCGGCCTGTGATTGGGAGAGGTTAAAATTGAAGATGTTGTTGTTCTCTACAAAGAACGGACGTTGTTCACGAAAGAAGATCTGAAAGCCATCCAGGGCAATTGCGGACGGGTCGGCCTCTACCTGGCCAAAATCCGGGTTCACGGTAAGATCCAGCGTTAAGTCATTAGTAATACCAATTTTAGCATCCAATCCAACATTGATATCCGTCTCGTTCCCATCCCTAAAAGGGTTACCTTCTTCCGCCTCATAGGTTTCCCCACTGGCTACGGTGTACGGTTGGATTTCCAATTGGCGTTGGGATTCGATATTTTTTAATCCATGTAGTTCCCCGAATTCACTTACCCAGCCTGGTGCGTCCAGAGGAATCCGCTGCCATAGGGAACGCTCCTCCTCCCTAAAAAAACGCCGGGTAGACTGAAGGCCCCATATTTGCTCTTCTTCTTTTCCAAATTTTATCTGGCTAAAAGGGATTTTTATTTCCGCCGTCCAACCTTCATCATCAACGTTGGTTCTGGTGTACCAAATAGGGTTCCAACTGCTATCCCAATTGTTCCCATTCTCCGAAACCAGCTCATCGCCCTTAACTCCTGCTGCCGTAACCGTAAAAGAGAAGGCGGTTCGTTTGTCGTGATAGCTATCGATATTGAATTCTACCCAATCCCCATCAAACCCATCCCTTCTGGACATGCGCTTTACAATATTCTCCGGTTCCGCATCCAAACAGCGTACGCCGATATAAAGAAACTTACTATCATATACAATTTTAAATTTGGTCTGATAGCTCGGTGGTGTATTCTCATCAGGACGATTCTCAATGTAATCCCCGGCCCAGTCCACAACTTCCCAGATAGGATCATTTAATAATCCATCTATAACAGGTGGTATATCAGCACCAATACTTTGGGTAACATATATCTTTTTGGGAATGGCTTCGGAAACATCTGATTTTCGTTCATCGGTATTTACCGTTGCTAAATCTTGAGAAAAAGAGTAGCAGCCAATCGCCATAGCGAAAATGGCCAGGGTTGGTTTAAACACGACTGTTCGTTCTTTGATTGCTGTGAAGTAAAGACTCCCCTTTCAGAAAACCGTTACAGTTTGCTACTAATTTTAGTTTTTTTTAACATTTCTAATAGGTCTGCAAATCAACCTTCACAATACTTCCGCTAACCAAAAAATATTCCTGAGTATGCATTTGTAATTCAATTGAATAATTGTACATTTGCAGCCCGTTTATCAAAAGTAGGCGGACTATAAATACCTTTCTTGGAAATGGATACATTGAGTTACAAGACAATTTCTGCCAACAAAACTACTGTTACTAAAGAATGGTTGTTGGTTGATGCCGAAGGACAGACATTAGGAAGACTGGCCTCCAAAGTGGCCAAAATTTTGCGCGGCAAGCATAAACCCAATTTTACACCGCATGTAGATTGTGGCGATAATGTTATTGTCATTAATGCTGAAAAAATACAACTAAGCGGTAACAAATGGAATGACAAAACCTATCTAAGGTACACCGGTTATCCAGGTGGGCAGCGTTCTACAAGTGCTACCGAGCTATTGGAGAAATATCCTGAGCGGCTGATTGAAAAATCGGTAAAAGGAATGTTGCCAAAAACCCGATTGGGGGAAGTTTTGTTCCGAAACCTTAAGGTATATGCTGGTACAGCACACAATCATGAGGCACAAAAGCCAAGAGCAATTAATTTAAATGACTACAAATAAAACATGGAAGTAGTTCACAAAATAGGTCGAAGAAAAACGGCTGTCGCCCGAGTCTATCTTTCAGAAGGGAAAGGGAATATCACTGTTAATAACAAAAAACTGGAGGAGTATTTTACTACAGCTCCTTTACAGTATAAAGTTAAACAACCTTTTTCCCTTACCAACGTTGATGGGAATTACGATGTGAAGGTCAATGTATATGGCGGAGGCATTACCGGTCAGGCTGAGGCAGTACGATTAGCGCTTTCCAGGGCTATGTGCGAGATAAATGAGGAGAACCGCGAAGTTTTGAAACCGGAAGGGCTACTTACCCGTGATCCTCGTATGGTAGAGCGTAAAAAATACGGTCAGAAGAAAGCACGAAAGAAATTCCAATTCTCCAAACGTTAGGAAATTTCTCCTTTTGCAACGTTACAGTAGTTGGATATAAAGAGGATACGCTTCCGTATTCTTAATAATGTTCATTGAAAATCCGGCAAAAGTTGTCGGTACTAAAATTTAAAATCAAGTTGTTGTTGTTCCGGAGAAAGGGTTGTCTTTCCCGGAAATTAGTTTAGCATCTAAATGGCAAGGGCGAAGCTGTTTCAGCGGACCACCGTGTCATTGCTATCTCAACGGAACGTAAACTAAGTTAAAAAATGGCAAACAAAATTGAAGTAAAAAACTTATTGGAAGCGGGTGTCCATTTTGGACATCTGACGCGAAAATGGAACCCGAACATGGCGCCCTACATCTACATGGAACGCAACGGGATTCACGTTATCAATCTTTACAAGACTGCAGCAAAATTAGAGGAGGCAAAGGAAGCGTTAAAAAAAATCGCAGCCTCTGGCCGTAAGATCCTTTTTGTTGCAACAAAAAAACAAGCAAAAGACATTGTTGCAGACAAGGTTGCCAAGGTAAACATGCCTTACATCACGGAGCGATGGCCTGGTGGAATGTTGACCAACTTTGTCACTATTCGGAAAGCGGTGAAAAAAATGACTGCTATAGACCGGATGAAAAAAGATGGAACCTTCAATACCCTATCAAAAAAAGAACGTCTACAGGTAGACCGCCTTCGCGGTAAGCTGGAGAAAAACCTGGGATCTATTGCTGATATGACCCGGCTTCCCGGAGCCATCTTCATTGTAGATACTATGCGGGAACACATTGCTGTGAAAGAAGCCCAGAAGCTGAACATTCCCATCTTTGCGATGGTAGATACAAATTCTGATCCTCGGGCCATAGATTTTGTGATTCCTTCGAATGACGATGCCGGAAAATCCATTGAGATCATCCTTTCTGAAGTTACGAGTGCCGTAGCTGACGGCTTAGCAGAACGCAAAGCAGACAAGTTAGCGGAGAAAGATACTTCGGAGACCCCTGCAACCAAGGAAGCTCCGGTAAAAGAGGAGCCCAAAAAGGTGGAGGCTAAAGCCACTCCGGAAGCTAAAAAAGTTACTCCCGAGGATCTCACCAAAATTGAAGGTGTTGGTCCCAAAACCGCAGAGGCGCTACAAGCTAATGGTATTGTCACTTATGCTGATTTGGCAAAGGCAACCCCTGATAACATAAAAGCCCTATTAGTAGCCGCTAGTCCGAGGTTAGCCCATTTGGAACCAGAGTCCTGGCCAAAGCAGGCCCAGATGGCCGCTGATGGAAAGTGGGATGAGCTTAAGGAATGGCAGGACAGTGTAAAAGGCGGAGTGGAAGACTCCGAAGAGTAATTTAATAGTGTACTAACACAGGACACGAACTTTGTGATTTACTTTACATAAATTTTAAACGCTTAAACAAATGGCAAATATTACCGCCGCAGACGTAAATAAATTGAGAAAAGCCACCGGAGCAGGTATGATGGACTGTAAAAAAGCTTTGGTAGAGGCTGATGGCGATTTCGACAAAGCAATTGAAATTCTTAGAAAAAAGGGACAAAAAGTAGCCGCCAAAAGAGCGGACCGGGAATCTTCTGAGGGAGCCGCTATTGCTAAAGTAAATGCGGACAGCACTTCTGGGGTTATCATTTCCCTGAATTGCGAAACAGATTTCGTTGCCAAGAACGATGGTTTTGTAAAACTGGCACAAGAACTGGCCGAACTGGCCTTAGGTTTTGAGGATAAAGCTGCTTTTCTTGATGCACAATTTAATGGAATGACGGTTGCCGAAAAACTTACGGAGCAAACCGGGGTAATCGGAGAAAAAATTGAGATTGGCAGTTTTGAGAAATTAAGCGCTCCTTTTGTGGGCTCTTATATTCATGCCGGCAACAAAATTGCAACTTTAGTAGGGCTATCGGCTAACGTTGAAGGTGCGGCAACTGCCGCAAAAGACGTTGCTATGCAGGCAGCAGCGATGAATCCTGTTGCGTTAAATGAGGAGGCAGTTGACCAGTCTGTTATTGACAAGGAAATTGAAATTGCTAAAGAACAGCTGCGCCAGGAAGGCAAGCCCGAGGCCATGCTAGACAATATTGCCAAAGGCAAATTGAATCGTTTCTTTAAAGATAATACGTTGGTAAACCAGGCTTTTATTAAAGACAGCAAGCAAAGTGTTACCCAATATGTCAAATCTGTAGATTCAGGCCTGGAAGTAACCGGCTTTTCAAGGGTTGCTTTAGGATAAGCTCAAAATATAACTTAAATAAGAAAAAGACCGCTACCTATTTGGAGCGGTCTTTTTTTCATCTTTTAACTTCTTTATTTTTTTGTTCATAAACGTATTGTAATCATACTCATTGTTCACATTAAGCCTAATTCCTTCCCTATAAAAATGAATGGCTTGGTCAATATCACCTTTTTTCTCCAAACCCTCAGCGTAACCCGCTTGTGACACCCACCAGTCAGGATTGACCTCAGCGTTCATTTGATATACCAAACAGGCTTCTTCTATATTCTCAGAACGGAAAAATGAATTACCGATACTATTGATATTCCATTTCAAGTTATCGAAACCATAGGCTGAATCCTGTTCCCTTAATTTTGTAAAGGTGCTTTTGGCATTTTCATAGTTTCTACCCAGTATTTGCCTCATAACCTCTTGTTCCAATACCAATGACCCGGTGTGTTCGTTTGTGATAATTTTCGAAATATCATTAATAATCAAATCATAACCGGGGTGCTGATAACCATTCGACACCAAAATAATGGTCATATTCATAGTAAGGAATTTTCTAAAACCAGAAAGGTTTCCTCCGGTAAATCCATAGGAAGTTTTGTTATCCACATTATAGATCCCCCAGCCACGCAGAAATGTATCTTTTTTGTTGTGGAAGGGAAAAGGGGTCCACATTTGGGTTTTGGTTTCTTTTTTTAGTAATTCATTGTTGTCCAATCTTCCATTCCATGCGATAAACTCATCTAAAGAAATGTTCAGACCATTCCCGGAATGTGCTCTTGTCCCAAAGTTTAATGTGTCCTTTCGAAATGAGCCTTTTTCCGGATCATAATAATATCGCGGCGACCTGTTTTCAATTTCTTTTTTTGAATTAGATGAAAAAAAAGCTCCATCCTTCGAATGCGGAAATTGATTTTTCAGAATATACGCGTCAAATGATGATCCGGTAACTTTCTCGATAATCTTGGCCAGTAGCCAATAATTGGTCTGATTGTATCGAAATTGATTTCCGGTTTCAAAATCCATTTGGTCTTCTGACAGTCTTGCCAGTACTTCCTCATCGGATAAATCTCTGGGATACCTCAAATCAGGCAAACCCGAAGAATGGGTCAGTAAGTGTTCGATGTTCACTTTCCTCCAAGAAGCGGGAAGGTGGTCAAAATACATCGAGATTTTATCCTTTAGGGAAACCTTTCCAGCTTCGATAAGTTGAAATATTCCTGTTGCCGTTATCAATTTGGTGGTGGAGAAAACTCTAAAAACAGTTTTATCAGTGACTGGTATGTTACTTGCCATTGATACCTTGCCCAAACACGAACGATAGATCACTTCATCGTCATCTATGATCGCCAAAGCCAAACCAGGGATGTTATGAATCTCCATAGCAGCATACAAGTAAGCATCTAAATCTTTCTTTTTTTCTTCTGAAAGTACTTTCTGATGATTCTCCTTACAGGAGATTAGAAATACGATCAAAGCCGTTAAAAGTGTTATTTTATGGATGTTCATTGTTTCTAATTTATATACCGAACAGGCCCTCCATTTAGATATAAAACATGAATACTTGCAACTATTTTGAATATAGTTAAGTCTTCCCGATCTATTTCTGCACACATTGAAAAAGGCCTAAATCGGGGAACCGTCTAGTTCGATTTAATCATGATATCACCATTGAACGTTTTAAACAACATTTCCGGCCCCCCGCCATTGATTGTACCCTTTATCCACTGCTCAATTTTCACCTTATATTTCCCGGAAGAAGAACCCCTATCTACCTGAGGTTCGTTTTTGGAAACCGCCATATCAAAATCCGTATACACATCGCCCATATCTGATTTGGCTTTGACATTCGCTTTTAACGATTTGGGGAAAATCACTTCTACATCCCCATTAAAGCTGCTAAATGCCATTTCTTTCCCACTATCGATACTAGTAAAACTCACTGTTAGCTCTCCGTTAGTAGTATCGGCGAGTACCGACCCACTTACAGATTCCAAGGTAATACTACCATTAACATTGCTGATCTCCATCTCACCGTTAACACCTTCCACCTTGATGTCGCCATTGTTTACCGTCTTCAATTCCAAGGAAAAGTTTGACGGTACTTTTATGGAAAGATCCGTCTTTTTATTCCAAAGTTCATTTTGAATTCGCACTACATTATCCTCTTCTTCAGCACCAATGTTTACACTGGACGCCGATATCTTTTTCATTCCATTCCTACCGTTACCACTCTTGTCTCTTTTTCCACAACTACCGCAATCATCCCCTTCATGAATTGTGGCCTTTACGATCACTTCCTTCCCTTCATAGGCGGTTACGTAAATAGACCCTGAGATCTGATCCACTTCCAATTTACCCGGTTCTGACGGATTGCTTAAAGGCACTGTAAAAAGATCTATTTCCTTAGTTTGTGCAGAAAGCACTGCTACAGCGCAAAATGTCAATATTGTGGTTATCGTTTTAATCGTCTTCATAGCTATTACATTTTTTTGATGAATACATTTCCATTTAAGGTTTCAAAATCAAGTTCTATGCCTCCATTTCCAATTTGTACGATCGGAGTAGATTCATATTTGAATTTTGCTTTTCTTTTTCCAGCCTCGTTCTTACTGGTACGTACATATTGTTTTGCAATCGTGAAATCCGTGAACAATTCTCCATTCATGCTTTTAAACGAAACGTCTGCGCTTAATGGCTCCTGATATGAAATATTGATGTCCCCGTTTAAAGAATAATACCTGGAAGAGGCTTCCGGATTACTGGCATAAGAAACATTGACCCTTCCATTGATACAATGCAAATTGGTTTTCCCGATGACATTCTCGAGATCAATACCACCATTTACATTATTCACTTTTATAAATTTTCCTTTGGTATTCCCTATGTAGATATCCCCGTCATTTACGGTGGAAACATTAATATTGATTCCCCGTGGCACCTTTACCGTAAAGTCCAAGCGATGCTCGTATACGGGTTCTTCATAATTGTTGCACCAGTTAAATCGCAACCCTTTTTCATCATATTGCATATACGGCGCATCCGGATGAATGATAATGCGGTTATCCTGTTCTACAACCTTGAGCGTTAGTTCGGCTTTCCCAACTTCAAGTTCTTCTGCCGTATCCGCAGAAATCTCCTTGTCTACTTCAAGCTTTATGGTATTCCCATTGTAACCTTCTACACTAATCGGCCCAAACACATTCCGCAGGACAAGTGTGTTATCTGCCGATACGGTAGTAAACGCAACTTCCTTGGTCAAGGTCTCCTTGAAAACCTCTTTCTGAGCTGAGCACCAGCCTAAGCCAAGGGCTAGGACCAGTACGGTAATTGTTTTTCTCATGATTAAAAAATTTGACTGTTCGTAATTTGATTGTTTTGTTACTTTACAACGTTTATATGATTGATGCAATAGTGTTTTCGATCTTCTTCTTTACCGTAGTATCCAATTCCTCTTTCTCCAGTAATTTTTTAAAGGATTCGATGGCCCCTTTCTCTTCCAGAGCCAACATCAGATTAGCCAAAGTAACCTGTATGATAGGAGATTCCTGGTTGGGAATAGATTGTATTATCCCCTGCCGTACTAATGGATTATTTACGTAATTACTGAGTGATTCAATAGCTGCCAATCTTACATTTACGTTGGGGTCGTTATTTAAGGTTTTTAGCAAGGCATTGATGACCTGTTCATCTACTTGCACAATTTTACTGGCCTCACTTATGCCCTGCAACCTTTGGTTGGCGGAACTTTGTTCCAACAGCGTGAGCACCAACTTTTCTCTAAGTTCCCGCGTATCCGAGACATTTACCGTTTCAATGGCTGTGCTTCTTTCACTGCCTCCGGACTTTATAAAATAGCCTCCCAGTACCCCTAATCCCAGAATCAGTATACCATATAGTAATTGTGGTCGAAATATCCCCACAAGTGTACGCTGTAGCACTTCAGTCCAGGAAATTGTTGTTGTGCTGTTGTTTTTGGTTATTTCTGCATCCAGTTGTTCAAAGAACTGCAGATCCATATTGGCGGAAGGTTCCGGAACTTCTAACATCTCAAGTGACTCCCAAACTCCGCCGAGTTCTTCCAGTTGTTTTTTAGCCTCTGTATTTTGATCCAAAAAAGCCTCAAACGCTTCTTTTTCATCTAAAGCAAGGGTGCCCTTTAAATACGCCATTAACTGTTTTTCAAATACTTCCTTCTCCATGACTTATCCTATTTCCATTTTTTGTACGATTCGCTTAAGTTCTTTTAAAGCACGATGTGCCTTTACCTTGGCAGCTCCCTCGCTACACCCTAAAACTTCGCCAATCTCACTAAATTTCATTTCTTTAAGCTTACTAAAGACGATAACCTCTCGTTGCTCTTCCCCTAATTGCATCAGCGCTTTCCGCAACAACACCAAATTGTCCTTTTTTTCCATCTGAGCAATTGCATTGTCATTGTCCACCATTTTATAATCCCATGAGGAAAGATCTGCCTGGATTAGCTCTTTATTCTTTTTGTAATGATCGTACTTCACATTTCTTGCAGTACGGAACATCCATGCCAAAAAGGAGCCCTCTCCACTATAGGTATGTCTGTATTTCAGCATCCTTACAAAAACATTTTGCACCAAATCTTCACTCAAATTAGGATCTCCACTCATGTTGTAAAAGAACCCGAACAAGCGTCTTTTATGTCTTTCATAGAGTAATCCCAGCTTATCCAGATCTCCGGACTTCACCTTAAGCATTAGCGCATTATCAGTTAGTTGGTGCATGCTTTGTTCGTATTCAAAAAGGTATACTGCTCTTAAAAAAAAAGGTTACAGAAAATAGTATTATTTTATTTTAAAAGTTGGGGTTCCGCAAGATTTTAGCGAACAGAAGGTCAAAAATATTTTTGACTATTTTTGCTGGGATCTCAAAAACGCCTACATGCAATACAACAGAATCCTCCTTAAATTAAGTGGGGAAGCCCTTATGGGAGAACAACAATACGGTATTGACCCTAAAAGGACACTGGATTATGCGGAGGATATCAAATCCATAGTAGATAAGGGAGTGGAAGTAGCTATTGTAATTGGTGGCGGGAACATTTTTAGGGGTCTTAGAGGGGTAAGCCTTGGCATGGACCGCGTTCAGGGAGATCATATGGGAATGCTGGCTACCGTTATTAACGCCTTGGCTTTACAAAGTGCTTTGGAAGGAGTTGGTGTAGAAACCAGGGTGCAATCTGCGATTAAGATCAATGAAGTAGCGGAACCATTTATCAGAAGAAGGGCTATACGGCATTTAGAGAAAGGAAGAGTGGTAATTTTTGGGGGAGGCACCGGAAATCCTTACTTCACCACGGATTCTGCCGCCGTGCTACGGGCCATTGAAATAGGTGCAGATGTGATCCTAAAAGGTACTCGGGTAGATGGTATTTACAGCGCAGATCCTGAGAAGGATAAAACCGCTACGAAATTTGATTCCATTTCTTTTAATGAAGTGCTTTCCAAAGGGTTGAAGGTGATGGATACAACAGCTTTTACGCTAAGCCAGGAAAACGAACTCCCCATAGTCGTTTTCGACATGAATACCCGCGGTAACCTGATGAAAATTGTGTTAGGAGAAAACATTGGAACAGTAGTCAACAACTAAAACGGGCATAAAAAATGATTTCATAATGAAAATCTTTTCCTATGAATGAAGAAGTAGAATTTGTATTGGATAGTGCCAAAGAAAGCATGGATGGCGCGATGGCACATCTCGAAAAGGAGTTTGTAAAGATTAGAGCGGGTAAGGCTAGTCCTGCCATGCTATCTTCCGTAATGGTAGAATACTATGGTTCCCAGACCCCCTTGTCTCAGGTGTCAAATATCAACACTCCGGATGCCAGGACCATCTCTGTGCAACCCTGGGAAAAAACACTGATCCCGGAGATTGAAAAAGCGATTCTTACCGCTAACCTTGGCTTTAATCCGATGAACAACGGAGAGAGTATTATTATTAATGTACCCCCATTAACTGAAGAGCGAAGAAAAGACCTTGTAAAGCAGGCAAAAGCCGAAGCAGAAGATGCCCGGGTAAGTATTCGAAGTGCACGACAGGAAGCCAACAAAGAGTTGAAAAAGTTAGAGATCTCTGAAGATCGGTTGGGAAATGCCGAAATTGACGTTCAAGAATTGACCGATAACTACATTAAAAAAATAGAAGACGTACTCTCCCTAAAAGAGGCCGAGATTATGAAGGTTTAAAACCTTCTAAGTTTTTGGGCGCTGACTTTTTCATTTTCTACCTTTGCAGCCAATAAAACCGCATGCTCAAAGAATTCCTTAAAGGGTTTTGGTCTACCGTAGCTCGATTGATTCTTCGCAATAGGATCATTATCCTGTTGGTTATTGCTTCCTGTACTACCTACTTAGCCCTGCAATGGAAGCACATGCGCTTTTCCAATACGGAGGCTAGCGTCTTACCGGATGATCATCCGGAAACGCTTCAGTATGCAGAATTCGTTTCGTTATTCGGGGAAGAGGACAATGCCATAGTGCTCGCCGTTGCGGATAGCCTGCTTTTTTTACCGGAGAATTTTAACCGATGGAATAGGTTGAGTAAGCAGTTCCAGGCCAATCCTGAGGTAGACCTGGTCATTTCTACCGATAATCTTCAGGAACTGGTGAAAGACAATGAGCAACAGGCTTTTGTCCTTAAACAGGTATTAGCGTCTCCTACAGCTACTGAACAAGAAGTAGCCGCTTTTCGAAGTAAGCTCTTTGAAAACCTTCCTTTTTACGAAAACTTAATTTTTAACAAGTCCTCAGGTACCATCCGAACTATAATCTATCTGGACAAGGATATTCTGAACACCACGGTACGCAATGAATTTATTCTGGGTGATTTGGAAAATCTTATAGAAAATTTTGAGAACGAAACAAAGCTGGACGTTAGGGTATCCGGGATGCCCTATATTAAAACATGGAATTCCAAGATCATTATTGACGAGATTGGAAAATTCATCCTCGCCGCCCTGCTGGTCACCTCGTTAATCTTCTTCTTCTTCTTTAGAAGTTTCAGGGCCACTGTTATTTCCATCTGTGTCGTGATCATAGGAGTAATGTGGACCTTCGGGATCCTTGGGTTGTTTCAATATGAGATTACCATTCTCACGGCATTGATCCCCCCCCTGATCATTGTAATTGGTATCCCGAACTGTATTTTCCTAATAAACAAATACCAGCAAGAGGTCAAAAAACATGGAAACCAGGCCCTATCGCTGCAACGTGTGATCACCAAGATCGGAAATGCCACCTTAATGACCAATGTGACTACCGCATTGGGATTTGCCACCTTTATCATTCTTGACAGCGTTCTGCTCAAAGAATTTGGTATTGTGGCTTCCATAAGCATCCTCTGTATCTTTTTCCTGTCGCTGTGTATTATCCCTATTATCTACAGCTTTATGTACATCCCTAAACATAAGCACCTTAAACACCTTAGTAAAAAATGGATGTACACCTTTGTCAACTGGATGGAACGGGTGGTTCGGCATCATCGTATTGCGGTCTATATTACGGCGGTAACGGTCTTGGTACTCAGCATTATTGGCATATACCGTATCGAGATCACGGGAAGCCGTATTGAGGACTTACCCAAGAATGCCAAATTTTTCAAGGATATCCGTTTCTTTGAAAAGGAATTTGACGGCGTAATGCCTGTAGAAGTTGTTGTGGATACCAAGCGCAAGAACGGAGTTACCAAGTTGGGAACGCTCAGAAGAATGGAGCAGCTCGCACAAGAAATTGATGATATTCCGGAGCTTTCCAAAACCCTCTCCGTGGTGAACCTCGTGAAGTACTCAAAGCAGGCCTTTTATAATGGGATCCCTAAATATTACCAACTCCCTACTTCCCAGGAGAATACTTTCATTATGGACGTTGCCCGAAAATCTCCGGAGGACAGCGGAGATCTGTTGGAAAGCTTTGTGGATAGCACCGGCCAGATTGCCCGTATGACCACCTTTATGCGGGATGTTAAAACGCCCCGCATGGAAGAGATTGAGCAGGAACTCTTACGATCCATAGCCAAAACCTTTCCGGCAGACCGCTATAACGTATATATGACCGGTAAAGCACTCCTTTTTTTAAAGGGAACCAAGTATTTAATTAAAAACCTCCTGATCTCCCTGGCTTTGGCCGTTGGCATTATCTCGTTATTTATGGCCTATCTGTTTCGCTCGTTCAGGATGATCGTTATTTCCCTGATCCCTAATTTATTACCCCTGGTAATTACTGCAGGACTAATGGGGTATTTGGGTATTCCCATAAAACCATCCACCATTCTGATCTTTAGCATTGCCTTTGGGATTTCGGTGGATGATACCATCCATTTTCTGGCTAAATACCGCCAGGAGTTAACCGCAAACCGTTGGCAGATCAAAAAGTCCGTTTACAACGCATTACGGGAAACAGGGGTAAGTATGTTCTACACTTCGGTAGTCTTGTTTTTTGGGTTTTCCGTTTTTATCATCTCCAGTTTTGGAGGCACCCAGGCTATGGGAGGGTTGGTTTCGGCTACCCTACTGTTTGCCATGCTTTCTAACTTAATCCTTCTTCCTTCTTTGTTGCTCTCTTTGGAACGCAATATTGCTAATAAAAGGATATTCAAAAAACCACATATCGATGTATTGCCTGTTTCGGATAGTGAATCTGATACTGTCTAGTTTTTTTGGTGTGTTATCCCCTATTCCCTCCCGTTAAAAAAATTATCTTTGGGGCTTAATTTGAGCGTAAATGATTAAGCGATTTTCTGTTAAGGAGCTACTAAACACGGAACCTAAGGAGCAAGAGGTGGTTTTGGAAGGCTGGGTAAAAGCCTTTAGAAGTAATCGGTTTATTGCGTTAAACGATGGATCTACTCTAAAGAACCTGCAATGTGTTGTAGACTATGAAAACTTTGATGAGGAGCTCATTAAATCCATTTCTACGGGTGCTGCCGTTAAAGTAGAAGGCAGTTTGATAGCCAGTCAGGGAAGAGGGCAAGCGGTTGAAATCCAGGCAAACAAGCTTACCCTGTATGGAAAGGCAGATGCCGACACCTACCCTATTCAACCTAAAAAGCATTCCCTGGAATTTCTAAGGGAAAAGGCTCATCTACGTATAAGGACCAATACGTTTTCGGCGGTAATGCGATTGCGATCCGCATTATCATTTGCCGTTCATAGCTACTTTCAACAAAATGGGTTCTATTATATGCATGCGCCCATCATCACCGGGTCTGATGCCGAGGGCGCGGGAGAAATGTTCCGGGTGACTACTTTGGATCCAAAAGATCCTCCCCTTACGGAAAATGGAGAGGTAAACTTCAAAGAAGACTTTTTTGGCAAAGAGACCAACCTTACGGTATCCGGGCAACTAGAGGCGGAGGCCTATGCAATGGGACTGGGCAAAGTGTACACCTTTGGGCCAACATTCAGGGCAGAAAATTCGAACACTTCCCGTCACCTGGCGGAGTTTTGGATGATAGAACCGGAGATGGCCTTCTATGATCTCGATGCCAATATGGATCTGGCGGAAGATTTTATACGATGGGTAATACAATATGTGCTGGACAATTGCCAGGAGGACATTCAGTTTTTAGAACAACGCCTTTTGGATGAAGAAAAACACAAACCCCAGGCGGAACGTAGTGAAATGCCATTGTCCGAAAAATTGAAATTTGTCGTAAACAACAACTTCAAACGGGTTAGTTACACTGAAGCAATAGACATCCTCAGAAATTCAAAACCCAACAAAAAGAAAAAATTCGAATTTGGTATTGACGAATGGGGAGCTGATCTCCAAAGTGAACACGAACGTTATTTGGTAGAAAAGCACTTCAAATGTCCCGTGATCCTGTTCGATTACCCTGCCAACATCAAAGCCTTTTATATGCGGCTTAACGAAGATGGCAAGACCGTGAGGGCCATGGATGTTCTTTTTCCCGGTATTGGAGAAATTGTAGGAGGATCTCAACGGGAAGAACGTCTGGAGGTGTTGCAAAAGAAAATTGCAGCGCTCGACATTGAAGAAAAAGAACTTTGGTGGTATTTGGATCTCAGACGATTCGGCACCGCGGTTCACAGCGGCTTTGGTCTGGGATTTGAACGATTGGTACAATTTGTAACGGGTATGGGGAACATTCGAGATGTAATTCCCTTCCCCAGAACACCACAAAATGCAGAATTTTGAGGCTAATTCTTTAACTTTAAAAGTGAGGAATACAAGAACCTATGCTCAAACAGCACTTACAGTTTAAACTATCCCAAAAGCTCTCGCCGCAACAGATTCAACTGATGAAGTTGATTCAACTTCCCACCCAGGCGTTTGAACAGCGACTCAAGCAGGAACTCGAAGAAAATCCCGCTTTGGAAAGTGGAAAAGCCGATAGCTCGGAAATAGAAGAGGGGTTTGACAATAGTTTTGAAGAGGCAAGGGACAATGAGACCATAGCAGCCGAAGACATCAACATCGATGACTATTTAAGCGACGACGAGATCCCTGATTACCGGACACAGATTAGCAACTACAGTCCGGATGAAGATGAAAAGAGCATTCCTTATGCGGCCGGAATATCATTTAACCAGTATCTGATTAATCAGCTAAGTACGGTGTATCTGGATGATGAAGACTGGGCGATCGCAGAATTTTTAGTGGGCAGCATCGATGAGAGTGGCTACATCCGAAGACCGCTGTCCGACATAATGGACGACCTGGCCTTTACTCAGAACATTTATACCGATGAAGCTACTATAGAGCGGGTCTTAAAAACCGTTCAAACTTTGGATCCGCCAGGAGTTGGCGCACGATCCCTGGAGGAATGCCTTACCTTACAGTTAAAGCGAAAAGAAGCAACTGAAGCCATAGAATTGGCCACCGTCATCATTGAGAAATCTTTTGAGCAATTCACCAAAAAACACTTTGAAAAACTTCAGGCGAAGCATACCATTACCCAGGATGAACTAAAAAATGCCCTGGCAGAAATAGAAAAGCTAAATCCCAAACCCGGAGGATCATTTTCCGGGAATAACCGGATTGTGGAACACGTGGTCCCTGATTTCTCCATTCGAATAGTGGATGGGGAACTGGAATTAACCTTAAACGGTCGTAATGCCCCTGAGCTACATGTATCCAAGGACTACATGAATATGCTTATGGGCTATAAAAATGCCAAAGACAAAAGCAAATCCCAAAAAGATACCGTACTGTTCATAAAACAGAAGTTGGATGCCGCCAAGTGGTTCATTGATGCGATTAAACAGCGTCAACAGACCCTTTTTGTAACCATGAATGCCATTTTGCAATACCAGGAAGAATATTTCCTTACGGGAGACGAACGCAAACTGAGACCCATGATCTTAAAGGATATTGCAGATAGAATAGATATGGATGTTTCCACAGTTTCCCGGGTCGCAAACAGCAAGTATGTAGATACTCCCTATGGCACAAAGCTCATTAAAGATTTCTTTTCAGAATCCATGAAAAATGTGCAGGGAGAAGACGTCTCAACCCGGGAAATCAAGAAGATTTTGGAAACAGTAATCAATGAAGAGGATAAGAAAAAACCCTTGACAGACGATAAACTTGCTAAGCTGCTAAAAGAAAAAGGATATCCTATTGCCCGCAGAACAGTTGCAAAATACCGTGAGCAATTGGGACTTCCGGTAGCACGACTTCGAAAACAGATCTGATGCGTTTCCTGTTATATACAGTTTCCTACGTTTTTCACCCCTTGTTCGTTCCTATGGGGGGAACGGTGGCCTATTTTCTGATCACCCCAAAGTTTAGCTCCTTAGAATTACAAAGCGGCAACATTCTACCCATTTTTATCTTAACGGTGATCATCCCAATTATTTTCTTCTTTATCCTTAGAAATCTTGGACTGATCTCCTCCGTTTTTGCCCTTAAACTCAAAGAACGCAAATACCCGCTCTACATGAGCATGGTTTTACACCTCATGATCCTATACAAAGTAATTCCCCTAAATTATATTAATGAACTCTATTACTTTTTTGTAGGCTTACTCATCGGCACCTTTTCCACCCTCTTGCTACTATTTGCTAAAGTAAAGGCCAGTATTCATCTTTTGGGAATGGGATGTATCCTTACCTACCTAGTAGCATTAAGTATCCATTTTGAAATCAATATTACGTTTGCAATCGCCATTTTTACGCTCATGACGGGCCTGGTGGCAACTTCCCGCCTCTACATGAAGGCACATTCCAAAATAGAGCTCACTATTGGTTTCCTGGTGGGATGCTGCTCCCAACTTATGGTGTTAAAATACTGGTTATAAAATATAGAAAATCACCCCTATACGGATCGGTCGTATATCCAGCGCATTTTCTTCAAAACGTGCATTCTGATCCAACAGATCACTTAGCGCCCAATAAAAATGGAGGTTCCAGGTATTATACCCAAAGTTGAGCATCCAGCCAAATTGCCACTGTTCAATGTTTGGATTTGAAAACGTAATGTTCTCATCTTCCAGCACTATTTTTGCCCTTCGGGAAAAGAGATACTCTGCCTTAAATCCGGTGTACACCCGCCAGAACTTATAATCAATCGGATTAGAGGTGCGCCATCGAAATTCAAGAGGGAATTCAATGGCATGTGTTTCTAACTTACTGCGATTGACCGTTTCCGTGTCCAGGGAGAATCTGTAGGTTACCCTCCCTTCATCTGCTGTGGTAACGATATTCGTATAGTATGAATTGGTAGCATATCCAACGCCCAGCCCGAGGCCAAAATTTCTTCGTTGGTTGAGTGGCATGTCTTTAATAAATCCTATCTGAAAATTATAGGACAAGCTTTGCTGTACTACCCCGTCAGGCTTATCCAGCAAAAAATTATAAGCAAATCCGGTATAGAATTGATCTTCCAGGTACTTGTCGTCGTGAGTGCTTTCCGTTGCTACTTGTTGCGCACAAATACTTACATTCCACAAGGAGGAAAGAACCACGGTAATTACTACCCATCGAACCATACCACAAATTACAGAAAAAACCCTCGAAACACCTATAAGGGGATTTGATTAAACTATTCAATGTTTTGAAAAACATCTCCTTGAACAGTGGTATAGTTGATCTTAAGAAGGTTAACACTCCGTAATTGCTCCTTGAGATCTAGGATAATTCCCATTTTAATACTAGTATCTGCCTTGATCGATACAACAGCAGAATTTCTTAAGTGTTCCGGCATGGAATACAATTCCTCTAAGGCGCTGGAAGCAACCTGATCCATAGCTACGAATGTTTTCCCTAATTGTATTCGAGGTGCTTTTCCTAGAAGTGCCACCTGTGCTCCTTTTGGGGTTCCTATAAAAACTTCGATATTGTTATCCTTTTTTGTTAGCCTTTCCGCCTCTGTAGCATTGGGCAAGGTGTTCTGGACCATTACCTGCTGATCGTTAATGGTTACTACCGTCATAAAAAAGAACAATAAAATGAATACGATATCCGGTAGCGATGCCGTAGATATAGCAGGTAACTTACTTCCGCGATTTGTTTTGAAGCTTGACATGTACGTTGAGTTAAAAGTTAGTAGTGCTAATTTCCAATAGTTTTTGTGGATACATTTCCTGTATCTTTTTGATCTTCTGTTGTAAGTCCTGTTTTCTTTCCGGGGTTGCATTACTGTTGCTATACTCCGTTTTCATTGCTTGAAAGGATATTCCGTATAATCGAGTACTTGCATTATTTCGCAATTCGTTATAAGCCGCCTGCAATTCGTTTTGAACCGTTACATATTTGGAATACCCGGTTTCCCGGGAAACTTGTAATGCTATAATTGCCTTTTGCGGATTCTCAGACAACTGTGGATCGCCTGATCCAGAACAATAGGCGCAATGGCCCAAATTCCCGGCCGAAATCCCACCATTGTCAATGAAGGACACAGCGGCTTCCCGTAATTCTGAAAATTTCAATATTTCCTGCTCAACCATTAGCTCACCACTAGGGTTAAGGTTTACTTCAAAAAGGTTTCTGTCCCTAATTTCAACTTTTGATCGATTTTCTTCAGGGGGCGAAATCCTTAGCAATCCCTCATCTGTTGGGATAGCAGCCGTTACAAGAAAAAAAATGAGGAGTAAGAATGCGATATCTGCCATTGAACCTGCATTTACCTCGGGGAGTTGCCTAAATCTGGACATAATTTTGAATTTTTCTGAAGTGTTTTTGGGAATGTTCAAACAAAAAACAACAACAACCGTTCCAAAAATTATGTTAATAAAAAAACGCCCCTTTTGGGGCGTTCTGCTTATTATTTATGGTATACCTACTTATTGTAGATTATTGAAGGCATTTCCTTCATAGGTCGTATAGTTGACCTTCAAAGCATTTACCTTGCGCAGCTCCTGCTTGATATCTGAGATCAAACCCATATTGGCATTCTTATCTACCTTAAGCGCAGTAGTTAAAACATTTTGCAATTCCTGCGGTTTCTTGGCCCGCTCTGCCAAGATGTAGGACCCTATCTCCTCAACGCTGGCGAACTTATCATTCAACTGAATTTTCGGTTCTGTTCCGTATACGCTTTGGTATTCTCTTGTAGGCTTGCCCACATAGATGTATATCACACGGTCTTTTTTCTCCAGCTTCTTTATTTCAGTAGCGTTGGGTAGTGTATTTTGCACCAATAACGAGCTATCCTTCATCGTAGTTACCGTCATAAAGAAGAACAGCAACATGAATACAATATCCGGGAGCGAAGCTGTGGAAACAGCAGGTAAATCACCATCTTTTTTCTTAGCGAATTTAGCCATTTACTTTTCGTTTAATTAGTTACTTGAGGTTTCGGCCTCTGACAGTTTTTGTGGAAACAAATCCTGAATACGTTTTACTTTTGGTTTTAAATCGTCCCGTATCGCAGATGGTGTCTCAGGATTTAGAAATTCCGCTTCCATATCGACAAAATCCCGGCCAAACAATCGTTGTGCTTCCCTGTTCCTCAAGTCATTATACGCTCCTACCAACTCATTCTGAACTGTAATGTAGGTTTTGTACTTGGTTTCCCTATCGTTTTTCAACGATATAATGGCTTTTGTAGGATTATCCGAAGAAGAGGCATTCTTTCTTCCCCTGCAATAATTACAAGTACCGTCACCGCCATTATCTAAAAAAGCGATAGCTGCATCCCTCAGGTTCCGCAAATCCATTAATTCTTCTTCCACCAGCAGTTGTCCATTCCTGTTAATGTTAACAGTAAAAATGTTCTTCTGCTTGATCACCACATCCGTATCTGGCGGTTCAATGGGTGGTAACATCCTATCCAATCCTGCATCTGTTTCGATGGTGGTGGTCACCAAGAAAAAGATAAGAAGGAGGAAGGCGATATCCGCCATAGACCCGGCATTAACCTCTGGTGCTCCTTTTCTTCTAGGCATAATTTCTTAATTTATCTTCCTATACTTCTTTTGACCCCTGGCCATAGCATCAGTACAACTGCTACGATAACCATTCCAAAAAACACATTTAACAATGTGCCGATCGTTTTGACCGTTCCTACCGAAGTTTCAATTCCCCGGCCAGACATCGTATCCACAACGGCCTGTTCGCCACCTGCCAAGGCGTAGCCAATGATTGCCAAAATTGCAAGGCCTCCAAGTGAAAATAACGCCTTTTTAAGTCCTCCGGGAGAAGTAAACATCTTCTTAAATCCAAAGAACAGTGCTGCAGCGGCGGCTACAACTAACAATATATACGTTAACGTGAACATTACACTAATGCCCGTACTATTGATCGCATCAGGGTCGGCAGGGTCCGGCATCATGAAAAAAGACATGATGGCGGCTATCACTCCGATAACAATCAAAACGATTTTTAAAATTCTATGCATCTCTCGATAGTTTTAGTGTTAAGCAATTACTTTTTGGTATGGGCAAACAACATATCAATCAAAGAGATTGACGAGTCTTCCATATCATTAACAATACTATCGATCTTAGCTATAATATAGTTGTAAAAAATCTGCAAAATAATGGCTGTGATCAAACCGAATACTGTGGTTAAAAGCGCCACCTGAATATCTCCCGCAATCAACGAAGCACTCAAGTTACCTACTGCAGCAATCTTTTGGAAAGCCTGAATCATCCCAATTACCGTACCCATGAATCCAAGCATAGGGGCGATAGCGATAAACAGGGATAACCAGGAAACATTTTTTTCCAATTGCCCCATTTGAACTCCCCCATAGGCTACAACGGCCTTCTCAGCAGATTCCAAACCTTCATCCACTCGATCCAATCCTTGATAAAAAATGGAAGCTACAGGCCCTTTAGTATTCCTGCAGATCTCTTTTGCTGCCTCAACGCCTCCGGAAGCCAATGCATCCTCAACCTGTTGTTTCAGTTTGGCGGAATTCGTGGTAGCAAGATTAAGATAAATAATACGTTCAATTGCAACAGCCAAACCTAAGATAAGACAAAGCAATACGATACCCATAAATGTTGGCCCACCTTGAATGAATTGCTCTTTCAAGACCTGAGTGAATCCCTTGCTTGCCTCGGCCGCAGCTTCATCCTGCAACAAGGCGGCAGAAACTGTAGAGGTCCCTAAAATAAACATTCCGGCAGTAGCCAGAGTAAAGGATATTTTCTTCATTGTGTTCAAACTTAAATTTAGTTAGTTAATAATGTTAAAGATATAAAAATTTCGCAAT
>JANQRG010000051.1 GCA_028284665.1 Croceivirga sp.
GATGATTGAAGGCTTTATTGATGGTTTGATGACCAAACGACCGGCTCTTTTTAATCTCTATACTACCTGCCAACCGGAACATGGTGTAGGAGATGATCTGGGGGCACATCAGGCCAAACTTGCGGTAGAATCGAGAGCGTACCCCATATTTAAGTACAATCCGGATCATGGAATTAAAGCCAGGGAGGCTTTTGACCTGTCGGGTAATCCGGCCATGGACGAGGTATGGCCCAACTACGGCTTGAAGTATCTGGAGTACGGACAGGAACGTACTATGGAATTGCCCATGACTTTTGCCGACTTCGCCCTGACCGAAGCTCGATTTAGAAAGCACTTCAGAAAAGTTCCCCGTAATGCCTGGAATGAAAATATGATGCTGTTGGCGGACTTTTTGAAATTGGAAGAAAGCGAGCGTGAAGGTAAATTCCCGTATATCTGGGCGGTGGATAGGAATCAAAAGCTCAATCGGGTTTTGGTAGCCAAACCAATTGTGGAGTCTTGTGAAGAACGACGCGACTTCTGGTTGATGTTACGCGACCTTGCCGGAGTAGAAATAGAACAACCGCAGGAGGAGAATCTGGAGGAGAGAATACGAAGCGAGGTAGTAGGAAATATTGCGCAGGGGCTTATGCAACTTGCCGGAGGTAATGGAGACCCTATTGTACAAATGGCCATGGGCCAACCTGCGACAACCGATGTAATGGAGGAAGAAAAGCCGTCAACCGGTGACTATTTGGCCCCCTGGTTGGAAACGGATGAATGCACCTCATGTGACGAGTGTATAAAACTCAACCCTAATATTTTTGCTTACAACGAAGACAACAAGGCCTACATCAAAAATGCAAAGGCCGGACCTTATGAAGACCTGGTTAAAGCGGCAGAAAAATGCACCGCCGGAGTAATTCACCCCGGATTACCGGCTGAACGATCTGCCAAGGACATTGAAAAATGGATTAACCGAGGTGAAAAGTATAATTAATGTACACAAAGCATAATGGCGCTTTTCAATTTTCATAAGAATACGTTTAAACACGGCATTCACCCTCCGGAGAGCAAGGAAGAAACTAATGGTCTTCCCATCAGGCAGTTTCCCTTTGCTCCGGTCATTATCTTGCCTATGGCACAACATATTGGAGCGCCTTCGGAAATTGTGGTTCGGGAAGGGCAGGAGGTGCAAAGAGGGGAACTATTGGCCAAAGCCGGCGGTTATGTTTCCGTACCTATGCACGCCCCGGTTTCCGGTATTATTCGAAAAATTGGAAATGTCCCGACCATCTCAGGAAAAATGTCTCCCGGCATTTATCTCGAGGCATTTCCCGCTTCTACCCAGGAGGTGCTCGAAGGAAAACCGATAGATCCCAATACGGCCACCCCCGAAGAGATCCTTCAGGGAATTCAGGATGCCGGAATTGTGGGGTTAGGTGGAGCCGCATTTCCAACCCATGTAAAGTTGAAAATACCGGAAGGGAAAAAATGTGACACCTTGATTCTCAACGGCATTGAATGTGAACCCTATCTGACCACGGACCACCGTGTGATGTTGGAACAGGAACGTGATATTTTTACCGGGATTACCTATCTGTTGAAAGCTACCGGTGCTAAAAATGCGATCATCGGTATTGAAGCCAACAAACAAGATGCCGCTGATCATCTAACAAAGCATATCCCGAAAGATCTGCCGGTTTCCGTAAAAGTGCTTCCGGTTAAATATCCACAGGGCGCCGAGAAAATGCTGATCACCGCCCTCATTGATAAGGAAGTGCCCTCAAAAAGCTTCCCTATAGAAGTGGGTGTAGTTGTAGTGAATATTGCCACTGCTGCAGAGATTGGCCGATTACTCCCTCATGGCCGAGGTATCCAGGAACGGGTCATCACCATTACGGGGCCCGGAGTTAAAAAGAAAGGAAATTACCTTGTCCCCGTGGGTACACCATTGCGTTTTGTGCTCGAACAAGTAGGTGTGGACGAAGAAATTAGCGAAGTGTACATGGGTGGCCCTATGATGGGTGTGGCGGTGTCAAACCTTGATATATCCATTGTAAAAGGCACCTCCGGCATTTTGGTGTTTACCCGGAAAGATGTGAATCGATCGTCCAAAATATATCCATGTATCAAATGTGGCGCCTGTGTAGATGCCTGCCCTATTCTATTGAATCCGTCAAAACTAGGGATCCTGGCAAAATTTGAAGCCTACGATGAAATGGCTTCGGATTTTAACCTGATGGACTGTTTTGAATGCGGATCCTGCACTTATGTATGCCCTTCACATATTCCGTTGGTTCAGTATTTCCGCCTGGCAAAACGAGTAGTTCGAAAGCGGGAAGCCCAAAAAAAAGAGGAGGTGCATGCTTAAAAAGACTTTGGATATCAGCTCGTCGCCACACATCTATAAAGGGCGAAGTACCGATGACATTATGAAAAATGTGGTTTGGGCACTTTTACCTGTGGCATTTTTTTCTATCTACTCCTTTGGGTTGAATGCACTATTGGTCATACTCACCGCTACGCTTGCCGCAGTGATGACCGAGCACTTCCTGTGTAAACTTTCCAAAAAAGAAAGCACAGTAAATGACTATTCGGCTGTAATCACCGGTGTACTATTGGGCCTTACCTTACCCCCAAGTTTTCCCTTGTGGATGGCTTTTGTTGGCGGGGTTATAAGTATTGCCCTCGGTAAGTATATTTTTGGCGGACTGGGGTACAATGTCTTCAACCCGGCGCTTGTGGCCCGGGCTGTTTTACAGGCGGCATTCCCTGTAGCAATTACCACCTGGCATCCCGCTTTTCTACCGGATCGATTTTCTACAATTTCCGGGTCGATCTTTACGGGGCCGTTTATGCAACCGCAATTTGATGCTATTTCCGGGGCAACCCCGCTCTCAGCGTTTAAATTTGATGGCGTTAGCGCGTCGACGGCAGAGCTGGCTTTCGGCCAAATCAGTGGCTCGACCGGCGAAACCTGCGCGGTCATCATTGCTTTAGGAGGGTTGTATTTGATTGCGCGAAACATGATGAGCTGGAGAATTCCGGTCGCGGTGCTATTGAGCGCGTTTGTTTTAAGTGGAACGCTTTATCTGATCAATAGCGAGTTATATCCTTCTCCATTTTTTATGTTGTTTTCCGGAGGGTTGATGCTAGGGGCGGTATTCATGGCTACAGATATGGTCTCCTCACCTATTACACCTATCGGTTTGTGGATATACGGAGGCATTATTGGTATTTTGACCATTGTAATTCGTATTTGGAGTGGTCTGCCGGAAGGGGTTATGTATTCCATTTTGTTGGCCAATGCCATTTCGCCCCATATTGATATCCTGGTGAAGCATCGCGTGTATGGCACAAATAAAAAAATGAAAACTACATGAGCAAAGCCGCTACCATAGCAATGCAAAAACCTTCCAGTAGTATGAAGATGCTTCGGGCTATGCTGGTTATTGGTATCATCAGCGCCCTGCTTATTGTATTGGCTTTTGAATTGACCTTGCCCCGTGTACAGCGGTTAAAGGCTGAAGCTTTGGAGAAGGCCATTTTTACGGTGCTGCCAGGGACCGTTCGTACGCAGGCATTCGGAATAAACGCCGATGGAGCGTTGATTGAAATAGAAAACGACGACACCCCTGAATTAACCTGTTATGCAGGCTATGATAAAAACGAAAAGCTTGTGGGGTATGCGGTGGAAGCTGCAGGTCAGGGATATGCGGACATTATCAGAATACTATATGGTTACGACCCTAATGCACAAGTACTGATTGGATTTCAGGTGCTGGAAAGCAAAGAAACTCCGGGACTCGGGGATAAAATTGAAAAGGAGCAGCGATTTCTCGACAATTTTATAGCACTGGATGTAAGCTTGGGCGATGATGGAAAAATCAGGAACAAGGTAATTACGGTAAAGCAAGGGGAAAAACAGCACCCCTGGGAGATCGATGGAATTACAGGGGCTACGATCACCTCCAGGGCCATCGGGAACATTATAGGGACAAGTACAACGGAAGTAGTTCCTATGCTGTTCGAAAATTACAAGAAGGCGGATAGTACCCCGAACCAAAAAACACTGGAAAACAATGAGTAAGGAGAATTCCGGATCCGGACAGAAGGCGGTCACCACGGATGAATTTATCAAAGGACTGTGGCGGGACAATCCTGTGTTTGTACAGGTATTGGGGATGTGCCCGGTTCTGGCGGTCTCAAATACGGCAGAAAATGCCCTTGCTATGGGTTTGGCCACGGCTTTCGTCCTCTTAATGTCCAATATCCTGGTATCCCTACTTCGCAATTTTGTTCCCAAACAGGTACGGATCGCCTCCTATATCCTTATCATTGCCACCTTTGTTACCGTAACGGATTATGCCATCCAGGCCATCAGTGTTGAACTGTACAAAAGTTTGGGGGCGTTCATTTCGCTCATTGTGGTAAACTGCTTGATCTTAAGTCGCGCAGAAGCTTTCGCATCCAAAAATACCCTCTGGAAATCGATCCTGGATGCTCTGGGGATGGGAGTAGGATTTACATTCGCCCTTTTTTGCTTAGGGGCGGTACGAGAAATACTGGGAAATGGCTCAATTTTCAATCTGCCCATTTTTCCCGAAGGTTTTCAAAATTGGATAGTCATGATATTGCCGGCCGGCGGTTTTTTCACCCTCGCCGCCTGGTTGCTTATCATTAATGTAATACAAACACGAAAAGTAAAAACATGAATACGGAGTCTCTAGGAGCTATTTTTCTCAATGCCTGCCTGGTCAACAACTTTGTTTTGGCTTACTTTCTGGGTATTTGCCCTTTTTTGGGGGTGTCAGGAAAAGTAGAAACCGCCTCAAAGATGGGGGGTGCCGTGATGTTTGTAATGTTGATCAGTTCTATGTGCGCTTATGGGATCCATGCTGGATTGGTGGCCATCAATGCCCCCTACCTTCAACTGATCAGTTACATTGTGGTGATTGCCTCAACGGTACAACTGGTGGAAATGTTCATCAAGAAAATGAGTCCGGCATTATTTCGGTCTTTGGGGATCTTTCTACCGCTGATCACAACGAATTGCGCCATACTGGGTGTGGCATTATTTCAGACGAATAAAGGATATGGATTTTTAGAAAGCGTGATCTATGCCCTGGGGGCCGGTGTCGGTTTTACAATAGCCCTGCTTTTGATCGCTGGGCTAAGAGAACAATTAAATTTTGCAGAAGTACCCGGAATTTCCAAAGGAACGGCATTGACCTTGTTTATTGCAGGGATTTTGTCCCTTTGTTTCATGGGTTTTGCGGGCCTGGGTGCCTAATACAAAAAAAGATATGTTGCAATCGCTTATCATCGGAATTGGTTTGACTGTAGGGCTGGTACTACTGTGGACAGTAGTACAGGCGTTGTGGAAAAACGTGTTTCGGGAGGAATATGTAGAGGAGGATGTACTGGCCGGGCGAAGAAGCTGCTCAAATTGTGGTTGTACGACCTTTTGTGAGCGAAAAAAAGAAAATAATGTAAGATGAAAAACCAGGCATGCAGATAATGTAATGCGTAAATATTGATTATAAAGTACTTAAAATAAGAACCATGGCACATTTATCAGATTTTGATATTGAAAAACGGTATACGGCGGTCGTTAAAAATACATCGCGGCTTACGCCACCGGACACCGAAGAGGTACGTGAGATCGTGCTTCAAGTAAAAGATCCGGAGTTTAAATGCGAGGTGGATCAAAGCTTCGGCGTATTGACGAAGGCCACAGGTGATTTTGGAAACACCCTCCACCACAGGCTCTACAGCGTAGCCGATCTACCAAAACGTATCAAAGGGAACCCACAGCTTACCTTATTGGTGAAACGCTGCTTTTATGTTGATGATTTCAGTGGGGAAAAATATCCGGGCATCGCTTCAAACTATTTATGCGATCGGAAAAAAGGCGATGAGATCACGCTTACCGGACCCTTTAAGCTGCCCTTTACCGTTCCGGAGGACAAGACGGCCAATCTAATACTCATTGGCATGGGTACAGGTATTGCCCCCTTCCGGGCGTTTATCAAACATATTTATAAAAACGTCAAAGATTGGGAAGGGAAGATCCGTTTGTTTTATGGTGCCCGAAGTGGTTTGGAATTATTGTACCTGAATGACAAAGATGGCGATCTTACCAACTACTATGACGAAGCCACCTTTGAAGCTTTTCACGCGCTGAGCCCCAGACCGCATTGGGCCGATCCTATTGCACTGGATAAGGCACTGGAAGAGCAAACCACTGAGCTAATCGAGTTGCTGGGGAGTGCGAATACCTATGTCTATGTTGCCGGGTATGAAACCATCCACAACAAACTCAACAAAGCGTTCTCCAATATCTTAGGGTCAGAAGAAAAATGGCGGCTTCGCAAAGCAGAATTGATCGCCGGAAGAAAATGGGCTGAGATCATTTATTAGTCCACATTGAAAAATAAAAGCACAACGAATGCCTACAACTAAATTCGCAAAATAAGATGTCTATCCTTGTCGCCATAGCCGCTTTGGGAGGGTTAACCTTACTACTTGCCGTAATGCTCATTGTTGCGAACCGGAAGCTCTATGTCTATGAAGATCCGCGAATAGATACGGTAGAAGACATGTTGCCCCATGCCAATTGCGGGGCTTGCGGATATCCCGGTTGCCGGCCCTTTGCCGAGGCCCTGGTCCAGCAAAAAGCCTTACCCGGAAAGTGTACCGTGAGTACAGATGAAGGTCGGCAGTCCATAGCTGAATTTCTGGGCGTTGCCCTGGGCGCTGAAGAAAAACAAGTCGCTCGTCTCGCTTGTGCCGGCGGGACAAATGTGGCGATCAATCGTGCACAGTATGTAGGGATTCAAAGTTGCCAGGCAGCTGCGCTAATATCTGGCGGAGGTAAAGGCTGCTTTTGGGGATGTCTTGGCCATGGGGATTGTGAAGTGGTCTGTGATTTTGATGCAATTACCATGAACGAACATGGCTTACCCGTAGTAGATGTAGAAAAATGCACGGCCTGTGGGGATTGTGTAGAAGCCTGTCCTAAAGATCTGTTTTCGTTACACCCCATAAGTCACCGGTTGTGGGTAGCTTGTAAAAATCTGGAACATGGCGATGCCATTCTTGAAGATTGCCAGGTAGCCTGCACGGCCTGCGGTAAATGTGCCATGGACGCCCCGGGTGAGCTAATCACCATAAAAAATAATTTACCTGTAATCAATTACGTTGAAAATCATACTACGCAGGTGCCCATTCAGCGATGCCCTACCGGGGCCATCGTTTGGTTGGATGATAGTGGTGTGGCCATTAAAGGGAAAGAAAGCAAAAAGATCATTCGTAAGGGTGATCGTTCCATGGGGAGTTCATAGTGTATGGTATTGACGCCAGGCAATATGAAAACCAAAAACAACGCTATAAGTTGATAAGAAACTCATGAAAGCTTAAATCATGATCAATCCCCAACTTTTTTCTTACCCTATACCTGGCTGTCTCCACACCTCTTACCGAAATATTTAGTAAGGGTGATATTTCTTTATTAGCCAAATTCATTTTTACAAATGCACAAAGCCGAAGCTCTCTTTTGGTCAGTTTTGGATTCATTTCCATAAGCTTTTCAAAAAAATTATGGTGAATTCTCTCAAAATTCACGTCAAAAACCTCCATATATTCTTCCCCAATCTTATGTTGATGTAATTTTCTGAATATATCTATTAGTTTTTGCCTTGGGCTCTTACTCTTCACTAAGCTCTTCAATTCTTTTAGGTCTTCCTGGATTTCACTGAAAATATGCTTCTTATTGACCAATTGCATGGTATAGTTGGCCAATTCTTTGCTTTTAAGGATGATATCTTCTTCTAAAATCATTTTGTCCTGAGTCAGTTTTAACTGGTCTATTTCCAGTTCCAGCAGCCTTCTGGTTTTTTCCGCCGCAATCTTGGTTTTCCTATTTTCATAGGCTATTTTTCTTTTTACAAGGGTATACCCTGTCCAGATTAAAAAAAGAAAAAAGCAGCTATAGAAAAATCGGGCCATATTGGTTTGGTACCATTGCGGAACAATAGTGAATTTAAATATAGTTTCTGCCCCGACATCGCCGTTAAAGTTTCTACTCTTCACCTTAAAGGTGTAGTCCCCGGGCCTTAAATGTGTATATTCTTTATAGGGGATATTCTCCCAGGCAGACCAGGTTTGGTCCATTTCTTCCAGGATATAACTGTACTGCCTGTTGCTGGCAATATTCAATTGTGGAGCAGCATATTCAAATCGAAGGATATCGGTTTTGGTGGGGAGTTCTATTTTTCTTTCGCTATGAACCCGTAATTCCCGTTTCTCTCTATTTTCAAATCGTATCACTTTAGTAATAAGTGTTGGCACCTCTTCATTTGCAGGTTGGTTTAGGTTATACAGATATAAGCCGTTCTTGGCACCAATAAGTACCTTCCCATTTTTTAAGGGAAGGATGCTTTCCATACTACGGTTAAGGTTTCCCTTCACGTCTAAAAAAACATCCCTTGTAAGGGTTATCTGCCCTTTATCATCGTGAAAATAAGCTACCTCATCGTCTAAAACTACCCAGGTAGTATCCTTACGCTGCACTATTTTTCTAGTATTTACCGTGGTATCCAGTATTGTATTCAAAGACTGGTGAGGCGCAAAAGAGTTGTTTTTAGTGGTATACTCATAAACACCGGAATTGGTGGTAAACACTATTTGGGAATTGTAGTGGAACGCATTTATGTTGAATGGGGACATAAAACCGTTCTGCTGGGTATAATGATCAATGGCATAGACGCGGGTGTAGTCAGCATTGATTTTTATCCTATACACCCCTTTATATCCATGACAGATCCAAAATGTGTTTTCTTCGCCTGCAGGAATAATATCACGGGTAGATTCATTAAATCCTTTGATTTTACGAAGTATGGAAAAACTATTCCCTTCTTTCAAAACCAGGAAGAGTCCGTTGTAATTACAGGCCAGAAATGTGTCTGATTTGTTGGGGATCTTGATTATTTTCCAAAACCCCGCAACTTTTCCAATTTTTTCTGTGCCGAATTCATTAACAACATATAGCCCTTCATTGTGCCCGCCAAGAACAAAATCGTCAATAGATGTTAAAGACCAGGCCTGACCTTGGGGTCCGTTTATCCTTTTAAACTTCAAACCACTTTGCCCATTACCATCGCTTTGTTTCAGGTTTGCACAATAAAACCCTTTGTTGGTAGCAAGATATAATGTCTTGTTTTTTATCAGAATATCATAAATAGAGGCTTTATCAAATATCTGACTTACAGCAGGATGGTACTCAACAAAATCCAATCCGTTGTTCAACAATACCCATAGATTGTTTTGGTCTTCAAAAAGATGCAACACAGTTGCATCCTGTATTTTAGTAAAGGCGGAGGGACTTTCTATAACTTTCCCATGTTCTGAAAGGGAAATTATTTTTGAACCAAGTGTACCCAAAAGATAATTACTTCCTTTCTTTATGGCGCTTATAATATTATCTTTTACGCCATCGGAAAAAATGTTTGTCCATGGTACTACCTCACGTGTGGTACGATTTGCTTTGTAGACATTTCCTGATTTGGCTACCAGAACCAACACATTTTGAACACCTGAGGGGAGGAAAGCTATTACTTCTTCGTTATTAATGCTATTATGATGAAAAATGTGTGAAAGTTCCAGACTAATAGGGTCGAAAGCCAGAATTCCTAAGTCTTCGTCTTGAACATAGTAGGTGGCATTGACAATCCCCGCTCCTATAAAGGAATGGGTCGCGGGAATGTACGTTGCCGTAGTGTTGTTTACAACAACCAGCCCGCTGAACGCCCTGAAAATGACCATTTCCTCCAACTCATGTACCTGCCAGAGATTTTCAAGATTCCGGTTTTCTATCCCCAGTTCATGAATTAAAGATCTATAGTGATAACTTGCAGTTGAATCACGTTCAATTATACCCAATTCATTATATCCCCCGGCATACACCTTGCCCGTTGAAGAATATAACAAACTGCGTACTGAAGAATTATTGGGCAATCGTATTTTATCCCAATGTTCCCCGTCAAATACAACTGCCCCATCATTATTGCCAAAATAATAGATCCCCTTATCGTCCCTACACATGGTCCAAAACTGGGAATCTGCATTAAAATCAGATTTGGTAAAATGGGTAATTTTTGGCAAATCCGATTTTGCATCCCAAAAATCATACGTATCCTGACTGATAACAGGAACATAAGAAAGATGACAAAGTAGATATACTACAAAAATTAAGCGTTCCATAGTACGATGTAATCAAAGCCTCTCCTGAAATTACCATTATTTTGAAATTCCTGCAAGATTGCCTTTTTGAAACTTTAAATTATTGACAATAAAATATTTATACTAATAAAAGTAGCATTGGTGTATTTTCAGTTAAAATTGACGTATTTAAAGAGTATTCAAAAAACTGCGTTCTATTTTATCATATTCTAATTTTATTCCTCTGATATCTGCAAAAATGATTTTTTGTGGTATGGTCTTGCAAGGAAGGTATTCGGCCTTAAGAAACGCCAATGATTCCAACTAAAGACGGGTCATGGCAGTAACCTTGCTCAGATAACTCAAAAGGAAACAACCTATAACCCTAACTAATTCAACCTATGAAAATAAACAACTATCTATGGGTCTGCTTCTTATGCAGTACTCTTTTTTCATTTGCACAGACCCGGTCATTAAAGGGTACAGTTTCAGATGCTTTTGGCGTACCACTACCTGGTGCAACAGTCATCGTTAAGGGTACGGACCAGGGTACTTCTACTGATTTTGACGGTAATTTCACTATTGATGTTTCAACGGATGATGTGTTGGTAGTTTCCTATGTTGGTTTTCTCTCCCGGGAAATTGTAGTGGGTACTCAGACCACGCTACAAGTGCTGTTGGAATCCGATGAGCAAGCGCTATCAGAAGTGGTTGTCATAGGATATGGTACCAGCACTAAACGGGCGTTAACCTCAGCCGTAACCGTTTTAGAAAGCAGTGAGATAATTGAAGACAAACCATTTACTGATGTTGGACAATCCTTAAACGGTAAACTGGCCGGGGTTCAGGTCATTGAGGCATCCGGTAGCCCAGGAGCAAGTCCTTCAATTCGCATCAGGGGGGCCAATTCCCTTTCGGCTTCGGTGGAACCTTTATATATTATAGACGGGGTACAGGTTACGAATACTGAAGCACTGAATCCAAATGATGTTGAGTCCATTTCGGTCCTAAAAGATGCTGCTGCATCTTCCATCTACGGCGCCAGAGCGGCTAATGGTGTAGTCCTTATCACTACAAAGCGGGGTACCCGGGGAAAGTCTTCCATTAATTTTTCCAGCTTTATTGGTGAGGACAGGGTTATCAATACCCTACCGGTGTTGAATTCGCAACAGTATATTGACTATTTGAATACGGCCAGGATAAATGCAGGCCAATCCCCGATAACGGATCCTTTCAACTTTCAATTCAATACAGATTGGCAGAATGAATTATATGCTCCGGCCACGCTTCAGAACTATCAAATTTCGTTTACCGGAGGAACAGAAAAAGGAAATTACTTCTTATCGGTGGGTTTACAGGATGAAGAAGGTACCATAGAAACTACGGGCTTTAGAAGATATTCCGTACGATTCAACCAGGATAATGAGTTATACAAAAATCTCAAGATAGGAAATAGTATTGCTTTATCCAGAACACAGTTCAATACCATCAATGATAACAACCGGGTGAATCAAGGCGGAGTGGTTTTATCCGCATTGCAGACACCACCAATCATACCCATACAAAATGAAGATGGTTCTTTTGCCGCAAACCCTTTTCAAGGGGGGTTTGATAATCCAATCGCTTTGGTAAGGGGGGAAAACCGGGAATTTAACACTTCCAAAGCAATTGCCAATATTTACGGAGAATACTCATTTCCCTTTGGCCTTGTTTTTCGCAGTTCTTTTAGTGTAGATTATACAGAATCCAAGTTCAACCGCTTTGTAGATCCCTTCAATACGTCAAACGGAAAGGCAAACGAAGGCCTTGCGGAAACCTCAACATTTCTCCAAACCGTTTGGTTATGGGAAAATACCTTGAATTACAAATTTGAACCCATCAAGGATGTGGCAGATGTGGATTTTCTATTGGGTACCGCAGCCCAGCAGTCCAAATTTGAGAATACGAGAATTCTGGGGGTTGGGTTTCCAAATGGCGCCATAACCAATGTAGATGCTGCTTCAGAAATACTGGATACTGATGAAATCATATCCGAATGGTCCAATAATTCTTTCTTTCTCCGGACCAATGTGAGCTTTTTGGATCGCTACTTCTTTTCCTCTACTGTGCGTAGGGATGGTTCTTCACGTTTTGGACCGGACAACCGATTTGCCATATTTCCTTCGGTATCGGCAGCTTGGGTAGTAACTGAGGAAAACTTTTTAAAAAAGGCCTCCTGGCTAAATCTATTAAAGTTAAGATATAGCTATGGGGTTACGGGTAACCAGGAAATTGGAGACTACGAATGGCAAGGACTATACAGGCTAAATTCAAATTATTTTATCAATGGGGAGGTACTTCCCGGGGTGGCACCGGATCAGGTGGAAAACAGAAATTTGAAATGGGAGTCCACAACACAACACAATTTAGGGTTTGACCTCGGGCTGTTTAAGAACAAATTGGCCATGACGGTGGATCTTTATCAAAAAGATACTGACGACTTATTAATTCCTAACCCCTTACCTTCCTCTTCAGGATTTCAGGTCGCCACCCAAAATATCGGTTCCTTGACCAATAGAGGTATTGAGATAGGGCTCAATGCGACGATTCTGTCAACAGACGACTTCTTTTGGGATATCAATGCCAATTACTCTAAAAATGAGAACGAGGTTACCAATATTAACGGACAGATCATCACAGGCGGTGGCGTCAATGATCAGGGAAATGTCACCCGGATAGAGGAAGGCCAGCCCATAGGTAATTTCTTTGGTTTTGTGTCAGAAGGGGTTGATCCGGCAACTGGGGATATCATTTTTAGAGACCTCAACGGCGATGGCATTATCAATGATGAAAATGACAGAACCATTATTGGAAATGCACTGCCCGATTTTTTATGGGGCGCTACTACCAACGTCGCCTATAAGGGGTTGCAACTAACGGCATTTTTTCAAGGCGTGGAAGGGCAGGATATTTATAATGCCTCCCGATTTGAGCTGGAAAATCAGGCGACCTTTAAAAACCAGAGCGTTACGGTATTGGACAGGTGGACCCCTGATAATACCAATACCACCATCCCCAGGGCCGTTTTTGGAGATCCCAATGGTAACGGAAGGGCGTCCAACAGATGGGTGGAGGATGGCTCCTTTATTAAGCTAAGGGAACTCACCCTCGCCTACTCGTTTCCGAAGCGTATTATTGAGGCACTGAAAATGACCAATCTCAGGATTTACGTGCAGGGAAGGAACCTGTATACCTGGACAGACTATACCGGGTATGATCCGGAGGTGAGCAGAACAGAAAATAATAGAGTTGATGTACTATCATCAAACATAGATTACGGCACCTACCCTCAGGTTAAGACGTATATCGCCGGATTAAACGTAACTTTTTAATAGCCTACATCATGAAAAACACAAAACACCTTATCTATATAATCGTTGCGATCCTTTCATTTTCTTGCTCAGAAGATTTTTTAGAGTTTGTTCCTCCAAATGATATTGCGACTACTAATTTCTGGGCTACCCAGAACGATGCAGAGGCCGGGGTAATAGGCTGTTATGACGCCCTACAACCCGATAGTTATTATGGCTTTGATTATTTCGTGCTTGGTGATGTCCGCTCCGATAACAGCTTTGCCGGAGGGGACAACTCGAACAATTTTGCCATAGACAACTATACGGTACGGCCTACCAATCAAATACTGACTCGTTTTTGGAGACAGGTGTATACCGCAATTGGAAGGACAAACATTGCCATAGATAGAATTACCCCTATGGATAATGGACTATTTGATGATGGGAGAAAAGATGCGCTATTAGGTGAAGCGTATTTTTTAAGGGGATTACATTATTTCAACCTGGTACAGTTGTTTGGAGGAGTACCCCTGGTGATAAACGAAACCTTGAGCTTAGATCCTGACGCAATTGAAGTGCCGCGAAGCGCTGAAAATCAAATTTATCAACAGGTTATCAGTGATCTTCAAAATGCAATTTCACTTTTGGAGGGTAAAAACCAGGAAGCTGGAAGAGCGACGGTTGGCGCCGCAGAAGGGCTATTGGCAAAAGTGGAGTTAACCCTGGGGAATAACCAAGCGGTGATCTCCCTTACCTCCAGTGTTATGGAAAGAGGATTTTCCCTTTTACCAGACTTTGAAACGCTTTTTGACCAGCAGAATAAGAATAACAATGAGGTACTCTTTGCTGTACAGTACAATGGCGGCCAAGAGGGAAATGTTTTCCCGGAGCTTATTTTACCAGTTCCCGAAGCCTCTTTCGAATTTATAAAATTCAATACACCTACCCCAAACAGTGAGCAATTGTTTGAAGATGGCGACCTGCGTAAGGCATCTTCTCTGGTCAGTAGAGATGATATTTTATATGTCTTTAAATGGCGCGAGGGCGCTGCCTTCAACTCTTCGGATTACAGCATTGTATTGCGATACGCCGATGTGCTTCTAATGCGTGCAGAGGCATTGAACCTAAACGGAAGCACAGGAGAGGCGATCACACTGCTCAATCAAATACGAGATCGTGCCGGGCTATCGGATTATATGGGGTCCACCAATCCATCTGCAGTTGACCAGGCCATTTTAAATGAACGGAGGTTAGAACTCATGTTTGAAGGGCAACGCTGGTTCGATATCAAAAGAAAAGGTTTCGAGACCGCTCGACAAGCCCTACAAACAGCTAAAGGAATTGATATACAGTCTTTTCAACTGTTATTTCCTATCCCACAAGTGGAAATTGATATCAACGAAAGATTGGAACAAAATCCCGGGTATTAAAACAATTAGATAAAGGGCATGTATAAAGGCGCAACCATGATCACAATGCTGTGGCTTACTTTTTTTACGGTAGCCGGGTGCAGCAATGATGGCAATACATCAAACAGGGAAGAAGAGGGGCCAGAACCCAATCCAACACCTGTGGTTGGGGAGGTTAGCGTAATACTCACTACTTCCGACCAAACGGCATTGCTAAATGAACTGCCCAACAAACTTCCGTTTAGTGATGAAGAAGGGGATTTGACCGTAACCCTGGATGACAATCAAAGCCTGCAGACAATAGATGGTTTTGGTGCTGCGCTAACAGGCAGTGCCGCTTTTTTGTTGCACAACAATACGGAAGCGCTGAATATGCTTTTTGGAGACACCGGTATTGCGCTGAGTTATGTACGACTTACCGTAGGATCCTCCGATTTTAATACTAATGGAAGTTATACTTATAACGACATTTCCGGTGTGGAGGACCTGGATTTAAGTGCGTTTTCCATTGATGAAGATAAACAAGACAACAACCCTGTTATTCCAACGGCAAAAGCCATTTTAGGCATTAACAGTGATATGGGTTTTATGGCCTCACCCTGGAGCCCTCCGGCCTGGATGAAACTCAACCGATCCCTTAATGGCGGGAGTCTCAATCCACAGTATTATGAGGTGTATGCCAATTACCTCGTAAAATATCTTATGGCCTACCAGGAGGAAGGTATTCCCATAAATACTATTACTGTCCAAAATGAACCTATGCATGAAAGTCCGTCCTATCCCACAATGAAGATGGAAGCATCGGAACAGGCTGAATTCATTGGAGAATATTTTGGGCCGGTATTGGCCAGTTCAGGTGTGTCCACAAGCATTGTAGGGTATGACCATAATTTTAGGGTAGATGAAGATCCTGAATATCCTATTACCCTTCTGGACCATCCGGAAGCTTCTAAGTATACGAATGCCATTGCGTATCATGCCTATGGCGGCACCCCAAATGATATTTCCAAAGTAACCCAACGCTTTCCTGAAGCAGCGATTCACTTTACCGAACAGTCCGGTATTCAGAACGAAGGAACCACTTTTGGAGGTGAGCTCGACTTTTTTATGAAAAACGTTTTTATGGGCACCTTACGCCGGGGAGCAAGGACGGTGCTTTTATGGAATCTGGCCCTGGACGAAAATGCTGGTCCCCAAAACGGGGGATGTGAGGTGTGCAGAGGGGTATTGACCGTTACCAGTGGAGGTACAATTACAAAAAATGTGGAATACTATATGCTGGGGCATTTTTCCAAATACGTACATCCGGGAGCCCAGGTAATTGCCACCAATGAACTTCCCGGAATTCTTGAAAATGTCGCCTTTAAAAATCCGGACGGCACCATGGTCCTGGTGGTGTATAATTCGTCCAATACCGAGGGCTCCCAGAAGCTTAAAGTTAATGTGGGTAATAAGGGTTTTATATACATGTTGCCAAAGGGCGCTTTGGTGACTTTAAAATGGAATTAACTAAAAACAATATACTATGAAAATCATTAAAAAAATCAGTTGGTCGTGGACGCTATTGTTGTCTGCACTGCTGCTGTTCACCAATTGTGAGGATGAAGAAAACAATATAGATACCATTTCGGATTTTGAGTTATCAAATCCCACTCTTATCACTCCAAATGACGGGTTTTCGCTGGTATTGGATAGGGAAAGTAGAGAAGAAGTGCTACAATTTGAATGGGAAGCCGCCGATTCCGATGAGGATTTCCTGATTACCTATAATGTGATGTTGGATTTGGAAAGTGGGGATTTTTCAGATCCTTTGTTAAGAGTTCCTTCCGCCGATAATGGAGTGCAAACCTTTGTTGAAATCACTTATTTAGCAATGGACCTGGCGCTCTCCGAAGCAGGTTTTGAACCCAATGCCATTACTTCCTTAAAATGGGGGGTAGAAGCAGTTTCCATAGATCAAAGTAGTATAAGCACTTCCGGGCTAACCTTACAGCGTTTTGACGTGCAGGGTCCACCCCAGGAATTGTTTATTGGCGGTGAAGCTACGGAAATAGGTCCGGCAATAAATGATGCTTTGCCAATGAACAGATTGAGCAGAGCGGACGGATCCAACACCAACATCTTTGAAGTTTATACTACGTTGGAATCCGGTTTGGGATATAACTTTTTTTCTTCAAAAACCGATGATAGTACTACCTACACGGTCAATGGAGAAAGCGTAGAAATAGGGGACACACCCATTATTGCCCCAGAAACCGGGATTTACAGGGTTACTGTAGATTTTGATGCAGAAGCCCTTTCGCTTTTCAGGATAGAACAATGGAGCATTGTGGGTAATGTGATACTCAACGGATGGGGAGGTGATGAACCTTTGGAATACCAAGGGAATGGTGTTTGGCAATCCAGTATTGAGCTCATTGATGCAGATCCGGGAGATAGTAATAAACGATTTATTTTCAGGGCAAACGGAGACTGGGGGCTAATCTATAAAGAAATTCCAGGCACTTCGGGTGAATTAGCATTTGAAGGAACAGCAGGCGACCTAGGATTTGATACCATTAATGACATCGAAGTTTCTTCCCTGGGCACAAAATTGATTACGATCAATCTCAATGGGGAAGGTTATTTTTACACTTTGGAGTAATAGTCACCATACTGTAAGAAAATGTTCTTACCGCATGAATAATATGATAGTAAAAGAATAGTGATTTTTAAGTTGATCATTTGAGTTAGTTAGTTGTATTCACGAACAGATGGTGTACACCATCTGTTTGTTTTTTAACGTTTACCCATGAGCAAATCCCTTCGTTTTATATGCTATTGCTACACTTGTCTTGTGTTACTAAGTTGTATAAGTTGTAAGCAAAACGCCGATAAAGTCCCTATCGCAACACTTTATGTAACTACGCTGGATAAACAAAAGCTTTTAGAAGAAGAGCTAGTATATCCATTGAGAGCAACAAAAAAGGCCGATGCTACCATAATTATAGATACTTCCACAACGTATCAGGTAATGGACGGATTTGGATATACGCTTACCGGGGGTAGCGCTTTACATATCATGAATATGTCCTCTTCTTCAAGGGAAAAGCTGTTAAAAGAGCTTTTTGGAACCGGAAAAAATGCTATTGGTGTAAGTTATTTAAGGCTCAGTATTGGCAGTTCGGATTTGAATAAAAGGCCCTGGTCGTATAACGATTTACCTAAGGGTGAGACGGATATCCCCCTTGAGCGGTTTTCCCTGGCGGATGACACATTACATGTACTACCCGTACTTAAGGAGATCCTAAAGATTGCCCCGGATATGAAATTGATGGGCTCCCCTTGGTCGCCCCCCCATTGGATGAAGGATAATGACGATACTCGTGGGGGCAGCCTTAAGGAAGAATACCACGATGTTTACGCACGATACTTTGTCAAGTACCTAAAAGCCATGAAAGGCCATGGCATTACCATAGATGCCGTAACCGTACAAAATGAGCCATTACATCCAGGAAATAATCCGAGCTTACTTATGTTAGCAGAACAGCAGGCAGCATTTGTAAAGCACCATCTTGGTCCTGCCTTTGAAAAAAATGACATAAAAACAAAGATCATTATATACGACCACAATGCGGATAGGCCGGACTATCCGATTGCCATTTTGAATGATACTTTAGCGGCAAAATATGTTGATGGTTCTGCATTTCATCTCTATAATGGAAGCATAGACGCACTGTCATTGGTACATGAAGCCCACCCCGATAAGCATCTTTACTTTACCGAACAATGGATCGGAGCACCGGGGAATTTTGCAGAGGATATAACATGGCACACGGAAAATTTGCTTATTGGTGCATCGCGAAATTGGAGCAAAACGGTTTTGGAATGGAATCTTGCCGCAGATGAAAACCAGGAGCCACATACTGATAGAGGAGGCTGTACGTCTTGTTTGGGTGCTCTAACCATAAGCGGTGATACCATAGTTAGAAACCCGGCCTATTATATTATTGCGCATGCCTCCAAATTTATCCGACCAGGAGCTGTCCGGGTAGCTTCGAACATCGAAGGGAATATTTTAAATGTTGCTTTCAAAACCCCGGAAGGAAAGGTGGCAGCTATTCTTCAGAATACGAATAAAAAGGACAAGAGCATTACTATAAAATTAGAAGAAAAAGTAATACAAGTGAGGTTGAACGCTGGAGCTGTTGCCAGTTTACTATTTTAAGTATCCTACGCAATACTTACGTCACCAGAAAAACTTAGGCGGGTTGATCAATCGCCAGGGTGATCGTTCCATGGGGAGTTCATAGCGTATGGTAACCGCCATAGGCATTTCTCACTCCTTACTACACTGTTCCAGCCTATGCCTATGTTTTTTCGGATTTTTCATTTTTTAATAAGAATCGACCTTATTTTTTTTAGAATCATTCTTGATTAGCCTTTTTTTTAACGATTTCTCAGTTTAAGGGGGGTTCCATGATAAATATCATATTTATAGGTATGGTGTTTACATATTTTTACCCGCAGTTTGTATGTTTCCCTTACTAAATCAATACTAAAACAATCTTTCTTAATAGTAAAACTATCAATCATATGAAAAATCTAATGCTAATTCGATTGCTGGTAGTAGTTGCTTTGAGCCTGCTATTTGTTCAATGTACCAGCGATCCCATTCCCGGACCACCAGGAGCAGATGGAATAGATGGAATAGATGGAGTAGATGGGGTTGACGGTGCTGATGGAATTGCCTCCTGTGTAAGTTGTCACTCCGATGCCACCATGGATATCGTAGAAGCTTCTTTTGATGTATCGTCCCATGGATCCGGCTTTGTTTTTACTTTTACAGGACCCAGAGACGACTGTGCTTCATGCCATTCTAACCTCGGGCATCAGGATTTCCTGGCTTTTGGAGAAGTGGATCCAGGCAGCTTAACCAACAATTCCCCGATTACCTGCGCTACCTGTCACGACAGTCACGATACATTTGACTTTGAAAACGATGGAATTGACTATGCTTTGAGGAGTATTGAACCTGTTGCCCTGGAACTAGATCCGAATACGGTCATTGATTTTGGCGGAACCAGTAACAATTGTACCATTTGCCATCAGCCGAGGGATAGTTATGTGATACCTGCTGAAGATGGAACCGGTACATATGTGGTTGCTACCACTCGTTTTGGCCCTCACCACGGGCCGCAATCCACCATGCTGGAAGGTATCATGGGCGCTAACATAGCAGGTTCTGTCGGGTATCCCGGAGTTGCTTCAGCAGTGCATAGAACCGGGGCTTCCTGTGTGAGTTGCCACATGGGAGAATCTACCGACATCAATGAAGGCCTTCACTCCTGGAACGTAACGGAAGCTTCCTGTGTGGCCTGCCATAGCAATGGCATACCCTCAGAATTGGCCGGGTTTACTGAAGATATGGCCATCTTAAAACAATTGTTAAGCGAAGTTGTGGGCGAGGAATTTGAAGAAGATTCCGAAGGCAACCCTGTTTTTGATATGGATGGGAATCCGGTAGGAACAGGAGTACCCGTTGTAGGTCTCATAGTGGATGACTTTCCAAACCCAGGCGATACGGACCGATCCAGAGAAGGCATTTTTACCACTGCAGAGGCCCAGGCCGCATGGAATTATATGACCTTATTGGAAGATCAGAGTAGCGGAACCCATAATCCGGCGTATTCCAGGGCTTTGTTGACCAATTCCATTGAGGCCTTACAGAATTAATAAAGCCTAAGGCTACCCTACCCAATTGGGAATGGAGCCCATACGCTGTTGCGATGTGTCTTGACATATATGGATTGCCCCTAACAGGTAACCAACAGATGATTGGGATTTCTTTCCCTGAAATATTGGAATAAGATCGTTTATATGAATACAATGAAAAAACCACGTAAAATACGCTTAGTAGTCGTTCTTGGGTTATTATTATGCGTTTCCTGTTACTACGATCAGGAGGTAGAAGAAGTGATTCCAGATATCCCTATAGATGAGCCTATTTCTTACCAGGATGACATTCAACCTTTATTTGTGCTAGAGGGTAGGGATTGTACCACATGCCATAATGGTACCATTGCCAATCCTGATTTGACGGAGGGGAATTCATATGATGCCATTATCGGATCTCTGGTCCCAGGGGATGCCGAAAACAGTGCCTTCTTTCAAGGGTTGCCTGGAAACGATCACCCCGTTGAAGCTGGATTTTCCCTTACAGTAGAAGAAATTGCCCTAATAAAAGGCTGGATAGACCGCGGTGCGGAGAATAACTAATAAGACAATCGAATATGAAAAGTTCCAGAATACTATGTTTTGCCCTATTATTTTTCCATCTCTGTCTCTTTTCCCAAAAAAAAGCAAAGGATTCCATTGAGGATAAACCGGCACGCCCTGCTTTTGAAAGCTCTTTCATTATTGACAATCCCAATAATGTACTCTTTCCCAAAAATACCATGGAGGTACAAATGTCACACAGATTTGGGCTGATCAACGGAGGAACCAACGACATGTTGGGATTTTGGGGTCCCTCCAACATCCGTATGGGAATTACCTATGCGATACACGATCGTGTGACCCTCGGTTTCGGGACCACAAAATTTGATCGTCTCCAGGACTTCAATTGGAAGATTGGTATCCTTAACCAAACACGATCGGACAGGATGCCGGTAAGCGTTTCCTACTATGGGAATTTTGCCATTGACGCCCGAAGAAGGGAAAACTTTAGATTGGACCAACACAGATACTCTTACTTTAACCAAGTGATCATTGCGCGTAGATTTAATCGCAAGCTTTCCATGCAAGTGGCGCCCAGCGTATCCCATTTCAATCTGGTCGAAGAGCGGCAGCGAAACGATGTTATTGCCGTTTCCTTTGGCGGTCGCTATAAAATAAGCGATCAGACTTCAATAATATGGGATTATAGCCAGCCTTTTACCCATCATTTGGATGGGGTACGATTGGATATTGATCCGGAGCCTGTGTTCAGTTTGGGATTTGAAATCGCAACCTCGGCACACGCCTTTCAATTGTTCATCTCCAATGCCAATGGTATTGTGCCACAGCAGAACTATATGAAAAATACGAACGATTTCTTTGCGGGGGATATTCTGTTCGGATTCAACATTACGAGAAACTATAATTTTTAACCCCGGTCAATGGACAACTAAACAACGGTTTCCTCAAAAGGGTCAATGTATGAAAGACGACAAAACTACACGAAACGGTACCAATAGACGCAAATTTCTGAAAATGGGGTTACTGTCCGGGGCAACCACCGTAGCCGGAGCCAGTTTGCTGGCCAATTTGGCGTCGGAGGAAGAACTTAAGGCATCTGGCGAGAAGATAAGGGTGCTTACCCCGGAAGGAAAAATGGTAGAAGTGGATGCCGAAAGCATCAATAAGTATCCTGAAGCGCATATTACTCCTAAGGAATCCAGAAAGGGCATACCTGGCCGTAAATTCGTCATGGTGATTGATTTATCTAAATGCAAAAATGCACGGACCTGTGTGGAGAGCTGTCAAAAAGCACATCATCTGGACTACAATGAAGAGTACATGAAGATCCTTTTGCTTCAGGACCATGAGGAAGCTGATCCCTACTGGTTTCCAAAACCATGTTATCACTGTGATGAACCCCCCTGTGTAACCGTATGTCCCACCGGGGCTACGTTTAAACGGGACGACGGTATTGTACTGGTTGATAGTGATAGGTGTATTGGCTGTAAATTTTGCGTCACCAGTTGCCCTTATTCCGTTCGTCAATTCCACTGGAGCCACAAACCTAAGTTCGACGATACAAGTCAGCCCTATTCTCCGGAAACGAGTGTTCCCGGAGAAGTAGGTACGGTAATGAAGTGTAATTTTTGTCCGGATATGCTCAGGCAGGGGAAATTGCCACATTGTGTATCCGCTTGCCCAATGGGTGTTATTTATTTTGGAGACAAAAACGAGGATATGGTCACGAATGGCGAAGAAACCGTACGATTTTCCGAATTGATCAACGACCGGGGCGGATACCGCTATCTTGAACATTTGGGCACTAAACCTAACGTCTATTATCTGCCTCCGGTGGACAGACAGTTTCCTTTGGAACGTGGCTTTGATGTGGATGAAGATATCATTGAACGCTATAAGGATGTACCCTATGTGCAGGATATGAAAGAAAAAGGAAAGATCTAACACAAAACTATGGACATCGCCCTACGAAAAAAAGAATTGGTAAAGGAGTTCTCTCCTATGCTGCTAAAACCTGGTAAATGGTCCAAAATATGGACCGCCATTTTGTTGGCACTCATTCTATGTGGACTAGCAGCGTTTGTGGTACAGGTAACTCAGGGACAAGAGGTTACCGGAATGCGGGATAATGTGGTCTGGGGTATTTACACCATTAACTTCATTTTCTTTCTATGTCTCAGCTATTCGGGAGCATTTGCTTCCGGTGTTTTGCATTTTTTTAATACTCCCTGGAAAAATGCGGTCTCCAGGATAGTAGAGATAATTACCGTGGTATCCTTGATCGTTGGGCCCATATTCATTATATTGTGCATGGCCCGATTAGATAGGCTTCACTATCTGTTTATCTATCCAAGGATCCAGTCCCCGATTACCTGGGATGTGATAGCAATAACCACCGATTTGATAGGTTGTCTTCTCTATCTGTACCTCACTTTTATTCCGGATTTTGCTATCCTCAGGGACAATAGTGAAGGATTGCCAAAATGGAGAAAAAAGCTCTATACCTCCTTGGCCATTGGATATCGTGATACCCCTTCGCAACGCAGGAGGCTTCACAAAATTACCAAGATCATGTCTGCCATGGTTATTGCCCTGGCCATAGTTACCTATTCCGTCCTGGCCTGGATCTTTAGTCTTACGCTACAACCCGGTTGGAACAGTACCATCTTTGCCCCCTACTTTATTGTAGCCGGCCTTTATTCCGGTGTAGGGGTCATCATCATTGCCATGTATCTTATTCGCAAATATTTTAATCTGGACCATTATATCCGAAAAGCCCATTTCCTGAGTGCGGGAGTGATTTTACTGATTACCGCCTTACTTTACGGTTACTTTACGTTCAGTGAGTATTTTGCACGATGGTTCAGCCATAAAACACATGACGCCAATCTGTTGGACACTTTGTTCAACGACTATTTCTGGATGTTCATCTTTGCCAATTATATCGGGATATTAGTGCCTCTTGCGATCGTGTTCTTTAAAAAACTTAGATCCATAAAGAACATCACTTTTGCAGCAGTCATCGCTGTGGTAGGACTTTGGTTTAATCGTTATTTGATTGTGGTCCCCACTCAAGAAACTCCTTATTTACCTATACAAGATACCCGACCTGAATTCATACACTATTCAGCAACCTGGGTAGAATGGGCCTTAAGTTTTGCAGGAGTCGCAACATTTGTGCTGTTTTTCATGCTATTGATGCGATTGGTACCCATAATTCCCATGTCCGGAGTCATCGATTATGAAAAGAAAGGAAAGGTACGACGTAATGGATTAACTCAACAACAGCAATCATGAAGTTCAATTTGTTCACATATATCATATATGTCTTGTTATTCGGTCTGTTTTTGGCACCAAATGTAATGGCACAGGAAGTGAACCTTCGTGATTACCGGATGCGCTTCCGCTTTAAAACTGTAAAACAACCGGATCAGTCACGAATGTTGGAAGCCAGCTTTATAGCCACAAACAAGAAAGACAGAAAGGACAGATTACCCGTATATGGTGCCGAGATAACCTTTTTTAACCTATTGGAAGAAGAAAAGGTATCCTTGGGTACGACCAAAACTTCTAAAGAAGGTATTGCCCGCATCATCCTGCCCAAAGATCAGTCCTATTTGAAGGACGAAGAAGGCAAGGTTACCTTAAAAGCTGTTTTTGAGGGTACCGATGAAATGGATATGGAGGAGAGAGAAATCACAATAAAAGATGTACAACTATCGGTGGAATTAGCAGAAAAGGACAGCGTACAGACCGTACAGGTCAACGCACATACTTTAGATAGCCTGGGAGTGGAAATCCCGTTGAAAGAAGCCGATGTAATTATTTCCGTACAGGGAATGCTATCAAGGATGGTTATGGACGAAGGCACCATTGAGGACGGGATATATGAGTTTAAGATGCCCATTGACCTTCCGGGGGATGTAGACGGGAATATGACAGTATTCGCGATCATTGAAGACCATGATGATTATGGTGATGTGGTCCAGAAAAAGACGGTGAAATGGGAAGTTCCCAATATATCAAGTCTGGAAAATGAAAACAGTTTGTGGTCAGAAGTGGCCCCCATTTGGATGTATGTGGTATTGACCATTTTGTTGGTCGGTATCTGGGCCAATTTCGTATATACGATTACCAACCTGCTCAAAATAAAAAAAGAAGGACAACAATTGGAACGAAGCCCGTAGATTGAAGATAGCACATCAATAGCAGGCAGATCGGCCTTATGTATAAAAAGTTGGAATTAAAAACAATAGTATCAAAAATGAAAACAGTTAGAGTATTGGCAATTATCGGATTGGCATCGTTCGTATTCCATTCGTTCACTTATGAAGATTATCAAGAAGAATGGGACATCCCCCAGGAGTATCTGGACATGAAAAATCCTACTGATCCCACTGTGGACTTGGATATTGGAAAATCACTTTACAACAAGCATTGTAAGTCCTGCCACGGTAAAGAAGGTTATGGCGATGGTCCAAAAGCTGATGAGGTAGAGGGATTTTTGGGAGACTTTTCCACAGCGGAATTTCACGCCCAATCAGATGGTGTCATTTTTTACAAGAGTTACATTGGCCGGTACGATATGCCAAATTATGAGAAAAAGATTCCGGATGAGGAAGACATGTGGTTAGTCATCAACTACATGAAGACCATGTTGGAGGAATAATACAGTAACCTCATCCCCTTTGGGGAAGTATTAAAAAAGGCCCAAAATGAGTATTGGCAAGGCTTAGATTGTAATATAATGTATTATGGACAAATCACTTCGTTATATTAGCATTTCGCACAAAACCGCTTCGGTCACCCAACGAGAAGTTTACCATATTCCTGAAGAAGAAAAGGAAAATTTGGTTTCAATGATTCGTGCTACCTTTTCGGACGTTGCAGGGCTACTTCTTTTGGTTACCTGCAATAGGACGGAAATTTATTTCGAGTCTGTAGATACTACCTCCGGTTCCTTACGCGATTTTCTGATATCAGAAACCGTAGGGAAAGGCAATACATCCAGGCGATTGTTCAGTTGTGGCGATACTACCAAGGAGACCGTAAAGCATTTATTAAACGTTTCCTCAGGACTTGATTCATCGGTCTTAGGTGATGTGGAAATCATACATCAAATAAAAAAGGCCTATCAGTTTTCCATTGGTTGTAATTTACAGGGTTCTCTATTGGAACGAGCTATGCAGACCGTGTTCAAAAGTCACAAACGTATAAGTAATGAAACGCTTTTTAGGGATGGCACTACCTCAGTGGCGTACAAAGCCCTAAAAATGATTACCCATACGTATGATAAATCTTCGGCTAAAGAAAAAAAGATACTGTTTATAGGTGCCGGGGATATCGTAAAACAACTGTTCAAGTATAATTCAAAATTCAGTTTTACCAATATTTACGTAGGCAACAGAACGGAGGAAAAGGCAATGGCCCTGGCAAAAAAATACCAGGCTAAGGTATATAGTTGGAAAAAAGTGTTGGCAAATGATTTTAAGGATTTTGATGTTATTATTGGTGCGGCCAGTAACTGTACCGACCTTGTAAAAAGGATACCCGCTTCAGGAATAGATCCGGTGCTCCTAATAGATTTGGCCGTACCGTGTAACATTAATAAAGACACATCCCGTAACAAAAATGCCTTACTTTATGATTTGGATACCATTTCTATGGATTTGGAAGACACCAAGGAAAAAAGAACGGCTGCTATCGGAAAGGTAAAAGAAATTATTAAAGAGGAACTTTTAGTGTATACCCAATGGCTTCAAAGCGCTCCGTTGCGGGCATTTTTGGCGGAATATAAGATTCTCGTAAATCAAAAGGTAACAGATTATCTGGAAACGGATTCGAAGAAACATGACCTTCAAACGGTTAAAACGGTTACGGATCGTGTTATACGGAGGGTAAAAAGACGGGCAAACCCAGCAATGTCCCTTGAGGAAATGAATACAGTAATTGCCGAACAAGTTTCTTTTTTATGAAGTAACTGCGTTGACAACGCGCAAGCGCTTTTCAATAAAAGTAAAATAATGGTCTTAAGATTTAAATACACACTATTTTTCATAGGGATTCTGGCATTTATCACAGCTTGCCATAACAGCCCAAAGGTTATTGAGCCCACTTCTATAACGGAAAGTTCCCAGGATCCGTCTACGGAACTCGACGGCAATACAGAGGTATCATCCAATACCAAATTCCATTCCGTGGTGGTAACTGAAGTACTTCCCACAACAAAATATGTATATCTTAGAGTCAGGGAAGGGCAGGAGGAATTTTGGATTGCCACGGGGAAAATGGAGGTAAAAAAGGGGGAAACCTATTTTTACAGCGATGGATTGTTGAAGACCAACTTTAGAAGCGAAGAGCATAACAGGGTATTCGAAAAGATCTACCTGGTCTCAAAGTTAATCTCCAGAGGAGATCATACTAACTTGACAAAGCCCGAATCCAAGAGCAATTCAGTTACGGATAAGCGTATACCGCAAAAAGAGAATATCCCCACTCATACGGAAAAAGAGATCCAACACAAGGGAGCCGTTACAATAGCCGAGTTGTTAAAAGATCCTGAGAAGTACGAAGGACATTCCGTGGAAATCAGCGGTACTTGTGTGAAAGTAAATCCTAACATCATGGATCGAAATTGGATACATGTTCAGGATGGAACTCAAGACGACTTTGACCTTGTGGTAACCTCCAATGCACTTATCACCGAAGGCTCAACTATTACCATTCGTGCCGTTGTTGCCCTTAACAGAGATTTTGGCTCGGGGTATTCCTATGATCTTATTCTGGAAAATGGCACTTTGATAGAGTAACCCATCAGTTATCACGGAACAGGCCTATTGGTAATTCCCGTTTCCCATTTGGATTACCTAACCAAAGATTATAGTATTTGTTTATATCACGGGTGGTTCCCCATGCATACCATCATCAATGGCCTCGGGAACAAAACAACTCCTACCTTCCACACATTGCTTGGGGGATACCAAACCATTATCGGGCCCAACGGCTCCTGCAGAAGTAATGCACCAACAAATGGTATTGGCATCATCCAGTAAGAGCCAGGGATTGTCTCCTCCTTCCATCATACCATATGGATTTCTGGCCCTAAGGAATTTACAGATGTTTTTTTTGTTCGGATTGCTGTTTGCCATATCTAGGAAATTTCTAAAATGGTTTGCGTAATAGTGGATACAAATAGCGGTACCTTGTAATCATTCTTAGAAAGTGGGCGTGCCTTTGCCATTGCGGCTTTAGCCGCAGCCGTGGCATTTTCACTATTTATGGTCTTGTTTTCTATGGCCTGCTGGGCTTCAACAGAGCGATACGGCACCGGAGCGGCAGCCCCAAGGACAATACTTGCTGATTTGCAGGCATTTCCTGAAACTTCCATAACTACCGCCACATCTGCAAGGGACCAATCATAGGACTCCCGGGCTACCTGTTTAATATAGGAGCTTTTGGTATTTTTTGAAGGTGGGGGGAGCAAGATTTCCGTAATGATCTCTTTTGCCTGAAGGATGTTTTCCATGGCCATATCCTCGCCTGCAGACACAAAGAAATCATCCATTGGGACGGTTTTCTGCTTCCCTTCGGCATTTGCAATAACCACACTGGCATTAAAGGCCATAAGGGCAGTAGCTATGGAGGAAGCATGAACACTTACGCAAGAACCATTATCCAGTATGGCGTGATTTTCATTTTCGCCGGTTTTGGAATGGCGTGCAAAACAGCGGTCCCCTCCTTTACGGAAGCAATTGTGATCGACAGAACGGAAATACCAGCAACGGTTGCGCTGGGCAATATTACCTCCCAAAGTGGATACATTGCGAAGTTGGGGAGTAGCTGCATGGTTTACCGCTTGATGGAGCGCCAAATACTGATTCTTGATCTCCTGATCTGACGCAATCTCCGCTAAAGTAACATTGCTCCCAATGCGTAACCCTTTCTTAGGATCATAACTGATTTTGTCAAGGCCTGGGATGTTCCGGATATTGATAATCATTTGTGGCTTAAGCAAGCCTTCTTTTACCCAGTCAAATACATCTATACCGCCGGATTTAAAGATCGTGGCTTTTTCGCTAGACTGATATAGTTCATCGGATACGGTAGAATTGACTTGCTCAAGAGCATCCTCAACGGATTTTGCTTCGTACCAACTAAATTTATTCATTGTTTCGTGTTTAAGAGACTTTACCTAATGCTTTAAGAATGCTGGACGGCGTGATGGGTATTTCATAAAGCCGTACCCCAATGGCATTGTATACGGCGTTAGCAATCGCAGCAGCCGTGGCAATATTTGCAGGTTCTCCTATACCGTACGCATCCGTAGAGGAGCGCCCGGAATATTCTTCTACAATAATAGTTTCAATCTCGGGGATCTCCATTGACAAAGGTACCTTGTACTGATGTACATTGGCATTCATCATGTGGCCGGTGCCATTATCCATCACCCTGTTTTCATACAGTGCGTAGGATACCCCCTGGATGACCCCTCCATTGATCTGACTTTCCAATTGCCCGATATTAAGTGGTCTACCACAACTATGCGCTGCTACTATGCGATCTACCTTTACAAATCCCGTATCGGTATTGACGCTAACCTCCGCAAATTGTACCGATCCCAAATCCCCATAGGCCAGACCCCAGGGTTGTTGAAAGCCGCCATAATCATCCGATCGGCTGGCTATTTTACTAATTTGGCTGGTTCGCATTAATTGGGTGGCCTCCTTAAAAGACATTTTGAGGCTCGTATTCGTTGTATGGCTCACCTGGCCATCGGCCATTAACAACTCTGAGGAATCTGTTTCCCATTTTTTGGCAACAAGCTTCAACAAAACTGTTTTTGCTTCAAAGGCCGCATTGCGTGTGGGTGGGGTAATGGAACCCGTGACCACACTCCCTCCCGAACCTGGTCCGACCGGGAAAAACGTGTCCCCAATGTTAACTTTGATATCTTTGACCTGTAGGCCCAATTCCTCAGCAACTACCTGGGCAAGAATGGTCTTTGTTCCCGTTCCTATATCCTGAACACTGGATCGTATCTCTACACCCCCGCCTTTATGTATTTTAACTTCTACGGAAGAATCCAGAGTTACAAATCTGGGCCATGTAGATTGGCCTACTCCAAGCCCTTTCTTAACCACACCATTACTACTTCCAGGGGGTTGACGACGAGACCATCCAAAAAGTTCCGCCCCTCTTTGGCGCTCTACCTTTCTTACCTCACTCGGATCAATGCGATCTCTATACCTTAAAGGGTCTACATTTAGCTTTTCCGCCATTTCATCAATGGCCTGTTCCAATCCAAAAGCACCTTGCACATTGCCGGGTGCGCGCCATGCGGCGCCGGGCCCGGCATTGGTCAACACATCGTATTGTTCCGTTGTAAAATTGGGGCATGGGTAAAGGATTTGGGCAATACGCCCTACACCGGCACCAAGTCCTACCCCTGCCGTTCCGTGAGAACGCTGTTGTATACCAGTCAAGGTACCATCGTTCTTGGCCCCAATCTTTAGGTATTGAATGGAGTTGGGACGATTTCCTTCTGCCAAATGCTCTTCCTGTCTATCCAACATCAGCCAAACGGGCCTACCAGTTTTCTTAGCCAAATTTGCCGCCATAGGTCCGAAACTTCCGGCACTGTGTTTGGCACCAAATCCGCCGCCCATGAATTCGCAGATGACCCGTACCTTGCTTTTTGGCAAATTGAATACGCTGGCCATTTCATTCCGGACTGCAGCTGTATTTTGTGTGGAGGCATAGACCGTCATACCATCGGCATTCCAATTGACCACTACCCCATGAGTTTCCAAAGGCATATGTGTATGCACCTGAGTGCGATACGTTCTTTCCACGATAACATCTGCTTCGTTGAAACCTTCTTCCAGATTGCCTCTCGGTCCACCAAAAAAACTGCTGGTAGAGGGACCTCTTAGGTTACCTTCACCCTTGCTGCCATCATGGGTCTCACCAACGTCCCCCCCATCTTGTTGTTGCGTAATCGGGGCATCAAATACAATAGGTGCATTGATTTCCATAGCCGTTTCCATGTCTATGACAAAAGGTTTTTCCTCGTAATTCACGGTAATCAAGGAGATAGCATCTTTCGCAATTTCCAGGCTTTCGGCTGCGACACCTCCCAACGGTTGGCCAACATATTTCACCATGGGGTATGTATCGGAGCTGTTTTCTTCTCCCTCTTTTGGGGTATTCTCTATAAGGTGGATAGCGTGTACGCCAGGCAGGCCTTTTGCTTTGGATATATCTATCGATGAAATGGTGGCATGCGGCACATTGGAACGCAACATTTTCGCGTAGAGCATACCCGGCAATTTAATGTCCGAAGTGTAAATTGCCGTACCCGTCACTTTTTCAAGGGCATCAATTCTTTTGACCCGCTTTCCAATTACATTTAGCTTATCGTTGATGGGCCATACCGGCGGCTCTTCAACAGGGATATCCCGTTCTATTTCGCCTAAATTATGCCCGGGAATACCGTATGGGAATTTTTCTTTTCTAGTATCCATCTTAAATTGTTTTTTTGGCTGCTGCCAAAGTGGCCTTAAATACATGAGGATAGGTGCCACAGCGGCAAAGATTTCCACGAGTGGCGTCTTTCACATCTTCCAAACTGGGGTTGGGGTTATTTTCCACAAGGTGCACACAGGACATGACCATTCCCGGGGTACAATATCCACATTGGGAAGCATCATGCTCGATGAAAGCTTCTTGTACCGGATGTAGCTCACCGTTTTTTGCAATACCTTCTATCGTGGTAACTTCTTTGTCGCCAACATCAAGGGCCGACATCATACAGGCGTTCACGGGCTTACCGTCCAAATATACGGTACATGCCGAGCAAGCACCCCTATCACAAACGACTTTGGTTCCTGTAAGCTCCAAATGGTCCCGTAAGGCCGAAGCCAATGTTGTTCTGGGTTCCACACTGAGTGATTTTGTTGTACCGTTGACCTTCATTTTTATGGTCATGGCTCCCGGGCCAAATGCTTTTCCTACTGCAGGTTGTTCCTTGTAATCCAAGGCAAGCACATTTGAAGTAAGCAAGACACTGCCAGCAGTAGATAATCCTGCACCTCGGATAAAACCCCGTCTACTTATCGTTTTTGCCGATTTGGATTTCGGGTCCTGGTCTTTTTTTTCCATACGACTACAGTTCAATTTATTAGCTATTCCCTGAAATTACGATAATATCCATAAAAAGTTATGGCTCTATTTGAAATTTAACGTAAATACAAGTAATTGCTAAAACAAGCCCCTAAGTCCATCAGTTACAGCTATCCAATGACTTATGATGCACAAGGTGTGCGAGGCTAGTAAACTATTGGATATTTTCTATTCTTAAAATAGGCCAGGCTACTCAGCGTAACAATGCAAATGACAACAATATAGACCCAACTGGGAATAGGGACCGGGTCTCCGGAGGCATAAGAGTGTAGTCCTGATAAGTAGTAGTTTACCCCATAATAGGTCATAATAACGGAGGCCAGACCAAAAAGACTGGCCAGATTATAAGCAAAGAGTCCCCTGAATTTGGGAATCAACCGCATATGCAAAATAAAGGCATATAGTAATATCGTCACCAGAGCCCAGGTTTCCTTGGCATCCCAACCCCAATACCTTCCCCAGGATTCATTGGCCCAGATACCTCCAAGATAGGTACCCACACTTAGCATAAATAACCCTCCTACCAAGGTGAGCTCACTGATATAGGACATTTCTTTCACGATTCTTTTCACCCGATCTCTATTGGATTCGCGCATAAACACCATTAGGGCCAGGTTGATCAGCCCAATGATGGCACCAAGCATCAAAAAACCATAACTGCCTGCCACAAGAGACACATGAATGGTAAGCCAATACGATTTTAAAACGGGTACTAAAGGTGTTATTTCAGGATCCAGAAAACTAAGTGTGGCCACAAAAAGGATAATAGCCGCTAAAACCGTAGTAGCCGCAAGGCCGCCCAAAGACTTACGGGTAAAAATCAGTCCAGCCAGGGTAGCCGTCCACGCAATGTAGATCATGGATTCATATCCGTTACTCCAGGGTGCTCTCTCTGAAACGTACCAACGTAGCCCTAAACCCAAGGTATGCACTATAAAGCCAAGGAAAATCAATACCAGGAGAAGTCGATACACTCCTTTTAGATTTAAACTGGGTTTAAAGACCGATAAGAACAGTAAAACCAAAAGCACCATGCCGAGTAAAATGTAGAATACAGCCAAACGGGTGAATACTTTGGATTCGTTAAGGGTTATTTCCGCCCTGATCTTTGATTCCGATGGAATAATTTCGCTACCATATTCTTGTTGATAGGTGTAAAGTTTGTCCAAAACAAGATTAGCCTCCGTGTAGTCTCCCGTAGTCATCGCGGTCTTAAGGATACTTTCATAGGAGGTAAACACAGCTGTTACACTCTCGGAGGAGCCATGCACGTCATTCGGGCCATGAACATGAGTGGTAATTGGAGCCCACGTATTATTGGGATCATCGGGAACCGGAACCAGCTTTAGTAAACGACCCGAGAAGGCCATTCTGAGTATGTTTACCCGTTCATCTATTTTAAGCAGTTCCTTTTCATACACACCCCTGTCTGCAGGTTCCATGGCATAGGCCTTACGAACCTCTTCCAGTAATCTGTATTTTCCATTGCCGTCAAAAAAGTCTGTATAGGATGCAAATTCATCTTGGAGTGCCAGTTTCTCCTGCAAGTCTTCGTGTTTGCCCAACTTGACCAAAGGAACAGTCTGCCAGGTTTCCTTATCCGCAAACAGGCTCAATAAGAGTTGATCAGCTGTCAATCCAAACAAACTTTCCTTACGGGCCACTTTTCGAAAAATCTCCCTGGACAAGGTATGGACCGGTTTCATCCTTCCTTTAAAATCCTGTACTACAAGGTTGCTAAATTTCTCGGCATGGGACAATTGCACAGCCTGTGCAACATAGTCTGTATTTTTTGCCTGCTGCGTATAACCGAAGAAAGCCACTAGAAAGACCAATAGGGTAAGCGCCGGCCTCTTTGTCCTTATTTTTTTGATCTTTTGGGAAACCTGATAGAATCGCGTCTTTTTACTAAAAAGCGTCATAAGCATCCCTAAGGTCAACAGCGCATAGCCTATGTAAGAGACCAGAGTACCCCAAAAATCACTATTCACACTTAGATAGGTTCCCTTTTCATCGGTATCAAAAGAAGACTGAAAAAACCGATGCCCGCCATAATTGAGAATGTTGTTCATATAAATTCTATACTCCAGATTTACATTGTTTTCGCTATCGATCAACGTTACCTCACTGGCATACGAGGAGGCACTGTTGGTACCCGGATATTTATCCATAATAAAGTCATTCAATCGTATGGAAAAGGGTACGGTCATTTCTTTGGCACCGTAGGCAACCGAAAGCTCCATATTTTTCATCGTAAGGGTTTTGGGGCTTCCCGGACTGCCTTTCCTGCCGAATATGTAAGTCTTTTTGTTCTCATCGTTCACAGAAATATCAAGGGCCAGAGCAACAATGCTTTTATTTTTGACCTTTGGGTCTTCGGACTGTATTTGGAATTGTCCGTTTTTCTTGAAATCTGTAAAAACAAAAGTACTTAACCCATCAGAGTACAAAACATCCAGTAGCAAAGGGCTGTAACGGTCAGGGAACAGCGTGTCCCTTTGTTGGGTAGCCATATTGGTTTGGGTCAGGGCTGCAATAGGTTTGATTTCAAGGAAATCGCGATGGTAACGGATGTTTATGGCCCTGGACGAAAGGCTATCCTTAAAATTGAACAACACATTCCCAACACGTTGGGTCTCGCCTTCCATGATAAAGTGATTTTCCCGACCCTCAAGGCCACTTACTACCATTTGTAAAGTAGGCTTCCCATCACTTGCTTCAAGTAACACGCGCTTTGGATTGGGAATGAAGTGTGTCACCTTAGCCGTGATACGATTTTCATCAATCAGATAGGATTCTTCCCATTGATTACTCCCCAAAGAAGCAAACAGTACAGGTTCATCAAAATAATAATCCTTCCCGTTTTTCTTTACATGGAACTTCAAATAGTTGTCGAAAGATAAAAAACTGTTTGATGAGCTGTTTTCCCGAATGTGCATCATTCCTTCATACCCCAGGTAACGGGTTAAGGCAGCTCCGATTATAATTATGATGATGGCAATATGAATAACAAGCAATGCCCATTTCTTTTGCTTTATCATTCTGAAGGTCCGGATATTTGCGATTACCGTTATGCTAAAAAGGAAAAGTAGCAATTCAAACCACCAGGCCTGGTAGACCATTTTTTGGGCAGCGCTTGTTCCGTAATCATTTTCTATGAAGGTGGCTACTCCTATGGATGCTGCGAATACCAATAGATATACTGCTGCGGCCTTTGTGTTGAAAAAAGGATACAAAGACCTTATAATGCTGTCAAATACGTTTTTCATATGTGCATAAACTACGTTGTAAGCTAGCCAAAAGTCAATTGAATTCTAATGATAATTGTCATGGATAAGTCCTGGGAATTAGTACCCTATGAATGCAATTCCAGGGGGTAATCCCAATGCAAAGAAAACCGGCTGGGAATGTCGTTTGAGCTTGATATAAACCAATTTCAATTGTAAAGTGGCAGGAAGTTGTACTACCTACAATGGGGAAGTCTGTAGGTTTATTAATTTCTTCAAAGCGTATGCAATCGCTTTCCGAACTCCCTTACTTTCTCCCAATCCGTATATTCAATTTTTGCATTTGCATTTGTGGGCCCCTTGGTCATCCACATAATGAATTGAATCATGATCCTATCGAAAAAAGGGTATTTTTTATAGTCAAGTTTACCGGCGAATACTTCAACAAGGGTAGGTTTCCAATTTATGGACTTGAAGAACTTTATGACATAAGGATTTGTGTCAGGGGCATTTTTTTCAGGCTTTCTGGCCACAAGATTTACGGAAAAGAAGGCTGTTTTTATGGAATCCAGTTGCGCTTTCTGTGTAGTAATAAAGTCAATTATTTTCTCGTTGTGGACCCCATATCTAATACTTGCACCAATGACAAATACATCATAAGCCGTCACCTCTCCGGTAAAGTCATTCACTGAAAATAGCGTAACACTATGGTCGTCTTGTTGTAGTTGCTCGCTAAGCGCCTTACAAATCTTTAGTGTTTGCCCATCTACCGAAGAATACAGTATTGCAATTTTTCTGGCCATACGTAATTCAAAAAACTTGGAACTATTCCAATTACCATATTAGATAATGATTGTCAATTTAATAATTCCATTTGTATTTAAAGCTGTTCAACATTGCCGACATATAAAGAAGGTAAAAAGAACCTGAAAGGAAGAAGAAGGCACTTGAAGTATTCAAGGGAAAAAGGTGACCGGCTATCCGAAGCGGCAGTCGTTGTTTTCTTTAGCCCCCTGGGAACACCCTTGGCTATTAAAAGTGCTGTTAGATGGATTACTATGAACCCTGGAGGCTTTTTTGGACATTTTGGGGGATTTACGCTATCGGAAGTAGTCAGTTGTCACATAGCAAACTAAACGCTCATATGCTCTTTTCGCTGTGACGTCATAGAAGTGTTGTAAGATATCCCTGGTTATTGGCCACAGTTAGGGAAACATGCCTTTCATCCTTTCCCAGATTAGCCTTACATCCCTTCGCCAGAAATGAATAATGCACCAAGCCGTGGGTTTGTTAGTTCAGCCGATAATAAAGTTTACATTTAGTCAAAAAAGTTTACATTTAATCAATAAAGTTTACAATATCATAATGTTAGCATACTCAATTATTTATGTTATTTGTATGTAATTGAGATGGAAGATAACACTACGGTCAGCATAGAATTTTTGGTTAAGGGGATTAAAAGCTCGGATGAGAAGTCATTTAATGCCCTGATCGATTTATTATGGGAACCTATGATGATCTATGCCGCCTCAATAATCATGGATGACACCATAGCTAAGGATTTAGTGCAAGATGTATGGGCAGATTATTGGCAACGAAAGGAGGAAATTGATGTTCGTAATGTTAAGGCCTATCTCTATAAAGCCATACGCTATCGTTGCTACAATCATTTTCGAGACAAAAAATTCAACGAAACGCAGCTGGAAGCGGCTAAGGCTATTTTCATTGTCCCGGACGTTGAACAACACCAAGATGTTATTGAATTGTCTAAATGGATAAACAGGACTATTGATAGCCTGCCAAAGCGATGTCAAGAGGTGTTTAGGCTAAGCCGTATCAATGATATCAATAATGTAGAAATTGCAAAGCAGCTGAATATATCCCAGCGTTCCGTTGAAAACCAGATATCCCTGGCGCTTCGTAAACTTCGAAAGGATTTGACCACAGTAAGATCTTTCGCTTTTCTCTAATTGAGCTCTTTTACCTAAAGGTTAACAATAATTCCCATTCTTTAAGTCATTATTAAGGATTCATTTTTTGATGTGCGTAGCTACGTGCTTTTGTTACTTCTTATTGTAAGACATATGCAATGACTGAAAACGACGTCAAAAAATTAATGCAGAAATACCTGGACGGCACAATAACAGAAACAGAGGAAAGACGCTTAGAACGATTCGAGGGTATTCTTATATCAAAAAACGAAAAAAACGATTTCAACGGCGAAAGTCACAAAGCAAACGTAAAACAAAACCTTTCACGAATTATTCGTAAAAATGATATGGCAAGGCCGTTATACAAATGGCTGCGAATTGCTGCTTCATGGGCATTGATTATAGGCTTGGGTATTGCGGCCTACAACTGGTCAAACCAGGTTGACCCACCAAAACCCATTGCTGAAATTATAGAGCACACGGATTGGGGTCAAAAACTGAATGTGACCCTTTCGGATGGGACCAAGGTTGTTTTGAATTCTGGAAGTACAATTCGATTTCCGGAACGTTTTGAAGGAGATTCCCGAGAAGTTGAACTCGTTGGTGAGGCGTTTTTTGATGTTGTCAAAAACAAGGATAAGCCTTTTTTGGTCAGAACAACAGACCTAACCACCGTAGTATTGGGTACGTCTTTTAACATAAATGCCTACCCGGATAAGGAGGAAATAGCAGTGACTTTGGCTTCCGGAAAAGTGAAGATTGCCTCGGCAGATAGTATTGTCCTTATCAACCCAAATGAACAAGCCGTTTTCAACAATTTGAATAAAACCATACGCACTTCTCAAGTGCAAATAAATCCTTATATCGATTGGAAAAATGGGATCATTCATATTAACGATGCTACGCTTGCGGAAACTGCAGAGATCCTTGAACGATGGTATGGTGTTGACTTTGTTTTTGAAAATGAAAAACTAGAGAACTGCCATATCACGGCGACCTACGATAATCAGACCCTAGCTACGGTATTAGAAAGCATTAAACATGTTAAAAAGGGAATCGAATACAAGTATTTGGAAGACAATAGCATTCTATTCACCGGAAGTTGTAGCGATTAAAAATTAAACCAAACAATACCTAGGCCTATGAGATAAAAAATAGTGCAAAAAGAGGCAGTCTGTAACACTTTGGCGAGCGGCAACAGACTGCCGACAGTCTAACAATTATAAGGAATTACAATCATCAAACATTATGTGAAATTATGAATTCGCTAACTATTAAACAATTTATCAAGTTGACATTCAGTACATTTTGCTTT
>JANQRG010000026.1 GCA_028284665.1 Croceivirga sp.
ATACAAACGGCCATCGGGACCAAACTGCATCGTAGTTACCGATGGTGGAGCACCAAAACCAGTGAAGTCTACACTGCTCTCATCAAAGTCCTGCGAAAAACCTGAAAAAAACATGGAGAACATGACAACAAAAGGAAAAAACCTTGTCACCATGATTGACCGAATAGGTATAAATTTCATCATTTTGAGTAGGGCTTAATAAAATTCTCAATAGCAATGCTAACAAAAGTATAAAAGCGAAAAACAAGGCAAAGAATCCACTATTAATATTCGCCAAACAATCATTTATTTCCGTTAAAAGGATTCTAAAAAAATAAGGGGAAACCCAATTTAAAGGAATAACTCTAACAGGATAAGGATATGGAAAAGAAAGAAATCTAGTTAAACCTCACCAGTAGGGCCTTTTTGAAGAAGAGGGTGATAAATCCAACAACGATAAAGTATTATCCAAAATTCCACCATTTTTTCACCGCTTTACCGTAACCATAACCATGCATCCCGCCATAACCCAAATCAGAGCCAGCAACATCGTTAACCAAAAAGCAAAGTCCATTCAATTTTCCTTCTTCTTTAAGCTTCAGGGGATATTCGACAGCCCTGTTTTCAGTGACACCGGCTCTGGTAACATATACAAAATGATCTGCGAATTGTGATATTAAAAGTGTATCGGTTACCAACATCAAGGGGGCTGTATCAACAATTACATAATCGTATTTATCAGAAACTGTCCTGAACAATTTACCCATTTTTTCACTTAACAAAAGTTCAGCTGGATTTGGCGGTATGCGTCCAGAATAGACAACATCTATTGATTTCTCCTGAAACTCAATAGTGCTGATTAAATCTTCTGGCAGCACACTGCCACTAACCAAATACTCAGTTATTCCCAATGGTCTTTTATTATGGTTGTCTTTGAATTGCTTTCTAGAAGAACTTACGTCATGGTTCTCAAAAAAATCCGTTAACTTAGGATTTCTAATATCAGCACCGACTAGTACTACTTTTTTATTTGTAGCGGCAAGTATCATTGCTAAATTTGAAGAAACAAATGTCTTGCCTTCTCCGGAAACACTTGAAGATACAAAAACAACGTTACTTTTAGAATCCTTATTTCTCTTTGTTTTTATAAGATAATCTAAATTAGTTCTTATAATTCGTAGTGATTCACCCAATACGGTTCTGTCATTGACAACAATATTCTTTAGTTCCTTTTTTGTTAGCTTCGGTATTTCTCCTATAATGGGCGTGTCCTTAACAGCTCCTTCAAGACCCTTCATATTCGAAATCTTATTGTCAAGAATATCTCTTACATAAATGATAGAAAAAGGTATCAACATTCCAAAAATCCCAGCTGCCAATAAAATCATTACTTTTTTAGGAGCGACGGGCTTTCTTCCTGTGGCGGGAAAATCGACTATTTTGGATTTCGGGGCGGTTGATACGGCGGCAATTTGTGCTTCTTCTCTTTTCTGTAATAAATAAAGATAAAGCGCTTCAGTAGTTTGTTGTTTTCTGGTGATATCCCTTAGCGCTCTCTCATTCTTTGGAGCTGCATAAATCCTAGAATTTATAATAGATTGTTGACCACTAAGAGTATTGACCGTCAGGTTTAAATTACTTACATTGCTGTTTAAACTTGCGGACATCGTTTTTTTCAATGAATTTAGTTGTTCATTCAAGTTAACAATGACTGGGTTCTTTTCATTTGAACTTTTGAGCAGCCTGTTTCTTTCCTGTACTAGTTGATTATATTTGGCTGTAGTGCTAGCTATTGTTGGGTCTGAAAGACCCAAGTTAGCAGGCAATACCTCAAAATCATTTTGTTGCTCAACCATCTCTAACATGCTTGAAGCTATATTAAGTTGGTTTTGGGCACTAGCTAGCTCTTGCCTGTTGGACGCGCCTGCCGTTAAATTAATATTTGCTTCTGAAGCGATATCTACTATCCCCTTACTCGTCCTCAAGGTTTCGGCTGATTCATCAACACTTGAAAGACTAAGCGATATGTCACTAATCCTACTATCGATAAAAGTGGAGGTCCGGTCTGCAATTAATTGTTTATCTAAAATTGCATTTTCATTATAAATACTTATTAATTCCGAGACAACATCCCGAGCTTTCATCGGCTTTTCATTTTCATAATAAATGTTTACAATGTTTGATAGTTCATCTTCATTAGTTATTTCGATGACTTCTTTTAGATAATCAGCTACTACGTTTACGGGAGTCACCAAAACATGTAATCGATTTCCTCTATACCGATTAAAAACACTTAAATTTGGTGTGATTACAACATCGCCCAAAATAGTTGACAAATTATTACCGTAGGTATATGTTCTTTCCCCCGTATTTTCGTCGCTATAGCTAAACGTTGTGTCCGAAAGTAGCGTCACATTAAATTCAAATGCTGTTTTGTTAATGATAGAATCTTCAGCGACAAAATTGATATTAATGGGTGGATTGGTATATATTTCAGACTCCAAAACATTACCAACCTCCATGATCTTAGTATTGATTCCTAGCCTTTTAACAACCTCTATCAAATGCGATCTTGATTTAATAATTTCAATTTCATCAAGGACATTATTTTTGCCCAGGGAAAAAAAGTCAAGTTCACTTAACAGATCTAACCCGCCATTGTTTTCTTCGACTATTTGAATTTTTGCAGTTGCCCTGTATGTCGATTTTGTATATCGTAGTTTTACTAATGCAACTGCAATTGTCAAAATAACCGAAAGCACAAACCATCTCCAATGTTTCCCATAGGTTCGGAGTAATTCCTTAATATCAACATTGTCTCCCATCAGATCTTTTGAAGTATTTAAGAATAGTTTTGTTCGTTTATTAACTGTCTAATTCCTGGTTAAAATGAAAACAGTTGACGTTATAATAACCGAAGCAATTGAGACTGCGATTGTAGCCCTGTTATCTAATGCACTTGAAGTAATGGCCGACCTATTAGGCTCCACATAAACAACGTCGTTTTGTGTTAAATAATAAACATCGGATTTCAAGGCATCCTTGTCCGTCAAATCTATTCTGTTGTAGACCTTTGTTCCATTAAAATCTCGAATTACCAGAATGTTTTGTCTTTGCCCTTTAATGGTCATATCTCCAGCCAAACCTAAAGCCTCCAGCACGGTAATTTGCTCACCATTAACCAGATATGTACCAGGGTTGTTTACCTGTCCAAGTACGGTAACTGTGAAATTTTTTAGTCTAATATTAATTATTGGATTTTTTAAATAATCACTAAGTTGATCCCTTAATAAGACCCGTAATTCTTCTGGGGACAAACCAGCTACGCTAATTTTACCTATAACAGGAAAATCAATTTGGCCATCCTTATCAACCAGATAATCCACTTGCTCAGCAACTATTCCCCCTTCCTGCCTACCTCGGAAAAGATTAAAAGGCGCACTTGCTTCTGCATCCAGAGTGGAAACAAAAATACTAATTAGATCATCTACCTTAAACTTAGGGACAAACTCATTCCCATCCACCATAGTCTCAAAGTCAAGCGCATTTTGAAAATATACTATTTCACTTTTTGAAGCACATGATGATAGTATAATACTACAAAAACCTAATAAAAAAATAGCAGTAGAACAGTATTTGAAAATCCTTTTGATTATTGCTTGAAAATACATATATCTAAATTGTTTGCGAAGTTAACACAATCTTTCTTTGAGTGAAAGAGCAGGTCCATAATAAAAATGGTTCATGCATAGATGAGATTATTTCACTTTATGCTATCTTTCCAAGAACACTAAAGGAAACATATGCAATACATTTTAACTTAAGATGCTATCTTAATTATGGGTTGAATATGCAAAATGAAAGATCGCCAAAAAATCTAATTTCGTCGAATGCATCAAAAATTCGTTCAAAAACCCAATTTTTAAAATATATTCTTAGATTCTGAATTCCATATTGCCTTAATTTGCGGGAAGTTTTTTAGTCTAAATAGTGCTATTTGCACTATGTATAAGTTTAACCACAAAAAATGTAAAGGCAACCATAAATTACCGTTTCTAACGTTACTTTTTATTGGCTTTTAATCATAAAACAAGAAATGAGAAAAATAAATAATATTTGCTGTATCGGAGCTGGATATGTAGGCGGCCCTACCATGTCTGTGATTGCTTACAAATGTCCGCAAATCAAAGTAACTGTAGTTGATATCAATGACAAGCGAATTGCTCAATGGAACAGCAAAGATTTAAACCAATTACCCGTTTACGAACCAGGCCTTAAAGAAATTGTTGATAAAACCAGAGACAAAAATCTTTTTTTTAGTACCGAGGTTGATAAAGCCATTGATAAGGCTGATATGATCTTTATATCGGTAAATACCCCAACCAAAACCTATGGAAAGGGGAAGGGTCAGGCCGCAGATTTAAAAAACATTGAACTCTGTGCGCGAAATATAGCCAGAGTCGCAAAAGATGATAAGATTGTTGTGGAAAAATCCACTTTGCCAGTCCGAACAGCAGAGGCACTTAAGAATATTTTGGACAATACGGGTAGAGGCGTTAATTTCGAAATCTTATCCAATCCTGAATTTCTTGCGGAAGGCACAGCAATTGATGACTTGTTACATGCTGACAGAATCTTGATTGGTGGTGATGACACTAACTCAGGTCAGGAAGCCAAGGACGCTTTAAGCTGGGTATACGAGCACTGGCTGCCTAAAGAACGCATATTACAGACAAACGTTTGGTCTTCAGAACTTTCCAAATTGGTCGCGAATGCTTTTCTTGCCCAAAGAGTATCTTCTATTAATTCAATATCGGCCCTATGTGAAAAAACAGATGCAAATATTGATGAGGTCTCCAGGGCTATAGGTTATGATTCTAGAATTGGTCCTAAATTTTTAAAGTCATCGGTCGGATTTGGTGGTTCCTGTTTTCAGAAAGACATATTGAACTTGGTTTACATTTCTCGGACTTTTGGTCTTACCGAAGTAGCAGATTATTGGGAACAGGTAATAATTATGAATGATTACCAAAAAAGGCGTTTTGCGGACAACATAGTATCAACCCTTTATAATACAGTGTCCGGAAAGAAAATTGTCTTTTATGGTTGGGCCTTCAAAAAAGACACCAATGATATTCGTGAATCCGCTGCAATTTATGTGGCCGATGCGCTTTTGGACGAAAATGCCCAAATTTATGTGTATGACCCCAAAGTTAAGGAAGATACAATTCTTGAAAGCCTTGACTACCTTAACTCAAGGAGTCCTGAAGAAAACAGAAAATTGGTTACCGTGGTTGATGACCCGGTTGAAGCAACAAAAGATGCACATGCAATTGCCATTCTAACGGAATGGGATGAGTTTAAAACATATGACTGGACAATCATATACGAAAACATGTTAAAGCCTTCATTCTTATTTGATGGAAGAAGAATACTTGATTCAGACAAAATGAACGCCATTGGTTTCAAATTTTATAAGCTGGGAGAAACTATTTAAGAATAGCCTTGGTTTTTGCCCCAAGCACATCCATATTTTACAACAATCGAAGTATTAACACCCATTGTTTTGAAAATACTTGTAACAGGAGCGGCAGGTTTTATAGGTTTTCATGTGTGTAAAAAACTCCTCGAAAGTGGACACACATTGGTTGGGTTAGATAATATCAATGGGTATTATGACATTAATTTAAAATTTGCACGCCTGAAGGAATTGGGTATTTTGCAAACGGAAGCAACCCCATTTAACATTTTTTGTTCTAGTAAAGTTTTCGGTGATGCCTTTAGGTTCATCAGAATGGACGTAGAGAACAGGGAAAAGTTACCCAAAATTTTTAGACAAGAGAAATTTGATGTCGTTTGTCATTTAGCAGCACAAGCGGGAGTAAGATACAGTATTGAAAACCCAGAAGTTTACATAGATAGTAATATTGTTGGATTTGCAAATGTTCTTGAGTGTTGCAGGTACCACAACATAAGACACCTGGTATATGCCAGTAGCTCCAGTATCTATGGTTTAAACAAAACAGTACCTTTTAAAGAAAATGACAAAACAGAAAACCCAATAAGTCTATATGCTGCAACAAAAAAAAGCAACGAGCTTTTAGCGCATACCTATAGTCATTTATTTGGATTACCTTCTACGGGATTGCGGTTTTTTACTGTTTATGGGCCTTGGGGAAGGCCTGATATGGCCCTTTTTCTGTTCACCGATGCTATATTGAAAAACCGACCTATTAAGATTTTCAACAAGGGAAATATGGCGCGTGACTTCACCTACATAGAAGACATAGCAAAAGGAGTGGTTAATGTCACTGAGGGTAGTTTGGATAAACGACTAAAAAAAGAAGAATACTACAAGATTTACAATATAGGGAACAACAAGTCCCAGAAGCTGACAGATTTCATTAGGGAAATTGAGAACTACTTAGGAAAACACGCAGAAAAAAAAATGATGTCAATGCAGCAAGGGGACATGATAAACACCTGGGCGGAAACAGCGGATCTTGCAAAAGACTATCTCTACACTCCGGAAACTGAAATCTCAGTAGGCATTCCAAAATTTATTGATTGGTATAAGGAGTATTATCAAATAGATTAATTTCATTATCCGGTTCGAACCAATTTATGACCTATCCCCTTAAAAAAATATACTTTGTAGATCCTATGGGCTATGGCAATCTAAGTCAGTACGACGAGTCGCTTTTATCTAACATCTTAAAATTGGATATCGTCTACTTTACCAATATAAAATTTGATGCTAAACCCGTGCCCTTCCCTACCTATCGGATATATCGTTATTCGGACAAAAAAGGTCTTGGAAAAATACTAAGTTACCTGAGAAGTCAGCTATTCCTTCTGGCAAAGGTGATCTCTGATAAGCCAGGAATAATCCATTTTCAATGGCTCAAAATACCTTGGTTGGATTTTTTGTTGATACGCTTTTTTCGGTTAAAAGGAATAAAAATTGTGTTTACAGCACATAACATTCTACCACATAACTCAGGGGATCGCTACCGAAAAGCTTTTGGTAAGTTATACGCTGCGATGGACAAAATCATTGTTCACACAGGCCCAACAAAAAAAGAGCTCTCCGAAAAGTTTTGTATTTCAAAAGAGAAAATAACCATTATTCCCCATGGACTTCTTGAAATCCAAAATGTGGACAGAAAAAAGGTGAATGTTTTGAAAGATCAGTTTGCAGAAGACCTTGGACTTGACAAAAAATTGATTTTTTCGTTTTTAGGAAGTATAAGTAAGTACAAAGGAGTAGATGTAGTAATAGATGCCTGGAGTGAAATACAAGACGATGATATACACCTACTAATAGGAGGTAAAGGCAAAGTCAAAAACTTAGAAAAGATATTAGCTAAACCCAATGTCACCTTATTCAACAGGTTTTTAAGCAATGAGGAATTTCAGGCGTTACTGGAGCTATCAGATTTTGTGTTGTTACCCTACAGAGAAATCTCTCAGAGCGGCGTTTTACTGTCGGCACTTAGCAAAAGAAAAAAAGTCATTGTTTCCAATAAAGGTGGTCTCGTAGAACCTTTTGAATTTGGACAAATAGGCTACATATTAAGTGAATTAAACGAAGAAGTGCTTATTGAAACGATACAAATTGCAAAAAGTCAAGAAGTCTTCAGTGTAAATGAAGAAGTTTGGGTTAAGATAGAAGCTTATTATGATTGGAAGGAGATTGGAAATAAAACAGCCTTGTTATATCAAAGTCTTTTAAAGGAATAATATGGGAACACCCCTCTAATCTTATAAAACATTTAGCAAAGGAATCGTAAAAAAAGGGCTTTATAAATAATAAAGGTTGGTAAACCAATTAAAAACTATTCCGCTCACCTATGTCACTGAAAATTAAGAGGATAAGCATAACGATTCTTAATAACGAACGAATAACCTTGTTTTAAATATGAAAAGAGCATTAATCACAGGTATTACGGGACAAGATGGTGCCTATTTAGGTGAGTTTCTCCTTAAGAAAGGGTATGAAGTCCATGGATTAAAGAGAAGATCATCATTATTCAATACGGATAGAATAGACCATCTGTATCAAGATCCCCATGTAGAAGAAAGAAAGTTCATTCTACACTACGGGGATATGACCGATAGTACAAACCTAATTCGACTGATCCAAGAAATACAGCCCGATGAAATTTATAACCTTGCAGCTATGAGTCATGTTCAGGTTTCTTTTGAAGTACCGGAATATACTGCAAATGCAGACGGAATTGGGACCCTTAGAATTTTGGATGCAGTTAGGCTTTTAGGACTCGAGAAAAAAACCAGAATTTACCAGGCGTCTACTTCCGAACTCTATGGTAAAGTGCAAGAAGTACCACAATCCGAAACCACACCATTCTACCCACGAAGTCCTTACGCAGTTGCCAAAATGTATGCCTATTGGATTACGGTAAATTATCGGGAGGCCTATGATATGTTTGCCTGTAATGGCATCCTCTTCAATCATGAATCACCCATTAGAGGCGAAACCTTCGTTACCCGAAAGATTACAAGGGCAACCTCTAAAATTGCCTTGGGCCTTCAAGACCAGTTTTATTTGGGAAATCTTGATGCCAAAAGGGATTGGGGTCATGCCAAAGACTATGTGCGAATGATGTGGATGATTCTCCAGGCTGATGAGCCAGAAGATTGGGTAATTGCGACTGGTACAACAACCCCGGTGAGAGAGTTTGTTAAAATGAGTTTTAATCATGTGGGTATCGAACTAGACTTTATAGGCGAAGGCATCAACGAAAAAGCGTTCGTTGCCTCTTGTAACAACCCAAGTTTCCAATTGCCTAAAGGAAAAGAAGTCCTTTCCGTTGATCCCAAATACTTTAGACCCACGGAGGTGGATCTGTTAATAGGAGATCCTACAAAAGCAAAAACCAAATTGGGTTGGACACCGGAGTACGACTTGAAAGGATTAGTCAATGACATGATGCAAAGCGATTTAAAACTTATGCAAAAAGATCAGTATTTAAAAAAAGGTGGATATCAAATTTTGAATTACTTTGAATGATCTTATAACCGATCTTTTTGATATAACTACCCAAAAGAAATAACGAAATGAAAAGAAATTCGAAGATTTACATTGCTGGTCATAGAGGTTTGGTAGGCAGTGCAATTCTAAAATCTCTCCAATCAAAAGGATACAACAACATTGTGTTCAGGAGGCATTCCGAGCTTGATTTAGTTCGTGGAGATGAAGTAGCACACTTTTTTGAATCCGAAAAGCCAGAGTATGTTTTTCTCGCAGCTGCTAAAGTTGGAGGTATCGTTGCTAACAATAAATACAGAGGGGAATTCATTTATGAAAACCTAATGATTCAAAACAATGTGATCCATAGTAGTTATAAGTATGGAGTCAAAAAATTACTTTTTTTGGGAAGCACTTGCATCTATCCCAGGAATTGCCCCCAACCCATGAAAGAAGAATACCTATTAACGGATGTACTGGAGTATACCAATGAACCTTATGCCATCGCTAAAATAGCGGGTATAAAGCTTTGCGAAAGCTATAATCTACAGTATGGTACTAATTTTATCTCCGTAATGCCTACAAATTTGTACGGCCCAAACGATAATTTCGATTTGGAAAAATCTCACGTATTACCTGCACTGATCCGAAAAATATATCTAGGCAAAAGTTTAGAGGAAAACAATTGGGAGGTGATCCGGAAAGATCTTAATAATCTTCCCATCGAAGGGATTAATGGTAACGCACAGGAAAACGAAATCCTAGAAATACTTAATAAATACGGAATCGCTAAAAATAATGGTACATTGTCTGTAGAAATTTGGGGAAGTGGGCGGCCAAAACGTGAGTTTTTGTGGTCTGAAGAAATGGCAGACGCCTGTGTATTCATTATGGAAAATAGAGACTTTGGTGATACGTATTCTACTAATCAAAAAGAAATACGCAATACACACATAAATATTGGTACAGGAGAAGACGTTTCGATAGCAAACCTGGCAAACCTGATCAGGGAAATAATTGGCTTTAAAGGGGAGTTTATATTCAACACAGAAAAACCCGACGGCACTCCCAGAAAGCTAACCGATGTTTCCAAACTTCATAGCTTAGGGTGGAAACACAACATTGAATTAAAAGACGGAATTGAACAATTGTATGCGTGGTATCTTTCTAAATAGTAATACTATGTTACTCACCTTTAAATAGCGACGAAATGGTCGTACCCATAGTTGTTGTAGCTTTTAACCGGGTGCATTCTTTAGAGCGATTGCTATATTCTTTGAATATGGCGGATTATCCAAACAACAGCATTCCGTTAATCATTAGTATTGATAACAACGGAAAAAATAGGGATGTCTTGGAAGTGGCCAACAAATTCAAATGGCGACATGGTACAAAAAAGGTAAAGTATCAGGAAACGAATTTGGGGCTTCGTAAACATGTTTTACAATGTGGAGCTATCGCTCGTGATTATGATGGGGTTATTATTTTGGAAGACGATCTCTACGTATCGGAGAATTTTTATCATTTTGCTCGGGCTGGCCTTTCTTTCTCAAAAGCCAAAGAGTACATAGGCGGAATTTCGCTATATAATCATCAACTCAATGTACACAATAGTTTTGCATTTTCTCCCCTAGAAGATGGGTATGACAATTGGTATTTTCAGTTTGCTTCTTCATGGGGCCAGGCTTGGACAAATGATCAATTTGACAATTTTGTTACTTGGTACAATAATGCACCAAAAATCGACAAAGAGAAGAAAATACCTTCTTATGTAAGAAGTTGGTCCGAAAAATCATGGTTAAAGTATTTCATTGCGTATCTAGTAGAGAAGGACAAGTATTTTCTATATCCTAAAATATCATTAACTACTAATTTTGGAGATTCAGGAACACATATGAATGAAGTTGACTCGGCATTTCAAGTACCGCTTTATTTTGGGCGAAAGAAAACATTTGAGTTTAGCGATCTAAACTCATCCCTTGCGGTTTATGATGCTTTTTATGAAAGTAATATTCTTCATAGGGTTCTAAATCTAGAAAAGGACCAGCTTATTGTTGATCTTTACGGTGAGAAAGACTCTTTTCCGGAAAAAGGTTTCTTAATTTCAAAACAAATATTGAACTACAATATTGAAAAAACTTTTGGAAGGTTTTTGCGACCAATGGAAGCCAATATCATTGAAAACATTCAGGGTAGGGATTTTTTCTATTATGATTTAAGCAAAAAAAGAGAAAATCCTTTTAAGCAACACAAACTTAAGGAAATGCTATTTCACCTTAGAAAGTTGAGCCACAGAAGGTCGTATGAGATTTTCCTGGCGATGTCAAAGAATAGAATCGAAAACAAGTTAAAAATAAAAAGGTGACCTATTTTTTGCTTAGAGTTTTCAATTTTTTCTATCGTCACTTGATATCGGCTAAATACAATGTGAAGCTAGGCCGCAACGTTTACATTAACAGAAATACCATTTTCGAAGGTGGTAATCATTTGGGAAACAATTGTATTATTGCCAACTCGTATTTAGGTTTTGCATCCTATATTTCTGATAACTCCCAAATCAGACGTTGTAGAATTGGAAGATATTCTTCCCTTGGGCCCGATATTAAGTGTGTTTTTGGTAAACACCCAGCTGATCTATTTGTAAGTACCCATCCCGTTTTTTTTTCTACGCTCAAGCAGGTTGGTTTTACGTATACACAGGAACAATTGTTTGAGGAGTACGAAAAACCAGCAGATCAGGAAGGTGGGTATCAAATAGTGATCGGAAATGATGTTTGGATTGGTGCCGGAGTCACAATTATGGATGGGGTAACCATTGGTGATGGTGCTATAATCGCGGCCAACGCATTAGTCAACAAAGATGTAGCGCCCTATAGCATTGTGGGAGGCTTACCAGCAAAAAAGATTAAATCACGATTTGATGAAGAAACAATAGCATTTCTTTTGGATTTTGAATGGTGGAACAAAGAAAAAGACTGGATCGAGAAAAATGCTTTTCGCTTTAAAAACATCAGTTCCTTTAAGCAATATTTCGTTAAAACAGAACCAGGGGAAAATAGTAATGGTAATTGAAGCTATGAATATAAAACTCACGCTATGATTATGTTATTGCTTCTTGGCGTCCAGCATTTCTAACAACCTCGTCACCACTATTTTCGGGGTGTAATTGTCTATAACCCATTCGCTACCTCTACTACCTATTTCCTGAACGTGTTGATCATCTTTGATGATTTTAAAAAATGCCTCTTTATTATCAAAATCAGCTCCTAAATAGTGTTCACCATTTTTGGGCATTACCGGGAGCTTCATGCCATATTTTTGAAAATCCAAATGCAGTGTACAACAACCGGAGGCAATAGATTCCCAAAGTCGCCATGAGTCAAATTGATATATTCTATCCACTTTGGAAAAAGGAAAAGAACTATCCAACTTGAGCATGATTCTGCTTAGATAAACATTTTTCTTTAATTCTAAATTGTGTTTTGCCTTCGCAGAAAAGGCATTTTGCATATACCCTCCTACTGCATTAGAAACTTTGCTGCTCCCTAACCTATCATAGTACGTTTTGTAATGCCTGCGTCCCGATTGTTCCCAATTCAACATGTCTTCCTTTGAAAAATTCTGTTTTTCAAAACTATCTACTCTAGGGTCTTTTTCATAATATCCATATACCCTTTTCATGATCTGCGTTTCAAAATGGGAACGTAATGAATGACCTATCCTAAAGTTGGACAATGCTTTATTCTCGCGCTCTTGCTGTGGTAGAGGGTTTAGGGCCTTTAAAATCCTAGTAGTAAGCCCAAATTGCCAGGGTACGAAGTTCGTGGGGTATTCCATTTTTTCAGAAAAATGTGCCTTCAATATTAGTTCCGCATGCACCAATTCTTTGCTAAAGCCCGGGGTTAGGTAACCATCTGAAGCGTCCACAAATACAAACTTAAAAGGCCTCTTTTTCGAGAATACAATGTCCGGGATTAGATTTTGTTTATCATAGTAATAGAGTACGGCAGAAGAGATTACAAGATCGTAATCTTCCAAATCCTCAATGGGTGCCTTGTTTATTAGATAGGTGCCATCAGAAAGCTTCCAATAATCTAAATTGCCTTTAAACATGATGGATAATTCTTTTAATCCTTCAGCAATAGCGACAATTTCATGTTGATAAGCTGCCTTGTCAGGTGGGCCTTGTGGGTGAACTATAAAATATACTTTCATTGAACAATTTTGGCAAGGGGAATATGATTAATGATAATTGTTAAGAAATTAAAAAAAATAAAGGTTCAAAAACCATTTCTCATTTTCTTTCGTAACTACCGAATTAACGAAACAAGTTAAAGGTAAAACATCCCTTAAAAAAAAATCTATTTATGACAGTTTTTTCCAGAAAAAGAAAAAATAACCAAGGTTTAAACACTAAAAATGAAATTGATAGTGTATTTCATCGAATATTTTGATCATTTCATCTATAAAAAATAATTTGTAACTATTTTCGAATCCCAAATCGTAATTGCCTATGAACTCAAGAACCCCACGAGTTACATTGTTACTTTTTTTGTTATTTCTTTCATTTTTTACACTCTTCGCTTGCTCTAAAGATCAAGATATTTTTGAACAAGCCATAAATGAAGACATACAGAATAATATCGAAAGCAATGAAGAGGAAGAGGAAGATGCTGAACCGATTGATTCCTTAATCACTGTAAATTTAACCCCTGTCCATGATGCCTACCTTCAGGATAGTCAAGGATTTGACGAACCGATTGTTAGGGTAGAAAAAGATAAACGCGTTGGATACCTACTTTTCGATTTAAGTGGTATTACCGGGGAAATAGAGGAAGTTAGCCTTGAGTTTACTATAGACAGTGATAGCGGTGATGGAACTTTAGAGATCTATCAGGGGCTTTCAACCAACTGGACAGAGCAAAGCATATCAAAACTAAGTGCGCCAAAGGATGATTATTTATTGAGTACAACTAATGGCACTTTTGAGATAGGCAACACAAATACTATAGCCTTAGATAAAAGTAATATTCCAACTGAGTCAATATCATTGATTCTGAAAAAGGTATCTGGAAACGATTTTGCTCTAGCTTCAAAAGAGAGTTCTAGAGAAGATCCTCCAAAGTTAATGGTTACATTCAGAGGAACTTATGAGGGACAACCTGAAAATCCTGCAAATAACGAAGATCAAAGTCAGGAGGATGAAATGCCAATTGAAGATACATCCGGGTATAATCCTGACTGCGATTTAGGTGGTTCCTGTATGACAGCAGATTACTCTTGTTTGGACCCTTCATATCCCGTAATTGAAGAATTCATACAAGCCGGTGTAATTGGTGGGATTCCCAATGGTTTGCCTATAGCAAAGACCATTACACCTTCAGATGATATTCAACAGGCCATTGATGAAGTAAACTCTAATGGTGGTGGGGTTATACTTTTTGCAGAAGGAACCTATGTCATCAGAGATGAAATATTTATGAAAAGTAATGTAGTACTGCGTGGAGTAGATCGGGAAAATGTACGATTGGAATCATTATTACGAGGTGATGATGATACTAAAACACAAACCTTTCTCTTCGACAACACCTCTTATTCTGGAATAGAAAACATGACCTTGTTTTTTAGTGTACCCAATTATGAACCTATTGATCGGGAAGGTTTAGATGCCGGCGCATGGGACCGATCGTTATTTAGCAATGATCCACACGGTCTTGTAGATCTGTACGTGACTACCATAGTTATGGAATCGAATTCAAGTAATAATTGGATTGATAATTGTAATGTTTTGGAAAGTGGATGGCACACCATTCGTATACGTGGAAATAATAACACTGTTAGAAATACTCTTGTCGATAGGGTATATAATAAAGGTGGTAATGGTAGAGGGTATTTTAATATAATTGGCGATTACAACTTAATCGTGAATAGTACCATAAAAAGAATACGACATATAAGTATTGAGCTTGGGGCGGAATACAATGTTTTTTACAACAATGAAATATTCGTTGACGTAAATTTCCATGATGGTGATGATGGAAACAACTTAATCGAGAATAATAGGATTTTTACTCCTACTTATCATCCATTTCCGGTTTTTACAACTGGGAATTCGGATTTTGGCCACCGACTTCCAGGTCCCAACAACCTATGGGTAAACAATGTTGCCAATGGACGACAAAGGGGTGAAATTTATTCCAAGCCAAATACAATCTATCGCCTTTCTCATACATCTTACGAAACTGTTATCGAAACAGATTGGGAAATGCCTGCTTGTAACACATTTTATCCCATGATTCGGCAATAAAAACCTATTTTCCATGTTCTTAACAATACAAATGCGAGAAGACTCCTTAGTTTTAGGAGTCTTTTCATTTGACCACTGAAGCTTTCTAATTAATTGAATAATTTAGCGCTTATTTAAACGCACAGTGTTCGTGAAAAAGGTAGCTGCTTTACTTACATGCCATAATAGAAAAGATAAGACCCTTAAGTGCTTAGAACATCTCACAAGGGCTTTTAAAAAGACTAAATATCCCTTTGTTTTGGATATCTATCTTACGGACGATGGCTCTACTGACGGGACCTCAGAAAAAGTAAAAGAACTATTTCCAAAGGTCATCGTTTTAGAAGGAAATGGGAATTTGTTTTGGGTAAATGGGATGAATAACTCGTGGAACCATGCCCTAAAGGAGAACTACGATGGTTATCTTTTGATTAATGATGATACGTACGTTTTTGATACACTATTTGAGCAAATTGACCTATCAGATAAATCCTGTGTACTTTCATATGGCAAAGAAGGCGTTTATGTGGGAACCACTTTAGATGAAAAAAGTGGACGGGTTACTTATGGAGGTTCGGTAATTACCAACCGTATTCTTTATAAGTACTATAGATTGATTCCCAATGGGACTATTCAAAAATGTGATTTGGGAAATGCCAATATTATGTATGTCCCGAAATCTGTGGTAAAAAAAGTTGGTGTTTTATCCGATGGATATCTTCATGGTATAGCAGATTACGATTACACGCTGAAATGTGTATCAAAAAAAGTTCCTGTTGTTATAATGCCTTCTACTAATGGGTATTGTGAATATGATCATGGAGATATGTACCATGAATATGAGAACAAGTCCCTAAAAGAAAGAATTCGATATTTGCATCACCCTCTAGGAGTAGATTTTAAGTCCAGGCACTTGTATATGAAAAGGTTTTTCCCGGTAAGAGCCCCCTTTTTTTATCTTGGTGGATGGCTAAAAACTATCTTCCCAAAAACGTAAAAAATGTTTTTGTTTCTTCGCCATTGCATTTTTCTAAGTCATAGACCAGTCATTTTATGATAATCACAGGCCTTTCTAAAACTTAGGCAAGAAATCCCGTTTGCTATATCCTCGGGAGAATCAGCTTATTTTTTGGAAATCATAAAATTGTCTCGAAAAACGATATCGTATTATTTCAATCTGAATAATATTTGTATGCTAACACACCGTAGTTCTTCAGATTAAAAGAAATGGGCAAAGACTAAGCTCCTGTTTATAAGGCTTGCATTCGTGATTTAAACAATCATCCCAGCGGCTACTGTTTCGTTAGTCGCATCATCAATAAGGATAACACTTCCCGTAATTCTGTTCTCTCGGTAAGGATCAATCATTAATGGTTTGGTGGTTCTTAGGCGCACTTTGCAGATATCGTTCATCCCTAATTTAAGATCCTCCGTATTCCTATGTAAAGTATTGATATCTATCTTATAGACCACCTCTTTGATCATGGCCTTTTGTTCATTGGATGTATGCCTTATAGTATACTTGGCCCTGGGCTTTGCAGGATTGTTGTGCAACCAACACAGCATCACCTCCACATCCTGATTTGCCTCCGGTTGATTGTTGGCCCGCACGATCATATCACCACGGCTGATGTCGATATCATCCTCAAGGGTCATGGAAATCGACATCGGGGCAAAAGCCTCCTCCAACTCGCCGTTAAAGGTATCCAGTGACTTGATCTTTGAGGTAAACCCGGAGGGCAATACCACAACTTCATCCCCAGTTCTAAACATCCCACTGGATATTCTTCCAGCATAACCTCTATAGTCACGGTACGACTCACTTTGAGGGCGCAAAACCGTTTGGACAGGAAAACGTGCGTCTACCTTGTTGATATCACTGCTAATATGCAAGGTCTCCAGCGTGTGCAATAACGGAGCACCCAGGTACCAGGCCATATTCTCAGATCGGTTAACCACATTATCCCCCAATAACGCACTTATTGGGATGAATCGAATGTCCTGAACCAATAATTTGGATGAAAACTCCTCAAATTGGGTAATTACTTTGTTGTAGGCTCCTTCATCAAAATCTACCAGGTCCATTTTGTTAATACAAACCAAAATGTGAGGGATCTGGAGTAATGATGCGATAAAGGCATGACGCTTGGTCTGTTCAATAACTCCATGGCGTGCATCCACCAATATAATTGCAGCATTTGCCGTAGAAGCACCCGTTACCATATTACGTGTGTACTGGATATGGCCTGGGGTATCTGCTATGATAAATTTACGTTTGGGAGTGGTGAAGTAACGGTAGGCCACATCTATTGTAATGCCTTGCTCCCGCTCATCCCTAAGACCATCCGTGAAAAGCGCTAAATCTACTCCTTCATGACCCTTCTGTTTACTTGTGTTCTCTATAGCCGCCAATTGATCTTCGAAAATCGATTTGGAATCATATAACAAGCGACCAATCAAGGTACTCTTGCCATCGTCTACACTGCCAGCTGTGGTAAAACGTAATAACTGATTGTTGTCCAACATAGTTGCCTAAACTTAAAAATATCCCTGTTTTTTTCTGTCTTCCATCGCGGTTTCCGAACGTTTGTCATCACTACGGTTTCCACGCTCCGTTTGCCGCATTGCAGATACTTCCTGCGCTATCTTCTCCACAGTATCTGCTTCAGATTCAATACCTCCGGTAATGGTGATATCACCCAAGGTCCTAAATCGAATTTTCTTGCGTTGTATTTTTTCTGATTCTTCAAGCAGAAGAAATTCAGAATTAGGTATCCAGGAATTGTTTCGCCAAACCACTTCGCGTTCATGAGCAAAGTACAGGGAAGGAATCTCAATATTTTCCCTATCGATATAGTTCCAAACATCCATTTCTGTCCAATTACTGATCGGGAAAGCACGGAAATGCTCCCCTTCAAAGTGCTTACCATTAAACAGATTCCATAACTCTGGACGTTGGTTTTTAGGATCCCATTGGCCAAAATCATCACGATGGGAGAAAAAACGCTCTTTTGCTCGGGCCTTTTCCTCATCTCTTCTACCCCCTCCGATAGCACAATCCACCTTATGTTCAGCTATCGCATCCAGCAAAGTGGTAATTTGAAGCGCATTTCGAGTTGCATTCTTTCCTTTCTCTTCAGCAACCCTACCGAGATCTATAGATTCTTGCACAGATCCTACTATCAGGCGCACTCCTAGATCCCGAATCAGATCATCCCGAAACTTGATCGTTTCAGGAAAATTATGGCCCGTATCAACATGCATTAAAGCAAAAGGAATTTTACTCGGAAAAAATGCCTTCTTCGCCAGGTGTGTTACCACGATGGAATCCTTTCCCCCTGAAAACAATATCACAGGATTATCAAACTGGGCCCATACCTCGCGCATCACGTACATTGCCTCGGATTCAAGCTCGTCCAAATAGTTTAAAAAATACTTACTCATGACCTGATAACTAGTTTTGCTTTAATCGTATTATAAATCTTAATTACCGATTCTTCAACTGAATTCAAATGCGTCACTTCTACATCCGCAGAGGTTGGCGCTTCGTACGGTGAGGAAATTCCAGTCATATCTTTGATCTCGCCAGACCTCGCCTTTTTGTACAAGCCTTTAACATCCCGCCGTTCACATTCTTCCAAACTAACATTGACAAATACTTCAACGTAATTGTCCAAACCAACAGTATCTCGTATTAAGGCCCTATCTCTTTGAAATGGTGCTACAAAAGCAGCAAGTACTACAAGACCTGCATCCACAAATAGCTTTGCAACTTCGCCAATGCGACGGTTATTCTCTGAGCGATCTTCTGCGCTAAAACTCAAATCCTTGTTGATCCCGCTTCGTATGTTATCCCCATCCAAAACGTATGTACTAATACCCTCTGAAAATAGTTTTTCTTCCAAGGCGTTGGCAATAGTCGATTTGCCTGAGCCTGACAAGCCAGTGAAAAAGATTAAAAATGAGTTATGCCCTTGGGCCTTGCGGCGTTCATTCCGGCCAATCTTATAGTGATGCTTTACGATGTTCTTCTCCATTTTCTTGTTCTAGCACGTTTATCTAAACCAAAATTGATCTTATACCACGCACGCTCATGTAGATAATACAATACCATCTTCGTCACCACCTCAACAACACCAATCTTTAGACCGGTAAAAGGGTTACCGGATATTATCCAAGAAAGCAAAATAGTATCCAGAGTTCCTATCCCTCGCCATGTAACCGTCTTCAACAAATGGCGACGCTGGCTATTTACAACATCAACGTTTAACCATAAACGTTCATGCAAATAATACAATACCATCTTGGTCAATAACTCAGATGCACCTATTTGAAGTCCCATAAGAGGATCTCCTGTAATCACCCAAGAAAGTATTACCGTGTCAACAGTACCTACAAAACGCCATGTAATTGTTTTGGCTAAATGTCGCTTGTAAGAAACTCTTCTCATTACTTTTTGACTACAAAGTGACTATTCAACAAATCTTCTTTATTATATCTAAGCTCCTGGTCGGTTTGCCGGGAAATTACTTGAAGTCCAACTGCCTTGCAAATTGCATGACCAGCAGCAGTATCCCACTCCATGGTTGGGGCAAAACGAGGATAAAGGTCAGCACTACCTTCTGCAACCAGACAAAATTTTAAGGAGCTACCTTTAGAAACGATTTCTATTTCTTTGTATTGCTCTTTTAATTGGTCAATAAAGGCTTTCGTATCTTCATTCATATGCGATCTACTACCTACAACGGTAATTTCGCCATTGGTGGAGTTTTTAAATCCAATTTCGTGTCGTTTCTGGATCATCGCTAAATCAAAATGATGTTTTTCGTCCAAAACTACTTTGTACGCTTTTTTTTCAGAAACCTGTCCTATATATAATTCTTTGGTCACAGGAACATATATCACTCCGAAAATGGGCTTCCCATCTTCTATTAAGGCGATATTAACTGTAAACTCCCCATTACGCTTGATGAACTCCTTTGTTCCATCCAAAGGATCAACTAACCAACAGCGGGTCCATTGCTTACGGTGCCCATAGTCCACTTCCTTATTTTCTTCGCTAATGATAGGAATATCTAAAACGTTCAAGTGCGACATTATCGCTTTGTTAGAAGCAATATCGGCCAAAGTTAGTGGAGAGTTGTCCTCCTTGATTTCGGTGCCAAAATCCCTGGAGTCATATACTTTTAAAATTGCCTTCCCACCATCTATGGCAGCATAAATTGCTTTTTCAAAATTGCTATTCATCTTAATATCAAAATTAAAACAGTGTGTTCTTTACACCTTAAATCAATGGATTTGCCGTCAGCACGAGATTTTCCAACTCCTTTTTAAAATGCGATGCAAAGTAAATGCTTTTCTTTTAGCATAGTTGATAAATTACCTTAGAACACATATAATTTCGATGTATTGTTCAATAAGACTAATTTTATGCCCATATAACGAAATAACCATTGAGTCTGTACAATTAGTATTAATATCGCACTGCAATATTAAAAGTGCAGTTTCTACGTTTTTTACAACAAAATAGTTTTAAATGAAAAAAGCTTTGATTACCGGGGCTACTGGCCAAGATGGGGCTTATTTAAGTGAATTCCTATTGAGGAAAGGATACCAAGTACATGGCCTAAAAAGACGATCATCTCTTTTTAACACAGATAGAATAGATCATCTGTATGAGGATCCTCACATAGAAGGCAGAAGGTTTATCCTCCACTATGGAGATATGACGGATAGTACCAACCTTATTCGTTTAATTCAGGAAATTCAGCCGGATGAAATCTACAATCTGGCAGCGATGAGCCATGTTAAGGTATCTTTTGAAGTACCAGAATATACCGCCAATGCCGATGGTATCGGGACCTTAAGAATTTTGGATGCCGTTAGATTTCTTGGTTTAGAGAAAAAAACAAGGATTTATCAAGCGTCTACTTCCGAATTATACGGTAAAGTTCAGGAAGTCCCGCAATCGGAAACTACACCTTTCTATCCTCGTAGTCCCTATGCAGTGGCTAAAATGTATGCCTATTGGATAACGGTTAATTACCGAGAGGCCTACAACATGTTTGCTTGTAATGGTATTCTCTTTAACCACGAGTCTCCTATAAGAGGTGAAACTTTTGTCACCAGAAAGATTACTCGTGCGACCTCGCGAATTGCTTTAGGACTCCAGGAAAAATTTTATCTCGGGAATTTGGATGCACAACGGGATTGGGGTCATGCAAAGGATTATGTCAGAATGATGTGGATGATTTTACAAGCGGATCAACCAGAAGACTGGGTAATTGCAACGGGTAAAACGACAACCGTAAGAGACTTTGTACGAATGAGTTTTGCTTATGTTGGGATTGAGCTTGATTTTGTAGGCGAGGGTGTTCACGAAAAAGCGTATATAAAATCGTGTAACAATCCTGATTATCAGTTGGAAATTGGAAAAGAAGTCTTATCTGTTGACGAAAAGTACTTCAGACCCACGGAAGTTGATTTACTAATAGGAGATCCCACAAAGGCGAAGACAAAATTGGGTTGGACAGCTGAATATGAATTGCAAGATTTAGTCGACGATATGATGCAGAGTGATTTAAAACTCATGCAAAAGGATCAATATGTCAAAGATGGCGGTTATCCCATACTAAACTACTACGAATAGTGGTCATTGGTCATTTGTTGCATCTTATTATTCTTTCAGATTTCAATTTCTTAATCAATAAAATTGTTCGATAAAATTTTCGAAGCACGTTTGGAATCCTTGTCGGGAGTACTATTCTGAAAAAACCCCAAAGAAAAGGATATTAAAACTCTACGGCCCTGAACAGGATGGCACTTGGTTTAAAAAATACTAACGCTGTAGAGGATTCTTTGCCAAAGAAATACCTGGGCTAATAATATGTCTAACAACTTGTATCGAGCGGATTTTGTCTTTCAAAATCCACGACAATGATGTTCATCCGTTTACAGGAACAGGGTTAAAGGCTTTTCTTAGGCGGATATGTGGGACACCTCTACAAAGGAGAACAAGGATTTTAAGGATCCTTATCGAAAAGTCGAGAGGAAAGAAATGCTCAGATTAACTGCGCTAAGGGGAAAAATATGTCCCCATTGCAGACCTATCATTGCTCTTAAAAAGAAATGATCGTTACCATACCTGGTATATAAAAAAGCACAAACAGTACGATTAATCTCATTTTTCAAATTCGTATTCAAAATATTCAATATCTACAGCAAACTTCTTTCCTATTATCTCCTTCGTTTTCTCATTGTAATATTCCGTATAGTGTTTTCTAGAAGAAAACTTATTAGAATTTAAGTGTGACAGTTCTTGATTAATCCCTAATTCATTTGCTATATGCCCCCAGTGTTCCTTCAAATTCTCAAACTTACCAATGAAATCTACGGACACATTTCCTTCCGAATCCTTAAACCAGTCAAGCTGATTGCGTTTTTGCGAGGGATAAATACAAGTATCACTGCTGTAATTTATCCAGTTTACAAATTCCTCAAATGACATTTTATCCTTCATCTGTATACCCTCTTTACGATTATATAGTGATACAGTTCTTGACCATGGATTTCTGACAAATCCAAATTTGTAATAGGTATCAAATACTTTTGCTCCTATTTTTTCTTTGACAAAACCGGGTGTCACCAAGGAATATATTTTGTTGATATATCGATAATTCTTTGAACCCTCAAATGGGAATGAAGAAATAACCTTTTCCTTTACTTCCATTAAATCCAGATGAGGTCTGTAGGGACGCCCGATTATTCCGCGTATACTAGATGATCCTGTCTTAGGAACCTCTAAAAAAATACACTTGTACTTTTTGCTAATCACTGTTACTATTATTTTTGAACAATATTATTGATATCATTTGTTTTCTAGACACAAAAGAGTCAAAAAGTCTGTTTTATCGACAATCTTGTCAAAATCATCTAATCAAAAAAGAATTTGAATAATTTAGCGGTATCTTGACCAAGTTTTTGGTTATACTATTGGCGACCAATATAATAATTCTACCCTGTCATTTTTGTTCATAACATTATGATTTTTAATAAATCCCTTTCACATATGGGTTGGTTAATAGGAGTGCTACTTCTGCTACACCTGATCAATCCGTTTGATATGGCTCATATTTTTGCTTACCTACTAATTCCTATCATCGCCTTAACAAAAAAGCAGTATCTTATAGAATTACTTGACTTTGATTTTTTGCTTCTTCTTCTATTTGGATTCACTTACTCCGCTTTTAATGTATTTGGAGAGCACAAGGGGGTTCAGTATCTCTTTATGCAAGCTTTGTTTCCTGCCTTTTTTTATCTTCTCGGAAAGTTTCTGTTAATAAAGCATCCTTCACAATCAGATCTAAGAAACATACTTTTTTTACTGGCATTAGCCTTTACAATCACTTCATTGGTTTCGGTATTGTTGGATCTAGTAAAAGGAGGTTTTGCGCAAACCGGTAGATTGATTGAAAATTTTTGGACAGGAAAAAAAATAAAATCGACAGGTATGGCAGGTTATTTGACCTACGTGTTAACTATACCCGCTCTAATTATCGGATCAAATGAGAAGGCACAAAAATTAAAACAAGTAATACTTATAGGCCTTTATTTAATATCCCTTATTTGTGTATTTAGACTGGGGAGTAGAACCGGTATTGTAATAACTTTTTTGTCGTTTGGAATAGGAATTGTTATTCACATGTATCTTAAATCGGCAAAAAAAAACCTACAACTTTTTTTTAGATTAGTCCTTGCGCTATCTATTTTCATTTTGTTCGTACCAATAAACTTAGAATCCAAATATTTTTCAACGTTGGGGCATAGGTTACAAAGCAAGGGTACTTCCAGCAACGAATCGGCGGGAGGGAGGACAGAATTATGGAAAAATGCCATAGAAAATTTTCAAAAACACCCTCTTGGCTGGCAGGCTAAAAAACACTCACACAATTTATGGCTAGACGTCGCAAAAGTTGGTGGGATAATTCCCTTTATGCTGCTTTTGATATTTAACTTTCGAAATTTAAAAAATATAAAGAAGCTGCTAGCTCTGAAAAAAGATAATACGTACTTAGAGATAAAACTGATTTTTGCTTTGTTTACTCTAGCTCCTTTCATTCAATTTTCAGTCGAGCCAATTGTAGAAGGCAGCTTATATAAACTTACATTTTTTATTATGATCCAAGGAATGTTGAAAAAACATCTTGAAATGGAATGGAATAGGAATAAAGTTGATGTTGCTTCTCCAATACCTACTAAATAGTTTTTTCTATTCATAAACATTTTTTCGGTAGATATGGATATCTTTTGTCAAAATAGAACAAGTACTAACCTTATTTGGTTCAATTCATATCAGGCTCATTGCTTTGGCTTTTCTAAGGAGTTCTCCTTGCCCTATGAATTAATCTTATTAATCCTAAAAACCCAGAGTTGTGTCTCTAGGTAACAAAATGTTCAAAGGCGCCTTGTGGAATGCTTTTGAACGGTTTTCGACTCAATCAATTCAGTTTGTTGTAAATATTATCTTAGCAAGACTCCTTACTCCGGAGGACTACGGGGTAATCGGTTTAATCGTCATTTTCATAGTAATTTCTGAGGTCTTCGTTGATAGCGGGTTCACCAAAGCGCTTATACAGAAAAAGGATAGGACTACAGAAGATATATCAACCGTATTTCTTTTCAATCTTTTAATTAGCATTTGTTGTTATATAGTACTGTGGTTTTCAAGTTCACTTATCGCAGATTTTTTTGAAATATCCATTTTAAAAATCTTACTAAGAGTTATGGCATTGTCCCTGATAACCAATGCCTTATTTGCAGTTCCCCGTACTTTGTTTTCGATTAGGATGGATTTCAAAACTCCTGCGAAGATTTACTTCGTTGCAACGGTAATGTGTGGGTCCATAGCAATCTTGTTAGCATATCTTGGTTATGGAGTATGGGCATTGGTATGGCAAACACTTATAAGGTCCTTAATAATATTTTTGGGTACTTGGTTGAGTTTGAAGTGGTATCCCAAACTAGTTTTTTCCAAGTCCTCATTTAGACATATGTTTTCGTATGGCTCAAGATTACTACTGGCTAGTTTACTCCAAAGGATTTTTAGTAAGTTTAATCAATTTCTTATCGGAAAGTATATTGGTGCCAGTGGCCTAGGGATATTCTCAAGAAGCGCACAATTCACAAATTTCATTTTTTTTACCTTTAGCTCGATAACCAATAATGTATTTTTGCCCTCTTTGGCACCCTTGCAGGACAACAAAAAGATCCTTACTCAGCAGACAAAAAGAATTATCTCTATAAGTACATTAGTATCCCTACCAGTCTTTATCAGTTTATTCGTATTGGCCGAGCCTTTGGTTTTAATTCTTTTAACAGAAAAATGGATAATGACTGTGCCTATTATTCAAATTTTTTGTGTCTCTAAATTTATAACGACACTTTCAAATATCAATGTTAATCTGCTATACGTGCTCGGTAAGACGAATCTTGTACTTCGGCAGGAGTATTTCAAGATTGCAGTCAGGATAGCGTTGGTCATACCGGCATTAAAATATGGTCTTATCTATATAGCACTAGCGGAATTAATTTCCTCCTTTATACACTTTTTCATTAATAGTTATTATCCTGGTAAATTCATGAATTTCGGAGCTTTAAAACAGCTCAGATCGATTGGCTTAGTCTTAATATTTGGTGCGTTAATGCTGGTTGTTATGTTAGCGATATCCTCTAATATCGAGAACGACTATTTAAAGATCGTTTTTTCTTCTTTAATCGGTGCAACAACTTATTTGCTTGCTATTTATAAAGCAAACATTCCAGAATACCATTTGATCTATTCAAAAATTAAGGATCAAGTAGGGAGAAAAAAGACTTAAACAACTTCTGATTTAACAGTTACTTCCGGAATCATTCCCAGATCAGCGGCGGTTTGACTAAAAGAGCTGTGATGGGACCCATAAACGGTAGTTGTTTTGGACAGGCAGAGTAAATCTACCAACGCATCCTTTACGGCTGCCGGATTGTTCCTATCATAAGTAGAGACTTCATTGGTTAAGATTTTATCTCCGTATTTATCTATCAGATTTTTCTTTGTGTCACCATCATCAGTACATAAAAAAATATTCATCTTGTTATCCGCAGCAAGGTGTTTTTCAATTACCTGTATAAAAAGATCAAGTCCACTATGAGCAACTGAAGTAGAGTGATCGGTTCTTCTAATGTGTAATCCAATGGTTTTATTAAACTTACCAACAGTTGCACTAGCTTTTTCCTGAATAGGCTTAATCGGCTTAAAATTTACATAATTATCCCTTAGGGGCGTCAGTCTGTAACAAGTGGATATATATTTTGGTGTGACAGTACTTTCAAGAAATAATTGTAATTCAGAACTGATCTTTTCAATAAAAAGTTTCTCCATTTCTTTGGTAGTCAAATTATTGATATGTGTTTTAGAAGCAAATTGATCCCTAAACACCAAGTTGTCTGTAAGGATTTGACTGGAGTTTATCGTGTTAAGTTGATTTAAAATATTCCTTAATTCTGGATCCAATGATGTTTTCCTTAAAAAACTCTTAAGCAGGAATTTAGCTCCATTAGGCTTGTTTTTTAGACTTCCCTCGGAGAGAGAATACAAATCTCCGTCAAATGCTTCCGGAAATTGGGGAGGCGTATTAATGATCCGAACATTCCTCTTTTTGAGAGGTTCAAACAATTCATAGAATGAACAATTCAGGGTATGATCCATAGCCCACAATACTGTCAAATTCAAGTTGTATTTTTCGGATATCGCCAACGCGCTATCTATAGATCGCATCCTATTACATAATCCTCCAAGTGTTTTAAAAAAAAGTGACTTATCTACATGTTTCATAAATTGAAGTTTATAAGGCCAAAATTTCAATTTTACAATGCCAAGGTATTATAAAATTCTTTATTTGCTAGTATTGCTATCTATTTCAAGATAGCTAGAATTGTAAGTATTACTATTTCTTAAATTTCCTCTCAAAACCGTACAACATTATGAACAAATACGTTTAGTCGGCAGGTATTTTTGTGCAAGTATTTCAAATTTTGAGGTTCCAATCAATAAGCTTGGAAAAAAAACGTTCTGATACTAATTTGATACAAAATATGTAGGTAAATGACGGATATCTATGACCCAGCCTTTTTGTTGTCTTGTTCCAGCAGAAAACAAAAAACTATTGTAAAGCAGGTATTTCTATCGGAGCTGCAGAAAACTAAAATACCAAAGAATTAACTTATATTGGCGCCATGGGTACTAACTGTTTTTTAGGTACAAAAAAAATTATCCTGCCTAATGGTAGGAGCTTTCAAAAATATGATTTTGGAAATGCTAACATTCTGCTCATTCCCAAAGATGTTTTTAGTCAAATTAAATTTCTCTTAGAGTGGTATAATCATGGCAAAGGGAACTATGAGTGGACTATAGAAGAAAAAAACCAAAAATTCCTGCTTTGATCTATTCTGAGGTATGCGGACCTTGCAAATACGTTCATGATTATTCGTATGTCGGTTGGGAAAAAATGAACTTTTCCCAAAGAAATAACTCCCTATTTAAACCAAAAGGTGTAGATTTTGGATCCCGGCTTGGTTGTTATAGAAGATTTTTTTCTCTTCAATACCCTATTGTTTGGCTGTTCCAAGACATTGTTACCGAAAATTTATTTAAAAACTTTGAAATCCTTAAGCCTTGAGGATAGCGCTTTTCCAGTGAAATTTTGTAAAATAGACTCTTTATGAAAAATTTACATTTAATTGTTTTCGCCTACGCTGATAGAGGACATACTAAAGAATATGTTACAAACTTTTGTACACATCTTCAAGATAAATTTAACATTACCATATACATCGCATCAACCAAACCAGTAGAAGAACCAAAAAATGTCGAATGTGTTTACATTGACACCGATATTACAAAATTGAAGGCCGAAAAGTTCTTGAAATACGGTAAACTATCCAATTTGGCCAAGAATATAGCCAAACAGGGTTTGATCGTCAAATACTGCAGAAAAGTCCTTAGCCTAAAGAAAATCCATAAAAACGATGTGGTATATATTATGGATTATACTGCACCCTCGCTTTATGTTTTATTTAAAGGTCTTTCGAAAATAAAACCCAAAGTATTTCTTTGGATCCATAGCGCACGATTTAAGTCAACCGATATTATTTATTCAATTTATAAAAAAGCTGTACAAGCAGTTTTTAATGTTTATGGTTCAAAAACCCTTGCAGGAATAGTTGTAAACGGAGATTACATTAAAGAGAAATTACCGGAGCACCTCAGTTTTGACCCCAAAAAGATCCATATCATACAATACCCAAGCGAAATTGGATATTCAAAAATTGACAAAAAACTTGCAAGAGAGCGATTGGATTTAGCCCTAAGCGAAGATATTGTACTTTTTTTTGGAGGACTTCGTACTGACAAAAATATAGAAGAAGTTGTTAAAAGTACATCTAATGCCAAAAACAAACCACTTTTAATAGTTGCAGGATCAGAAAGTACCGTATCCAAACAACAGCTTTTGGAATGGCTTAAAAAGCACAATCACCAGAATTATTTTTTGGATATATCCTATGTTTCTGAAGAAAAAATGGCTTTATATTACAGTGCCAGTGATGTACTGTTGCTGACTTATGGTGCAGAATCGGCCTCACAAAGTGGCCCGTTATCTTTAGCAAGGGAGTTTCTATTACCTGCTATTGTAACCGATACCGGTGAGATAGGTTATTATATCAAAAGTAATGCTATTGGACTGGTATCATCTCCATCTCTAGAAAATGATTTCGCTAAAAAAATTGAATCTTTCTTTGATAAGAGTTTATCAGAGAAATTCAGACCTGCCTTAAATAAGGCTAAAGAAAAATTCTCTTGGGATAACGCCGCTAAGAAATATGAAACTATTTTTGGAAATAGTAACTCTTTAAACTAACTGTTTACCTCCCAAAAATGAACCGAAAAAAAATAATAATTGCAGGTTATCCCAAAAGTGGTAACACTTGGTTAACCCGGCTCACTGCTGAGTTAGCCAACTGTCCGGTTGCAGGATTTCTTTACGAAAAAGACAATCCCGAAATAGCCATTGAAGGACTCAATAGAATTAGTCATTTTGAATGTTACAAAAGTCATCATCAATACAAAGAACTCGAAAATGAAGAAAAAGAAACCGCTAAAATCATTTATATTATTCGAGATCCGAGGGATATTGTATTTAGTGGACAGAAGTTTTTCTATAACGTTTGGATTTTTCACACAAAAACCACAAAAAACCTATTGGCCATTACTAAGATACTCATTAACAAATTTTATCGCTGGATCTATGGTAATAAAGCCATGAAATCGAGGATGATTCAAGCGGTATTATTTGGAAACAAAAAGGTCCATTATTGGTGTAGAATTCCTTGGAAAGCACATTTGACACCTTATTTAAATAATCCAGATGTTTTAAAAATCAAATACGAGTCTCTATTATCCAATCAAGTAAATGAGTGTCAAAGAATCTTAGACTTTCTTGGGATAAAACTAAGTCCATCTGAAATAGACAGAGCTATACAGCAACAGTCCTTTACCAATGTTAAGGCAAAATTCAAGAATAGTGGAGAAACCGATAAAGTGAAGTTTTTACGTAAAGGGCAAAGCAAACAATGGGAAAACCAGCTATCCAAAAAAGAAAAAATGCTTTTTGAGAAAGAACTCGGTAAGGAACTAAGAGATTTAGATTACCTCTAAATTGACTTAAACATACTTAGAACCTTCTTTAGCTGGACCCAAATTAACCTAACTAATTTGGTAAATTGTATGATGACGCTGGACAATAAAAAGGTATTGCTTTAGGGGCCTCTATGTGCCCTGATTCTTCTTTACAGTTAAATCCTTTCATAGCATATATGACTCCAGATTTTCTATAGGGTTGTCCTCCAGTTTGTCTATGATTCACTTGGTTGTTGTAAGTACTATTATTAGGGTCCGGAGGTCCATAATAATCCAGAGCTAAGGTGCCGTTAATATGAGGCAAACCATGCTAACTAGGTGCAGTGATAACATTGCATTGCACGAGATTGAAATCCTTATTCTGATCATGAAAGTCTATATCGATCCATTATATGTTTTTGTAAACCACATTGTGTTTAGTTCCAGATTAAAGTATTAATTTAATAGTGCTGTTTACAACGCGATTGCTACCGCCGTTCGTATTGAAATAGTCCCGACCTCCAGGACCTTTATAATATACTCTGTTTATAAAATAGTTACAGATAGTATTAGGGTCAGCTATTGCCCACTTAACGTGACTACCGGATTCTAAGAGATTAAAACTTAATAAAACCCGGGTGTCCGAGGCACCAACACTTTAGAAGGTAAAAACAGCCTAGATTTCTAATTTATCGCTTACTTGTTCCATTTTTTTGGTGAAATACAACTTTTTGATTAGAAGAATCCTGGAAGGGTCAAAATGGAAACTCGGATATAGCTTATCCAAGATTTTAAATAAAACGTAGTTTCTTTTGTTTAGGTTGGTTCAAATTGATTTTTTTGTGTCTGTTATTTTTTAAACAAAAACGTTATTAAATTTATTTTTGGACCTAAGCTTAAATAATCCCTTTTCATGCAATTTGAAGATCCTCACTTGGTATCCATAATTATTCCAACATTTAATTCCGGGAAATATATTGCCAAAACATTAAAATCGGTTGGCGATCAGTCTTATCAAAACTGGGAAGTATTGATAACTGATGATTGTTCCACGGATGATACAATTTCAGTTATTGAAAAGTTTCAAAAGCAAGAAAAAAGAATAAGGTTATTTAGGAATACTGTAAATAGTGGTGCAGCAATCAGCAGGAATAAAAGCTTGGAAAATGCTAAAGGTCGATTTGTTGCATTTCTTGATAGTGATGATTTGTGGAAGAATACGAAACTCGCTACACAAATAAAGTTCATGACTCAAAACAAAGTTCCGATTTCTTGTACTTCCTATGACCTAATTGATGAAAAAGGGATTCCACTGGGTAAAACAATTCGATCGGTACCTAGATTAGATTATAAATCCCATCTAAAAAATACCGCTATTGGAATGTCAACTTCTATGATTGATAGAACGATAGTTAAGGACAAATTTGAGTTCATAAACATTAGAACCCGACAAGATTGCTATCTATGGATAACACTTTTGAAACGCGGCCATCAGGCGTATGGAATTGAAGAACCACTAGTCTTTTATCGGGTTAGGTCGAATTCTATTTCCGCGAATAAATTCAAAGCTGCAAAAAGACAATGGTATTTGTACTACACTCTGGAGAATCTAGGTTTATTTAAATCCGCTTACTATTTTTTCTTTTACGCTTACAATGCCGTTAAAAAAAGAATAATTACTTAATGATTTACAATGGTTTGAATAACGTAATAATAATCTCATTATTCTTGCATTTAATTCCAGTTGGATAATCGCTGTTTTTAATTGTCTTTGAACGAACTTCGGATTGCCTGTGCTTATTATTAATTTCCTTTGAATCTATATTTAGGGTTACCTTAAATCTAATGCCCTAACGTCCTATTTAATTTTACATGTTCCCCGTAAAATGAAAAAGTAATACCGCATCTAAAAAAAGGTCTGAATTCTGAATCCAGGCCTTTACTTTTTTATCGATTTTTCTAATTATTCGTCCAAATAACTTCAAATTCCGAACGCCTATTTGCCCGATGTTTCTCTTCTGAGCAATACACTCTATCATCACATTCATTGGTCAATTTATTCTCACCAAAAGCAGCACTTCGAATTCTGGTTATTTCCATGCCTTTTGAAACCAAATAATCAACTGTACGTTTTACCCGACGCTCCGAAAGCCACTGATTGTATTTATCGCTGCCTCGCGAGTCAGTATGGGATGATACACGAAGAATCAAAGTTGGATACTCTTCTAGTATCTTTAGTAGGCTATCCAATAGCTCTCTATCTGAATTACTTAAGTAAGAAGAATTTAAATCAAAGTAAACGTAACCTAATGCATTAATCATATCTTCCACTTTTTGACGTCGTAAACGTTCTGCCTCTTGTTTGGCTTTTTCCTCAGCTGCTAACCGTTCTGCTTCTTTTTGTCTTTCTATTTGTTCGGCCAATAATCTTGCTTCTTCCTCAGCTTCATTTGCAGCAGCAATTGAATCTTGAATGCGCTGTTGCTCAAGTTTCATTTCTTCAAGTAGTGCTAATTTTTCTTCCCCCTTTTTTGAAAGTCCTTTTTCAGTAGCTATCCTGTAAACTACGCCAGCGGCATGTTGGATATGATTTGTTGAGTTATCAGAATTCATGGTCCATTTCCCTGTAGAATTAAAGTCTAACCCCCAATTGTCAGAAAACCATGTCCGAAAACCTACAGAAGCGTTGTAGGTACCTCTACCCTGATTATTAGCATCTGTGTAGCCCGCCCCTACTCCAACGTAGGGATCAAACCAAGCCGTTTCTCCCAAAATCTTGTTGAGGTCATAACTGACCCTAAAATCGATACCGTAGTAATTGATGTCCTCTACATTTTCCTCTCCATCTATTATTTTACCTTCCTGGTATTGATTGTAAGTTCCAATTACCTCCAGTCCTAATCCATTTGCGAAATATCGCCCCGCACTAATTCGAGAAGGGAAAGGCACAACGTTCCAGTTGTCTTCAACGTCAAAAAAGCCGCTAAACTCGGATCCCGCATCATCGACAGCATTCAATCCAATCCCGAAAATCCAAGAACTTGTAACGATAGTATCTTTTTTGGTAAGCTGCAGGTCCTGCGCGTAAACAAATTTTATGCTAAAAAAGGCAATACCCAGAAGTAAGCACTTTGCGGTTTTCATCATTCACATCTTTGGGGTTACGCAGACAAAAGTAGTACTAATCTCAAAAAATGTAAGTAAAATAAAGTCCTATGTGCCGTTATTACCGATCAAAGGATCGGCCAACCCAACTCTCAATCATATTTGAAATAAATAGATTTTTCCGTTTTTGGCATCTTATAAACACAAAACGGGTACATATTCAAAGAAGCAGCAGAAGGTTTTATATCGATTTCAATACCAATAACCAATTGCTTTTGATTTTCTTCCAGAATCTCCAGTTTTGGTTCAACATCCCCTTCCATTTCACCCATACAGGCCACTAGCACCATTTCATCCCCAAAATCTACCAATGGGACGGGAAGGCCAGGTTTTCTCGTCTTATTTACTGATCTAAAAAATGCATTTAACGTTTTGGCGTCCTTTATAACATGTGTTTGGAGACTATCGGTAGGGAAAAATGCATCTTGAACAAGTAAAACCAGGCGACCATCACTTGGTTGATGGGTATTTTCAATCACCTTTTTTTGACCCTTACAGGATAAAAAAAGCAACACCACTACAAGGCCTATTCCTTTCATTTAATAGGAATTCTTATAGCGGGAACGGTAGGCCTTCTCATACATTTCCTCGTAAAGCGGTAGGATATTCTGTATGCTAAACTCTTGAGATATTTTTTTTGCGTTCTTTTTGAATTGCTCAAGAACTTTCTCGTCACTCAACAAATAAATGGCGTTTTTGGCCATCTCTGCCACATTTCCTACTTCACTGAGAAAACCACTTATTCCTTCTTTGTTAACCTCAGGTATTCCACCTGTGTTACTGGAAATAACTGCAACATTGTTGGCCATAGCCTCTAGTGCCGCCAAACCAAAACTTTCGGTTTCTGAAGGGAGGAGAAACAGATCAGAGAAGCACAGTATACGATCTATCTCATTACTGTTTCCCAGAAATAATACTTTGTTGGCTAGTCCTAAAGTTTCACACTGCAGTTCTGCCTTTTCTTTTTCTGGCCCCTCGCCTACCATTACTAATTTGGCCGGGACCTGCTTTTGGATCTCGTAAAAGATATTGATCACATCGGGAATCCGTTTTACTTTCCTGAAGTTGCTGATATGGGTGACAATCTTTTCGTCATCACGGGCCATAAGCGACCTTTGGCAGTCTGTAAAACTACTGCTATACTTATTAGGATCAATGAAATTTGGTATTACTTCAATTTCATTCTCTACTTCAAAAATCTCCTGGGTCCTTTGCTTCAACGCTTCGGAAACAGAAGTTACCACATCAGATTTGTTGATGCTAAAAGTGACCGCAGGTTTATAAAAAGGATGATTTCCTACAAGGGTGATATCTGTGCCGTGCAAGGTGGTGATCATAGGAATATAGATATCCTCTTCCTTTAACATTTTCTTGGCCATATATCCTGCATACGCATGGGGAATGGCGTAATGCACATGCAGCAATTCTATCCCATACTGCTTAATAGTATCCACCAATTTGCTGGAAAGCGCCAGTTCATAGGGTTGGTACCGAAAAAGCGGGTATTCCGGAACATGTACCTCGTGAAAGTGGACATTGTTATACAACAAACCCAGGCGTACAGGTTGTTGATACGTCACAAAATGAACTTCATGGCCTCTTTCTGCCAGGGCAATGCCTAATTCAGTAGCCACCACACCACTACCTCCAAAAGTTGGATAACAAACTATAGCGATTTTCATGTGTTAAAAGTAGGGTAATATTTTGAAGCTAATTGATAATGGAATCATAAATGGCGTGCTGAATCCTCGTACGAAGACCAGATTTTACCAAGAGATTGTTTCGCATCGTGGGATAGGTCCTATTGGAAAGAAAGACATAAACCAATTCCTCATCGGGGTCTGCCCAGGTATAGGTTCCCGTGAAACCGCTATGTCCAAAACTATTTCTAGAAACGCATCCACAAGTAGGTCCCTTCTCTTCCAACTGCGGCTTATCAAATCCAACTCCCCGGCGCACATTTTTATCGCAGAAGTAACAGGTATTGAATTTTTTAATAGTTCGAGCGTCCAAATAACGCTGCCCGCCATAATAACCACCTTGCAGATACATCTGCATGATCTTTGCCACTCCATTGGCGTTACTGAAGAGTCCGGCATGTCCACCAACACCGCCTTGCATGGCAGCACCCATATCATGAACATAACCCTGAACGGTCTGATGCCTGAAATAATCGTCTTCTTCCGTAGGGACAATTTCTTCTTTGTTAAAAACCTTAAGCGGATTATACAATGTCCGGGTGATTCCCATGGGTTTTAGCAAAAAATCCCGGAGTAAGGCCTGTAAGTTCTCCTGATTGGTATCTTCTATATACTTTTTTAACACATAGTAGGCTATATCACTATAACGGTAACGGTTGGATTTTAGTTCCTGCCTTCCAATCCTGTTGTAGATGGAGTCCTGATAAAAATTGGCCAGATACATACCATCTACTACCTTATATGAATAGTCTTCTGTTGGATAACTTTTATAAAACAGCCGGGATGGCTTTCTATCCTCGTCCAGTGTGCTTAAGTAAAAGGCGATCCAGGCCGGTAATCGTCCGTAGTGGGATAACGCCTTTAGCACCGTAACATCCTTTAGTTCAGACTCGCTGTATTCAGGGATCAGGTCTTTAAATGTATCGTTAAGTCTCAGGGAACCTTCTTCCTCCATTTTCATTACGACCGGTAAAGTTCCTAAAATCTTGGTGAGGGAAGCCAGGTCGTAAATATGATTTTGTGTAATGCTGTCATTGGAAGTATAGGTGGGTTTGCCAAAGGTTTTGTTATAGATCACTTTCCCCTTTTTGGCAACCAATACCTGAGCTCCCGGAAACATCAGAGAGTCCATCCCATCTTTTACCAAACTATCTACTTTCGCCAATCGTTGCGAATCCATTCCCACCCGTTCCGGAATGCTGTATCCCAATCGCGCAATGGCTTTGGTATCCAATCCGGTACATGCGGGAAATAGATCATGTGCGGATACCGGAAGCTTTCCAGTAGCTCCAATAGCTCCGAATAAGACCTCTGCGGTCTTCTCCTGGGCCAACTTGCTATTCTGATAGGAAATCACAATCCCATCGATAGTATCAAAATTGATTACATCTCTCAGAGCATAAGGCTTTGTGAAGACCGCCAACACGGTATTATGTGTACGCATTCTGGATATCTCCTGTAACCAGAACAACTCATTTTGGCTAAATTGATGCGATTTCCAGGGATTCGCATTACTTTTATGTAATCCGATGATCACCAAATTAAAATCTTTCAATTGGCTACGGTAGCCCGCTATATCCTTAGCTTTAATCTCTGTGACCTCTCCATACCGTTGCAAGGATTTGATAAAATCATCCCCCTGGTCGTCCCCAAATTTGATATACCCAATTTTTTTATTTTCCAGTTTCTTGATCGGAATTAAGGAGAAGTTGTTTTTGATCACGGTAATGGCACTTTCCACTGCCATTTCATGAGCCAAGTGATCCTGTTCTGTTTCCAGATCGGCCACTAAATTATTTAAAGAAATTGGCTTATAGCTGTGCAAACCCGCTTTGTACTTGGCCTTTAGAACCTTTTTTACCGAATATTCCAATCTACTTTCCGAAACCCTTCCTTCCTGATAGGCCTGAAGCAGTTTATTCTTTGCTTGTACCACATTTTTTGGCATAAGCAACATATCGTTCCCTGCCAAAAAAGCAGAGAGCTCTACTTCACCTTCCGGGGCAAATGCAGTGACCGCTTTCATATTAAGGGCATCAGTAAAAATCAGACCTTTAAACTTCAGTTGTTTTTGTAACACCTTGGTGATAGTGTTACCCGATAAAGAAGTAGGGCGTCCGGATGCTCCCTCCAAAGCCGGGACATCCAAATGGGCAACCATAATGCTGGAGACCCCTTCGTCTATAAGCCGTTTAAAGGGATAAAGCTCTACACTATCCAGGCGTTCTCGGGTAAAGTCCAAAAATGGCAAGCTTTTGTGCGAATCCGTGGCGGTATCTCCATGGCCCGGAAAATGTTTTCCTGAAGATAGAATGCCTGCCCGTTCCATCCCTGTCATAAAAGCTACTCCTTTCTGAATCACATTTTCCGGATCTTCCCCAAAAGAACGGTTTCCGATTATGGGATTCTCAGGATTTATGTTGATATCGATATCCGGAGCAAAATTGATATGAACTCCCATTCGTGCCGCATGTTTTCCAATGCGAAACCCTACTTCCTCCACTACAGCATTATCTTGTATTGCTCCCAAGGTCATGTTCCAGGGAAAGGCGTAGGTAGAATCTAAACGCATTGCTAAGCCCCACTCCGCGTCCATCCCTACCATTAAAGGAATTTTAGCGACTTCTTGAAATGCGTTGGTTATTCTGGCTTGTCGGACCGGGCCTCCTTTTGAGAAAATCACACCCCCAATATAATGTTCCTCAATAAGTTCTTTTGTTCCCGCGATGGCATTATCGTTCTGAGACGAGGCCACGCTGATCATAAATAGCTGACCGACCTTTTCTTCAAGCGACATGGATGCATAGGTATCCTCTACCCATTGTATTTGGGCCAGACTATCCGGTGCAACCAACGGATCTCGTTGCGCATAGGAGAAAACAGTTGCCAGGAAGAAAAGGGTGCAAAGTAGTTTCTGCGTCATAAATTGTATTACATCAATTTACAGACCAAAAATATGTATTTCATCGAGAAATGCCCTAAAAATGTGGTGTACCGGCAATTTTTACGGATAAAATTACATAAAACGCGCATGCCAGCTCTCTTCTGCAGGTACTTCCCAGCTTTCCAAATACTCGTGTTTTGTAGTGACCAGATTGTTAAAAACAATGGTATTCTTTGAGACGGATCGTGATTTCGCCATTTTTTTAAAATCGACTAATGGCTTATATGCAACATATTCTCCCTGCTTAAACGAAACATTCATTTTATCCAATAAATCTACCTTAAATCGTTGTTCCAGGTCCTGAATAAATCGAACGGATGCATCAATAGAGCAACCGGAAGCACTATTTACGGATTGGTCTAATCCAATTACAATAAACCGATTATATGGAATTTCATAACCTGCTTTTAGATCTGCCCCATGTGCAGTCCATTGGGTTAAAAAGTCGCTTAACAATGGATTTAACGTTTCCAACTCATCGTTCGAGAATGAGCGATTGCATTGATAGATCCATATTCTGGCAGTATCTGGTAACGATTGAAAATCTATGAGCATAGTTTTAGCAAATATGGTTTACAACTAGTAAATGTATTATGGCTAACGTTATCTATCGGACTCTTTTACGTTAATCTTTTCGAAAAATATATTCTTCTATGTCCCTTTGGAAAATCTTTTATTTCTCCAATAGGTTCATATCCATTTTTCAAATAGAATTTTTCTGCTTGAAAATCAAAAGTATCAAGCATTGAAATTTCTGCACCTTTTTCTTTTGCTAATTTTTCAGCGTACTTCAGAATTTCGGTACCAACACCCTTTTTCCTGTAGTTTTCTTTTACCCAAAGTACTTTTATTTCCAGACCGCCCCAATACCCAATCCCTCCTAGTATCCCGCCAATTTCAATATCATTTTCTTCCTTAGCAATAAATTCCAAAGGGGTCCATATATCAGCAGTAGCGGTAACTCTAGTCAGATTGTAACTATTGATACCGTCAACAATTGTCTTTACGTTTTCCTTTTTACAAGGTTCTATGGTAAACTTTATGGAGGGTTTCATTGTGGGGATGCTTCAGCTTCTTTCCTGGTAATCTAAAAGCCCAAGGGGACTGCATTAATTCAACTATATCCAACAGCTTAAAGGACTTCTTTTTCTTTTTTGCCCTATCAACAGGATGTTAAATCGAATTCGCTATTAGTTCAGCCACATCCAAAACGGTAACACTATCTTCTTTTTCATGTGCTTTTATTCCATCTGTCATCATGGTATTACAGTATGGACAGCCCGTTGCAATTATATTAGGATTGGTTTCCAGAGCTTCTTTTGTACGCAACACATTGATATCCATATCACCCTTTTCTGGTTCCTTAAACATTTGTGCACCCCCGGCACCACAGCATAAAGACGTTTTTTTGTGACGTTTCATTTCAATAATTCGAGCATTGGTGCTCTTAAGAATTTCCCTTGGGGCATCATACACCGAATTAGCTCTTCCCAAATAACAGGGGTCATGAAACGTGATCCGTTTTTCTTTGTAAAACTGACCTTCAAGGGATAAACGTCCACTATCCAACAGCTCTTTAATGTACTGCGTATGATGAACAACATCGTAATTTCCACCCAATCCCGGATATTCATTTTTCATCGTATTAAAGGAATGCGGATCGCACGTGACAATGCGCTTTATTCCATAGGCATTTAATACTTCAATATTGGTCATCGCCTGCATCTGGAACAGGAACTCATTTCCGGCTCGCTTTGCGACATCACCTGTGCTGCTTTCCTCAGGTCCCAAAACCGCAAATTCAACATTGGCCTTATTCAGTATCTTGACAAAAGCCCTGGAAATTTTTTTGGCTCTATCGTCATAGCTACCTGCAGAACCAACCCAAAAAAGTATTTCGGGCTGTTTACCCTCAGCCATAAATTGTTCCATGGTTTTCACTGTTAGTCCTTCACTCATACTTCAACTTTATTCATTTACCCAATTTAACCGGTCCATTTGATTATAAGGCCAAGGTGCCCCATTATTCTCAATGTTAGTCATCATATTGTTGAGTTCTGTAGGTGCGGCAGATTGTTCCATCACCAAAAATCGACGCATCTCAATAATTATGGAAAGGGGGTCTATACTCACAGGACAAGCCTCAACACAGGCGTTGCAAGTGGTGCAGGCCCATAATTCCTCGCGGGAAATGTAATCGTCCAACAGTTGTTTGCCGTCCGGAACAAACTCCCCTTTGTTCTCATCGATATTCTTCCCGACTTCTTCCAGCCTATCCCGGGTATCCATCATTATTTTTCTCGGTGATAGTTTTTTACCCGTTTGATTCGCAGGGCATTCCGAAGTACACCTTCCGCATTCCGTACAGGTGTAAGCATTTAACAATTGAACCCAATTCAAATCCATTACATCAGAGGCGCCAAATTTTTCAGGTTCTTCGCTATCCTCCTGAGATGCTGCGAAAGGGTCCGCAGATGGATCTAGCATTAATTTGACTTCATTGGTTACTGCTGCCATATTTGTAAACTGACCCTGAGGTGATAGTTTACCATAGAATGTATTAGGGAAAGCTAAAATGATATGTAAGTGTTTTGAAAAGTATAAGTAGTTCAAAAAGAACAATATCCCTAAAATATGCAACCACCAGGCTGTTCTTTCCACAGCAATTAGGGAGCCCTGGGACATACCGTCGAAAAATAGCGCAATCCACTGGCTTACCGGGAAAGCCCCTGCTTTCACATAATATTCCGTTCCAAGTTCTTGCAACTTATAGTCCGCCGCATTCATTGTCAGGAAAAGGAACATCAGTATTAATTCGATATAGAGAATCCAGTTGCCGTCTTTTTTGGGCCATCCTTCCATCTCCGGCTTAATAAAGCGTTTGAGCTTGATGATATTTCTTCGCAACCAAAAAACGATCACTGCTACAATTACCAAAAATGCTAATACTTCAAAAGAACCGATCAACACGTCATAAAAGCCCCCTAAAAAAGCGAAAATTCTATGCGTGCCGAAAAGTCCGTCTATGATTATCTCCAGCACTTCTATATTAATGATAATGAACCCTAAATAGACAATAACGTGCATCAATCCGGCGATGGGTCGCACCACCATTTTGGTTTGCCCCAAGGCAATCCGGGCCATGTTTTTCCAACGTTGTGGTTTATTGTCATTTACAGCAACCGACTTCCCCAGTTTTATGTTCCGGATAAGTTTTTTTACATTTTTGGTGAAGTAACCAATACCCGCAAGAAGGGCTAGTGCAAATAATATATTAGGTACGTAAGCGGTCATAGGAATAGTAAAATTCAAAATTACGAAATTTATTATGCATGCATAATAAATTTATTCACTGTTAAATCTGCTATTGTTTATTGGCCGGATCATCTTCGGGAAGTTCATATTCCTTTTGCTTTTTTCCAAACACCGAAACATTAACATACCGTTTTGGGTTTAGTCTGAAATCCTGGAGCAGCAAGTCCAGCTCCCGTGATGCTTCGGTAAGATTGTTGTATAATTCGTCATCAGCGGCCATTTTGCCTAAAGTGCCTTCTCCGCTTTCTATTTTTTCGAGGACTGCGTTTAGGTTGGACACCGTGGTTTGAAGGTCACCTAGCGTTTGTGCCAATCCTGCTTTTGCCAGAGAATCAGAGATTTTGGAAAAATTAGCGGTGATGGTATTCACATTTTTAAGGGTACTATCTAATTCTTCACTATTGTTTTCCAACAGCTGGTTTAATTTAGTGGCACTGCCCTGAAAAGAACGTATTAGGGAATTAAGACCCGCGATGCTCTGCTGTAATTCCAATTTAGTTTTGTCATCCAGAAGGGAGTTGATATTCGTTAGCAACGAATCAGCATCGCTAAACGCCCCCTCTACTTTCATTTGGAGTGGTGTAAGTTTTTCCTGTACCAGTTCTGTAAGCCCGGGTCGTGTGCCGGATTGAAGGGTATCTCCGGATTGCGCAATGGGGGCACCGTCAAAAGCAGGCATTATTTGCAAGCCCTTACCTCCGATTATCCCAGTATCATATAGCTCTACCCTGCTGTTTTTTGAAAATTCGAAGTCATTGTTAATGGAAAATGTCACCAACAACTTCCCGGAAGTATCTTTAAAGCGAATACCCGTTACATTACCCACCACAAGGCCATTCAACGAAACCTGAGTACCTGTCTGGAGGCCCCCGACATGGTCATATACAGCATAAAATGTTCGGGTATTATCAAAAATTGAGGAGGATTTTAAATAGCTAAAACCCATAATCACGGCAAGAATTCCAAGTAACACCAAAATTCCTGTCTTAACTTCCCTAGATAATTTCAAAAGGCGTTGTTTTCGGTTTCCAACAAAATTAGGAATATTTTTTTTGGAGACTCTACTGCTCGGCGTTGTATTTTAAGCCTTCTGTTAGCGGTATCCGCTGCCCGTTTCTGTAGGCTACTATATAGGAGGTGGTATACCCCTTAGTGTCTGCTTCTGACTTCAACTGTTTGGCCTGAGCATAGGTGGTTGCATTTCCAAACATGTAGCGATACATATTCTTGTAAGGCTCTGCGGATAAGTTCCGTAGTCCGTTAAATTTATCTGCCTGAAGCGGAATCTCTTTGGAGGTTGCCATCAATTGCACTTTGAATACAACTTCTCCGGCTTCACTTGCGGTATCCTTCTTTGGTACTTCAACCTCCTTTTTTGGAGGTGCTTGCTGGTTATCTTGCTGGGCAACAGCCTTTTGTTCCGTTGGATTATCTGGAATGGTCTCTTTAACCGCAGTTTCCTCTTTATCCGTATTTTCTTTTTGAATTTTTTCAGCAGGTACAGCGATTTCACTACCCGCCTTTTCTAGTTGATCATCTTCTATCGTTTCGACCACTTCAAAGTTGGTAACCACTCCATCTTTATAGCTCAAAATGGCTTGGGCAATGGCATTTCCTATCTCATTTTGCCCTTTTACCGAGTTTAGGTAGGCGCCCTCCTTTTTATTGGTCAAAAACCCGGTTTCCACTAGAATACTGGGCATAAATGTTTGGTGTAATACGATGAATCCAGCTTGTTTTACCTTCCTGTCCCTACGCTTTAGTTTTACGGTAAAGTTATCCTGAAGTAGTTTGGCCAATTGAATGCTTTGATCCAAAAACTCCTCCTGCATAACCGTAAGACCAATAACTGATTCAGGGGAGTTGATATCATATTCCGCATAACGTTCCTCATAATTGTCTTCCAGGTAAATTACCGAGTTCTCTTTTTTGGCTACCTCAAAGTTTTGTTTATTGGCATGTAGTCCAAGTACAAAGGTGCCCGCGCCATAAGCATCGGAATGATGGGCATCGCAATGGACAGATACAAACAGATCCGCATTGGCCTGGTTGGCTATTTCCCCGCGTTTGAACAAATCCACGAAGGTATCATCCTTTCGCGTATACACTACCTTGATGTCCGAATGTTTTTCCAAAATCGCACCCGCTTTTAACACAATGGAAAGCGCAATACTCTTTTCCAAATACCCATTTCCTAAGTTGCCGGGGTCATGTCCTCCATGCCCGGCATCTAAAACAACTACAAATTTATCCTTGAGGGAGGGTTCGGTATCATTTTTGTGGAATGAGGATAGAAAGAAAAAAATCCCAACATAGATGACAAAAACAAACCGATTTCTAAGCATATGAACCACTGATTTTTATTGTTCTCCCGGGGTTAAAATTATGGTAACACCTCGCAAACAGAACAAAAAATATATGTAAGTTTGACCACCAAAAACTAAGCCAAACTATTACAAAAATAGGATTTATCGCTTTGCAAACAAACAAACTTCGTTACCTTATCCTATTGTTTTTGGTATTGGGCGTTTCCTTTGTTTCCGCTCAGGAAGACCCGATAATCCCCTTACCTATAAAGGCTATAAAAGATACCATTAGTGCTCCGTTACTTCCTTTGTCCTTTAGTACCGATTCTACATTTGTCGATTCGGTAACTCAGGATTCTGCTCCCGTAAAAAAGTCGGTAATACTGGATAAAATCGAATACAAAGCCAAGGATTATGTGAAACTAAGTCAAAAAGATCAAAAGATATATCTCTACAATGAAGCGGAGATCTATTACCAGGATACGGAGCTAAAAGCGGGTATCATCGTAATGGACTACATCAAAAACGAAGTATATGCAGGTCGGATAAAGGATTCTACCGGCACGTATTCCCAATTACCCTACTTTAAACAAGGGGACCAGGTGGTCATACCGGATTCTATCCGTTTCAATTTTGATACACAAAAAGCGCTTATTTGGAACTCCAGGACAGAACAGCAAGCCGGTCTGGGTTCATTGGGAAGCGATGCAATGAAAGTGCTGGCCGAAATCACTAAAAAAGAGAACGATTCCGTATATTTTTTAAAGGACGGGAAATTAACCACCTCTAAGGACACTGTAGATCCCGACTATTATATTCGGGTTCGTAAGGCAAAATTTGTCCCTGGAAAAAAGATCATTGCCGGGTTCAGTAATTTTTATTTGGTAGATGTACCTACCCCTATTGCCCTGCCTTTTGCCTATTTTCCGCTTACTACCGGAAGAGCTGCTGGTCTTATCTTCCCTACTTTCACACAGGACCCAAACAGAGGTTTCGCCGTCCAGAACGGAGGATATTACCTACCCATAAGTGATTATGCCGACTTGAGTGTGATGGGCGACTTCTTCACCAATGGTAGTTACGGAGTGCGGATACAATCCATTTACGCCAAGCGCTACAAATTTCGCGGGAATATCAATTTCCGTTTCGAGAATCAAATTTTTAGCCAAAAAGGGTTTGATGATTTTACAAGAACAACCATATATAACTTACAAATCTCTCATTCTCAAGACACTAAGGCCAACCCGAATTCCCGATTCTCCGCCAGCGTCAACCTGGGGAGTAGCCAGTTCTTTACCAATTCCTTTAACCAGGTTAATGTACAAAACACCCTGAATAATAACTTATCTTCCTCCATCACCTATTCCAAGACTTTTCCGGAGTACCCCTCCGTTAATCTCAACCTTACCGCTTCACATAACCAAAACACCCAGTCCCAGGAGGTGAACCTTACGTTGCCCACCGTACAAGGGAGCATGGAACGGATATTTCCTTTTGCAAAACGAGATGGGATCAAAAAAGGGATGGTAAAAAACTTCAATTTTCAATATAACTTCCGGGCTGAAAACAGGATTCGCACCACAGATTCCCTGTTTTTAACGGCGAGAATGTTCGACGACGCCCGAATAGGTGCCCGGCACACCCTTCCTTTTAACACCAACTTTAAAGTAGCTAAATACTTTAGTGTATCTGTAGGTGGGAATTATGAGGATGTCTGGACGTTTGAAACCTTTCAAAGAGGATTGGACCCGGAGGACCCCGAAAGCAATCGTGAGGTAGTATTGGATACGATAAGTGGATTTGATCGCTACAATAGGTACGGGTTTAGTGCAAGTATAGGAACTACCCTTTATGGAACCGTTACCTTTGGAGAAGATAAGAAGATACAGGCGATCCGGCACGTAATGCGTCCGCAGATCGGATGGGCATTTACGCCCTCATTTGAGCAATTCTACGATACCTATCTCAACAACGATGGAGAAGAAGTATTATTCAGTAGGTTTGAAGGCACCTTGAATGGCGCTCCCAGCTTAAACCGCTCCAATTCTTTGACTTTTTCCCTTCAAAATACCTTTGAAGCCAAGGTAAGGGATAGGGATTCTACCGTCACTGAACCCAAAAAAATTCCACTTCTTAGCAATTTAAATTTCTCAACTGCGTACAATTTTGAAGCGGACTCCTTAAAATTAGCACCTATCGGTTTTAACGGGGGTACACAGCTATTCGACAACAAAATGTCCGTAAACTTCACGGGAACGCTTGATCCCTACACTATTGATAACAATGGAAGGCGAATTAACACTTTTAATATAGATAATGGGGGTAGTCTTTTACGGCTCACACGGGCAACATTTAATCTCAGGTATTCCCTGGATAGCAAAACCCTCTCGGGAGACAGGCCCGTAGATGAGGCTGAGGAAGCCAGTGACGAGTATCGCGCTGCAAGCGGTGGGCGTACGGATGATCTGTTTGGTGCTGGATTTGACAATCGTGTCCAATATCAGGAAAGGGATGATGATATTGAAAACCCCGTTTATGGTACTAAGATCCCGTGGAATCTTAATATACAACTCGCCTTGGGCTATTTGAATTCGAACCGGCAGAATGAAATTAATAATGCTTCCCTTATGTTTGGTGGCGACGTACAGTTATCCCCACGCTGGGATGTAGGGATATCTTCTGGCTATGACTTTGTTAACCAGGGGTTTGCACAGACCCAACTGCGATTTCGAAGAAATTTAAAAAGCTTTGACCTTCGCTTTAACTGGGTTCCCTTTGGCAGGAATGAGCGTTGGGACTTTTTTATCGGGATCAGTAGTTCTATCTTAAGTGATCTGAAATGGGAGCAGAATAGTCAGCGATTTATCCGAAGATAGAGCGGCACTATTGGCTATCCTATATTACAAGAAATTTTGAGAAAGTGTTAACTTCATAAAAACGTATAACGAACCAAAACAATCAATGAAAAAGTTTATTACCACCCCTGACGCCCCCGCACCTATAGGCCCTTATAATCAAGCTGTCCTCGTTAATGACGTCCTTTATATTTCGGGACAAACGCCTATTGATCCCAGTACAGGAGAATTAGTACAAGGCGATGTAAAAAGGGAAGCAACCCAATGCATGAAAAACTTGGGAGCTATCCTAAAAGCGGCAGGATTAACTTTTGAGAATGTGGTAAAAACCTCTATTTTCTTAAAGGACATGCACCAGTTCGCGGCAGTTAATGAGGTGTATGGTAGTTATTTTAATGCGGACACCGCCCCCGCCAGAGAAACCGTTGAAGTGGCGAACTTACCGATGTTTGTTAACGTTGAAATATCAATGATCGCGGTTAAATAGTGCTTCTGTGGAATTCCACCAAGCCATCGATGGGCCTTCTTCGGATGACCCCTAGGATAAGATCATTACGTTCTACCACAGTCGCTAGCTCCTCCCTAAGAAAATGGGCAATACTTCCCACAAAGTGTATGGGGACTTTAGTTGCAAGTTCAAACTGCATGATGTAGTTGTTCACAAACTGCTGAAATGCTTTGTCAATAACGCCCCTGCAATACGGATGGTTTTTATTTTCAATAATAAATCGGGCAAAAGTAGCCAGATACGTATTCGGGTTGGGTTGTTTGTATAAATTATCCTTGATGACATCCGCATCTAATTCGTATTCCTTTGCAAAACGAATTCCCAAATCCTGTGGCATTTTATGAAAGTAATAGTCCCGTAGCAGCTTCCTACCAAAAAAATTCCCGCTACCATCATCCATCAGAATATATCCTAATGAGGTAACTTTTTGAAAAAGTTGGTGACCGTCATAATAGCTACAATTGGAACCAGTTCCCAGGATACAAACAATACCCTGATGCCCGATTTTAGTAGTGGAATAAATAGCAGCGTAGGTATCCTCACGCACTTCGGCTTTTGCATTGGGAAAAAAGTCGGCAAAAATCCCCTTCAAGAACGTCTTCATTCGATCAGTGCCACAACCGGCGCCATAAAAATACAACTGCCTTACTTCCTGGCTATTTTTTGAAAGTTCGAAGTTATTGGCAAGACGGTCTTCTATTACTTCGCGGGTAAGCACTTCGGGGCTTAAGCCTAAGGTTTGGGTGACAAATAATTGTTCCCCGGATGCTGCGAGTGCTATCCAATCCGATTTGGTTGCACCGCTGTCTACTATTAATATCATTGGTTAGCTAAAAAAATATTCCTGAAAATAAGGATTTTAACCCTTACTTTCAGGAATAACCTAAAATTGCCCTTAAAGTGCGGCTACGTGCTCCGCAAGATCAACTAGCTTGTGAGAATACCCGGCTTCGTTATCATACCAGGAAATTACCTTAAAAAAGTTGGCGTTTAACTCGATCCCTGCTCCTGCATCAAAAATGCTGGTTTTCGCTTCAGAAACAAAATCCTGAGAAACTACAGCCTCCTCAGTATATCCTAATATGCCTTTTAACTCCCCTTCGGCTGCTGCTTTAAAAACCTTTTTTATCTCATCATAGGAAGTATCTTTCTCAAGACGTACGGTTAGATCCACAACGGAAACATTGGCAGTAGGCACACGAAATGCCATTCCGGTCAATTTTCCTTGCAATTCCGGAATAACTTTGGTTACCGCTTTAGCCGCTCCGGTAGAAGCCGGAATGATGTTAAGCATAGCGCTTCTCCCACCCCGATAGTCCTTTTTAGAAGGCCCATCTACCGTCATCTGTGTTGCCGTAGTAGCATGCACAGTGGTCATCAATCCTTCAACAATACCAAAATTATCATTTAATACCTTCGCCAAGGGTGCCAGGCAGTTGGTAGTACATGAGGCATTGGAAACAATCGTCTGATCGGCGGTAACCTCATTGTGATTTACTCCCATCACAAACATAGGGGCATCTTTGGAAGGTGCAGAGATCACCACCTTTTTTGCACCCCCGTCTATATGTAATTGTGCCATGTCTAAGGTTGTAAAAATACCTGTACATTCAGCCACAATATCGGCTCCTACTGCATCCCATGCCAAATTTTGAGGATCCCGCTCCGCAGTTATTCGAACAGTCTTCCCATTCACGACCAGGTGCCCATCCTTCACTTCGACCGTGCCATTAAATCTGCCATGAACAGAATCGTATTTCAACAAATACGCCAGGTGTTCTACATCTAACAGGTCATTTATAGCAACAACTTCTACATTATCGCGTAGTACTGTCGCCCTGAAGACCAATCTTCCGATTCTACCGAATCCATTAATACCGATTTTAACTTTTGCCATGTGTTCTAAGTTTTAAGTTGCTATTATGTCGTCATGATATCCGAAACTCTGATGAGTTCTTCATCAATTGCAGTGTGTGCCTTTATGGCTTCACTAATTGGAGTGAGTATTAGCTTATTATCCCGTATACCCACCATATAATTTGTTTTTCCTTCCAATAATGCCTCAACGGCTTTAACCCCCATTCTGCTGGCCAGCACCCTGTCAAAACAAGTTGGATTTCCTCCACGTTGCATATGCCCCAACACTGAAACGCGAACATCGTAGATGGGAAGGTGTTCCTCTACATATTCTTTAAGTTCAAAAACGTTTTTACCCGTTTTATCTCCTTCCGCAACAATTACAATACTTGAGGATTTCCCGGATTGTTTACTTCGTTTTAAGGAATCAAGAAGGCGTTCAAGGCCTAAATTCTGTTCCGGGATCAAGATCTCTTCTGCTCCTGCACCAACACCCGCATTAAGGGCAATATGTCCTACATCTCTACCCATGACCTCTATAAAAAACAACCTGTTGTGGGAACTAGCCGTATCACGAATTTTATCAATAACTTCTACCACGGTATTAATAGCGGTGTCAAAACCGATGGTGTAAGAAGTTCCTAAAATATCGTTATCAATAGTTCCGGGAATACCCATAACGGGAAAATTGAATTCTTCATTCAATTTAAGCGCCCCCGCGAAACTTCCATTGCCCCCTATTACTACCAGGGCATCTACATTATTTTTTTTTAGTTGCTCAAACCCTTTGGCCCTTCCCTCAGGAGTTCGGAACTCTTCACACCGTGCTGATTTTAAGATAGTACCTCCTTTGTTAATGATATTATTAACACTTCGGGCATTCATTTCCTTAAAATCGCCATCAATCATTCCCTGATATCCCCTGTAAATTGCCAGGCATTTTAACTTCATGTAGGCACAAGATCGTACCACTGAACGGATAGCAGCATTCATTCCAGGGGAATCGCCCCCTGATGTAAGCACAGCAATTTTCTTAATAGCGTCCCCCATCGTAAAAATTGAACGTCAAAACTAGCAAACTTCCAGTAATAAAAAAATGCGAGTTATCATGGTTTAAAAATTGATCTTATTTTCAAACGTTTTCGTAAATATTTCGTCCAATGGCTAACCCAATAACTATCTCTTTTGTTTCAAAACTGTGGTTTTGGAATGGAAACGTATTAAACTGTCTTTCCCCATGGTCGTACTTTCTTCCTGCTGGTTTTGTTGTGGTTCTTCCGGTTCCTTCTTCTTGAAGATCTGCCGCATCAATTCCTTAAAATTATTGAAGTCTACCTGATAGGCAAGTCCCACCCCCTGGGTATAGCCCTGTCGCTCTGCAAGAAACTGTTGAATTTCATTTTCCCTATTAAATATCTTAGCGCTTAAAGTACCCTCTTCATTTAGTAATACCTGAACCTCCACATCCCCGGCCACAACTGTCTCCGAAACTCCACCCCCGCCAATAGGAACTCCTACCCTACCGTTAACCAAAACCCTATCCGATATTTGTGTGGAAACCGTAACCCCAATCCTATCTTCGGGGTCAACTCCCGAGTTAGGATCCAAGTAGCCTTGCTCGTAAGACACGCCAAAGTTAAATTTGTCATTATCTCCGGATAGCACCTGGTTCAATAATCCTGAAGCGGTCTGAAGCAAATTCCCCGTAACCGCCTGCTGACTCAAACCGGCTTGTTCGTTAACGAAGGTACCTTGTGCCAATAGGAAAAAGGCATTGTTGCCTTCAATAGTGGGGTCCTGGAGACGATACTCCAATTCCGATTTCACCACAGAGCTGGTTCCCGGAAACTGTATGTCAAAGTCTATGGTGGGGCTCTCCAGTTCTCCCTGTAGTCGTACCACTACTTCAGTCGGTATGGGCCTGTAGTTGCCGGCAGGGTTATCCAGAAGTGGGGCAGGATTGGCGTTGAGGGCGTACACGGCTTCCATATTCAACTGCGCCTCCAGAGGATCCCGTTCCCACAAAATAGTTCCTCCAGGCTGTACGGTAAAGGTCTTGTCAATCAATCCAGTACGTTTAAAATTAAACTCTCCGGTTACAACAACAAACTCCCCATACATATTGAATTTTCCATTGGTATTGATTTCCATTAGCAACAACCCTTCACCAGTGCCCTTAAGGGAGCTACCATTTTCCTGATCTACCACAATCTCAACCTCAGCGTCAGGGGTAACTGCCAAATCAAAGGTCATTTCCAGGCCCTCATAATCCTCCAGTATCCTTTCTCCGACCACAGTTTTCGCATCAATTTTCTCAATAAAATTGATAAAGGAATAATCGCCAACGCTGGTGATGTCACTCAACGGGATCTTGAGCGAGGTTCCTTTGGCTGTAGATCCTTCGAACTCAATATTTAGTGCATTTGTTGCGCCAAAGATTCTTCCGGTTCCCGTTACAAAACCCGAGCCGTAATACAGGGCCTCTTCTTCAAACTCGGTATCCAAAATCAAAAAGCGGTTGCCATTAGTACCCACTGTCAAATCCATATTCCAATCCGAAAATGCTGTATGCGATATGGTACCTTCTAAAGCACCATCGGTATTCCATTTACGATCTCTTAACTGTATAGCTTCAAAGTAGAAGGTTTGATCAAATAAACGCACAGTGGACAGTGGCCCAAAATCGTAATCTACGTTCAAGTAGGGTATACCTATGCCCGCATCATTAAGGGTAAGTGATCCATTAATATCGGGATTGTTGGCATCACCGGTAATACGCGCATTCCCATTGACATAGCCTCGTATATTTGAAATGATGTCCTCCCCTAAGGGTGCAAAAGGCTCCAAATTAAAATCGGTAAAAGCAGCCAACAGATCAAGGGTGGTTTCCTTATTGCGGTGGTTAATGCTCCCATTAAGGTTAAAGCTATCGGCTCCCCCTTTGCTGATCCAACTATTCACTCCAAACTGGGTCAGATCATTATTGCCAAAAATGACCAGTTCCATATCCCCAAGGACCATATCATTCACCGAAAAGTCGTTGATCAACATGCTGGAAGAGGGCAGGTATTTATTGTCTTTTTGAAGGATATTTAAAAAACCATTGACCTCACCATCCAGTTTTAAGCTATCAATACTAGGGGTAATCTTGTCCAATGAAACAATTTTAAACTGCAATTCGAGGTCTTTGTAGGTAGAATCGGCTAATTCTCCCCGTAATCGGATCTGTTCTCTATTTTCATTATCCATTACGATCTCCTTGATCTGGATGCTATCCAAGGTTCGGTTAACGATTACCTTGTTCTCCTTATTCCCGGACTTATTTAACACCCAGGTGTTTCCCTTGAAGTTAATGTCCGATCTTTTCAGCCCTATTACGGATTTATTCTCTTCATTGAACGTGTGATAGAAATTGAGGTTGTAGCTGTCATTGAACTGGCTTCCTCCTGTAAACTCTGTCCTGAAGAAAAGTGTATCCTTTAAGGTGGTATTGATCAGGCTGAAGTCTTTTACGTCGTAGTAGACCGTAGACATATCCTCTACGGTAAGAAACGTGTTGAACAACGGGTTTTTATTGTCTATTTTGAGCTCCACTTCATTGAAGCTATTGTCAAATACAGTGATATCCGGAGACTTGAATGTCAGTTTAAAATCGCCCTCATCGGATTTGATGTTTCCTCGTATAAAGGTATCAGGGCCCAATTTCACATCGGGGTAAAAGACCTCAACGATCTTGTTGTAGATACGAAAATTGAAGTCCAGGTTTTGCCCCTCAGAAATTTCATAGGGCCTGTAGTTGGTATAAATGCTACCTATAGAGTTTTGCACCAGCCGCCCCAATTCTCTGACCCTAAAATTACCTTTCATGTATCCTGTGATGATATCCGGGGATATGATTTGTAGATTTCGTATACTATCTTTTTCAAAAGTTGAGGAAATCGCAAAATCATCAAAAACATAGGTGTCGTTTTTATTCTGGTAGCGGGTATCTGAAAACTTAAGCTCCCCAGCCATATTGTCCAAATCATTACCAGTAATATCCATGTTAACCGTACCGCTGAATACAGAAACACTGTCGTTTAAAAAATTTAGCTTTTTCAAATTAGCGTAGTCTACCGCGGCCACAAAATTGAAGTCATTTTCTTCCTGGCTAAAATCTGCTAATCCTTTGAAGTTTAGTTTAAGATTTTCATCATTGCTTAGCAGCGAGCCGTCAAACAGTTCTTCTTTAAAAATCCCGGATACTTTTAAATCTTTATACTCGTAACCATTGAATTCTATCTTATAAATATCGCCAATGGCCTCGGTATTCAAGAACTCGGCAATGAACCCCCTCCCTTCTACATTAACATCTAAAGAGGTCTTTCCCAGTTGAGGGTCATCAAGGAACCTACCCAAATCAAAATTGATAAGGGAAACAAAACCAAGATATGATGCATCATCGATGTTGTTAAGATTGGTCATTTGTAAATCTGTGTAACTACTTCCTATCGCGGTGTTTAGGTTGATTTTTGCGACAACTGAGGTCTCTGTTATTTCCGATGAACCTCTTACAGTAAACCGGCCGAACTTTTGAAAGGAAGACGGGATATTCTTCCCCAGTAGGTTAGGCAATATCCCTCGCAATTGGTAATAGCTTGAGGTAACATCTTCCATTTCGGCCTCCATCTTAAAAGGTTCCTGCTCGTTAAAGATGTTCCTGAAGTTAAAATCTCCTCTAACACCGGTATTGTCCGTAACCAAAAAAAGATCCTCTACCTGAAAGTCGTTAAGCACTCCTGAGATATTTGCCGAAAATTCGGCAACTCTACCTTCTCCAAATTCGTTGTAGTACGCGTTAAGTTCATCGAATGCTACTGAAGACTCCCAAAATTCTGCGGTTAATTGCACCTTATCCAGGAATTCCGAAAAATCTTCGCGATTGTAGTCAAACACCAAATTTCCCTGTATTTGGGATTGCGGTGTTTTAATTTGCAGGGAATCAAACCGCATTTGTTCTTTGGTGTATTGGAATCGGGTAATCAATTTTTCCAACTCAATCCCCTTTTTACTGTTTAACGAGAGCTCCCGGATATCCAAGGATACCTCAGGTCCAAGAATTTCAAAGTCTTTGGATTTAAGCTGCAAGTCCTTAAAATTTAGCACTTCGACCTGTTCCAGGTTTTCATCTACCAATTTAAACCTACTGTTTGTTACATTGATTTCGGATGCGGCCATGAAAAAAGGAGGCGTGCCGGGTTCCCTTGGTTGACCGTCATCCAGTTTTTCCACGAAAACGTCAAGGTTGGTGACTGAGGCCCCTTTGTAGGTTTTCATATTCAAATAGACCCCATCCAAATCCATTTCACCAAATTCCATTTCTCCTTGTATCATTTTCCTAAGGTTTAGGATAGAAGTAGAAAGCTTTTGGATATGGGCCAAGGTATCTTGCCGATAATCTTCTACGTAGATATCTTTAATGGAAGTGCTGAGCGTGAAAGGAGAAAAGCGAAGGCGTTCAATATTTATGTTGGTTCCAAACGCTGTATTCAGTTCTTCCGTGGCGTATTTAGCAAGTCTTGTCTGTACAACGGGCAAGGAAAAGATCACAGTGGTGAGAACGCCTATCAGAATAACCACCAACACAAAGCGTATTACTATTTTTCGAAGTTTTTTGATAGGCCCTTACCTTTTATCTTTGTAGTTCAATTTCTATTCCAAAACGATTGAAATCACAAAAAAAATATATTCTTGCTATAGAGTCTTCCTGTGACGATACTTCAGCGGCTGTCCTTTGCAATGACATTGTCCTGAGTAACGTGATCGCAGCTCAAGAAGTCCATAGCGCTTACGGCGGAGTAGTTCCTGAACTTGCTTCCAGGGCGCACCAGCAAAATATTGTCCCGGTGGTACATCAGGCTTTAGCTAAGGCAAATATCGACAAAAATCAGCTTTCGGCGATCGCCTTCACCCAGGGCCCCGGATTGATGGGATCACTTCTGGTAGGAACCTCATTTGCCAAATCCATGGCGATTGGGTTAAACATCCCATTGATTGCGGTGAATCATATGCAGGCCCATATACTTGCACATTTTATTCGAGATACGGAACAATCCATTCCGCCTTTTCCTTTTCTGGCCATGACCCTTAGCGGCGGGCATACACAAATTGTGTTGGTCCGGGATCATTTTACTATGGAAGTACTGGGAGAGACGCTGGACGATGCTGTGGGAGAAGCTTTTGACAAGAGCGCTAAACTTCTTGGATTGCCATATCCCGGTGGGCCATTGATCGATTTGCACGCCAGAGCGGGAAATCCGAACGCCTTTGTATTCCCGAAGCCAAAGGTTCCTGACCTAAATTTTAGTTTTAGCGGTCTAAAAACCAGTATATTGTATTTCTTACAACGCAAAACCAAAGAGGATCCTGGCTTTATTGAAAAAAACCTGAATGATATTTGTGCTGCTATTCAGCATACCGTAGTTGAGATCCTAATGGACAAATTACAATTGGCCGTCACTCAGACAGGGATTACTCAAATTGCTATTGGAGGAGGCGTTGCCGCCAATTCCGCGATTCGAAAGCGTCTGCAGGAGGAAGAAAAGCGCAAAGGATGGCGAAGCTATATCCCAAAATTTGAATATTGTACGGATAATGCGGCAATGATAGGGATAGTTGGTTATTTCAAATTATTGAATGAGGACTTTGTAGCGCAAAATGTTACCGCAAAAGCCAGATTTGTATTAGATGGCCCATAATCAGGAATTAACACACAGGTTGGAGCTTCTCATTGCTAACCTTCCCGAACAATTTACCTGGAAGAAGATGTTTGGGGGCGTTTCCTTTCTCTTTGAGGGAAAGATGACCGTTGGAATTGTTAAAGAAGATCTGGTGGTCAGGGTGATTGCCGACAAAATGGATGAGGTACTGCAAAAGAAATATGTACGCCCAATGGATTTCACAGGCAAACCCATGAAAGAATTTGTTTTTGTTGCCCCGGAAGGCTATAGAACCGAAGAACAACTCCAATACTGGGTTGAGTTGGGATGGGAGCATGCCAAAACCAAACTTCAGAAAAAGTGAAACAAAACTATTACTCTTTTATGCGCTATTCACTCTTATTGTCCTTTCTCTTTCTATGTATTGCTTGTGGTAATGACGACTCCGATACAAATGCTAATGCACAAAACATTCAGTGGGTTACAGGCGTTCAATTGGTCCAAAGCGGTGGTTCTCCCCCTGTTGTTGCGGGAAATCCCAATGTTGTATCTCAAAACATTTTAATCTTCCCTAATCCGGCAATTCGTAACTTTTTCGTTGAAACATCACTATCCGAGACCATTTCCAATGTCTGGATCAGGCCTGGTATAGCCACAAAATCCTTTGACAGTGTAGATTTCTCTGAAGTCTTACGTCCAACGCTTTACGAAAAAAGTGAAATTGAAGCGAATGCAGTACTTTCCTTCCCCAATACCAACACCTCGAATCTCTTGGTTGATGTTAGTAATTTGGATTCCGGATATTACAGAGTTTTTGTGGAAATAAATGGTGAATTCTATTGGGATAATATCTTTGTTGCTAACAACAACGAATCTCCACAGGAAATCATAGATTTTTGGGATTAACTAAATTGACCTTTCTTGCAGCTTTTTTACAACCCGGAATTGGATCACAGTGTAACACAGTTTTTCTTCTCACTCGAAGAAAGCAAACATATCTCCAGAGTACTTCGAAAAAAAGAAGGAGATGTTCTTCAAATTACCAATGGAAAGGGTGATATTTTTTCTGCAAAAATCCTTGAAGCACATACCAAAAAATGTAAGGCTAGCATTATTGAACGACAGCAACGTACTCCTTCAAATTATGTTCTTCACATAGGAATTGCCCCTACCAAGAACAATGATCGTTTTGAATGGTTCCTGGAAAAGGCCACTGAAATTGGGATAGCCAAAATTACCCCTTTGCTGTGCGAACATTCTGAACGAAAAATTATTAAACCCGAGCGTTTGGAAAAGGTGCTCCAGTCGGCCATGAAACAATCGTTACAGGCCTATTTGCCGGAATTGCGTCCTTTAACCCCTTTAAAGGAGTTTGTGACCACCACTAGTGCTGACCTAAAATTAATAGCGCACTGTAGTAAAGGGGAAAAAGCGGAACTGAAACGAAAGCTTCAACCCGACAAGGAAGTTTTGATCCTGATAGGGCCCGAGGGTGATTTTTCCGAAAATGAAATAGATTTGGCGCTCACTCATGGATTTCTGCCGGTTTCCTTAGGCCAAAACCGCTTACGTACAGAAACAGCGGCTGTAGTAGCCTGTGCAACTGCCGCAATGATCAATAGTTAGGGTAGGAACCACGGACTACAATGTGAACTTGGCCGCAGCGGTAATCTCCAAATCCTCATTTTCGGCCAGTACTATTAAATGCATTTTTTCATTCACGCTAATTTTATTAGGAAGCTGAATACTTCCCTTTCCTGAACTGGCCGAAAGCATAACGTAATTCTCAGCAACAACAATATTTGAGTTTTTTAGCGTTCTGTTCCTGTTTTCCCCGCGCTTGACCACCGTAGTACGTTCATCAAGTACAATCACTGCTCGTAATTCCTTGCCTTCTCGAGGTCCCTGAAAGGTATAGTCAAAAGAAATAGTATTCCCTGTACTGGTAATGTTATTTACCGTTAACTTGTTTTCGGAATTCAGGTTGCTGTATTGCTCAATTTTAGCGCTTAATTTGGTAGCATTCGAGCCTACAAAGTGCTCTTTCCCGTTGATCACCATTTCCGGCGTATAGTTGCTTGGATAACGAAACTTTCTGTTGTATTCCCTTTGCTTTTTTGAAAAATTAGGGTTGCTAAAAGGATCTTCCCAACCTATATAATTCCAATAGTCTACATGATAGGATAACGCAAACACCTGATCCGGGTACTGATTTTTTACCTTTTCTAATAAAACATCTGCCGGAGGGCAACTGGAACATCCCTGGGAAGTGAACAATTCCAAAACTACAATTGGAGGGTGCTCATATGAATTGGAGATCAATGTTTTGTCTTCTACTTTTTTTACTTTATAAAATGCCATAGTTGTGAAGCCAATAAAGACCAGCGCCGGAATTAGGGTTTTCTTTAACATGAATACTGTACTTTTGACACATTAGATTATTCGCAATACCATGAGGCAACTTACCAAAGGGCTTTTCATTTTAACTTTTTTTGTGAATTCGGCCATTCAATCACAGGAAATTGCCATTCTAAAGTACGGGGGCGGTGGAGACTGGTACTCCAATCCTACGGGAATACCCAATCTCATTGCGTTTTGCAATCAAAATATTGACACTCGGATTGCGCCCAAACCGGTTACTGTGGAAACCGGTAGCGAAGCCCTCTACCAATATCCTTTTTTACATATGACGGGACATGGAAATGTCTTCTTTTCCGATCAGGAAGCGGAAAATCTAAGAACCTATCTTTTAGCCGGAGGTTTTTTGCATGTAGATGATAACTATGGCATGGAGCCGTATTTACGGCGTGAATTAAAAAAAGTGTTCCCCAACAAGGAACTGGAGGAATTAGGTAGTGATCATCCGATTTTTAGTCAAACCTTCAAATTCCCTAACGGACTTCCTAAAATTCACGAGCACGACGGAAAACGTCCCCAGGCCTTCGGTATTTTTGAAGAAGGAAGGTTGTTGTTATTATTTACTTACGAAAGTGATCTGGGTGATGGTTGGGAAGACCCTTCCGTCCATAATGATCCTGAAGAAATCCGGGTAAAGGCACTCCAAATGGGAGCTAATATCATCCAATACGCTTTTTCCTCATGAACACTTCTGCGAAGACCATAGCAAAAGGAATTCTACGGGCAGTAGGCGTTGTCGTTGGGATTGTGTTGTTGTTGTATTTTCTCTATGAAATACGATCTGTTATCGCCTATCTGGCCATAGCTGCTGTGGTCGCACTTTTGGGAAGGCCTATTGTTCTTTTCCTCAGGCGGAAGCTAAAGTTTCCCAATACCCTGGCTGTTATTGTTACAATGGTCCTGTTTGTGGTTATTCTATTAGGGATCATTGCCCTTTTTGTACCGCTTATTAATGAACAGGGAAGAAGCCTCTCCCTTTTGGATATTGATGCACTAAAAGGCGATGTCAACACACTGTACCTGGAAATCATGGAGTATTTTGGTGCCACTACCGGCGATGTGAATCAACTGATCAAGAATTCAGACCTGGAAAAGAATCTGTTTCAGGGATTGAACCTTAATTTTATCCCTAATATCCTGAATTCTTTTCTTAACGTGTTGAGTAGTTTCAGCATAGGACTATTTTCCGTATTGTTTATTTCCTTTTTCTTTTTGAAGGATAGCAACCTAATGCAAAAGGGGCTGCTCACTTTCATCCCACAGCAAAAAGAACAGAATCTGGTAACGTCTATAGATAAGATCAATGGATTACTTTCCCGTTACTTTATAGGCATTTTGATACAACTTACCATACTGTTCATTATCTATACCATTACCCTATTGATCGTGGGAGTAGACAATGCTATTGTAATCGCTTTTCTTTGCGCCCTTTTTAACATTATTCCTTATATCGGTCCCATAATTGGCGGGGTAATCATGATAACGCTTACAATGACCAGTCACCTTGGAATGGACTTTAGTTCCGTAATTATACCAAAAGCAGCTTACGTCTTTCTAGGGATTGTTATCGGGCAACTGGTAGACAACTTTTTTTCGCAGCCTTTTATTTTTTCCACGAGCGTGCGTTCCCATCCTTTGGAAATATTTTTGGTAATCATTATTGCAGGACTGCTCTTTGGCGTTGTTGGTATGGTGGTAGCAGTTCCCGGCTATACCGCCATTAAGGTGATACTCAAAGAGTTTTTACGAGAAAACAGATTTGTAGAAAAATTCACTAAAAATGTATAAGTTTTAGTTTGAATAAAAACATATTAAAATCTGGTCCACAGGAATTTATAGAAAAAAAATGGAATGCTGACAGCTTGTCAGTCCTATTGAAAAAACCTATTTTTCCGGATGTTTCACAGAAAGAGTTGGCCGAACAGCTCGAAGCCAAAAAAAAGTGCAGGACAAAGCTACCCACATGGTTTAAAACCCCTGCCATCTATTACCCCAAAAAACTACATATTGAACAATCCAGTTCAGAACAAACAGCGGCTTACAAAACCGAGCTGGTCAGTGGCAAAACTTTGTTGGACCTAACCGGCGGTTTGGGAGTTGATTCTTTTTATTTTTCAAAAAAAATCTCCCGGGTGTTCCACTGTGAAGTCAACACCGATCTTTCGAAAATTGCTTGCTATAATTTTAAGGTCCTGGGTGCAAGGAATATTAGTTGCCATTCCGAGGACGGGATGACCTTCCTGCAAAATTCAAAAGACAGATTCGATTGGGTCTATTTAGATCCCTCCCGCCGAAACGAGATCAAAGGAAAAGTGTTTCGATTGTCTGACTGTATGCCAGACATTCCAAAATATCTGGATTCAATTTTTGACAAAAGCGATACTATTCTACTTAAAACCGCTCCCCTTCTGGATATCAAACAAGGAATGTTAGAACTGGAATACGTTAAAGAAGTGCATGTAGTCGGAATCAAAAACGAGGTAAAAGAACTGCTGTGGGTATTGGAAAAGGACTATTCCGACCCTGTAGTCATTAAAACAATTAACTTTACAAACGGTAGGGTTGAAGCATTTAACTTTCTCCACAGCGAAGAGTATTTCACCCAGTCCACCTTTGGGAGTACGGAAACCTATTTGTATGAACCCAACGCGGCAATTCTAAAGTCCGGGGGATTCAAAGTGGTGGGCGAGCGCTATGGTTTAAAAAAACTTCATTTGAATTCCCATCTTTACACCTCAAGCAACCTTCGGGACTTTCCGGGGCGCCGTTTCTTGATAACATCGTGCTTGGGTTTTTCCAAAAAAAACCTCCGCGACCTCCCTCGGAAGGCGAACATTACCATCCGCAATTTTCCCGAAACGGTTTCCAGCCTGCGAAAGAAAGCACAAATTCAAGATGGTGGGGATATTTACCTTTTTTTTACCACAACTATGGGTGAAAAAAAAATAATTCTGGTTTGTACTAAAGCAGGGGAATAAGGCTAATGGAAATCCTTGAGTTCCTTGGAAACCGGAAACCTATAACATCAGTCGCATAAAGAGTTCATGAGTACCATTATCAATACCATCTACCTGACGTTCCCAAGCAGTTTCATACGCATAGCCCAAATCAAATCCATTGCTGATCTTAAAAAGGAATAGACCGCTGATACTCTCATCAAAACGATAACTGGCCCCTAGGCTGAAACGCCGGTTGAAATCAAGAACCGAGGTCAGTTCATAAGATAATGGCGCGGCATCAACATAACGCAACATTCCCATAGCTTGCAGTTCCAGGGTTTTGGAAAGGAGAAAATCGTATCCTCCTGAAAGATAGCCATGCATTCTATCTACACCTAGAAAGGCATTACCATCTTGTTCCCGCAACCTGTCTGGTGTCAACAATTTAGGTACGGACAGGGATACAAAGTACCGCGCATTCTTTAAATATACCCCAGCTCCTACATTTGGGGTAAACCTACTTTCAAAGTCCATTAGACTGCCGTCCTGTCCTACCCCATACGTCAACAATCCCTGGGTATTGGCATCATAGGAATTGGCACTTCCTTTTAAACCAAAATAAAGCAGGTTGCTTTCGTCCAATTGAATATGGTAGGAAACATCCACCGCAATCCAAGTTTGGTTTTCAATAAAGGTTTGATCATTAAGGATGGATAGCCCTATACCCACCTTTTTCCCAAGGGGTGTCCCGAAGATGGCACTTTGACTCTCAGGGGCACCTTCAACACCTGCCCATTGGCTGCGTAGCCCCATTACAAGCTCCGCTCCCTCGGTACTTCCGGCGAATGCCGGATTGAAGATGTTCATATTGTATCGGTAAAAGGTATAGTGGGGATCTTGCTGGGCATTGGTTACCCCTTGGGCCAAAAGCCCAAGGGTCAACAACATTTTGAGGATTCTATTTATATTGGTTTTCATTACGCTTTGTTTTTTTGTTGTGTTTTGATTTTAATAATTGATGAATATCCATCCCTGGATGGGCTGTGAACCATTCCCCAGGTCAATGACATACAAGTAAGAACCTGAGGGAAGTTTTTCCCTATTGTCCTTATAAAACCCTTCCCAGTCATTCCGGTAACTCTTGGTGGCATAGACCACATGGCCCCAGCGGTTATATATTTGAACCGTGTTATTGGGATAGTTCTCAATGCCAGGCACTATCCAAGCTTCGTTCATACCATCGCCATTAGGGGTAAAGGCCTGTGCGGGTTCTATGAGCGGTTGATCACTAAAGGGGAACGTATCTTCCCAATCCATAAGCCCATCATTGTCATCGTCTTCATCCATATCATCTGGGATACCATCACCGTCATTATCGGCTGGAAAGCTAGTGGGGTCTTTTGAGTTTGTTCCGAATTCCCCCTCCATAGCATCCGGATAACCATCGTTATCATCGTCGGTATCGGTATTGTCACCGGTGCCGTCACCGTCAGTATCAGTATCCTCCGTTGGGTCTGTGGGGAAGGCATCTTCAGTATCTGGTACCCCATCATTGTCATCATCAGTATCCACATCGTCCCCCAGGCCGTCGCCATCGGAGTCAATGTCCTCAATCCCATCATTGTTGTCATCGGTATCAGCATTGTCTCCAATACCGTCTCCATCCACATCTGAACTTTCCATGGGATCGTTCGGAAAAGCATCTTCCGAATCTGGTACCCCATCATTATCAGCATCATCATCGGCATTGTCGCCTACTCCATCCCGGTCCGTATCAGTATCCTCATTGGCATCCGTGGGGAAAGCATCTTCCGAATCCGGAGTGCCGTCGTTGTCATCATCGGTATCCGCATTGTCGCCCGTTCCATCACTATCCGTATCCGTGTCCTCGTTGGGATCCGTGGAGAAAGCATCTTCCGAATCCGGAGTGCCATCGTTGTCATCATCAGTATCGGCATTGTCGCCCGTGCCATCACCATCCGTATCCGTGTCCTCATTGGGATCCGTGGGGAAAGCATCTTCTGAATCAGGGGTGCCGTCATTGTCGTCATCGGTATCGGCATTGTCGCCCGTGCCATCACCATCCGTATCCGTGTCCTCATTGGGATCCGTGGGGAAAGCGTCCTCACCATCCGGGGTACCGTCGTTATCATCATCGGTATCCGCATTGTCACCTGTTCCATCACTATCCGTATCGGTGTCCTCATTGGGATCCGTAGGGAAAGCATCTTCAGCATCCGGAGTACCGTCATTGTCATCGTCGGTATCCGCATTGTCGCCGGTTCCATCACTATCCGTATCCGTGTCCTCATTAGGATCCGTGGGGAAAGCATCTTCCGAATCCGGGGTGCCGTCGTTGTCATCATCGGTATCCGCATTGTCGCCGGTACCATCACTGTCCGTATCCGTGTCCTCGTTGGGATCGGTGGGGAAAGCGTCTTCAGCATCCGGGGTGCCATCGTTGTCATCATCGGTATCCGCATTGTCACCTGTTCCATCACTGTCCGTATCCGTGTCCTCATTGGGATCCATGGGGAAAGCATCCTCAGCATCCGGGGTGCCATCGTTGTCGTCATCGGTATCCGCATTGTCACCAGTTCCATCACTATCCGTATCCGTGTCCTCGTTGGGATCGGTGGGGAAAGCGTCCTCAGCATCCGGGGTGCCGTCATTGTCATCATCGGTATCCGCATTGTCACCTGTTCCATCACTGTCCGTATCCGTGTCTTCGTTAGGATCCGTGGGGAAAGCGTCCTCAGCATCCGGAGTGCCATCGTTGTCATCATCGGTATCCGCATTGTCACCTGTTCCGTCACTGTCCGTATCCGTGTCTTCGTTAGGATCCGTGGGGAAAGCATCTTCCGAATCCGGGGTACCGTCGTTATCATCATCGGTATCCGCATTGTCACCTGTTCCATCACTATCCGTATCCGTGTTCTCATTGGGATCCGTAGGGAAAGCATCTTCAGCATCCGGAGTACCGTCATTGTCATCGTCGGTATCTGCATTGTCGCCGGTTCCATCACTATCCGTATCGGTGTCCTCATTAGGATCCGTGGGGAAAGCATCTTCCGAATCCGGGGTACCGTCGTTGTCGTCATCGGTATCGGCATTGTCGCCTGTTCCATCACTGTCTGTATCCGTGTCTTCATTGGGATCCGTGGGGAAAGCGTCTTCCGCATCCGGGGTGCCATCGTTGTCATCATCAGTATCTGCATTGTCACCCGTTCCATCACTATCCGTATCAGTATCCTCATTGGGATCCGTGGGGAAAGCGTCTTCAGTATCAGGGGTGCCATCGTTGTCATCATCAGTATCTGCATTGTCACCCGTTCCATCACTATCCGTATCCGTGTCCTCATTGGGATCTGTGGGGAAAGCGTCTTCAGTATCCGGGGTACCGTCATTGTCATCATCCGTATCCGTAGTGTTAGGATCCCCATCGCCGTCGGTATCCTCCAAGGCGGTTATTGTATTGGTATACGTGTTGGAACTTAACGCATCTTCGCTATCCCTAACTTTGAAACCAAATGTAGTATAGTCAGCACCGAATTCTCCTGCTCCCGTAGTGTAAACCAAGTTGGTAACATCATCAATGATAGCATTCTCCGCTACTGGGTTTCCGTTGTAAACAAGTGTTCCACTTAAGGGCAGGCTAATTACCTGAATGCCATTAAAGCTATCCCCCGTATCAACATCCGTAAAGACAAAATCAGCATTTGAAAAGCTGTAGGGTACGTCCTCGACAACATCAAGTGTTATATCACCACCTTCCGGTAGGTCATTAACCGGATTTATGGTCAAGGTTACCGTTACTGTTTCTGAAAATGAATTGGCATCTTCAAAGTTATACGTGAACGAATCGTTAGGATCTTCTTCTCCATTGTGGATATATTCAAAGGTACCATCGGTATTCAACATAAATGAAGTTGCTTCGGTTGGGCTATCGACCACGTGATAAATTCTGATATCTTCATCAACCTCAATATCATTTGTGGCAACGTTCCCATTAAATGTTGCACCTTCATCCAACTCAAATACATCGGCTACTGCTACCGGAGGGTCATCGCTGGGCTGGATGGACATAATTATGGTTGCCGTATCCGTAGTTCCATTATCATCCAGTTCGTAGGTAATCCGATCCTCACCAAAAGCATTTTCATTTGGGGTATACACTACTCTGTTATCCCCATTGACAATAGCATTCCCTTTTGCTCCCTGGGCAACAATAGTTATACCGGGTGTGTTGGTGATATCATATTTATCATTAAAGAGCACATCTATTGGTGCTGAAACACCATCTTCAGCTACCAATTCCAAATCGTCTTCGGCGGCTACAATGAGTGTCAGATCATAGGGTCCGAAAGATTCCGTGGCTAAATTGCCCGCATTGTCCCTGGCTCTTGCGTGAATATACCATCCTGTTCCCCCTGATGAGAAAGAAACGGTTTTGGACTGGCTATTACTCCAAGAGGTCCATCTGTTATCATCATCCAATGGAATGGAAGCACTTTGTACCAACGCATACCGTTGCACATCAAAACCACTGCCTGCAGGCTCATCTTGAAATGTGAGTTGAATATCATCATCCGTGGTAATGGCTCCGGGAGCAACATCTACTGCAATGGTAGGGGCAAGATCATCATCAATAATGGTCAATGTCCTGAAATAAGGTAATGACCAAACTCCTGTATCCGTGCGCACACGTAATTCAATCACATAATCAGCACTCAAGGTATTATATCCGGAGAAGTCCGTCATTGGTGTGCTTGCGTTATGAATTTCTGTTTCAATAGGGTCTCCAACTCCATTATCAATGCGTTGGGTAACAATCCATTGGTTTTCAACCAGGGTTCGGCCAAAGGGGTCTACGGAATTGTTCTCAATAGCAATTGTCATAGCACCTGAATGTGTCTCCAAAAGATCAGGTTGAATATTAAATTGGGCCAAGGGTAAATCATCATCACCTGCTACCGCAGAAGCCTTCTCTACATAGACACTGGCAGGGTTACTCCATGTCCCTTGATGGTCCTGTACGGTAAGCATAATCAGGTATTGCCCATCCGGTAACCCTACCGGATTGAATTGGCCATCGGTCCAGTCATTCTGTACACTGGCGTCAACGGACTTCCATTGCCATAGCGATTGTGTAATTCCGTTGTTGGCACCACCATCCAAATCATACGATGTATTGTTCAACGTTCCCGTACTGGGATTGTAGTTAAAACTGGCAATAGGTCTTCTGTGGAAGTACAGTATGGAAGGTGCCGTTGGTAGTTCTTCAAAAGTAAAAGAATACTTCCCGGGCTTTTCATAAAATTCGGGTACATCTTCCAAAAAGAGTTCGTGCCATGACACACGGCCTTCATCATTGGCAAAATACGTTTCGTCATGGCTAATTTTCCATCTTCCGCCTGGATAGTTGGCATTGGCGGTATTGGTTTTCATTTCTGTGGGGGTCACATTGATCTCAACACTGGTTCCGGCGATGAAGAAATCCCCTTCCGTTACCGAGGCAAACTGATATTGATCAAAGATATACTGGGCCATTGCCTCTATCCAGACAGGCCAACTCCCGGAATCTCTATTGATAAAGGTTCCCTTATTATTGTTCTGGAAGATAAACCTCTCGAATTGGGCTTGATTCGCATTAACACCCCAGCCTAAATAATGGATATCCTCGTTAATGGTTCGCATCAAAATTTCCGACAAATCCGCATCGTTATCAAAATCAGCTACTTCTTGATCGTCCAAATTCACATTGAACCGCATTGCGCTATTTCGCCATTGTGGTTCACGTAAAACATCCTTGAACTTTTTTAAACTAAGCGTAGTTACCTCTATATTTCTAAAGGTGGCTGCAGGCTGACTATTGGAAAAGAAACCATAACTGCCGGTAATTGGCGATGGTGCATCAAAATCCACCACCAATACA
>JANQRG010000007.1 GCA_028284665.1 Croceivirga sp.
AAAACCTGTATCATTCTGTAGCCCTACAAAATCGGTGTTGGCATAGCTCCATACGTCATCACCAGCCACCTGTATTTCGGAGAAGGTGGCCCCGCCATCATTGCCAAATGCCCTGGTGTTCGTACCAGCTTCGTTGGTGTAAGCGTTACTGAACACCGAAGTTACGTTTGCAGCATCCTGGGTCGGTGCTGGTGCGGCCATTGTAGGTTCGGTAGCCATGCCACCGCCATCGCCGGAGGTTTGAATAATAGTATCCACTAAGAAAGTACCCTCGACTCCAGGGTCCGCACTAAACCCAATAAATAATATCATTTGACCATATTGACCATCCGGAACTAACGGCTGGCCATTTTGGGGATCTTCAGGAATGAAACTAGCTACCGCATCGGTGGCAAAGTTAAAATTCAAGGTTTCCCAACCAGAACCGGTATGCGTCGTCAAAACTTCTACATCTCTTGCTCCGCCCGCACCGTTTTCAAACTTGACCAAAACAGCGATCTCTGATGATGAGAACAATTCTAATTGAATCGCCTTATTTTCACCGCTAAAATCCACTGCTGTTCCCAAAGGGAATTGTACGTTTTGGAATTGACCGCCACCGGCTACCATTTGTCCAACATTGGTGGTGTTTCCATTGCCAGTTTCGGGGTTGGTCACTACTGAGAACCCGATATTGTCCCCTACAATGGCATCATAACCAACATTGGTGCCGTCAAAATCAATGGGCAATGCTAATGGCTCAGGAGGTTCTGGGATATTGATGGTGATCTCATCCTCAAAAGTATCGGAGGCTCCTGCCACATTATTTGCTGTAAGACTAACCGTATAGGTACCCGAGGCAAAGGTTACCGTGGGATTGATTTCTGTTGATGTCGTTCCGTTCCCAAAATCCCATTCAAAAGTATCGGCACTCTCCGAAATATTGATAAAGGATACCGCACCGGTGTTTGGAATCAAATCAAATGTAAATCCGGCAGTTACCGCTGGTAAAGCTGTGCCCTCATCGTCATCTTCACATCCTAAAAAGGACAATATCAAAATTACCATGGATAGTAGTCTGGTTTTTCTAAATAAATCTTTCATTGTATAATGGAGTTAGTTTAGTTATCAAATAATGTCTCATCGAATTCATACACCCGAACGTAGTCAATCAGCATTGTTTGTGGAAACTGTGTCTCGGCATTGGGGGGACCCACAAAATTGCCTCCAACGGCCAGGTTCATCAGTATAAAAAAGGGTTTATTAAATACCCAAACCCCTTCGCCATCTGTTTCTTCTTCGATATCTTCGGGGGTAATTTGATTGTACAGGACATCGTCAACATAATAATTGATAAAATCGGGACCCCATTCGACTCCAAAAATGTGAAAACCCGTATCAAAACGGTCATTTTCTAAGGTATACTCCTTTGAAATGGCATCACCTCCATTGTATCCCGGACCATGTACGCTTCCAATCAGAATGTTCGGTTCCTGTCCGCGATATTCCATGATATCTATTTCCCCTGCAGCGGGCCATGGATTTTCATCAACATCTGCTCCCAGCATCCAAAATGCCGGCCAGATGCCTTGTCCAAAAGGCAGTCTAATCCTGGCCTCAAACCGACCGTATTGCTGCTCAAACAGGTCTTTGGTCAACAATCGTGCAGAGGTATATTCAAAACCTTCAAAGGATTCCTCACGGGCCGTGATCAATAGTACCCCGTTCTGTATGGTAGCATTTTCAGGGCGATCCGTGTAATACTGCAATTCTCCATTGCCCCAACCAGGAAGACCTTGTTCGGTACCATCACCCAGGTCATAGCCCCACCGATTCGGATCTGGCGCACCATCTATGTCAAAGTTATCCTCCCACACCAGGGTAGTTAACCGGGCTACGGTCTGGGTATCATCGTTTTCGCAGCCCAAAAAACCGACAGCAAGCGTGATTGTTACTACACAAAAAAAGGAAGTTTTCATTCTTTCGTAAATCAATGTCTTATTCATATTTGCAATTTTTTATACTTATTCTCGGTAGAGGTATATGTTATCAACTGATATATCTGAAATAGTACCTGATACGAAGCTAACTTGCGCCAGGTTACTAGTACTGGTAAGCCCGGTAAATCCTCCATCTGTTCCATTTGTAAAGCTGGTAAGCGGTATATCTATCCCTATCCATTCGCCGCTTGCTAATTGCGTATTGTTCAATGGTGTTGATCCACCCACAGAATCATCAGAGTTTAAACCGTCAGCAACTCCATTAGCACCAAAGTCTGCTAACTCGATGGTCAGCGTATCGCCCACATCCACGGCTTCGTCAACTTTTATGTCCACATGAATATGGGTCATTTGGGTGGCATCTACTGTTGGATTGGAAAACTCGACTGAAACAAAATTTAAATTGGTGTAGCGGATAACGTTTTGATCGCCAACAGTTATTGCACCTCCAAGAGTAGTTGAACCCCCAAAAAATCCGTTGAAAAAGTCGACATTGATATTGGCATATGAATCGCTGAATATTGAGATAACGTCTTCTGGATCTCTGACCGGTGGTGTTGGTGCGAAATCAAATCCTCCGGTAACGTTAAGGTTAAGTGATCCGGCTGCAGCTACATTGGCTAAAGTGGCCGTAATTGAAGCTTCGCCTGTGTCCAGTAAAGAAACTACACCCAATTCGCTTACCTGCGCGACTTCAATATTTGAGGATTCAAAATTGAAATAGGAAGGTGCTACACCAACCGTAACATTTTCACCCGTTTCGGTATTAAATGTTTGGGTCAGTTCCGATAGCGTAATGGGAACGTCGACAAATCCTTCCTGCTCAACGTCCACACCATTTAATATGGCTGGTCGTGCTTGGGCCAAGGTACCCAATTTTTCAAACCGTAGCTCATCAATCCAAAAGGTGAATCCGAACCCATTAGTACTCTCTGTCCCCGCTGAGAAAATAAACATTCCCCTTTCCTGCACCAATTTTGACGGATCAGGTATAGGAATAACGACTTTCCGCCAATCTGTTGATAAACGGATGTTCCGAGCTATAACAGAAAATTTGTCTTCCCCAAAGTCGTTTCCAAAACCTACTTCCCCAATGGTAGCCGTGGTAGAGCCCCTTGCATAAAAGGTCAAAGCATCAAAACCGGTTAAATTCCTTCCGTCTCCACGATCTCGGAAAATCCCTCCTATAAAACCTCCGTCAGGATCATCAGGGGCAGGAACATCAATTCGTATGGAAGATGAGCCCTCAAAAGCGACGTCATTATCCGTACCAAAGCCTTCGGGGTTTGCTCCCGTAGCAGGATCAAAGGATTCAAAAAACTCGTCGGTAAGGCCTACGGGATCATCTGTGAAAATGTCGGGATTAGTGGTAAATGTCGCAAAGCGTACATCATCGGAAAGATCCCGTTCACATCCGGAAAAAAGAAGGATCCCCAGACCTAAAACAACAACTGAGCATAATTTAAAATCTATATAATTTTTCATTTTCAATCTTTTTTATTTGCCGATATTGATGTGTATATATGTCATGATTTCCCATTCATTCCCGTTGTCAAATCCAACAGGACTAATAGTAGGTTCCATTGAAAAATCTGGTGTTGCATTCGGGAGGTATCTTGGGGAGAACTCATTTAAGGATCGCCATATCCCCCGTATACCGATCTGAGTGCTGGGTAAGATGAACCAATCCGGCTTACCAAGAGTAGTGGAGATATCCAACATCAATTGTACGGGGAAGGTTAGGTTAAAATCCCGGTGGTAATCAAAAGGCCCCCAATCATTGATCTTTTGTTCGTAGCGTAATCTGAACTTCTTATACAGAATTTGTACATCGCCACCAAAACGGCGAATCAAGCGATCGGAATCGCCATTGCCTTGTCCATTCCCGTAATAAAAGTTACCCACCAAACCAAAATCCGGTCCAATTTTGGAGACCATTCGGGAATGCACCTCCCAGAGATCTTCTGCCGGAGCTGAATTCGGGAAGGAAAAAACGGTCCGATCGGCCAAAAACCCGATGTGTGCATCCATAGTGGTAGGTAAGTGCCGGTACACAAACCCAAGGTTCATAGCGAACTTAGCATCTTCCGCCCTGTTGTTATCCCATTCGTACATCCAGGTACCCGGAGTTGGGTCATAGGTGAACAGTATTTCTCCCGCTGTGGTTTCACGATTCGCACGAACCGAAAAAGGATCATCAATGATGTTACGTAAACGTCCGGGAGCTTGTACGTCCTGAGGCATGGCATCTACTATTGGTTTTTGCCACATGAAGTTGGGTGCAATCTGGAATTTTCCGGTAGCATAGGTAAATCCGGATAATACACTGGTGACGTTACCACTTCCCGTGTCTCTTAATCTCCAGCCTGTAAACGTTAGGGTTTGGTCGGCACCGCCGTTGGCAATCAACCCCATGGCGGACCCCTGTCCGTACCAATTGAATTTACCCCCTTCATAGGTGATCTTCACTTTACCGCCCCAATTGTCACTGGCTTGTATCCTGTCCTCAAAAACTACGTAGTTGCCCGGAGTACCCTGAACATCCTGAAAAGCAACCCCGTTCAGCGGACTTCCTGCCCAAATTCCTCCCAACTCCAGTCCGAACTTGCCAAACTCACGTTCGACCACTAAAGAGGCGCGTTCCGTAGGCCAGGGGGGAACAACACCACTTCGCAATTGATTGATATCCAAAACCCGTTGTCCATTTTCATCAAAAATGATATTGGTCTCAAAATCCCGTTGGTAAATCCCCGTAATATCAAATTTTCCAATGTGCCTGTTGTATTTAAAAAGCATCGTAGGATTCGCACCCCACCATAACTGGGGTCCAACAGCTACTTTCAATCCTTTAAATATTCCTTTACCATCAATTTCAGCACCCAGTATTTCTCCATTATAGATGTCTAGATTGGGGCCATAATTGGCTTCAGGGTAGAAACCAAAAAAGTCCCCTTCATACCCCCAGTGGTAATGACCGGTTCGGTAAAATCCTCGTAGATCGAATTCTTTGGCATTCCATTCAAATTCAGCTTGATAGATCCGCACTCTGTTCACATCGGAAACTACCACATCCCCCTGGTCGGTACTCACATCGATCGGACGGGCGTTGTTCTCATAAAAAATCTCATTAATAGGGTTTTGCGCTACGTTTCCAACGACGTTAACATTAACCTCGGCTCTCATATTGGGAGCCGGATTGCCCTCCACACCAACAAAATAGGACTGCAAATGGTCAAATCCTAGTTGATTGGGAAAGGTATTAGGGTCATTGGGATCAGGAGTGTCGGGTGTTGTAATAAGACTACCCCCTGTACTAAAGGTGGCAAACTTTGCTTGAAGATTACTTATCCGAAGTAAGTTACTTGATTCTCCTTGTAAGGCTGCCTTATCTCCTCTAGCCTTTAAAACAGCATCCATCAATTCAATATTGTCAAAATGATTTTGAACAAATTTGAGGTCAATACCATCCGCATACGGATTCAGCTGATGCGCCTCTTTTAGCGCATAATAGGCAGCGCGTGGAAAGAGATCGTACAGCCCTCTGGGGTTTGTCTCTCCTTTAGCGCAGATCCCAAACCACTCTTCATTCATATTGTTTGCCCCTGGAGCAGCTAAATCCCTGGCATACCCACCATTAGACCAGGAAGCATTGTTATCATGCACATCGGCATTTTTCCTATCATCAAAACCAAACTTCCACCAACCGTCACTGAATTGGAAGGTAAACCCTCCGACAGAATTCCCGACCTTGCCTAATCCCGAGGCATTTTCATAGATCTCTTTCCAATTCCCTACCATATAATACGCTTGAGAATACTGATCTTCCTTATTCTCAATAGCATTGAACGCATCCGCGCCAAACTCTGTAAACATTACAGGCTTATTGAGTTTGTCCTTGACCACCTGGAACATATCACCAAAGGAAACTCCCCGATAAGTGTTGGTCCCATAGATGTCCACATCTTTGCATTCCTCAGCGACAATATCTATGAACAGTACATCTCCATTACAAATGGCCACAGGATGGGAAGGATCCATCGCTTTCATCATTTTGGCAGCTTCGTTCATTAGCCGGTACATAGGTCTTCCCCGGCTTTCGCCAATAAATTGTATCCGTCCTTCATCATCCGGAAAATCTTCGGTTTCCGCTCCTGCCCAGAACAAGCCATAATTGTTCTCATTCCCTAAGAGGTATAATAACAAGCCGGGTGTATTCTTATACCCTTCTACAAGGGCTTCCATCTCCGCCATTAGAAACTCCATAGTTGTGGGGTCATCATAAATGGTTACCGGCGTCCAAACTCCATTTAGGGTTAAGCCGTAACGGCCAAAGGAGTGGTTCAACATGGTGTAAATACCGTAGTTTTCATAGATATACCGTATCCATTTTGCAGGTACTCCGGTGTACTGCCGTATGACGTTGACCCCCATATTTTTTAATAAGGACATCTCTGTATCCAGACCAGCCTTAATAATATCATCCGGTTTTGTCCAGAAATTGGCGTTCACGGTATTGGTACCAATAGGGATATAATCCCAGTTCATACCATTCATCATGAAGTCCTCTCCGTTCACGACCAATTTCATCCCTCCTTCGTCAGTTACAACAGCTACTTGATCCGCCTGAGCAAATACACTTGTCGTAACTAAAAAGAGTAGTAATCTCAGTACATAGTTTTTCATAGTAATGTTTAGTTTAAGTTTTAGGTCGGTAGAAGAAGAAGTCGAAATATGTTTTTATCTGAACCAATAGTAAGTGAAGATTTGGGGGAACTTCTGATCTTACCAACGGTTAAACATATCTTAAAAAAATAGCAACTCCATAAAAATGACCTCAACAAAAAATATACATGTTAAAAAAACATTTCTATTTTTATCATATTCCTAAAACCCTTGATTTTACTTGGGTTCAGAAGCAAAAAAAGTATTTACTCTAACGATGTAGTTAGGCTTGTGTTGAGGTAATGTTGAGGTAAAGCTTTGATGCTGTACAGGAATTATAGCTTCAAAATGTAATTCACAAGATTATCATCATGGGATAAGTCCATCTTTTTACGCAATCGGTACCGCTTAATCTCTACACTTCTTGCTGAAATATTTAGTAAAGGAGCAATTTCTTTAGAAGAGAGGTTTAGTCTGAGATAAGCGCAAAGCCGAATATCATTAGGGGAGAGATTGGGATGGGCCTTTTTAAGTTTTTTCAAAAACTTCCTATCTGCGTTGTTGAAGGCTTCCTTAAAAAGTTCCCAATCGTCACTTTTGTTCAGATTGTTGTCAATAATGGTAATAATGGGATTTACGAAGTCCTTGCTTTTACCGTTAGAAAGTAGCTCTTCCTTAACTTTGGTAAGTAATTCGTTTTTTCGAATAATGCTTAGGGTCGATGCGGCCAGTTCATTGCTCTTGCTCCGAAACTCTTCTTGCAACTGCTCATTCTTAATCCTTATGATCTCCTTTTCATTCTGCGCTTTCGCTAACTCCATCTCCCTTTGATTTTTTTCTATGAGTTTTTGCTGGCGCTTTCTATAATAGGTCCTGTAGGTGTAGTGGATCATTACGGATCCAATTAGCCCGAGAAAAATGTACAATGCCAATGCTGCATTAGACAGGTGCCAAGGTTTTTTGATTGTAAAGGAATAGGTAGCAACATTATCGGATAGCTTGTTCCCTATTCGTGACCGTACATTGAAGGTATATTCCCCATGAGGTAAGTTTTCAAAAGTTACTGAAGGCTCAGTTGACCATTCACTCCAATCGGGATACATCCCACTAAGCTGAAACTGGTAATTGGGTTTAGCATGCCAATCGTACCTGGCTGTGTAGAAGGAAATACCCAAATTGTTTTCCTGGTTATCAAACGAACCCGGAAGCGCTTTGTTTAGTAAAGATTTGGAATGTTGAGGTTGACTTTTTGAAGCGGGATACACTGTACCAATATGAACACTGAATTCTTCATCCGACAACCTACTCAGATCAAGTATGCTGTACCCCTTGCTAGTCCCTAAGAGGAATTTCTCATCCTCCAACACGGAAACACTCTCGTAACCAACGATACTATTTCTCACGGTTTCCTTAAACGGGATATCCTCTACGACTAATGTATTCGCCAATTTTCCTTGAGATACCCGGCTAATATTATCTTTTGAAAAAAGCCATAAATGGTTGTTGGTAGCCACCATTTTGCCGGAAACGTAACCCGACCTTGCATAGATTTCGCTCAAAGTACTGTCTATTACAAAATGTTTTGGGTTTGCATCGTATTTTAAAACTCCGCCCTTATGGGCATACAAAAGTTCATCCTGAAACCTAATGATCCCAGAGTTAAAACCCGGAGTCAGGGAATCCAGTTCAACCATTAGTGCCTTTGTAAACAATTCATCTAGAGTTACCTTGAAAACCCCTTTGTATTCATGGTTTACGAAAATATCATTATCCAACACCTCAAAGTATCTGGAAGAATTATCAAAACCAGCGATTTTATTACGAACACTCCAAATCCCTTTTTGGTTTTCAAGAATATGTAGCCCTTCATAATTACCTTGCAATAGTAACGGGGAGCCACCAGAGATCCTTCCGATTTTCCAGGTACCCGGTATCGAAGCAATTTTTACAGCCTCATTTCCGGATACTATGAATGTTCCTGAATGGTGACCGCAAAACAAGGTTTGATCGATAGTGTTCAGCGACCATACCTGCCCCTGGGTACCATTGATTAGCTCAAACTCCGAATCCTCTTGAATCTTCTTAGAAAACAGTCCCTGATTAGTACCAAGGTATAGCCGACCCTTCCAGTTTATTGCCGTATATACACTTCCAATACTTCCGCCATTATCTTCATATACCCTAAAGGGAGAATTTAGATTAATATAACTGATCCCATTGTCAAGACCTAACCAAAGGTTATTGTCTATGTCCTCAAAAAGCGATAATACCGTATTATTCCTAAGACCCTTAATCTGATCAATATGATCTCGTAATTTCCCATTTTGATCCAACAAGATAACGCCATTGGCAATTGTCCCAATTGCTAAACTTTTGTCCGCTAACTGCGTTGCACTATAACTACTATTCCCCAGCAATAACTCCTCCACTTCAGTGTCCCATTTCACCAAATCGCCTGCAACCATTTTATAAAATCCGGAATCGCGAGTTAAGATCAACAAATCGTCTTCATGCAAGAACACATTAATGATCTCATCCATTTTAAGTGGGGCTTCAGTATTGAAAGCGACCGCTTTTCCTCCTTCTATTCTGAACAACCCCTGATTTATTTTTTGGAAATAAATACTTTTATCAATAGTGAAAATTCTGGGCAGAGAGGTTTCAGCGGCAATAATGTTTACGGCTTCATTCCTTAAATCATAGATGTAAATACGTTTTTTGGATTGAAAGATTATCTTACCTTCTGCCTCGGCAATGTTCCAGAATTCTTCATCTTCCAGTAATTTCCCCTCAATCTTTTTGGATAAAGAAATGTAGTCTAACGTCCCCCACTCGTTTTTGATCCAATAGCCAAACTCCTTATAACATCCTGTGTAAATTCTATCTTTTACAGTTTTTAGAGATCTAATAATGGTTTCATTAGGGGATGGAAACAAGGTCCATCTGGCTCCATTGTATTCTAAAAGTCCTTTGTTATTTGCTCCGTAGATGAGTTTCTCCCTGGATTGGGAGATAGCCCAGTTTTGATTTTCTGCTCCGTAATCCGAAGGTGAAAAATTTTGAATGGGAGGTAACTCCTGTGCTACACAAAACGTTACTACGACAAGGGCTGAACAAAGAATAATTAATCTTTCTCTAAAAACAATCATTAGATAAAAATAGAAAAAGGCTACTTTACTATCTATTATTAAGTCCGCTAAACAATTTCGGCACTCAACCCAGCCTGAAGTAGTCGGGAGCACCGCGGCTTTAGATCGTTATATTCCCCCGTTTTGACAGTGCATTTTCCCTTGTAATGTACTATTAAAGAACATTGTTCCGCTTGTTCCGGGGTATGCTCACAAACATTGATAAGCGTGGTAATTACGTGATCGAAAGTATTTACATCATCGTTATAGAGAACAATCTCATTCTGGCGAACGGTTTCTTCTTCGAGCAATAGCTCTTCTGATATTTTTTCTTTTGTTCCCATGGTATACTACTCCCCTAATGTACATATTTTGCTGCAACCCAATCGTTCTTCTGCTTTTTTTTTTCAAGTTTCAAATCATATTGCCGGCATTTTGCGGAAATTGCATCTAAATCCTTCAAATAGAAGCCACTAAGCAATAGCGCCCCCGGTTGTTTGAGATGAGAGTGGTATTTGGGAATATCCTCTAGTAAGATATTTCGATTGATATTCGCCAGGATAGTATCAAATGCCGTCTCTCCTAAATCGTCGGCATCACCTTGCAGAATTTGTATACGGTTACAATGATTTCGCGTTACATTTTCTTTGGCATTTTCATAACTCCATAGGTCAATGTCTACACCCATAACCGTGGCTGCTCCCTTTTTTTCAGCTAAAATTGCCAGCACCCCTGTGCCGCAACCCATATCCAGGACCGATTGATCCCCTAGCTGGTCCTCGAGCAGTAACGCCAACATCATATAAGTGGTCTCGTGATGGCCCGTCCCAAAACTCATCTTGGGTTCAATTATGATGTCAAAATCTACCGGCTCCGCTTGATGAAATGGGGCACGGACAAGACACAAGTTACCAACTTTTATGGGATGGAAATTCTTTTCCCAGGTAGCATTCCAGTTTTGTTGCGCAATAACCCGTGAGGACCAGCTGATCTGAATGTCCGGATTTTGCAGGATATTTACCTGATCCAGTCCTTTAAAATCCCTCTCCGGAATGTAGGCCAGAACCCCTGTTTCGGTTTCCAGGAAGCTTTCAAAACCCAGCTCACCCAACTCCGCGATCAAAATCTCGGATGCGGGTTGAAGCGGATGTACTTCAAAATGAAATTCCAGATAATTCACGCTTTAAATTGCCTCAACAATAGCGATAAAATCATCACATTTTAGTGACGCGCCTCCAATAAGTCCGCCATCTACGTCAGGTTGAGAGAATATTTCCCCCGCATTATCAGGCTTTACACTTCCTCCGTAGAGAATGGTCACTTCATCTGCTAATTCAGGAGTGTAGGCGTCAGCGATCGTTTTTCGTATAAAAGCATGCATCTCTTGCGCTTGCACCGGAGTGGCAGTTTCCCCAGTTCCTATAGCCCATACCGGCTCATACGCCAAAACCAACTCTTGCCATTGCCCAGGGTTCAAATTGAATAACGCGTTTTTCAACTGCGATTCCACTACGGCAAAGTGATTATTGTTTTTGCGCTCTTCCAGTTCTTCTCCGAAACAGAAAATGATACGCATATTCTTAGCCAAAGCCGTTTCCACCTTTTTAGCCAGAAATGCATCGTCTTCACTAAAAAGGGAACGCCTTTCCGAGTGGCCCAAGATCACTGTAGTAACCCCAATATTGAGCAGCATATCAGCAGAAATCTCCCCTGTAAAGGCCCCGTTTTCTTCAAAGTGCATATTCTGTGCTGCTACCTGTACGACAGAGCTTTGTAAATGCCTTACCGCTGAAGCGAGGTTAACAAAGGTAGGCGCTACAATAACCTCTGCGTTAGTATCGGGTAATTTTGCAGACAATTCCGAAAGGAGGGCTTCGGTTTCCTCTAAATTCTTGTTCATTTTCCAGTTTCCGGCTACTATTTGGGTTCTCATGGTACTAATTATATTTTATAAGTTGATTCGATTAAGGTTACACTGTTATTTGATCGTATTGCTAGTTAAATTTCAATTCATCAAAATCATTGAAATGTTTCTTCTCTAAAATTGTCCCTTTTTCCAACACCAGGATGGACGGATTGGAACGTGTAATCGTTTTTAAAGTGGTCATGTCCGAAAAGTAAAAGGCAAAACCGAGGTCATACTCCCGGACCACCGCATTGGTTTCTCCTTCTCCAGAAGCGGACATGCCAATAACCTTATACCCTTTCTCAAGGGCCTTATCCGTTGCCTTTTTGACTTCTGCAAATGCGTCCAACTCGCTCTTCGCCAAATCGTACGAGATAACCATTACCAATTTCGGTTCCTGCAACATCGCATCGGTGTGGTCTATGCCCTCTTGCTCTATGGTAAAATCATGTATAGGCGGTTCGTAACCCTCTTGCACTATCTTTGTATCCACACCTATAAAATCCCCTTCAACTTCCGGGTAAGCACCATTAGTAACATAAACTTTCTCCTCTCCATTCACATTGAACTTCCAGGCAAACTCCTGGATGGGTTTGGGAGCATCTTCCGGAATGATCATTCCCTCTCGGATGTTAGCTCCAATTTTGTAAGGCCTGAAATCCTTAGCAGGCAAATGCGCAAGTACATGTTGACAAAAAAGAATACAACTTAAAGTAGACAGCCCTATTACAATCCAACTTTTTTTTCGGGTGAATACCGGTTGTATGTGTTTAATCCCTATTACCAAAACAACAATTAACACTAACAGGATCACATCCTTTATGAAAGATTCCCAGGGGGTTAACTTTATGGCATCACCGAAACAACCGCAATCCGTAACCTTGTTGAAATATGCAGAATAAAAGGTTAGGAATGTAAAAAAAACGATCATTCCCAAAAGGCTCCAGACGGTAAATTTGCGCTGAAATCCTATTAGTAATGCGACTCCCAACAGGACCTCTACCACCACCACAAAAATGGATATCGCCAGGGCATAGGGTTCAAAAAAGGGTAGGTTTAAAACCGAAGGACTGAAGTATTCTTCTAGTTTAAAAGAGAAACCTACCGGATCATTGAGCTTTATCAATCCACTGATAATAAAGAGTACACCAACAAAAACACGCGTAAATCCTATCAAATATTTCATGCGGCAACGTTTAAATGAATGAGGGCAAATACCGCATAGTTGATGATATCTTCGTAATTAGCAGCTATCCCTTCGCTAACCAGGGTTTTACCTTCATTGTCCTCAATTTGTTTTACCCGTAACAGTTTCTGAAGTATTAGGTCGGTTAACGAACTCACCCGCATTTCCCGCCATGCCTCTCCGTAGTCATAATTCTTAGCCTCCATCAGGTTCTTCGCTCGGGATACCTGTTCATCATAAAGGGAAAACGCTTCTTCCGGGCTTAGATCCGGTTGTTCTACCACCCCTTTTTCCAATTGGATCAATGCCATGATCGCATAATTGATGATCCCTATGAATTCGGACTGCTCCCCTTCATCTACTTTTCTCACTGTATTTTGTTGTAGGCTCCGGATACGCTGCGCCTTGATAAAGATCTGATCGGTTAAGGAAGGTAGGCGAAGTATACGCCAGGCGGTACCGTAATCTTTTGTCTTATTTTGAAATAGCGTACGACACCGTTGAATAATTGCATCGTATTGCGTTGAAGTTTGCTGCATCTGTCTGCTATTTTGTGTAATTTCCCGCCAATTATTGGCTATCCTAATAACACCTGCCAAAGATAACTGAAACGTGTTAAAGCGAACCCGGTTTCATGACGATAAACTGCAAAGGAACTCTTATTGACCTGTCCGCCCCAAAGGTAATGGGCATTTTAAATATTACTCCCGATTCTTTTTATGACGGAGGAAGGTATGCAACGCCCAAAGTGATCCTGGACAGTGTTGAAAAAATGCTATCCGATGGCGCAACATTTATCGATATTGGAGCGTACAGTTCTCGACCAGGTGCAACCGATATTACCGAAGATGAGGAGTTGCACCGTATTCTTCCCATAATTAATCTTGTCTTAAAGGAATTCCCTAATGTGTTACTCTCGGTGGATACTTTTCGGAGCCGAGTAGCCAAAAAATGCCTTCAGGTCGGAGCCGCAATGATCAATGATATTTCAGGTGGGAGACTAGACGTTAAAATGATGGGGGTAGTTTCGGAATTTCAGGCGCCCTACATACTGATGCATATGCGAGGAACCCCGCAGACCATGAAGGCACAAACGGAGTATGATGATTTGATAAAAATACTTATCCGGTACTTTTCAGAGCAAGTTGCCTTGGCCCGGGAGAAAAAAATAAACGATATCATCATAGATCCCGGATTTGGGTTTGCCAAAACCATTGCCCAAAACTTCACCTTGCTGCAACACCTAGACCTCTTAAAGATATTGGCATTGCCGATGTTGGTTGGGATAAGTAGAAAGTCTATGATCTATAAAACCCTGGACAGCGCTCCAAAGAACGCATTGAACGGTACCACAGCCTTACATATGGTAGCCCTTCAGAATGGAGCCAATATTCTTAGAGTGCACGACGTTAAGGAGGCCGTCGAATGTGTTTTGTTATACAATGAACTTGAAACAGCAAAACTAGACTAGAATGCAGTTGTCCCTAATTTCCTAATTTTACAAAAACCACCGCATTGGAATTTCTCAATTTTCTTGAATTCAAGATTACAGACCTTATCGACATTCTCCTTGTAGCGGTGCTCCTCTATTACATTTACAAGCTGGTTAAGGGTACGGTTGCGATCAATATTTTCATCGGAATTGTCATTGTTTGGTTACTTTGGAAGCTTACTGAACTGTTGCAAATGAAAATGATAAGCAGCATGGTAGGAGGATTCATGAACATCGGACTTATCGCCCTTATTATCGTCTTTCAGCAGGAAATACGGAAGTTTTTATTACTCATCGGATCTACCAATTTTGCTTCCAAACGCAGTTTTATCCGGCATTTCAAATTCTTAAAACAGGAAGCTTTGCCCACCGATGTGGATGTAGATGCCATTATAGGTGCCTGCAAAAACATGGGTATTAGCAAAACCGGGGCAATACTGGTCATTGAACGGAATAATAATCTGGATTTTGTCAAATCTACCGGGGATAAGATGAACATTGAAATTACCCAACCGATCATTGAAAGCATTTTTTACAAAAACAGTCCCCTACATGATGGTGCCGCCATAGTGCAAGACAATTACATTACCGCTACACGGGTGATCTTACCGGTTTCTAACGAGCGAAGCATTCCTTTGCGATTTGGATTACGGCACCGTGCCGCAGTTGGGATCACAGAAAAAACAGATGCACTCTGCCTGGTGGTAAGCGAGGAAACCGGGATGATCTCCTATATTAAGAACGGCGAATTTGTATTGTATAAAAGTCTGGAGGAACTGACAGAATTGATCAAAAAGGATTTGGCCTAATGCAGTGTAAAAATTGTGGAAACACCTTGCGGAGAGATTTCAGTTATTGCCCGGTTTGTGGTGCCAAAGTCATAAAGAACCGGCTTACTTTAAAAAACATCTGGCAAGATCTTAGCTTTCAGGTTTTTAATTTGGACAATACCCTGCTAAAGACTATCAGGTATATGTTTACCCAACCTGAGGTAGTCATTACAGGTTTTATTTCCGGAGCCAGAAAGAAATTCATGAATCCCGTTAGTTATTTTGCCATTGCAATTACACTATCAGGTGTATTGATCTATGTCTTGCGCAACTGGTATAATGTTCGTCTTACCGAGGTTAGTGGTAATTCGGGGAACACCACAAATATGGATTTTATCTTTGACTACCAGGGGTTGATGTCCTATTTGATCATGCCCATTTACGCCTTAATGACATGGATATTATTTCTAGATAAGCGGACTTTGAACTACAGCGAACATTTGGTTGCTAATGCATATACCACAGCCCAGGTTTCCTTTGTACAAGTAGTAATCTCTCTCCCCCTGTTTGGTTTTTTTGAGATCGATTATCAAACCTTCAACTGGTTTTTTCTGCTGTTCTCGGTAAGTTTTCAGTTTTATGTTTTCAAACGATTATTTGGCATTGGATTGGGAAGCACCTTAATACGTGCGTTGGGATATCTCATAATGTTTGCCATTATTTTTATGGCCATTGGAATTGTGGTAGCCCTTATCGCCTTTGCGACAGGACAACTAAACCCTGAGGATTTTAAGCCAAAATAAAAAATTACGCCACTTCTTCCTCCAAAAACTGGGCCTCATATAAGTCTTTGTAATACCCTCCCCTTTCCAACAATGCCCTGTGATTCCCCATTTCCACAATCCTACCGGCTTCCATAACAATAATAGTATCTGCCTTTTTGATGGTGGCCAAACGGTGGGCAATAATAATGGAGGTTCTGCCTTCGGTAATTTTGTTGGTGGCCTGCTGGATCAATTGTTCGGTATAGGTATCCACAGAAGAGGTAGCCTCATCCAGGATCAAAATGCTGGGATCGCTTAGATAGGCCCTTAAAAAAGCCATGAGCTGTCGCTGTCCACTGGACAGCATGGTACCGCGTTCCTTTACGTTGTACGAATAGCCTCCGGGGAGGTTTGTAATAAAACTATGGACCCCAATTTCCTTAGCTGCTGCTTCAATAGCTTCTTGTGTTATTTTTTCATCCTTCAAGGAAATATTGTTGGCAATAGTATCTGCAAACAGGAAAACGTCCTGTAGCACAATGGCAATATGCGATCGCAAAGACGCTAATTTATACTCCCGGATGTCAACATTGTCAATCCTGATAGACCCTGAATTGATCTCATAAAATCGATTCAGCAGGTTAATAATAGTAGACTTACCTGCTCCTGTTGCTCCAACAATTGCAATGGTGTCCCCGGCCTTAACATCAAAAGAGATCCCATGTAAGACTTCTTCGTCCGCTACATAGCCAAAACGAACGTCAGAAAAGGTAATGGCTCCTTTAACTCTCGGGATCTCCAAGGTTCCCGTGTCCCTAATATGACTGTCCGTGTCCAGAATTTTAAAGACACGGTTGGCGGCCACCATACCCATTTGCAGGGTGTTAAATTTATCCGCGATCTGGCGCAAGGGTCGGAATAACAAATCCATCAAAAAGAAAAAAGCAAAAATGGAGCCGGTGTCGCCCAATGCGGCACTTTCTATTCGCTGTATTACCCCAAAATACACCACCAAGCCAATCCCCAGGGAAAAAGAAATCTCAGCCACCGGAAAAAAAATGGAGTTATACCACACCGTTCGCAACCAGGCATTCTGATGCTTTTCATTGATCTCTCTAAAGTTCTCCTTTTCAATGGCCTCTCTAGTAAACAACTGTATAATCTTCATCCCTGCAATCCTTTCCTGGACAAAGGAGTTCAAATTTGACACCTGAGCGCGTACTTCTATAAAAGCCACTTTCATTGCCTGCTGAAAAAGGCGTGTAGCAACCAGTATCACGGGGAGGATGGCAAAAACAATTAACGCTAATCGCCAATTGATGTATAACATTACCGCAGCGCCGGCAAGCATCTTCAAAATATCGGCCACGATAACAAAAAAGCCCTGGCTAAATATTTCCCCGATCCGTTGCATATCCGCAACAGCCCGTGTGACCAATACCCCGATAGAGGAGTTGTCAAAGTACGTCATTTTAAAGGCCATCATTTTGCGAAAAAGCCGTATCCGCAAATCTTTGATTACCGACTCCCCGAGCAAATTGGCAAAATAGTTAAAAGAGAGTTGACAGATCACCTGACCCAATAACACGGCAAGCATCAGAAGCACCAGCCAGGTGAGTTGCTCTTCACTATTACTAGGGAGGGCGTTGTTGATGATCTCTTTTACCAATACCGGTGTCAATATGGCAAATGCTGAAAGGGCCACCGCCACTATTGCCACTACCCAAAAAATAGTTTTGTAAGGCCTGGTAAAGGCAAAAACCCTTTTGAACAACCCAAAATCGAAAGCTTTTCCTAACTCTTGTTCCTTGCTCATATAAAAATGGAATCTGGGTAAATAACCTCGGTCAAATATAATCCTTTTGCCGGCACCGAAACCCCTGCCTTGCTCCTATCTTTTCGTTCAATAACCTGTCTGATTTGCTGGGGTTCTCTTTTCCCCAACCCTACTTCCAACAAGGTCCCAACAATAGCACGAACCATATTTCTTAAAAAGCGGTCAGCGGTAATGGTGAACATCAGTTTGTCCTGTTGTTGCTCCCATTGTGCCTTTTGAATTTTACAGATGAAGGTTTTCACATCACTATGCGCTTTGGAAAAACTTTCAAAATCTTTGTATTCCAGTAATATTTTGGCTGCTTCATTCATACGGCTTACGGACAGGGAAAGGAGCATCCGATGCGCACTATCCTTAAAAAAAGGATCTTTTTTTTGAACAATCCAATACTGGTACGTCCGTTGTATGGCATCAAAACGGGCATGTGCATCAGGGTGTACTTCCCGGATGTCATGGATGCTGATGTCTTCCGGAAGGTAGGCATTTAGTCGATGTACTAACTCAGACTGTTGTATTTGACCGTCAAAATCAAAATGAGCCACCATTTGTTTGGCATGCACTCCGGTATCCGTACGCCCGGCACCCACCAAAGGAATAACCTCCCGCAATACGGTAGAAATCGCGTCTTCCATGACTTCCTGAACGGTGATCGCATTAGGTTGCCGTTGCCATCCATGATATGCCGTCCCGAGAAAAGAAAATGCAATGAAATACCGCAATAAACCGTAAATTTTTCAGGTAAATATACTTCAATCCAAAGCGGTGCTATCTAGCCTGTCTTTTTTTAGCATAATTTTAGCGAATGACCAGAATTTTACTGTTGTCCGACACCCACGGTTATATGGATGAAGCCATTTTGAAATACGCTTCGCAAGCTGATGAGATTTGGCATGCAGGGGATATTGGGAGTCTGGAAGTTACTGATCGAATACAGACGTTGAAGCCGCTACGTGCCGTATATGGCAACATTGACAATCACACCATTCGAAAGGAATTTCCGGAACATCAACGTTTTTACTGCGAAGGCATGGAGATATGGATTACCCATATTGGTGGGTATCCCGGAAGATATGATCGTAAAGTCCGGGAAACTATCCGAAATAATCCACCTGACGTTTTTATATGCGGTCACTCCCATATTCTAAAAGTCATGCATGACAAAAAACTGGACGTACTACATATGAATCCAGGGGCATGCGGTAAACATGGGTTCCATACCGTCCGGACTATGCTTCGCTTTCAAATTGATAACAAAAACTTAACACAACTGGAAGCTATCGAATTAGGGAAAAGAGCCTCTCTCTAAAAACAAAAGCCCATACCGATGAATAATTTCAAATTTCGTTTGGCATTTTTTGCCCTGTTACTGGTTGTTTCTTTTAGTTGTGAAAACGAAGGGACCGATAGTCTTTCTGAAGATCCCGCTGCCTTGGATGAAAGTCTTTCCTCTGATAGTGGCGGATCCGCAGACGGAAATGGCAATGGCGACAATTCCGGACTGATTACTGCCGGCGAATGGAATGATCTGAATCATTGGGATTTTTGGACCAATTTGTTGAACGGGCAGAATTTTTCCAATATGTCTGATCATTGGGGGTTTTACACAGAAAACAGAATCGCCCTGCATATTACCACTAACGGCTTCCCTGCAAAAAATGTTCCGGTACGCCTTACCAATGATGCAGCTACAGTTTGGGAAACGAGAACCGATAATTTAGGGAATGCTGAACTATGGATCGGTTTGTTTCAACCCACGCAGGAGATAGACCTTCAGGCATATTCCATTTATATTGATGGAGCTCCTTCAGAAGTAGTACCACAATGGTTTAGCGATGCTGGTGTTTTGGAGTTCTCTATAGATGCCTACGCGCCCCCTCAGGATAAAGTGGAAATTGCATTTATGGTAGATGCCACAGGCTCCATGAGTGATGAGCTTGAATTCCTGAAGGACGACCTTGTTAGTGTTATTTCGCAGGTTGAAGATCAGAATACCAGCACCAGCTTTTTAACGGGTACCGTTTTTTACAGGGATGTAGGGGATGACTATGTGGTTCGACATTCGGGTTTTGCAACGGACGTTGAAACTACCCTTGAATTCATCGAAGCCCAAAGCGCTGACGGGGGAGGCGATTATCCCGAAGCCGTACATACAGCACTGGCCAGTACCTTAGGAGAATTACAATGGTCTCAAAATGCCACATCCAGATTGGTTTTCATGCTTTTGGATGCTCCACCCCACTATGAACCTCAAATTGTTGATAACATCCGACAATCCGTACAAATCGCTGCAACCTCGGGTATAAAACTTATTCCCGTATCAGCCAGTGGCATAGATAAAGAAACAGAGTTTTTATTGCGATTTTTGAGCGTTTCCACCAATGGCACTTACGTTTTTATCACTGATGACAGCGGTATTGGCAATGACCACCTGGAACCAAGTGTGGGACAATACGAGGTAGAAAAATTGAATGACCTGATGGTTCGCTTGATCAACAAATACTCAGAATAACTACCTTCACTAAAAAAGTGGTGGAGTATTTTAAACATCTTATACTATCGCTTTGGATTGTTTTCCCTGTAATTGCCCAGGAGCCGTCAGTCAGCCTGGTGGTACTAGGCACAGTCCAGGATGGGGGTAGTCCGCACATAGGATGTAGAAAAGAGTGTTGCGCACTGCTATTCCAAAAACCTGATCCCAGGAGGAAAGTGGTGGCATTGGGCCTTATTGATCATACCAGCAACAAGACCTTTTTACTTGAAGCCACACCGAATCTGCCCCAGCAGTTGAAAATGTTGAACACCACAGCAGAAGTAGATACCGAAGCACCTAATGGCATATTTGTTACCCATGCGCATATTGGACATTACATAGGATTGATGTATTTGGGCAAGGAAGCCATGAATGCTAATGAGGTCCCCGTGTATACCTTACCGAGAATGAAACGTTTCCTGGAGAATAATGGCCCGTGGAGTCAATTGGTCACTCTCGGGAATATTCTTCCCATTGAAGTCAATTTTGAAGAAACCATTCAACTCAGCAGCGATTTGCAAATTATCCCCATCCAGGTACCCCATCGCGATGAATTTTCAGAAACGGCGGGATTTAAGATCATCGGACCCGCTAAAAAAGTACTTTTTATACCGGATATCGATAAATGGGAACGTTGGGAAAAAGATATTCTATCCGAAATCAAAAATGTTGATTACGCATTTTTGGATGCTACTTTTTTCGACGGGGAAGAAATCAATACTCGAGATCTATCGGAAATTCCACATCCGTTTGTGCAGGAGAGCATGGCACTTTTTAAAGCCCTACCCCGTTCTGAGAAACAAAAAATACATTTTATCCATTTTAACCATACCAATCCGCTCTTGCGCTCGGATAGCGATGCGAGTTCAAAGGTGCTCCAGCAAGGGTATCGCATTGCACAATTCGGACAACTCCTAAAACTATAAATACAATTCACTACCGTAAGGTATTTTGCTTTTTTCGTCCAAAGAAGCAAACACTTAGTTAAACATCATGAAGACAACTATTTTCAACCTTTTCGCTACCATTGTATTGGTGGTCGTAGCGTCCTGTGCAGAGCAAGCTAAAAAAACTGTCGATTCTGCTACTGCTGAGGTGGAGCAAACCCCTCAGGAACCTGTATATCACAACTCCAAACCGGAAACCGTTTTAGCAGCAATAGAGCACGCCCATGGCGGGTGGGGAGACCTATGGAAAAAGGGCGATGTCCAATTTACCTATCATTACCATAGTCCGGAAGCCAATAAGACAGATCTTTCTGTTGAACGCTACATTTTTGATAACGAAGCTTCATTCGGTCATTACACCCAGCATGAGATTAATGTGATGCCCGGTGTAGAAGGTACGGTGACCCAATGTTTTGATGGAGAAAAGACCGAAGTTTTGGTAAATGGGAAAAAAAATGAAGATACTCAGGGTACTGCCGTGGCAGACTTTTTACGAAGAGCCAATTACTTTTGGTTTGTAATGCCATATAAGTTAAACGACAAAGGCACCGTTGCTTCATTTGAAGGACAGGAAACGTTTAACGGCACAACCTACGATAAAATCAAAATTACCTATGACCCTGAGATTACCGGAAAGGAGCAAAACGATATCTACGTCCTATATGTAAACCCTGAAACCAAATTGATTGACCGCTTTTATTTTTCATTACCCTTTATGGGGGTTAGCGAGCCTGTGCTTATCGCTGATTATAGTTATGAAGATGTGGAAGGACAAAAGATCGCGACAAAACGAACCTATCTCATGCCAGATGAAAATGGAACGTATCCCGAGGCTCCTGCTTTAGTACAGACCTTAACGGATATTCAATTCAATAATGGTTTTACTGTTGAGAATTTGATGACAATGGAATAAGTAAACCCGTTTTACATTTTGAATGTGAAATGACCAAGGCTTGTCAGTTCGAGTGATCCCGAGTACCCGGGATCGTATCGAGAACCCATTTGAAAGGAGAAACTCTTGCCTGTCTGCATACCAAAGGCATGTAAACCGACAGGTAGATTTTGATACAAATTTTACTCATTTAAATCGTAAAATTCACTCAAACTGCAGAGTTTATGCCAGAATGCACAATGGGTAAAATTACAATTCGTATATCGCTCCAAAACAAAACCCCGGACCTTGAGGTCCGGGGTTTTTCGCACTAATACTACTAAGATATAAGGTCTAACGCAATCGGTCAACAGATTTTACAAGATCTTCATCCTTTTTGATAGCCCTGTTGGCCAGGACCAGAAAAACGATAGAAAATACAGGAATCAGCATCCCAATACCCTTCTCAGAAACCGTAGTTTCTCCGGATAAGTTTAGCGACTGATACACGAAAAATCCTAGTAAAAAAAGGTTCACTATAAGGTTCAGCCTGTTGATCACAAACTGGTTTTGTCGTTTTCTAAACTGAAAAATAGCAATAAGGGCAAGAACCGCTACTGTTAAAAACGAAAGCAGGATCCACAAATTGTCTTCCGCGTACACTGCTCCGCCATCGGTTTTCTCCCAGAGCTTGAACACAAACGGCAGAAGGCCTGAAGCAATCGCAACTATAACAAGAAACAATGTTTGAATGCGTTGAATCATTACTATTGGTTCAGTGGATGGCAAAATTACACCGCTTTCTTGATAAATAGGCCTTGTTCTTGTAAATATTTTTGTATACTTGTAGCATTATTAGTTAGAATACTTACCCAGGAAAGTCTTTCCTTATTTGTAATTACAACTAACACTTTCTTCAAAACAGTAATACAAGTTTAACTTATTAGTCAATTAATGTTTGAGATTTCTGATCTAAAAGCAAAAAAACTTCCCGAATTGCAGGAGATTGCAAAAGGACTTAACGTACCCAGATTTAAAACCTTGAAAAAACTGGATCTGGTGTACCAGATCTTAGATGTGCAGGCCACTAACCCTACCGCTGGCGTTGATGCTGATAAAAAGCCCGCTACAGAAGGGGAAAAGAAACCCAGAAGAGCCCGTACCCCAAGGAAAAAGGAGCCAGCCGTCGCGGTGGGAACCGCACAGGAAAAGGAGGTAGTCAAAACTCCTGAAAACAAAGCGAACGCTCCGGAAAGTGGGACCGAACAAAAAGAACAAAAAGAGCAAAAAGAGCCGCACAAGCAGAACGGACAGCACAAAGGGCAGCGTAGGGGTCATCATGCGCAGAAAGGGCATGGAGACAAACGCAATAGCAACTTTGATAAAGACCTGAAAAACCGCTATAAAGAACCTGAATTTGAATTTGACAGTATTATCGCCAGTGAGGGAGTACTGGATATTATGCAAGACGGTTATGGTTTCTTACGGTCTTCGGATTACAACTATTTATCTTCTCCGGATGATATCTATGTGTCACAGTCGCAGATACGTTTGTTCGGTTTAAAAACCGGCGATACTGTACTGGGTAATATTCGTCCACCGAAAGAAGGGGAAAAGTACTTCCCGTTGATCAAAGTGAATAAAATAAACGGCCTGGACCCCCAGGTAGTACGGGACCGTGTCTCCTTTGAACACCTTACCCCACTATTCCCCCGGGAAAAATTTAATATAGCAGAACGACAAAGCACTATCTCTACCCGCATTATGGATCTGTTCTCTCCCATAGGAAAAGGACAGCGGGGGATGATCGTTTCCCAACCGAAAACGGGAAAAACGATGTTATTGAAAGATATCGCCAATGCCATTGCCGCCAATCATCCGGAGGTATATCAAATTATATTGTTGATTGATGAACGGCCTGAAGAGGTTACCGATATGCAACGGAACGTCCGTGGCGAAGTAGTGGCTTCTACTTTTGATAAAGAAGCTTCGGAACATGTACGTGTAGCGAATATCGTAATTGAGAAAGCAAAACGCCTGGTAGAATGCGGCCATGATGTGGTTATTCTGCTGGATTCCATTACCCGATTGGCCCGTGCCTATAATACTGTACAACCCGCTTCCGGTAAAGTATTGAGTGGGGGTGTGGATGCCAATGCCTTGCATAAACCCAAACGCTTCTTTGGTGCGGCCCGTAATATCGAAAACGGGGGATCGCTCACCATCATTGCTACGGCCCTGACGGAAACCGGCTCTAAAATGGATGAGGTAATCTTTGAAGAGTTCAAGGGAACCGGTAATATGGAATTGCAACTGGATAGACGCCTGAGTAACCGCCGTATCTTCCCGGCCATTGACCTCATCTCCTCCTCTACCCGACGCGATGATCTGCTCCTGGATGACAACACCATCCAACGCATGTGGATCATGCGAAAGTATCTGGCGGATATGAACCCGGTGGAAGCCATGGAATTTATGGAACAACGGATAAAACAAACCCGTAACAACGAAGAATTCCTGATGACCATGAACGAGTAGTCCGTTCTAAATATTATCGATAAACTGCAAGCCCTGTGTCAAAACCATAGGGCTTTTTTGTCAAAAAAATTGCACAAAAGCCCTATCTTTAGGCAGATTTCCCCCACAAATAATAACCTGTTAACAAGAACAACCCTATGAACACGACAAAATCACCAACCTACCGTCTTTTAGCTTTGGGAATCCTGGTGCTACTAGCCAGCTGTAATCAACAACCCAAGAAAGCCGAACCAGGCGAAGGGGACAACGAAATAGTTAAAGAAGTAAGTACGCCAGAAGATATAATCTCTTTGGATGAGGCCAAAAAGTACTGTGAAAACTATGAGCGACGTCGAATCCCGAGCATTGTTAAATTTGAAACAGCGCAGAGCGATTCCGATGAAAAGTTTGTGCCTACTCAATTTATCGCTTTCAATCTGGATTCCTTAAAAAACTATATAGCATATGTGGAACAAGAAGCCAAAAAGGTTAATGTTGCTCCGGATAGTCTGCGGATCTATCTGGCCAATTACGGCAAAGAAGGCAGAGACCCTAACCGCAATACCCTGTTTATCTTACCTACTGCTAAAGTAGGGGGAGACTATGGTGGCTTTTACATTGATGGTGATGAGGCTAAGCTGATACGAAATTTCTGGCCCAAAGATGAAAATGGTGGTCAGAACGAAGAGCCAAGGTCTAAAGCCTCTTTTGTGCCTAACTTCAATACAAGCCTGTTTCAGGGTAGTAAAAGCTTAATTTTCAACTATGGAGGTTCAGGGCCACCACCCAAGATGGATTTTTAAGTAGATGTTGACCGAAGTTTCCAGTTTTTTTTCGGAAAACTTTTTCCTGCCAGTATACTTATTTACATTGATTTTAAGTATCACAACCTATCGAAAATTCTTCGATACGCAGTTGAAGTTTTTCCCAATTCTAATTGCTTACACGTTCTTCAACGAGCTTCTAGGTGTTCTAGTAAGAAGATATTCCGATTTTTCTTTTTTCAAAGACATTAAGCATAGCTACGTCAATGATGTTATTTACAACATTTATTCATTAGTTTTTTTTGGTTTTTTTTACTGGCTCTACTATCAATTGATTCACCAAAGTAATCCAAAAAAATGGGTAATCCGTTTATCTATTATTGTAGGGCTTACGTATTTGATAAGCTGCTTGTTTCAAAATCCTTTAGAAACTAATTTGTTTTATGCTCATGCTTTGGGTTCTTGGGCTTTGTTGTTTTTTGTTTTTGTTTATTTGAAAAATTTACAACCTAAGCTCACTTTTCAAAGGGACAAGTACAATCTAATGTTTTGGGTTTCCATAGGGCTGATTTGCTTCTATTCCCTTTTTCCATTTTTGTTTTTGATTGGCTATTTGCGACTGGATATCTGGGAAAAATACTATTTTCGAACTATTCTCCATTTTCTTATCGTTGTGATGTATGCACTTTTCTGCATCGGTTTTATTATAAGCAGACGCAGAGCTTTTAGATAAATCATTTGTTTGTTTAGTTTCTACTTTATTTTTTATTTGTTAACGTTGGTGATTTCCCTGGTTACCTTTAAAAAATTTGTAGACACTCCTCTCCGCTTTTTTCCCCTTTTAGTAGCCTATACCCTCTTCAATGAGGTATTGGGATATTTCATAATCAATTACGAGGAGTTTTCCTTTTTTGATGAACCCGAATACCAATGGCATAATGTGATCATCTACAACCTTTATCAACTCGTCTTTTTTGGATACGTTTTTTGGCTTTACCATAAAGTAGTCAAAATCAAGACCTACAGATTAACAATTCTCATAGGAGCTGTTGTAACAGCATTGTCCTATCTCGTTTCTCTTTTCTTTCAGGACCCATTACATTCCGGCCTCTTCTATGCAGATTGTATTGGATGTCTTGCGGTGATTATTGCTATCTTCTTACATTTTAAAGAGTTGTCCAAAACCAATGGCGGCATTAACCGATATAACCTTATGGTTTGGATCAACTGGGGGATGTTACTTTTCCATTGCTACTTTCCCTACTATATCCTAAATGGCTATCTAAACGTAGAATTTTACCTAGAATATCATCTTAGGCAAGTGTTATGGGTAGTGGTTTCGGTAATGTATTGTTTTTTCATCATCGGGTTTTTAATTTCCAAGAGAAGAGCATTTCACTGATTACGGTTTGACATCGCTATTCATTGCTTTCACAACATTGGCGGGTTATTCATCGGGTTTTTCCCAGGTATTGTAAGTTTTTTCGTTCATTTTGTGCGGGATGTGATACGTTATGCGCATAAAATCGGTTATTATCATTATTTCTTTGGTGCTCCTGGGCCTTACTTTCAACGCGTGCCTGCAAGAAAAGTACGATGCTTATGTGAGCGCATTGGGTGAACAAGAGCCGGATTCTCTTCTTGATACCGGAGCGGTATTAACGGCGCTACAGTTTCCTGCTGATTTCCAGTTTGAAACAGCGGCTACAGTGGGTATAACCATTACGGATACTGAAGAAAGGATCATTTATGAAGTTTACGCCAAAAGCCCTGAGGTAACCGCTGCACTGGACAGTATAACAGGTCCCTTGCCCCATCGTTTGTTTGAACGAAAAACAAGGAGCGGTGGTATTCGGGAACAAGTGTCCGTCCCGGCCTATATCGATAGCCTGTTATTGATCCGGAAATCAAACACCGTAGTGCAGTCTTTTATAGTACCCATTTCCGAATCAGAAGTTACGTTCGCTTTTGGAAGCAGTTCCGGGAAAAGCTCACCAAAAACATCAAATCAAAATGCTCGTGACAATTCAGATTGTACTAACATTTATGGACAACGCCTTCCGGTAGATCTATTCAATGCCAGTACCCGCAGCAACGGTTCAGTCAGAACTATTGAGAATATGTATTTTCCGAATAATGCGGTAACCGCCCGTATTGAGGCTACCTCAGTAGACGGCGTAGTACTAAAAAATGCATTTTTTATCGGTATTGCCGGACTGTCAACACCCATTTATACCGTAAACGATTGGGCGTATTGGATCAATTCCAAGATAGATACCAACAACGATATGGATGGCTATGTGGAATTCGTAATGACCTTCGATCAACCCATAAAAAGTATTTTGTTGCATTTACGCAGTGTAGACAATGCGATGTACCAGTTTGTAGGGACCCAACATTCGGAACAATTGTTATCCGGGGGATATGAATTTCAATACGACAACAACCAAAGAATAGTACGGGACGCCAACCCACGTTCCAGGTCAAGGTACTTTCGCGATGGTTATGGTACGGTTTTGATCACTGCAAATTCCGCAACCTTTGATCAAATTGTATGGAGACGTATCGATGACCCGAATAGCAACGGTCAAAATGATAATAATTGGTTCACCTTTACCGAAGTTCCCTCCTGCGACGACAGTGATGGAGATGGTGCGGAAAACACTGTAGATGTTTACCCCCAAGACCCGAACAAGGCATTTGATGTGTTTTATCCTACAACCACCACCAAAGCAACTATCGTTTTTGAAGACCTGTGGCCCTTTCTTGGGGACTATGACTTTAATGATACCGCCGTGGAGTATTCCATCAAAACCATATTGAACGCAAATAATGAGATCGTAGTGCTCGAATTTGACTATGAGGTAACATCAGACGGGGCTAGTTTTGTGAATGCTTTTGCCTTTGAACTGCCCGGGGTAGCCCCCAATACTGTTGCTTCCGTGGCCGGTCAAAGCCTAACCAATACTGTTTTCAGCTTAAATGGAAATGGCACCGAGAACGGGCAAACGAATGCGGTAATTCCATTATTTGACGACCATAGCGCTCAGTTAGGCCAAAAGAACAATATAAGCGTTACCTTTTTAGATCCGATACCCCAGGAACAGCTAGGAAATGGACCCTTTAAACCGTTTCTGGTCGTCGACGGTGAACGGGAAGTCGAAATTCACCTTGCCGGTAATACTCCTACCGTTTTAGGAAACAATCTTCCTGAGGTGAGCGGGAACAACAGGGATAGTGATGGCAACTACACTACCCCGGAAGGGCTACCATGGGCGATCAATATCCCTGAAGACTTTACTATTCTCAAGGAAAAAGAATCCATTGATAAGGGATATCTGTTCTTTAGGACGTGGGCCTTATCCGGTGGGAAAGATAGAAAAGACTGGTACAAGAATATTCAGGGCTACCGGAATACTGAAAAACTGCAACTCGATTAATACCCTACATTTCTTAGCATTCAATTTGACATCGGTATTCATCGTTTTCACAACAATGGTGTACCGTTTATCGTATTCTTAAACCTTTTTGTAAGTTTTTTCGTTCAATTCATGAGATATAAGTATTGTCTCGTCCGTCTACGGATAACTGCTTTTCGTCGACAGCTATCCCGGTCCCAAATAAAAGTAACCGAAACTATGCCCAATACTAATAACCTTTGAAGAAATTTTATGGTCATGAAATACTCAATTTTTACCACAAAAGCTCTCACAGTGCTTTCTATGTTCCTTATACTAAGTTCTTGTGTCAAGGATAACCTGGATGATATGGTAAATGAAGAGACACAACAAGAAGAAAATGAACAGGAAGAAGCATCAGATGAAACGTCTCTAGTCAATTTGGTGATTCCTGAGGAATTTGAATTTAAAACCTCAGAAACGGTAACCATCACTATCAATGATGGTTCGCCTAATGCCATCTATACTATTTATGCATACAACGATGCTTCTTTATCCATTGAAGAAAATGATGTCCTCAATGACGAAGGCCAGGCTGATTCGGTAACCACTTTTGAATCTGATGAGTTCAATCAAATCTTGTTCACAGGTAGGCCCGTTAATGGACAACTACAACATACAGTGAGCCTGCCTTCCTACTATTCAAAAATATATGTAAGACGAAAAGAAGGAGGCGTTTTTAGCTCCGAGGTAGTTGATATTGCCAACGGTTCGGCTAACTATACCCATACAGATATGTCCGGTAAAAGGAGAAAGGCAGAGGTGGCCCGATTCCGATCACGAACCCCTTATAAATCATTTGCCGGAAAAGGCATGAACATTGACTCCCTCTACTGTGTTAATGGGTCCGGACAGTTGTTTACGGTCAATCCTTTGAACGGGAACTTAACCAATTTAGCCGCTATGCCCCAGGGCAGCTGGACAGCAGCAATAGACCATACCAATCAATATCTATACTCCATAGGGAGAAACAAGCCCTATCCGTTAATGCGTTATGATATGATCAATGATAGTTGGACGACCGTTGGCAATGTGGGCATGGGTGGGCCAAGATTGGATTATAGGGAAGAGGATGGCCTTTTGTATTTTTCAGGAAATAAGGCTAAAGTATATACTATTGATCCCGCAAACGGCAATGTACTTTCCACCCGGAAGATCAATAATCTTGATGTTACTAATGGCGGAGATTTGGCCTTTGCCGAAGATGGTACCCTGTTCTTGAGCAGTTTTGGTGGATTATATCGTTTGGACCTGGACAACAATGAGTACCAGGCAACTAGAATAAGTGCGGAAAATCTACCGTTTAATCCGACTTCCATGACCTTTGACTCTAACAATGAACTTTGGTTGGCCAGTAATGGCTCAAGTTCAGACCTTATCATAATGGATACGGTTACCGGTGGGTGGGAATACATTTATGGCCCCAATTCAACTTCCAGTGTTGATTTTGGGAGAACCATCAACGATTTGACCACTTTTACCGTTACCGATGAGGAAACGGAAGATCCTGATACGGATGGGGACGGGATTACAGATAGCAATGATGAATTCCCAGACGATGCAGAAAAGGCATTTGAGCAATTTACCCCCAGTAAATATGGTTGGGGCACAGTGGCCTTTGAAGATCTCTGGCCATTTATGGGTGATTATGATTTTAATGATACTGCCGTAAACTATCGGTTTGTTGCCATCATTAACGCTCTAAACGAAGTAGTTGAGCTGGAAATCAACTACGAGGTAACTTCGGACGGAGCGGGACTGATCAACGCCTTTGGCATTGAATTTGAAAGTATTGCACCCAATCAAGTGGAGTCGGTTACGGGTACCGTACTAACTGAAGGATACATTAATTTGGCCGCAAATGGTGTAGAGGAAGGCCAAGATCGTGCCGTTGTCATTCTTTTTGATAATAACGAAACCATGGTAAATGTACCTTCACAGGTCAAAATACGATTTACTACGCCTTTAAGTATCGCACAATTGGGTATAGCTCCATTCAATCCCTTCTTAATTGTCAATAAAGACAGAGGGCGAGAAATCCATTTACCGAATCGATTACGAACCAGTCTGGGAGTGAATACAACAGACTTAGAAGGGGTTAATCAAGATGTTGATGGCAATTATCAGACGGAGTCCCGCTTACCCTGGGCGATAAACATTGTACACGAGTTTAGGGTCCCTAAAGAACGGGTACCTGTAAACCAGGCTTATAACTTTTTCAATCAGTGGGCCACCTCTGGAGGAACAAGCTACATGGATTGGTACAAAGACAACGCGGGCTACCGAAATAGTGCGCAGCTCAAATAAGAATTGGGCATAAAAAAACCCTTCCGTGTTGGAAGGGTTTTTATTTTGTAGCACATATAGTTTACATCGCCGCAACCTTGCTTGCCAATTTACTTTTCAAATTGGAGGCTTTGTTCGCATGGATGATGTTGCGCTTTGCTAGCTTGTCAATCATACTAACCACCGAAGGTAAAAGCGCTTCAGCTGCTTTTTTATCCTCTTCATTACGCAATTTTTTGATCGCATTACGTACTGTTTTATGCTGATAACGGTTACGCAATCGTACTGCTTCGTTTCTTCTAATTCGCTTTAATGCCGACTTATGATTTGCCATGTTTTTTAATTATCAATTTGGAATTACGAATTAAGTCATTCAACGTTCTTAATTCTGCATTCAACATTTGAACTGTAGCCCGTAGGGGAATCGAACCCCTGTTACCAGGATGAAAACCTGGCGTCCTAACCCCTAGACGAACGGGCCTTTTTTGAAATACGAAATCAAAAAAACGAGGTTTGAAATCAATGCTATAAGGCTAAAATTTCAAATTTTGCATTTCTAACTTCGTACCTTTCGTAGCCCGTAGGGGAATCGAACCCCTGTTACCAGGATGAAAACCTGGCGTCCTAACCCCTAGACGAACGGGCCCTAAGGTCACTTCTTAGCGGACGCAAAAATACAACTATTTTTAACTATTGCAATAGGGCCTACTAATTTTTAGACAATCTAATAGGCCTTGGCAAAAAGCACCCGATATGGGGAGGCTTTCCCTGTTACCATACACTGTCCGGCTTCTTCTTTTACGTCAATCGGAATACAACGGATGGTAGCCTTTGTTTCATTTTTGATCCTTTCTTCCGTTGCAACTGTCCCGTCCCAGTGGGCGGCCAGGAAGCCCCCTTTTTCTTCCAATACCTTTTTGAACTCCTCGTAGCTGTCCACAGTAGTAATATTGGCCTGCTGGTGCGCCTTTGCTTTATTGAAAATGGATTCCTGGATATCCTTTAAAAGCGTTTCAACCGTTCCGATCACCTCATCCATAGGTATAGATGATTTTTCTAAGGTATCCCTTCTGGCGATTTCCAAAGTACCATTTTCCAGATCACGCTGACCAATAGCGAGGCGGATAGGGACGCCCTTTAATTCGTATTCATTGAACTTAAATCCAGGTTTATGGGTATCCCTGTTGTCATACTTCACCGAAATTCCACGGGATCGTAATGACTCAACTATGGGAAGCACTTTTTCGGTTATTGCCTCCAACTGATCCAATCCTTTGTAAATAGGGACAATCACCACCTGTATGGGCGCCAGTTTTGGAGGAAGTACCAAGCCATTGTCATCGCTATGTGTCATGATCAATGCCCCCATTAACCGTGTGGAAACCCCCCATGAGGTGGCCCAAACATATTCCTGTTTTCCTTCTTTTGTGGCAAATTTTACATCAAAGGCCTTGGCAAAGTTTTGCCCGAGAAAATGAGACGTTCCGGATTGCAATGCTTTACCGTCTTGCATTAGTGCTTCTATACAATAGGTCTCTATGGCACCGGCAAAACGTTCACTTGCTGTTTTTGTCCCTTTGATCACCGGTACGGCCATGTGATTCTCGGCAAAATCGGCATAGAGATTCATGATCATCTCTGCTTCTTTAATAGCTTCGGGCTCGGTAGCATGAGCGGTGTGCCCTTCCTGCCAAAGAAATTCTGCTGTTCTTAAAAATAAGCGGGTACGCATTTCCCAGCGTACCACATTAGCCCACTGATTCAACAATAGGGGAAGATCCCGATACGATTGGATCCACCTGCGATAGGTATCCCAAATAATTGTCTCCGAGGTAGGTCGTATAATAAGTTCTTCTTCCAATTTTGCTTCCTCATCTACTACGATACCCTTGCCATCTTCGGCGTTCTTCAAGCGGTAATGCGTAACAACGGCACATTCTTTGGCAAAACCTTCTACATGACTGGCCTCTTTGCTAAAATAGGATTTGGGGATAAACAAGGGAAAATACGCATTTTGATGTCCGGTATCCTTGAACATTTTATCCAGTCCTGCCTGCATCTTTTCCCAAATAGCAAATCCGTACGGTTTAATGACCATACATCCCCGTACCCCGGAGTTCTCAGCTAGGTCCGCCTTGATCACCAATTCGTTATACCACTTGGAATAGTCTTCTGCGCGAGTCGTTAATTTTTTTCCCATTGAAAAGAGTTTGGCACAGAACTTGTGCCTTATATAACCAAAATTGAGCGGTAAAACTACCAATTTTTTAGTATGTTGAACAATAAAAGTCACGATATGTATTCTAAGCTACCCCGCAAAACTTTGGTACTCTCAACTTTTCTGGGCGCTTTGTTGCTCACATTGGTTTCTTGTGGTTCCTACCAACAGGCTTCGTACTACGACGATGATGGCATTTATTCCTCCGGTAACGAGGTCGTACGCGTAGAAAAAAAGAATGCCGAAGCCGTGGAGACAGAAGATACCGAAAACAACTTGTATGGTGAGTATTTTGGACAACGCGCAGATGAATACCAACAATTCCTTGATTCTGAAATCTTTACGGATGTTGATGACTACTATAGTGGGGTAGAGAATGATAGCATTGTTATTGGCGAGCAGGTAGACTACTTTGCTAACAATAACGACTATACCGGTAATCCTGCTTGGGGAGATAATCCCACCAATTTAACCATCAATGTCTATGACAACTGGGGCTGGGGTGGTGGTCTTGGTTGGGGCTGGGGTTGGAATGATCCCTGGTTATGGAACGCCGGCTGGGGCTGGGGTGGCTTCGGCTGGGGAGGCGCAGGCTGGGGCTGGGGAGGCATTGGCTGGGGCTGGAACAATCCTTGGGCTTGGAACGCTGGTTGGGGCTGGGCCGGAGGCTGGGGCTGGGGAGGCGTTGGTTGGGCCGGAGGCTGGGGTTGGAATCAACCCTTCTACAATCGCAATGTGGGCTTTAATCAATCCCGAAGGGGGTACGCCAACAACAATACCCTGGTGGGTAGTGGTTTTAGAGGTAGATCGAACAGTTCATACGCAAGAACAGGAACATCCAATGCCCGGTTGCGCTCTAATAGCGGTAGATCGAATCTTAACCGAAGTACCGCTGCCAGGAGTTCCCGAAGTTATAGAAGTAATACTGCCCGATCCGGAAGGTCTGTTAGTACGGATGCTATTGCCCGAAATCAAAGATATCGTTCCAGTCGAAGTACCCGATCGATTCCCAGGTATAATGGTATCACCCGAAGTAATCCCAGGTATAGTGGGAGTACAAGAGGTAGTTCACGAAGCGGTGTTTACAACCGTTCTGGTAGCACCAATAGAAGTTCAGGGGTATATCGCGGATCTGGAAGAAGTACCAGGAGTTATTCCCCTTCTACACGGTCTGCCCCTAGAAGTAGTGGGTATAGAAGTTCAGGATCCCGAAGCCGTAGTAGTGGATTCCGTTCTTCAGGTTCTTCACGAAGTTCACGGAGTTCCGGAAGCTTTAGAAGCTCCGGGGGTTCCAGAAGCTCTGGAAGTTTTAGAAGTTCGGGAGGTAGAAGTGGTGGTGGCCGTTCCTCGGGAGGAGGCAGAAGCGGTGGCGGAAGAAGAAATTAGAGTCCAAGTTCAATCATAAAAAAAGTAGCTATGAGAAGTTTATTAACACTCATCATAGGATTGTCATGCCTAGTGGGAACTGCCCAAAACATTAATGACGTATTGCGCTACAGTATCGAAGAATCTCAGGGGACCGCCCGCTTTCAAGCTATGGGAGGTGCTTTTGGAGCCCTTGGGGGTGACCTTTCTTCGCTAAATGTTAATCCAGCCGGTTCCTCGGTATTTAATCACAGTCAATTCACCATTACCGGAGCCAATTATAACCGAAACAATGATGCGCTTTACGGAAGCAGCACGCTAAATTCAGATCTGAATGACATTGAATTCAGCCAGGCAGGAGGTGTCTTTGTCTTCAAATCCAACGCTTCCCCCTGGAAAAAACTGGCCTTTGCCATAAACTATCAGTTGGCTGAAAACTTTGATAACGAATTTGTTGCCTCGGGAAATACCGATCAGGGTATAGACAACTACTTTTTAAATTTTGCTCAAGGCGTTCCTTTCGGAAACCTTTTACTTAACGATAACGAATTTGTGGAAGAAGGGTATTTGAGAATCGGTGAACAACAGGGCTTCGGGAGTCAACAGGCTTTTCTGGGTTACTTTGGAGGGTTGATTGATCCTGTGGATGAAACGGATGAGGCAGGTACCGCTTACGTTTCCAATGCACTCTACTCCAACGTAAACCAAAGCTATCGCCAAACTACGAATGGTTACAATAACAAATTTACCCTTAACTTTTCGGGACAGTATCAAAACAGCTTAAATATCGGGGCTTCGGTTAATTTCCACTCTGTTCTTTACGAACGGCTGACACTTCTGGACGAAAGTGGTTATGCTGCGGACTCACCCATTCAATTTGCCACATTTGACAACTTTTTACGTACACAGGGAGAAGGGTTCTCTTTCAGTGTCGGCGCTATAGCGCGACTTAATGAAAGCATTCGAATTGGAGGTAGTTACCAATCGCCCACCTGGTATCGTTTAACGGATGATACTTCGCAACGAATTAACTCGGACCTGGCGGACGACGATATTAGTTTTATCGACTTTAACATCGTTAATCTCTTCGAAGAATATCGCATCCAAACTCCGGGTAAGATCACGGGTAGTGCTGCCCTGGTGTTCGGTAAAGATGGCCTGTTGAGTTTTGACTACGGGTATCAGGATTTTTCAGAAGCCGAGTTACGCCCTACAACCGATCCTAGCTTTGCGCAAGAAAACCAGTTTATAGCGGATCAATTGGGTATTGTGAATTCCTACCGTTTTGGCGGTGAATACCGCATTGATAGTGTAAGCTTACGGGGTGGATATCGTATTGAAGAGAGTCCTTACGAAGACGATACCATCATGGGAGACTTAGAAGGATTTTCCGCTGGCCTTGGTATCGATTTTGGCGGTAGCCGACTGGATCTTGCCTTCAGTAGAACAGAGCAAGACGTCAATGAGTTGTTTTTTGATTCCGGGGCCTCCAATAGCGCCATGGTGAATCGCAGAAATACCAACGTTATTGTGTCATATACCTTAAAGTTCTAAAAAGGATTACGGCGATAGTACTATTAAAGAAAGGTCGGTGGGCATACCATCGGCCTTTTTCCATTAGCGTACCAGGGAGAAATGGCGTCGTACCGTTCGGGCTACGATAACCCCTTCTTCATCCCGGCCATAATCCAGTTTGAACCAATAGTCCGAAGAAGGTAAATCTCTTCCGTTATACGTTCCATCCCAACCAGTGGAATCCTGAGTAAGCTGCTTAACCAGCTTACCAAAGCGGTCAAAAATAAAGACAGTAGGGGCATCTAAGGTTTCAATACCCAGTACCTGCCAGAGATCATGTATCCCATCACCGTTAGGTGTAAAAAATTTGGGATACCCCACTACCAGGAATTCTATAGATTCCGTAGTACCGCATCCGTTCTTATCATTGATCACTACAGTGTTAATTCCGGGAGGAACATCTAAAAAGACAGGATCGTCTTGAAAGTCTCCTCCATTTATCGCGTATTCATAGTCGCCATTTCCTAGCGGCACGATCTCTACATTATAGGGATCGGTTTGATTGCTATTTACCAGATCATCAATAATCAGTACTTCGTCAAGCTCGGGTATCCCGAAGAAAGTGATCAGGATATCATCCGAAATAATTTCACCAAAAGTCGTTTCTATGGACACAAAATACCGCCCAGAGTTTGGGCTGGTAACCGTGAATTCCGTTTCACCTGCACCAGTTGCCAAAACCGTATCAATGGTTCCGTCATCGTCCGTATCTACAGACCAGGTAATATTTACAATGTTGGGGCCAGCCGGGGAGTTCAATGCGCTCAGCACAATATCAGGGTCTCCTTCACATGCTATAATATCGAACCCCAAGAATTCATCCCGTAAGGTACAATCCAAAGCGGTATCCTGGTTGGCATCAACAGAATTCCCGGTGAAATTAAGGGTAAACAATTCCGGATCTCCGTCAAAATTGGTATTGAAGTTATTGATCAACAGGTAGTATACCTCTCCGGCAATGACATCTAACCATTCGTCGTAGGTATTTTGACTTCCCGTAACATTAGGGGCGCCAACTTGTCCGTTCTCCGGATTCACCCCAATTCCGGTAAAACTGGTATCATTTACCTCGTAATTACAACGTATGGGCTGTGCGGTTCCAGCGCTAACAAGGCCACAGAAGTTATCTCCTGTGGTTTGATCAAAAGGACCATATAGCGCAAAATCGTATTCCGCCGTAATTGGGGCTCCGGGAGTTACCGGGAGCGCTTCAATATCAAAACCGATCTGACCATCGGTCCCCGCCCTAAAGACATACCAGGCCGTGTTGTTCTCAATATTGGCGGAAACAACACTTCCTTTTTCCAAACAGCCGGATTGCCGTATAACATCAGGGTCAAAATCGTCAATAGCGCCGCTACCGTCCACAATACCATCAATAGGAGCATCAGCACAAACAGGAATGGCCGTTCTACAATCCGGAGAATTCTGTCCCTTTATGGAAATGGTGAAAAGGAACAAACAAGAAAAAGCATAAAATAGTGTTCGCATACGGCTTGGGGCTACGCTTATCGTATTTTACTATAGCTTATAACTACCTAAAACCCCGCTTTAGTATGCCGGAAACAAAAAAAAAGTCCACATTCGACAAACGGGGCACCCAAAATTATGCTTTTCCTAACGTCGCAATGAAAAATGGTTCTGTATATACTGAGCGTATACCCGGTTACCCGTTGAATCTCTATAGGACAATTTAAACCAATAATCTGATGCCGGAACAGGTTGGCCGTTGTAGGTACCATCCCAGCCCTCACTTGGGGCAGTGAGCTGTTGCAGCAGTTTTCCGTACCTATCGTAAATGGTAACTACGGGATCTTCCAGGAAACCTAAGCCTTCAATATGCCAATTTTCATTACTACCATCTCCGTTAGGACTAAAATGATTTAAAAATCCAACAACTACAATTTCTTCACTAAGTTCATTGCATCCATGTACATCCCGCATTATAAGGGTGTGCGTTCCCGGAAGTACATTGCTAAAAACCGGGCTGGGCTGAAAGGGGCCGTTATCCAGGCTATACTCAAACTCGCCAATGGCATCTGTGAGAACTTCTACCCGATTATTGGATTGTAAATCGTCTACTTCTATTCTTGTTATTGTCGGTTCGGCAGAGGCTACTACGGTAACCGTTCGGGAAACCGAACAACTTTCCCCTGCAAAGGTATTGGTGGCGGTAAGGGTATATATCCCCTCCTGATCCACTGTAATCGCTGCTGATGTTTCACCACTTTCCCAAGAATATTGATAAGCCGGATCAGGAGCAGATTCTCCAATCAAAATGCTTTGTCCGTTATAACAGAGATTAACCTCGGTCTCAAAGCTAAGTTCCGGGGTTTCCAGTGCGTGTAGCTCAAAATGCTCCGTGGCCGAAAAGCACCGGGAGTTTTGTATTGCACTTATCCTGACATAAATCGTCTGATTTCCCGGAACTACAGGGTATGCCTTGACAAGAGGGTTAGCACCAGACTGCGCATCCGCCTGGGAAGTGTGATAACTCACCAAAGAATTATCCTGAGATTGGACACCTAGTACTTCCGCGTCTTTTTGAGATAGATCAAAGATCATATTGGAAGTGTAACAAAAAATGGCATCATTTACTGGCATTACTATTGGCGATTCTGTGAAGGCTACCTGCACATCACTGATTAATGTGGTGCTGCCCATGATAACACGTACACGATAGGTAGCATCTTCAATTACTTCGAGGGTGGGATCGGTTTCTCCCAGGATTTCAGTAAATCCGGCACCACTGTCCTGATACCAGCTATAGGCAATAGCCCCGGAGGTTGTAGCATCTAAAATCACCGTCTCATTACTACAAGCCGCTATGGGAGGCCCCAGAAGGTTATTGACAATAGAACAATCCAGAGCGCTATATTGGTGATCTTCAAATATCTGACCGGAAAACTGAATGGAAAACCCGGAGTTATTGTTACTAAAGTTGTTAAGTAACAAATAGTAATCCTGGCCCGGTTCAACCTGAAGCCAATCTTCATATTGCACCGAATCGGACTGCCCGGAAGGATCTTCGCCTACGCCAATAAATGCGTTTTGATCGCTATTGTCAAAGAAATTGCAACGTATGGGTTCGCCCAGGGTACTGCAGTCGTCCGAGCGGTATAGGGCAAAGTCCCAATCCTCCAAAGGATCGTGGCCAATATTGAATCCCAACTGGCCGGTAGCATTCGTGCGGAAGCGATACCAGCCGGAATTGGACTCTATAGCTCCTGAAAGTGTTTGTTCCAAACAACCGCTGGAGGAAGCTCCGTTAAAATCATCATTACCAAATCCGTTGGCACCACCGTTTACCGGGGTATTGTTGCAAATAGGAACAGCAGTAGCACAATCCGAAGAGACCTGGGCTAAAAGAAAACCCGGGCCCAGGAGTGAGAGTATAATGAATGCAGCAAAGATCCTGTGCATAAGTAGCTGTGAATTTGGAGAGTATAAAAATAAACGGTGATTTTACTTAACAATAATTTATGTTGTCAAACCGCTACATATCGAAGTTAAATAGGGTATTAATGTATATCTTTGTTCGCTTTATTGGTCACGATAATGAAACTGGAACAGACTTTGGAAGAACAGTACGAGGAACGGGGTAACGATCATATTGGATCTGCCGAGGATACCCCAATGCGTGAAGACGCCTTTGTCCTGGACGACGATGAAAAAATAGAACGTATACAGCATAACGTCCGCGAAATTATGTTGACCCTGGGGCTGGATCTGGAGGATGATAGCTTGAAAGGCACGCCAAATCGGGTGGCAAAAATGTATGTGAAAGAGCTTTTTGGCGGCTTGCATCCCAAAAGAAAACCCAACTCCTCTACTTTCGAAAACAAGTACAAGTATGGGGAAATGCTGGTGGAAAAAAACATCACCTTGTATTCCACTTGTGAACACCATTTACTGCCTATTGTAGGAAAGGCGCATATAGCCTACATATCCGGCGGTACTGTGGTTGGGCTTTCTAAAATGAACAGAATAGTAGATTACTACGCTAAAAGGCCTCAGGTTCAGGAGCGGCTGAATATCCAAATTGTAAAAGAGTTGCAAAGAGTTCTGGGGACCGAAGATGTTGCCTGTGTTATAGATGCTAAGCACCTATGTGTTAATTCCAGAGGGATTCGGGATATTGAAAGTAGCACGGTTACTGCAGAATATGGAGGAAAATTTCAAGAAGAAGCCGTCCGAAGAGAGTTTTTGGATTACATCAACTTAGAGACAGAGTTTTAATGCAATTGTTCTCACAACAGCAATTAAAGGTCACCAACTCGCTTTCCGGCAAAAAAGAGGTTTTCACCCCCTTGAAAGAGGGCTATGTGGGTATGTACGTTTGTGGCCCTACTGTCTACAGCAACGTACACCTTGGTAATTGTAGAACCTTCATGTCCTTTGACATGATCTTTAGGTATCTCAAACATCTGGGATACAAAGTACGCTACGTCCGCAATATCACCGATGCCGGCCACCTGGAAAACGATGCTGATGACGGGGAAGATAAAATTGCTAAAAAAGCAAAATTAGAGCAGTTGGAGCCTATGGAAGTAGTACAACGCTATACGGTTGACTTTCATGAGACCCTACAAAAACTCAATTTACTGCCCCCGAGCATTGAACCTACGGCTACCGGACATATTATTGAGCAGATTCAGATTATTGAACAGATTCTTGAGAAAGGTTTCGCCTATGAACAAAATGGCTCGGTCTATTTTGATGTCGTCAAGTTCAATGTCTCTCATGATTACGGAAAACTTAGCGGCCGCAAGCTGGAAGACATGATCGCCAATACCCGGGAGCTTACCGCGCAACAGGAAAAGAAAAATCCACAGGATTTCGCGCTTTGGAAAAAGGCGGAACCGCAGCATATTATGCGATGGCCTTCGCCCTGGGGCGATGGATTCCCGGGCTGGCACCTGGAATGTACGGCCATGAGCACAAAATACCTGGGTGAGCAATTTGATATTCATGGTGGCGGTATGGACTTGAAGTTTCCGCATCACGAATGCGAAATTGCCCAGGCGGAGGCGAGTAACAACCTTAGTCCTGTGAAGTACTGGCTGCACGCTAATATGTTGACGCTCAACGGAAAGAAAATGTCGAAATCTACAGGTAATAATATCTATCCCTCAGAAATCTTCAGTGGGGAGAACGATATCCTTAGTAAGGCGTTTGCACCAGCTGTTGTGCGTTTTTTTATGATGCAGGCGCATTACACCAGTATTCTTGATCTAAGCGACACTGCCTTGCTCGCTTCGGAAAAAGGCTATCACAAACTGATGGAGGGTATTAAGTGCCTTTCCACCTTAGCCCCTTCAGACACTTCAGATTTTGATGTAAATGCCTGGAAGAACAAGTGTTATGAAGCAATGAATGATGATTTTAATACCCCGATACTCATTGCCCATCTCTTTGAAGCAGTACGACAGATTAACCTGATCAAAGATGGTAAGGCTAAAATTACGGTAACGAATCAATTGGAGTTGCAAAACAGCATGAACGCCTTTGTTTTTGAAGTGCTTGGGATAACCGCTCCCGAAGGAAATGACACCACTTCTGAGACTTTGGATGGGGTATTACATTTGCTTATCGACTTAAGAAACAAAGCAAGGGCTAATAAGGATTTTGCGACCTCAGACAACATCCGGGACAAACTTGAGGCTATGGGGATCCAACTAAAAGATGGTAAAGAAGGCACTACGTTTAGTATCAACTAGTATTATTGCTGCACCGCCGTATCTTGTAAACAACTAATTGGAAAACTGCACTTGAAAAATGCGTATCACTCTGAAAAAAATATTGATTGCCCCCTTTATATTTTTGGTAAAAGCCTATCAGTATTTGATTTCACCCTTAACTCCAGCTACTTGTCGATATCAACCTACCTGTTCCCAGTATACTTTGGAAGCCCTTAAAAAACATGGTCTTTTCAAAGGAGGGTGGTTATCTATAAAACGAATTTCAAGCTGTCATCCCTGGGGAGGTAGCGGATATGATCCGGTTCCTTAGTTAAAAACCAAATCCCAAATCCCAAATCCTAAATCCTAAATTTCAAATCTCAAATTCCAAATTCCAATAATCATGGCAACTCCCTTTTGAAATCTAACGACCGAAAAGGAAGCCGTCTTGTTGCTATTATTTATCTTAGCCGCAAAACCAATTTTCTATGTACTTCTTAGGTTTCAGTTGGAATCCGGATGACACTTTGTTCAAACTTGGGGTGCTTCAGATCAAGTACTACAACATGCTCTGGATACTTGCCTTTGTGGTGGGCTGGTTCATCATGAAACGTATTTTCAAAAATGAAGGGAAACCCATGGAAAAACTGGATTCCCTCTTTGTGTATGCCGTAGTGTCCATAATGTTGGGCGCACGCCTGGGTCACGTGTTTTTTTATGATTGGGATTACTACAAAGACCATTTAATTGAAATCTTACTCCCCATACGGGAAAGTACCAAAGGTTCCCTCTTCGGTATTATCAATGGTTACGAGTTTACCGGTTTCACTGGTTTGGCCAGTCATGGTGCCGCAATTGCAGGGGTTATTGGTTTATACCTTTTGTCCAGGAAATACAGGGATATGAGCGTGTTGTGGTTGCTGGATCGCGTAACGATCACCTGTGCCATAGGTGGAGCATTTGTGCGCCTGGGCAACTTTTTCAATTCTGAGATCAATGGTAAAATAGTAGACAGCTCTTTTGCTTTTGCAGTTCGGTTTATCAGGGATTCCGATGATATGCCAGCCTACAAGGCCATGGGATTAACCAAAGAAAAGACCGCAAATGCCGCCTACCGGGCCTTGGAAACCAATCCGGAATTTGCCACAATTTTAGAAGCCATTCCCTATCGACATCCGGTGCAGCTGTACGAGGCATTTGGATATCTGATTGTTTTTCTAATTATGTATTACTGGATGTACTGGAAAACTGACTTCCGTAAAAAAGAGGGTTTCCTTTTTGGATTTTGGCTGGCCACCATGTGGGGGCCCATTCGGTTTGTTCTGGAGTACTTTAAGAAAAGTCAAGGTGGATTTGAAGAAACCTGGGGGACTTTTACTACAGGGCAGTGGTTAAGTATACCGTTTGTGCTTATCGGATTGTACCTCATGTTTCGCCCTGGAAGCTCCAAAGCGATTGCGAATAAAAAATGAATGCAATAGTCGTAGATTGTGAAAAGGTTTAGTGTTTATTTGACAGTGTTCTGTGCAATTGGCGTTTTGATGGCCTCCTGTAAAGAAAAAGCCACGACCGGCATTGCCACGGAAAGAATTGATTTCACCAAGGAAGGAGAACTCCAAATGTTTAAAAGGGATTCGTTAATCACCCAATTGGATATCGAAATCGCCGCCTCAGATTACGAAGTACAGACCGGGCTTATGTACCGGGAATCTATGGCAGAAAATCAAGGGATGCTATTCATTTTTCCAAATGTAGCCGTGCATTCTTTTTACATGAAAAATACCGAATTTCCCCTGGACCTGCTTTTTATCGATGAATCACTAAAAGTAGCCAGCATTTCAGAAAATGCCCAGCCCCTGGATGAAACCGGCCTATCTTCCCAGGTTCCTATACAATATGTCCTGGAGATAAATGCCGGACTGACACAAAAATGGAACATACAAGTAGGGGATAGTATCGCATATAACAGGATTGATTGATGTCCATATCTGTTGCTGCGTTGAGACTGGAAGTAGGCCGTGCCAATACACTTTCATATGTGCAATACCTTCCGGAAAGCGAACCCGTAAAGGCCATGCTCATTTCATCGGCAACGGCTGTACCGCAGCAATACTACAAAAAGTTTGCAGCCTATTTTGCCGAGCACGGATTTGCAACATATACCTTTGATTATAGTGGATTTAGGAATTCCGGCAATTCAAGCGACTATTTAAGATCGCATAAAGGCGGAGTCAAAGGATGGGGTGCCATAGACCAGGCGGCAATGGTAAAGTTGATACAAAAAAATCACCCCGAATTAAAAATAGTTTTGATATGTCACAGTATAGGTGGACAAATCACTGGGTTTAATTCCCTCAATACCGCTTTTGAAAAAGTGATCATGGTGGCTTCGCAAAGTGGCTATTGGAACACCTATACAGGTTTTAACCGGATTAAACTCTTTTTGTTCTGGTATTTTTTCATTCCGGTATTTACGCCGGCTTTTGGTTACTATCCGGGAAAATTGATTGGGATTGTGGATAATCTTCCGAAAAGTGTCGTAACGGAATGGCGGAAGTGGGGCGTCAAAAAAGAATACTTTATGCATTATTACAATGAACAGGAATACCACTTTGACAAGCTAAGGGTGCCCTTGCGCATGTTCAGCTTTACGAATGACGGTTTTGCTTCAAAAAAAGGAGTGGATTGGTTGTCACAACAGTACAAAAATGCCAAGGTTGAGCGAATTCATTTTGATAAAGACTCAAATGGAAAAAAGCCAGGGCATTTTGGCTTCTTCAAAGAAACGTTTAAAAAAGAGTTTTGGAAACCTGCTTTAAATTGGTTGACGGAATGACTGAAGATTCCACTTTTTTATTGCACGGTGAGGAATCAGAAAGACTTTGGTTTAGAAAAGTGAGATGGTCTGATTTTAAGGATTGGTTGCCTTTTTATCACCATCCCGACAGTACCAGGTATTGGGAGGGGCTACCCACCGACGCAAGGGAAGCCTGCCAACAACAATTCGATCGCATTTTTGAGCGCTACCACAAGCATTTGGGAGGAATGAATGCCTTAATTTTAAAAGCGACGGGAAAACTAGTGGGTCTTTGTGGCTTATTAGTACAGCAGGTAAATGATATCGAAGAACTGGAAATCGGCTATTCGATCTTACCCCAATACTGGCATAAAGGATACGCCACGGAAGCTGCGCAAAAATGTAAGGCCTTTGCCAAACAACACGCCCTTACCTCCTCTTTGATCTCCATAATCCACGTAGATAATTTGCCTTCGCAAAAAGTTGCTCTAAACAACGGAATGCATCTGGATAAAACAACTAGCTACAAGAATAATCCTGTTCATATCTATAGGGTGAAGCTTTGATTGTTACTATTTTAGCAGCGGTTCTACGACTAATCCAATGCCAACACACGCATTTATATTGATCCGTAATGCTAGCAATAGCTCTCAACTCACCACCGATCTATTAAAAGGTAATTTTTCAGATTTCCGGGATCTAAAGGAAACGAAAATCGAGTTGTTCTCCAGCCGGGTCATAGCCCATTTCATAGAAGAAGAAGAACGACATGATCAAAAAATAGTAACTCAGGGAACACAGCAGTCCTTACAATCCATGAGTAGCGGGGAACGCAAAAAGGCCTTATTACGCTACTTGCTCAAATCAAGGCCGGAAGTGATCATTTTGATCAACCCCCTCGACAATTTAGACCCTCAATCGCAACAAGAACTGAAAAAGACCCTGCACCGACTGTCCGATACCGTGCGATGCATTCAGGTTGGCTCCAGGGGAGCCGATGCTTTTACTTTTATATCCGAGTATTATCAGTACACCGAGGGAACGCTTAAGAAATATGCCGATAAGGAAGCTTTACGCTCCCCGAAGAATATGGTTAATCCAACGGAAATCAATAGGATCCCACCACCAATACAGCCCTATTTACCTGAGGGTAAAACCTTGGTTCAAATGGAGGGGATCTCCGTGAGTTTTAATGATAAACCGGTAGTAAAAGAGGTGTCCTGGACGATACAACAAGGAGAGTTCTGGCAATTAAAAGGTCCTAACGGAAGCGGAAAAAGCACCCTGCTGAACATGATTACCGGTGATAGTCACAAGGGGTACGGCCAAAACCTTACCATTTTTGGGCGAAAAAAAGGGAGTGGTGAAAGCGTATGGGAACTAAAGGAAGCCATCGGTTATTTTAGTCCGGCAATGATGGACCGTTTTAAAGGATACCATACCCTTATACACATGGTGATTTCGGGGCTTTATGACTCCGTAGGCCTATACCATACGCCATCGGATGTGGAAACGACACTGGCGGCAAAGTGGCTTCGCTTGTTACAATTGGAGGGGAAACGGAATGCGTATTTCAACACCCTAAGTGAGGGAGAAAAACGGTTGATCATGATCGCGCGTGCGATGATCAAGCACCCTCCTCTTCTAATTTTGGATGAGCCCACCGTAGGATTAGACGATAATAGCGCTGCTTTTTTTGTCGCTCTTATCAATGCTTATGCTTCACAAAGTACCTCTGCTGTTGTTTTTGTATCGCATAGGGAAGAACCGGGGTTACAGCCCGATTTCATTTACGAACTTATGGTAACCGCCCAAGGGGCTGAAGGTAAGTTCTGCGCTACTTAATTTCGTGGAGATTTGCCCATTTCATTGGGTTTTTTGTATCTTCTCAACATCCATTATCAAACTCCCATCAATGCAAAAAATTAACGTTAAACCTGGTGCCAAAATCGATGATTATAAGGCATACGGCTCGCTAAATTCTTCCGTTTTAGATTTCATAGAAAAAGCAAAGCAACCTATAATTTCCCTTAACGGCAGTACCATCTGGATGATCAATTCTACTGCTATAGGCGGTGGGGTCGCCGAAATGCTACCCAGCCAAATGCGAATACTACGGGAACTTGGGGTGTCCATAGAGTGGTTAGTCCTTGAAGCGAATGATCCTAATTTTTTTGATCTCACCAAACGTATTCACAATGCCATCCATGGCAGTGGCGATGGAGCGTTTACCGAAGCTGACCGTAAGGTCTTCGAAGCCACCAACACTGCAAATCTTTCCGACGCTTTGGAACTTATTAAGGATGGAGATATTGTTGTGGTACATGATCCGCAACCCATGCCTTTGGCCTCGATGATCAAAAAGCAGAAAGATGTCGCCATTGTGTGGCGTTGTCATATCGGTTTGGAGGAGGATACCGCAGTTACGGATGCGGTTTGGGATTTTCTCTCTCCTTACACGGATGACTATGACCATTTTGTTTTTAGCCTTCCCTCCTACGTTCCTAAATCCTTAAAGGAGAAGACGAGTATAATTCCACCGGCTATAGATCCACTAAGCCATAAGAACAGGGCATTACAACTGCATAAAAATGTTGGTATTTTGTATCAGTCCGGTATTTTGGATGACCATAAAGCCATTCTATATAACAGATACAACCATTTGGTGCGAAGGGTCATGCCGGACGGCAGTTTTGGAAGTCCGAACCAAAACAATAGCTTACACCTTATCTATCGAACTTTTGTAACCGAGATCTCCAGGTGGGATAGATTAAAAGGCTTTAAAGAATTGATGCAGGCCTTTATCAAAATGAAAAAGGATAATCGCGAACATGGCGATCCTGAGAGTTTGGAGTATAAAAGAATCAGAATGACGCTTTTGGTCCTGGCCGGCCCTGATCCTGCTTTTGTCTCGGATGACCCGGAAGGCGAAGCGGTATTGAAAGAACTGACAGCCGAGTACCAAAGTGTAGATCCTGAGATGCAAAATGATATTGCAATTCTTCTGATGCCTTTGGACAATCCAAAGGAAAACGCTTTGATCGTTAATGCTTTGCAACGTTCTTCAACCATAATCGTTCAGAACTCGATACAGGAAGGATTTGGATTAACCGCTACCGAGGCGATGTGGAAGCGAAAACCGGTATTAGTATCGGGTGCCGCCGGATTAAAATTTCAGGTAGAACATAACAAAAACGGAAAGATCAATGAAGATCCCACTGATATCGCCAAGCTTGCCGAAACATTGGCGTACATGCTCAATCACCCAAAGGAAAGGGATAAATGGGGGTTTAATGGACAGCTACGGGTCATTCAAAATTTTACCCTATTCAGTCAGCTAATCTCATGGCTGGAAGTACTTTCAAAACAAAAGACGGCATAGCGGTACTAGTCGCTAAACAACAATGAGTACATACGCGTTGGATTCTTTAGATTTTCAGGAAGAGCAGTTCAAAGCACTGCTGGACAAAAGTTCGGAATTGGTCCTTGATCGGTTCAAGTCCATTGACCACCTAAAAGGATATCATTATTTCCCGCAGCAGGAGGTGGCCGGTTGGTTTGATGAACCCTTACCGGAAGAAGGTATGGATGCTGAGGAGTTGTTAGCCGTAGTGCAGGACAGAATTCTGGGTACCGCTACAGGAAACCTGGGTCCCCACATGTACGCCTATGTAATGTCCGGTGGGAATCAGATGTCCATTCTGGCAGAAAAACTGGCCGCTACCATCAATCAGAACCAAACGAAGTGGCATTTGGCCCCCGCCTTGAACGAGATTGAAAAACGGGTGATCCGGTGGACGGCAGAATTATTAGATTTTCCTGCTGCGTCCGGGGGAGTTCTGGTGAGCGGTGGTTCTGCCGCCAACCTTACCGGCCTGACCGTCGGAAGAAACCTTTTTTTCGAAAAAAAGGATATCCGGAAAAAAGGGCTCTTCCAGCAGCAACCGTTTGTAGTGTATGCTTCGGAGGAAGTACATAGCTGTGTCGATAAGAGTGTAGAACTCCTGGGTATTGGAACCGATCATCTTCGAAAAATTGAGACGGATGCCCATTTTAAGATCCGCCTGGATCTGTTGGAACGGCAGATAGCACTGGACCTGGAGCAAGGTTTACAACCCTTCTGCCTTATTGGAAATGCCGGAACAGTAAATACAGGGGCTATTGATGATCTGAATGCATTGGCAATGCTTGCTCAAAAATATGGACTTTGGTATCATGTAGATGGCGCTTACGGGGCGCTGGCCGGAATTTTAGACGGCTTGAGGTCCGAGTATAGTGGAATGGAAAAGGCGGATTCTATCGCCCTGGATTTCCATAAGTGGTTCTATGTGCCTTTCGAAGGGGGATGCACCCTTGTGCGAAGTTGGGATCATTTAAAACGTACCTACTTCAAAAAAGCAGCCTATTTGGACACCGAGTTGGCCAATGATGGGAATCGTCTCGAATACAACGAACACTACTTTCAATTATCCCGAAACGCCAAAGCATTCAAAGTGTGGATGACCATCAAGGCCTATGGCATGGAAAAGATCCGAGCCATGATCCAAAAAGATATCGATTTAACACAGTATTTGAACACTTTGATCATGGCGGCGAACGATTTTGAACTCGTAGCCGATTCCAAATTGGCAGTCTCTTGTTTTCGTTATATTGGAAATATGAGCTCCAAAGACGAGATTGAAGCCTTCAATCGAAAGCTGATGCCTGAGCTTGAAAAAGACGGTCGGGTGTTTATCATGGGCACTACGCTAAAGGGGGAATACGCTATCCGGGCCTGTTTTATAAATCACAGAAAAACCAAGGCCACTACGGAATACCTTTTAGAGGTTGTTCGGGAGGTGGCACATAAACTACAGGGAAAACCCGAAAAAGTGCAATGAAAACGAGAGAAGAGGTATTGAAAATATATGAAGCAGCACTGGCGCTGGCGGGACTGGAAAGGAAGGGAAAATCCATGCCCTATACCTCTGCTAACGGTTATATGTTTTCCCAGCTGAACAAAGACGGAGAACTGGGTATTCGTTTGTCCAAAGAGGCCACTGCCCAATTCGATGCTAAATATGGTGCTCAACCCTTTATTTCCTACGGGGCGAAGATGCGAGAATATGTTTTGGTCCCTCCTCCACTCCTTAAAGACCGAGAAGCATTGGCTAATTTCCTAAAAATGGGGTTTGACCATGTAAACTCCTTACCTCCAAAATAAAAACCGCACCAGAGAACACTGATGCGGTTTTTTAATTTGATTATTTAAATCCTTATGCTACAGCAGGGGCAGCAATTTTTTTCCTAAGGGCGTCAAACATGATAGGAGTAGCGATAAATACAGAGGAATAAGTACCAACCAGTACCCCTACGATCATCGCGAACATGAATCCACGCAAACTCTCACCACCAAAGATGAAGATAGCCAAAAGTACGATCAAGGTGGTCAGGGAGGTGTTCAAGGTACGGCTTAAAGTACTGTTAAGCGCCTGATTGATATGCTCACCATCCTTCCAACCTTTAAGATTCACCACTTCTCGTATCCTATCAAAAACTACAACCGTATCATTAAGGGAATACCCGATTACCGTTAAGATCGCAGCAATAAACGCCTGGTCAATTTCCATATTAAAGGGCATGATAGCGCTGGTCAATGAAAAAATACCCAAAACGATCATAACGTCATGGAACACTGCTATCACCGCGCCCAGAGAGAATTGCCATCTTTTAAACCGAAGCAAAATATACAGAAACACCACAGCCAAAGAACCCAAAATTGCGTAATACGCATTCTGTTTGATATCATCAGCAATGGTCGGTCCTACTTTGGTCGACTGTAAAATCCCGATAGATTTCTCCGAAGCACCAACGGTAAAATCCTCAAAAGAAGTACCGTCAGGCAGGTATTGCTGTAAAGAGGTAAATAGTTTATTCTGGATCTCATTATCTACTTCTATGCCTTCAACGTCTACTTTATAAGGCGTAGTGACTTTGATCTGATTGGCTTCTCCGAAAGTTTTAACCTGAGTACCGCTTCCAAACACTTCGTTTAAGCCGGAAGCAATCTCAGACGGATTCACTTCTTGCTCAAAACGGATCTGATATGACCTTCCACCAATAAAATCTACTCCTTGTTGCAATCCTTTGGTAAATAAGGAGAAAGCTCCAACACCTACCAAAATAACGGAAACGACGTAGGCTATTTTTCGTTTGCTTAAGAAGTTGATCTTTAGGTTGGTAAAAAGCCCTTTGGTCATTGGTGTACAAAACGCCAATTTCCTTCCTTTCTTGGAGAGGTACCAATCTACCATCAATCGGGTAATAAAAATGGCCGTAAATAAAGAGGTAACAATACCAATTAAAAGGGTAGTTGCAAAACCTTTGATCGGACCCGAACCAAAAACAAATAGGATGATAGCTGTTAGACCTGTCGTGATATTGGCATCTAAAATAGAGGACAATGCATTGTTAAAACCATCTGCTACCGCCTGGGCTTTGCCTTTCCCACGTGCCAACTCTTCTTTGATCCGCTCGAAAATAAGTACGTTGGCATCAACGGACATCCCGATAGTCAACACAATACCGGCGATACCGGGCAAGGTCAAGACTGCCCCAAGGCTGGTAAGCACTCCGAAGATCAATAAAATATTGAAGATCAATGCTGTATCTGCAAAAATACCAGCTCTCCCGTAGTAAAAGATCATCCAAATCAAGACGAAGATCATAGCGATAACAAAAGACATAAATCCGCTATCAATGGCCTCCTGACCCAATGATGGCCCTACCACTTCAGACTGAATGATTTCAGCCGAAGCCGGTAGCTTTCCAGCCCGTAATACATTAGCGATGTCTTTAGTTTCATTTATGGTAAATGTTCCCGTAATCTCGGAACGTCCTCCGGATATAGGCCCAGATGATACCCCAGGCGCGGTGTACACCTTATTATCCAGTACTATGGCAATTCCCGTTTGGTTGTTAAACGCATCCCCCGTTAATTTTTCCCATTCGCGGGCACCACGGGTATTCATGGTCATACTCACAGCGGGTTTGCTAAACTGATCAAACGTATCCTGGGCATCGGTAATAACGTCGCCGCTTATTCGCGGTACTGCATCCCGGTTGGATTTTAACGCATATAATTCTGCTAATTCCGACTCTTTGGGGGGCTTTTCGAACGCAAATTTGGTAAACTGTACATCTGCAGGCAATAGTCTTTTTATCTCAGGCATTCTAAGATAAGCGCCTATCTCTGCCGTATCTGTGATAGCCACTCTTGCGATGGCATGACTCCCCTGAACAGGAGGTAAGAGTTTACTAATCAAAGGATTGGATTGGGCAGAAATATCCAACGTATCCTCAGCTACATCGGACAACAAGGAATCAATCTCTGACACCTGTTCCGCAAGCGTATCTTTCGCTATTTCAACCGGTTCCAGAATTTCCCGTAATCGTTCATTGGCATTCACAAAAAACTGTCCGAGACTTTGGTTATTCTGAGAATACGTCTCCCAAAATTCCAGCTGAGCGGTACTGGACAACAGTTCCTGAGCGCGCTGTACATCCCTGGCACCAGGCAATTCCACCAAAATACGACCGGAATTCCCCTCACGCTGAATATTAGGTTGGGTGACTCCAAAACCATCGATCCGCTTACGCAATACCTCAAAAGCTGAAACTACAGACTCGTCAATTTTTCTTCGGATAACAGGTTTTACCTCGTCATCTGACATCTGAAAATTAATTTCGTCGCTCAAAGTCTTATTGGCAAAAATATCTGGTGAGGCCAGTTTGGTATCTCCCTTAACCACATCAAAGGCATCAAAGAACAGTTCAAGGTAGGTAGCATCACTTCGTTTAGAAGCTTCATCGGCATCTGCGAGCGCTTTATTAAAAACGGGATTCTTGGTATTATTAGCCAATCCTTTCAAAATGTCTTTGACGGAAATCTGGAGCGTTACATTGATCCCTCCCTTGAGATCCAGACCCTTATTCAATTCTTTGGTCTTGGCATCATCGTAGCTTGTATATCCTAAAATAGGTTCGCCTCCAATTGAATCCAAATACGATGCCTCTAAAGCTTCTCGCTTGGCTACATAATCCTCCTCAGCTTCCGAAATCTGATTAATGGCATAACTGTCGGCATCATTCTCTACTTTACCAGTAATAAAGGTGTAGGAAAGTTGGTAGATGCTCACCAGGCCAAAAAGCAGTGCAAAAAGCCTTACTAATCCCTTGTTTTGCATTGATTTTGAATTTTTTGTAAACAGCGTGCAAATATATCATTTCAAATACGAAAAGCCAATAGAAATGCCCTTATTGTGATTTGAAAAGGATGAAGAAAAAATGTCATTTCGAGAAAATCCCAACAGTAATTGGAATGATGAGAAATCCAAAAGGAACTTTCTCAGTCCACTCGAAATGACATTTTAATAGAAGTCGAGGTCTATTATAACTGCAACAATCCGTTGGTCTTGCTTACACCTTCGGCACTGGCAGTGAGTTTTTCCTTCTCGGCATCGGAAAGGGCAATTTCCACCACTTGTTCAATACCGTTTTTGCCCAAAATAACCGGAACCCCAATACAGATATCATTTAATCCATATTCGCCTTCCAGGAAGGTAGAACAAGGAAACATTTTATGTTGATCACAAGCGATAGCCTGAACCAAAGAAGATACAGCTGCTCCCGGGGCATACCAGGCACTGGTACCCAAAAGCTTTGTTAGCGTTGCTCCTCCTACTTTTGTTTCTCCCACTACCCAATCCATTTTATCCTCATCAAGAAATTCAGAAACTTTTACACTATTACGGGTAGCATGTCCGATAAGCGGCACCATACCGGTATCGCTATGTCCTCCAATTACCATTCCATCCACATCTGATATTGGTGCGCCCAGGGCTTCTGCCAAACGATATTTGAATCGGGCACTATCCAATGCCCCACCCATTCCAATAATTTTATGTTTGGGTAATGATGTGGTTTTATGTACCAAATAGGTCATCGTATCCATAGGATTGCTCACTACAATTATTATGGCCTCAGGGGAATGCTCCAATAAGCTTTCCGCTACGGTTTTGACGATACCCGCGTTAATGCCTATAAGCTCTTCGCGAGTCATTCCCGGTTTTCTAGGAATGCCAGAAGTAATTACAGCAACATCACTGTTAGCAGTTTTCGAATAATCATTAGTACTCCCCGTAATTTTGGTATCAAATCCATTTAAGGAAGCCGTTTGCATCAAATCCATGGCTTTCCCTTCGGCATACCCTTCTTTGATATCCAACAAAACCACCTCAGAAGCAAAATCTTTAATGGCAATATATTCCGCACAGCTGGCACCTACGGCCCCTGCACCTACAACAGTGACTTTCATATTTTGTGTTTTTCGGTTTTCAAATCGCCCAAAAATAGCGATTTTTCATCCCATTTTTTTATGAAAAATGTCATAGTTTTTTCCTTTAGTTGCTTCTCTTTGGGATTTTGAAAAAAAACAGGAATTCTTAGCCATTTGTTAAAAAAAAGAGGTTTTCATCGAAGAAATTTTTCAAAAGAGGTCATACATCGAAATTTTACAATACTCAATACACTGATTCCGTTCTCCTAGTCCCAAACCTTATTATACCTGCTTATGAAAAGGCTCTTTTCTTTTCTGGCCATTATTGCTATAATTGGAGCAAGCAATTGTAGCCGTATTCCCGATAACAATGACCCGGTACTTGGAATTTGGTCAAGCACCCTAACAACCCTGGAAAATGCCAAAGACCAAAATGGGGCAGAACGGGAAGAATGGATCTTTAACGATGTCTATTTAGGAAGATATCATCGCTATGAGGGCAATTCCCTTGTTTTACAGACGGATTTTAGCTGGGAAGTAACCGACGGCACCTATACCATTAGTTATGCCATTCCAGAACTATCCCCTGTAGAAGTTTTTATGACACAGTCCGAAGAAAACGATCTTTTGGAACTACCCAGTGGGGAGGTTTTTGCCACCCGACAGTAACAATGAAAACACAGTTCTATGAAAATGCAAAGCCCTGAAGGTAATATCCTTCAGGGCTTTTTTTGGTTTGGTTACTATAGTTATGTGCTATCGGAATCCGAAATGGATACCTGCAGTGAAGGTGTTGAATTCGGCAATGTTGTATTCTGCATTGATCCGAAAGAACCCTAGCTTTATCTTAGTGCCTATGTTCGCAGCTACCCCATTGGCGTCCGTCGAAACTGTAAAAGGATCCACATACGTGGCTTGGAAAGGTCCGGAGGTTACAACGTATTCTCCTAAAAGGTCAATATCCGATGTTCCCGTAATATAGCCTATCCCACCGTAAAAATTGATGACCGGGATATTTTTTGTGGACACTACCGCGCTAAAGTTCCAGGTATTGAAAGAGGCATCTATGCGTTGGTTTTCACCCTGAACATCAAAAGAGTCTGTGAAGTCATATTCTCCATTTAGGCCGGTATATCCTATTACAGCGGAAATGGCCACCGGAAGTAATTTATCTGCCGGCAACAATTTGGTGAATTCATATTGGATACCAGCTCCAAATAACCCGATCTCTGCATCATCATCCAAGGTTATTTTTGGTAAAAACCGCGCTTTTACCTCCAACCCTTTGATCAAACCAACACTCGCCTGGATATATCCTGTTGGAATAAAATTAAAATCTTCTGCTTCCAGACCGGAGGGCAATTCAAATTCCTCCCGAACCAAACCGGTTTCATCTTCTACAAATACGACAATCCCCTCAATATCACCAAGCGCGGTAGATACAGAACGGGCCTGACCCGGATTATCTACAAAATCAAGATTATCGTAATCCGCAGGATCCAGCACAAATGATTTTTTATCGTCTTTATTTCGAAAACCGGTTATGTTTCCTACAATAGAGATTTCAAAGCCACCCAGTGGCTTGGCTTCGCCGGAATTATACCATCCGTTGGACATACTGAACAGACCTGCTTCTTGTACAGGAGCAAGGTAATCATTGGCAAAACGTTCCGCATCTTCCACCCCTGAAATGAAAAGGTCATTCAAATCCTGGGCACTGGCCATAGTGATGCCACAAAATGCAACTAAAAAAGCTATTTTCCTCATTTTGTAAAACTTTTCTTCCCTACGAAACTAAAAATCCCCGACATATGTCGAGGATTTTTGTTGTGAAATTACCGTTATGGTTTATAAACTACGCATCTATGTTGGCATAAACCGCGTTATTTTCGATAAATTCTCGTCTTGGAGGGACTTCGTCTCCCATGAGCATAGAGAAAATACGATCCGATTCCGTTGCGTTTTCAATGGTAACACGCCGCAGGGTTCTGTACTCCGGATTCATCGTAGTATCCCACAATTGTTCGGCATTCATCTCTCCCAGACCCTTGTAGCGTTGAATGGTAGCGCCTCCTTTCATTGTCTCTACAATTTCATCACGTTCCTTATCATTCCAGGCATACCGTTTTTTGCTTCCTTTTTTTACTAAATATAGTGGCGGGGTAGCGATATACACGTGCCCTCCTTCAATAAGCTCCCGCATGTACCGGAAGAAGAAGGTAAGGATTAGTGTTTCAATATGGCTTCCATCCACATCCGCATCACACATGATCACTACTTTGTGATATCGTAGTTTTTCCAGGTTAAGTGCTTTGCTGTCTTCCTCTGTACCAATGGTTACACCAAGTGCCGTGTAGATATTCTTGATCTCCTCATTTTCGAACACCTTATGTTGCATGGCTTTTTCCACATTCAGGATCTTACCACGCAGCGGCAGAATTGCCTGGAAGTTGCGATCTCTACCCATTTTTGCGGTACCGCCTGCAGAATCTCCCTCAACCAGGAACAATTCGCAGTTTTCAGGATCCTGATCCGAGCAATCCGAAAGCTTCCCGGGCAAACCACCACCGCCCATAGGATTCTTGCGTTGTACCATTTCCCGGGCTTTGGCTGCAGCATGTCGTGCCTGAGCGGCCAGTTTTACCTTCTCAACGATCTGCTTGGCATCCTCCGGATGTTCCTCCAAATAATTGGTCAGCATTTCGGAAACGGCCTGACTTACCGCACTAGTCACCTCCCGGTTCCCCAGTTTTGTCTTGGTTTGCCCTTCAAATTGTGGTTCCGCGACTTTTACAGAAACTATGGCTGTTAACCCCTCCCTAAAGTCGTCTCCGGAGATCTCAAACTTTAGTTTATCCAATAAACCGGAATTGTCTGCATATTTTTTAAGGGTACTTGTCAATCCCCTTCTAAAACCAGATAGATGTGTACCTCCTTCATGGGTGTTGATATTATTCACATAACTATGGAGGTTTTCAGAAAACCCTGTGTTATAAATCATAGCCACTTCCACCGGGATGCCGTTTTTCTCCCCTTCCATGGCAATCACATTTTGGATTAGGGGTACCCGCGTTTCATCCAGGAATTTTATAAACTCCCTGAGGCCTTCTTCAGAATAAAAGGTTTCTCCGATAAATTCCCCTTTATCGTCCTTTCGCCTTTTATCGGTCAGGCTAATAGTCACACCCTTGTTCAAATAGGACAGTTCCCGCATTCGATTGGCGAGGGTATCATAGCTATATTCAATAGTCTGGGTGAAAATGGTCTTATCAGGATGAAAAGTGACAATTGTACCAGTGATATTGCTATTACCCACACTTTTTACCGGATACAGTGTTTTTCCACGCTCATATTCCTGCTCCCAAATCTTTCCTTCACGATGCACTGTAGCCTTTAGATGTTCTGAAAGTGCATTAACACAAGAAACCCCTACACCATGCAGTCCTCCGGAAACTTTATAAGAATCCTTATCAAATTTCCCTCCGGCACCTATTTTGGTCATTACTACTTCCAGGGCGGAAACTCCCTCTTTTTTATGAAGTCCTACCGGAATACCACGACCGTTGTCCTCAACTGTAATGGAATTGTCCTCATTGATGGTGACGGTAATGGTATCGCAATACCCACCCATGGCCTCGTCAATCGAATTGTCGACAACTTCATACACCAGGTGGTGCAGCCCTCTTGGCCCCACATCACCGATATACATAGAAGGTCGCATCCGCACGTGCTCCATGCCTTCCAAGGCCTGAATACTGTCTGCAGAATATTGCGTTGTATTCACTTCTTCACTCATAAATCTTTGTTACGTTTTTTTGCAAATTTCAAATCCTACAAATATACGAAAAACCCAGCAAAATTAGGGGTTTGAGCCACTTTAAAGTGTTAAGTTATTAACAAAGAACTGTGGAAAACAAGGGTCGTAAATTCCTGCATTTTTGGTAGCAAAAAAGCAGCAAAAACTGCTGCTTTCTACTGATTACTTTGAGCGAATCAATACCCGCCCTTCCTACCAATGAAAACCTGGATGTAAAACAAGACCCTTCGACTTAACCTGCCCGTTCCATTCAGACCGGCTCAGGGTCAATTCAACCTGCAGATCTTTTCAAAACCCGGACCTTATTTGACATAGGCATCTTCATGCACCATGGCGACCGCCCTTCCTGAAGGGTCGTTCATATTCTTAAACGCCTCATCCCATTCCAAAGCAATTTTAGTACTGCAGGCCACAGAGGGTTCTTGCGGAACGCTCTTGGCAGCCGCATCTGAAGGAAAATGTGACTCAAAAATAGACCTATAGTAGTATTCTTCCTTAGTGGTTGGTGTTTGGATCGGAAATTTGAAATGGGCATTTTCCATCTGCTCATCGGTGATCTTTTCTTCTACCAATGCCTTTAACGTATCTATCCAGCTGTATCCTACCCCATCCGAAAACTGCTCTTTTTGCCGCCAGGCCACGCTTTCCGGGAGATATTCCTCAAAAGCCTTACGTACTACCCATTTTTCCATGCGTTCAGGAGTGATCATTTTATCTTTTGGATTGATCCGCATAGCCACATCCATAAATGCCTTGTCCAGAAAAGGAACACGGCCTTCAATTCCCCACGCTGCCAGAGATTTGTTGGCACGTAAGCAATCGTACATATGAAGTTTATCCAGCTTTCGCACGGTTTCCTCATGAAAGTCTTTGGCACCAGGTGCTTTGTGAAAATAGAGGTAGCCCCCGAACAACTCATCGGCTCCTTCTCCGGATAGCACCATCTTTATGCCCATTGATTTGATCACACGGGCCATAAGGTACATTGGTGTTGAGGCGCGAACTGTGGTAACATCATAGGTTTCCAGGTTGTAGATCACATCCCGAAGTGCATCCAGCCCCTCTTGAATCGTAAATTTTATTTCGTGGTGAATCGTGCCAATATGATCCGCTACCTTTTGTGCAGCCGCAAGGTCCGGAGACCCTTCCAACCCCACCGAGAAGGAATGTAACTGGGGCCACCAGGCTTCTTTGGTATCATCACTTTCAATACGCATTTGTGCATACTTCTTGGCAACCGCAGAGGTAACTGAAGAATCCAGCCCCCCCGACAGTAAAACTCCGTAGGGCACATCGGACATGAGTTGACGATGCACGGATGCTTCAAGGGCCTCTCTTAGTTCATCAATGCTGGTCTCGTTGTTTTTTACCGCATCATACGCCATCCAATCCCGCCGATACCAGCGCACCAATTCCCCGCTACTACTATGCAGATAATGTCCTGGGGGAAACAATTCAATTCTAGTACAAGTCCCTTCCAATGCTTTTAATTCTGAAGCGACATAAAAGGTACCATTGCTATCCCACCCCATATAGAGCGGAATAATACCCATATGGTCCCGAGCGATAAAGTATTCTTCTTTTTCCGCATCGTAAAGGGCAAAACCGAAGATACCATTCATTTCGTCAATAAAATCGACCCCCTTTTCCTGGTATAACGCCAAAATAACTTCACAGTCCGACTGTGTTTGAAAGGTATAACGCCCATCGAATTGCTTTCGAATTTCGCGGTGATTGTAAATCTCTCCATTCGCTGCTAAGACCAGCTTTCCATCCGCGCTAAACAAGGGCTGCTTTCCCGAGGCAGGGTCCACAATAGCCAAACGCTCATGCGCCAGGATAGCCTTTTTATCAGCATAAATCCCATTCCAGTCCGGGCCACGATGCCTTACCTTCTTGGACATTTCCAATAAGCGGGGCCGAAGTTGCTCAGAACTCTCCTTTAAATCAAACGCACATACAATTCCACACATACTACTACTTTTAGTTATAGATTAGGGTCAAATATCTGTTAAGAATAATACATTTAAAACATAAATATTAATTTTTATTTCAAATCATAACTTTTGACTCGCTTATTCGTAAAATATGAAGTTTCAATTGCAGTTTTTACATGAAATTAGGGTAAAATGAAAGCTTGTAAATTTTAACGCATTTTTAAAAATCTGCAAGAGGTTTAACCGCTAGCTTTGGCGAATAACAAAATCAAAAAAAATGAAAAATCTATTTGTACTTACTTTGTTCGCTTTTGCGTTACTGGGAGCTGAAGCTACCGCTCAAAAGTTTAGCGGATTGGATAAAAGTCCTGCGGATATTGCTTCTTTTCCTTCCAGCTATAAAGAATCCAACAAAGCGGTCCGGGTGATCTATAGTCGTCCACAGTTGAAAGGACGTGACATGGCTACTTTGGCCCCAGAAGGAAAAGTATGGCGGACAGGAGCTAATGAAGCTACAGAAATCACTTTTTATAAAGATGCTACTGTTGGTGGACAAGCTGTAAAAGCGGGCACCTATGCTTTATTTACCATACCTGGAGAGAGTGAATGGACCCTTATTTTAAACGGAAACTTAAACCAGTGGGGCGCATACTCCTATGATAAGTCTGCCGATGTTGTTCGGGTTACTTCTGCCGCTTCCCAAGGTGATGAAACTTTAGAAGCCTTTTCCATTGCATTTAAAGAGGTAGATGGTGGTGCTCACCTGGTCATGGGATGGGGAACTACAAGAGTGGAGACACCGGTGATGTTTTAGACGGTTATCTTTCTGAGAATCAAAAAGCTTTCAGACCAATATTGGTTTGAAGGCTTTTTTTGAAACCAATGATTTTACACCTATTCAGATCAAGGAATCGACTATCTTTAAAACAAAAATGGAGATGACAACTTTAAAATATTTTTACTTGTTTATTCCATGCTTTGTTTTTCTATCATGTGTAGAAGATGATCTTCCCGAAACCCAGGACCCAAATTTGTTCATGGGTGTTTGGAAATTAGAGAGTTCCATGATAAATAACACTGCCGAAACACTCTCGGAATGCGATAAAGAAAGTACGTTAATTCTGTTTTGGTTTAGTGAAGCTGACCCATTTTATAATGCTGAAATTTACACCTACCAAGCCAATGAAAGTGGTGAATGTGTGGAAACTGAGCGAATACTCAACGCCTCATGGGTGCCATCTTTGACATTTACCAGTGATGGAAATGCCACTGCTGGAGTTCCCTTGACATACACCCTTGAGGACAACATGACCATTACGTTAGAATTAGGACTTGAGGATGAGCTATTAACCTTAGAAGGTGAAATACCTATTGAAGATAAAATGGTTTCAATATCCAGAAGCTATAGGAAACTAAGGCAACAAGTTCCGTAATTTGTCAGAACCTAAGCAATGGGGATATAAGAAAGCTAGTGAATCGGGGGCCAAAACACCTAGTTAGAACAGAAACACACTTTAACTGTTGATGTTTTAAGACTCTTGATTTTAGAATACCAAAAAAACCTAATTTCATCCCGGACAATTTGTAAAATCATCATTATTCTTTTCCTATAGCACAACTACAGTCAGAAGTTAAGTCAAGCGGTACCGTTTTATACGTACCTATAAAGCCAATACCATTCATTTCACCTTCTCGCCTCCTACATACACCTGTTCTGCCGCTATATAAGGGATACTGTCTACTGCCACAGTCATAATATCATGGCTCAACACCACAAAATCGGCATGCTTTCCGGCTGCAATACTTCCTTTCTCCTCCTCTTCAAAATTGGAGAAGGCCGCCCAGAGCGTTATTCCTTTAAGGGTTTCTTCCCTGCTAAGTGCATCTTTACGTTGAAAGCCCCCTTCCGGATAATTGTTGAGATCCTGCCGATCCACGGCTGCATAAAATGTGAGGAATGGGCTCACTTTTTCAACGGGAAAATCTGTCCCCAAGGCAACGGTACCTGCCCTGGTCAACAACGTTTTAAAGGCATACGCCCCCCACATTCTTTGCTGCCCTAGTCGGAGTCCTGCCCAGTACATATCACTGGTAGCATGCGTCGGTTGAACTGAAGGAATGACTCCACTTTCAAAGTAATCAAAATCATTTCCCGTAATTATCTGGGCGTGCTCTACTCTCCAACGCCGGTCGGGTTTATCCGCTAACACTTTCTCATAAGCTCGTAAAACTACTACATTGGCCGAATCCCCAATAGCATGAGTATTCATTTGATAATCGGTAGCAGCGATGCGTTCAGCAAGTGCACCTATTTCACTCACCGGAGTAACCATTGCCCCAAAATGGCCTGGCTTGTCAGAATACGGCGCTTTTAACGCAGCTCCACGAGAACCCAATGCCCCATCTCCATATACCTTAACCGAGCGTACATTTAATCGATCCGTTTTGAGGATTCCTTGTTCCAAATAATACTCCAAATTACTCGGAGTATTACTCACCATGGCATATACTCTAATCCTTAATTCCCCGACATGCTGTAGACTATCGATCAATTCTATAATTTCCCGATCTAAACCGGCATCATCTACAGTGGTCAATCCGTGGTCAAAACAGATGGCTTCTGCCTCTTTTAGAGCACGAATTTGCGTTTGACGGTCTGGTTTCGGCATTACATCAGCGATGAGCTTCATCGGACCATCCACCAAAACTCCGGTAATCTTTCCTTCTTTTTTTACAATTTCTCCACCTGGAACTCGGGTAGTTCCATCAATACCGGCCAGGTCCAAAGCTTTTTGGTTCACCAATAAGGCATGGCCGTCTACCCTTCTGAGCGCAACGGGTGTATTCGGAAACAGTTCATCCAGTTCTGCTTTGGTAGGGAATTCCTTGACCTCCCAATCGTTCTGGTCCCATCCTCTGCCCTGAATAAAGTTGGAGGGGTTCTCCTTTTGAAAAGACACTACACGCTCCAGTACCTCCTCATAACTTTGGGTCCCCACCAAATCCACGACTTGTTGGTTAAGTCCCAGTCTATAAAAATGACAGTGTGCATCTATAATTCCAGGAATCACGGTTCTTCCTTTTACATCACGAAGAATTTTAGAGGTGTACTTCTCAAAAAGGTCTGCGTTTTCGGCTACCTCGATGATCTTGCCATTATCCACTGCAAAACAGCACGCTTTTGGAAAGTCGTCATTAACGGTGTAGACATTGGCATTAAATACCAGCATATCTACCTCTTGTTTTGGATTACAGGCTACCCCCAGGAAGAGGACGGCAACGACTAAGGGAAGAGTTCTCATTTGCGCTTGGATTTCTCCAAAAATACGCAAACCTTCCCGTCAGTAATTCCTACTGCTCGTCAAAAGTGGTCATCACGAATTCTACCCTTCTATCGGCCAAATGCCCCTGCTTGACCTTTCCGTTACGTAGCGGTTTGGAATCCCCTACCCCTTCCCAGACAATCCGATCGTCTTCAATACCCAGTTTTTTTAGGTAAAGTGCTACGGCACGAGCACGTAAAGAGGAAATGAATTTGTTGTACTCCGGTGTACCGGAACTATCAGAATGCCCAGTGATTTTCATTTGTACCTCTGCATTTTCTTTGAGGTATTTGAATATCTTTTTTACACTGGCCATGGCCTTACCATCCAATTTATAGCCTTTTGGCTCATAGGGATTCTGTTCCAGGACGTATATCTTGTCCTTTTCATAATTGATTCGGGGAAGCTCTTCCAGGACAAAATGATCGATGTAGTAATACGAAAAATCCCCAGACCGAATCGTTCTTTCTTCTCCGTACAGCTTTGTTGCTTTATTTGCCAGGAAATTGCCAACGATGATATGGTTTTCAAAACCTTTTGCCTCAAACTCAGCGGAAAGCGTGATCCAATCTTCTGTATTAGCCAAGGAATTGTCGGGAAGTAATTTCACCTTGTGAAATTCTAAACCTTCTTGTAGATCTAATCGGCCATTGGTCAGCGTGCTACTGTTAGGAAGTTTTACTTTTTTACTGGTAAGGACAATTGCCATATCCTTAAGGGCTAATGTTGATGCTTCCGCCAGACTCACCTTAAGGGAAATCTTATAAGGGTATTTTTCCCGTAAGGTCTTTGCGGTATTAAGTTGCAAGTATTCTCGGTAATCGTTTAAGGCATAGAAATAAAGTCCTATGTACCCCATCCCTTCAAAGGCTTTTTGCTCTCCTTTAAAATTAGTTGGAATACCAAAATCGCTACTGCTACAGCTGTTGAAATAGTCTCCTGAACTTGAGGTTGGAGTGGCAACCTCTTCGAGGGTAGCATCAACATTTGTAAAATTAGACGGGCACGTCTTGAACTCTTCAAAACCTCCATTTAAGATTAGGTTTTGTCCATTCACGAGACATGCGCAACAAAGGCTAAGACCAAAAAGTAAGCGAGAACTGTAATTCATAGTTGTTTGATTTCGGTTCTCGCTTCGCATCTTAAAACGGGAATTCCCCATTTATATTGTTTCCAAAGCATTTGATTGTATGGGTTCCCTCTGACCGGCCAATACCTTAGAAATACTAATCTTGCGGTTTCTTCGTTAGTATAGTCCAAATCTTATCGTAATGCGCAGTTGGACCTTTGTGTTGGCATTGGCCCTTGTTCCCTTATTTGGGCATGCTCAAAATGCTATCCATGGCAAGGTGGTTGATGAGTTAGGTCTTCCTATCTATTTGGCTTCCGTTACTTTAGGGGATAGCGATACAGCAGCATTTACAGATTACGACGGTAACTTTCAACTTGAGAGCGATAAAGCTTTTCATTGGAAAATCACTATTGCTTCTAAGGGGTATAAACCTGAATCCTTTTTTGTGCTAAGCGGAGGATATACCGGCGAATTGATTTTGGAATACGGTGCGGAAATGAATGCCTTGCTGGAAGATGATCCCTAATCGTAAGCGGTAGGCTATACCTGTAATCGCACTAAAATTTGAATTTCTGGCCTAGCGCTTTTCCCGGAATACAAATTCTACCCGCCTGTTTTTTGCACGACCCTGAAAAGTTTGGTTACTCCCTCGTGGTTTTGCGCTCCCGTGACCAAACCAGGCAATCCGACTAGTGTTGATACCCTGGTCCATAAGATATTCTGCAATAGTTTTTGCTCTTTTTTCAGAAAGGGTTTTATTGTACCTAACTGTTCCCAGACTATCCGTATGACCATGTATTTCCAAATGTATTCGCGGATGTTGGTGCAGGGTTTCAATGATATTCGCCAGTTCTTCTTTTGTTGGTTTTGTCAGTGCAAAAGCATCAAAGGCAAAATGGACATTTTCCAATACGTAAAGGCTATCCATCTGCATTTCCTGGTAAGCTTCTGCTTCCCCCACTAACGGGTGTAAGGAAACAGCATCAATATAATAATACGCCCCTTTTTTGGTATCTTTTCGTTTGGTCTTGATCTTTTTGGTAGTTGCGTTGTCTCTGAAATTACCCAGGATGATGAAATTCTCAAATCCCTTTGCCTCAAAGGCAACCTGAATTTTTAGCCAGATGGACTTGTCTTCGTTGAATTTCGTTTGGTTTACTTCAATGATATAATGCCTGTTACCCTTTGCCTGGTAACGCTTGGCCTTTGAAAGATTTTTTTTAGTGCGTATCTCCCAGGGTTTGTAACTCAACCCAACACCGAAATCCCGAACTGCAAAATCAGATCCCTCCGCCAAGCTCACGTAAAACTCCAATTGATATTGTCGTCCCTTTCTTAGGGTTCGCTTCAGGGAAGCCTGAAGATATTCTCTGTAGTCGCCAGGGGCATAAAAGTAAACCCCAGCATAGGCGTCGCCTTCTTTAGGATATTGCACGCCATTGAAGTTTTCAGGGGCCCCCATTATTTTGCTGCAAGTATTGAAATAGTCGGAAGAGCCCTGGGTAGGCGTGCTCCAATTGTCCACTATCTTGCCAAACAGCCCTAAGGCCTCGGGACACTCTTCGTATTCCTCAAATCCCGGGTTTTTGAGCAGGTTTTGAGCACTACCCATATGCCATAATACGAATATCGAAAAAGAAAGAACCGCTTTCATGCCGTTTCAAGGTAGCAAAATAGCGGTTAATGGAATTAAATTAGCTTACGAAAAGCCAAACCGAATTTCTAAAAATCAAACTTATACGATAAACCGGCTAGCGCCTGAAACCCCTGCACTCTAAAATTGGACCAGCGTTGGTAGTTATTGTTCGCCAAATTGGAAACCCGGGCAAAAATGGAGAGTTGTTCGTTAAAGCGATATCCTAAATGGGCATTGGCATCAAAAAAACTGTCCAGGGTGACGAAGGTTGATACAAATTGGTCAGGGGGTGTATTTTCAGCAGCAACAGCTTGCAAATCCTCCCGTTCCCCCACAAAAAAGAGATTGACCCCAGCGAACCACTGCTTTGTGATCTGATAATCCATAAACAGCGAGCCTTGTATTTCCGGTAAATTCCAGGCCGGATTGTCCGTTTCGGTATTGTAGTTGAAATATTCCGCATTGAAACCCAATGTGAAATCCCTATTGATGTCAATATTGAGCTCCGCGAAAAGCCCAAGCGTTCTTAAATCGTCGTAAAACACTTGAAAAGAGTTTCCAAAAGCATAGCCTTCATCATCACGAAACGAGTTTTGTGGGTTAAGCAAAAAAAGTGGCTTTCGATTTTCCGCGCGATAAAAGCCCTTCACCTTATAGCTCACATTGGCAAGTAACTGCCCTTTTATCCCCGCATATCCCTCGTACTGTTGATCTGTAGGTTGAATTTCCAGGGTGGGAGAAACAAAAGGATTCTCCCCCACAAAACCCTGATAGGAATTTTGACGGAGTTCTCCTGTAATCCCTCCAAAGGCGATCACCTGGTCTTCAAGAATACGATAAGAGGCAGTTACTGCAGGGTAAATGAAAAAACTTCCGTTATTTCGCTCCAGGTCCGTGCCATATACAAGGTTAGCGCCCAATTGCAGGGTAAGTTCGTCCCGAAGTACTAGAAAACTAGGATTTACCCCAACGATCAACTGGCCATAATTTATTCCGGCGGTATTTTCCGTATTATTTAGACTTGCGTTTTGAAACTCTCCGCCCACATAATCTATATTCGCCTTTATGTTGATCAACTCACCGCTAATTGGCACCTCTATTTCCGATTGAAGTACCGCCCTGTTTTCCGCAGACTCCACCGCATCCCAAAATCGTTTCAGGACCACTTTTCCATTCTTAAAAAAGGAATCCTCCAGGGATAGTTCGGCATCCGCACCAATATTGAAATAGTTTTGTCTTTCGTCAATACCAGCAATCTCCTCTTCTGTAAACGGTTCTTCTTCTATACCATACCAGTTATACAATTGATGCCCCGCGTCCAGACCCAGGCTCCAATTGATATCACGATCCTTTTTTGCAAAGGAAACTTCCAGATTGGTATTGTAAAAGTCTGCGTCCAGCGGTGTGCTGTCAATATCGCCTCTTGACGAGAAATGGGTAAGGCCTACATCAAAGAGATTTTCATCACGTCCCACCTCCCTGCTGGTATAGAAATCGACGATCGCATTATTAAAATTACCTAATCCCACGGATGCGTAGGAATTGTACAAGGTGGGAGGGGCAATTCTTTCCACGCGCGCTGCTTTGGCCTTGGCCGGGGTAAAGGTAGACGCTACAGGAACTGAAAAAATACTGTAGGTAACCGGCTTTTTCTGCAATACAATAGAGTCATTAATTTGCGGGTCGCGCTTTATTTTAAAGGCATCAGAAACGGAGGGGGAATACGGTTTCACTACCGTTACCGTTTCAGTGCCTATAGGATCGGTTTGTTGGGCCCGAACCGCGCCCATAAGGCTCAAAAGGAGAAGGAAAAAAGTTATCTTGACTGTTCGCATTGATTTTGATTAATTACCGTTAGGATTGATGGATGAATTGACCTCTGCTTCCCGCGACTTTATAAGGGAAAGCTCTCCTTTAGCTGAAGCCACAATTTCCGGGTATTCGGCAAAATTCTCGATCACACTTTCCAAAATATAAGTAGCCTGAAAAGCATCCTCCAGGGAATAGAAATTCTTTGCCATGAGCACTAAACCCTTACCTCCCCACTCTTTGTAGGAGGAAAAATCCTTTACCAGTCGTTGTACTGCTGCATTAGACGCTTCAAAAGCCCCGTTCTTATTCTTAAAATAGGCCTCGTAATACCAGGCTTCCGCCCCGGCCTCTCCTGTGGCAATCACCTTTACCTCCGCAAAAGCGGTCTCAGCCAACGCTTCATTTCCCGTGGCAATAGCCGCCCGGGCAATCATGATTTGGGCGTCACTTTTGATGCGATTGTCAATATTTCCGGCATTCAACACCTTCTCGGCATAGGCCAGTGTATTGGGATAATCCTGCTGCTCATAATACCCTTTCATCAAATTACTTTGCGCAAAGGTCCTGTTTTGCGTGATCTCGGCTTCTTGCTCCAGTTGCTGAAGAAAAGGGATCGCCTTTTGGTACTCCTGTGCAGCAACATAAATTTCACAAACTCGTGCTAACGCCTGTTCACTGTACTCACTGGTTCCCCGATTCGCAACGGCGATATAATTTGGTAAGGCCTTCTGTTGATCCCCTTTGGCAAAGTAGAGTTGTGCCATGGTAAAATTGGCCTGCAGGGCATGTAGTCCATTGGGAAAATCTTTAAGATACCCCTCAAAAGCGCGTATAGCTGCTTCTGTTTTTCCTTCTGCATATTTCCGGTCAGCCGCCTCAAAGCTGGCATCATCCAACTCAGCATCCGTTACCTCAACAATATCAAGGTTTCCTGCCCAGGCAGCATAATCGCTTACACGGCCCATATCTACGTACACCAGTTTCGCTGTAGCTACTGCCTGCTTCGCTTCCTGCGACTTGGGGTACAGCGCCACCACTTTTTTCAACCGTTGCAAGGCCTCTTCATTCCTATTGGCATTGTAATGCACCAGACCTTGCCGCAACATGGCTTGTGGGGCAAATCGGCTTCTGCTAAACTCCTCTATGAGTTGATCATAGGTTCGTAAGCCTTCGGAAGTGCTATTGGTTTTCACCAGGGTATTTCCCAACTCAAACAGCGCATCATCCTTAAGCGACGATTTCGGGAAGCGGTTTACAAACTGCTGTAGTTCCGCAATTTTGGCCGTATTGTTTCCCAAAAAGCCTTTACACATAGCCTTCTGGTAAGTGGCATAATCCCGCTCCGGGCCGTTACGTTTTGAAGCTTCCTCATACGCTGCACTTGCAGCCTGGTAATTGCTCGTAACAAAATAACTATCTCCCAAACGCAGTAAGGCATCCACTTTTACATCAGTATCCTCCGATCCTGACGCCCTCTTTAAAGAAGCAATGGCCCTGTCATAGGCTTTCTGTTTGAAAAAACAATACCCAAGATGGTAATCTAACTGTGTATACTCATCGAGGTTTTTCGCTATTGGATTTTTCTGAAATGCTTCGAAACTTTCAAGAGCAGCTTCGAACCGGTTTAAACGGTATTCCGACTCCCCTTTCCAATACTGTGCACGAGCTTTAACCAATGCATCTGGCGCATTTCGTAAGGATTTTTCAAAAGCTTCTAACGCCCCGGTGTAATCCTTATCTACAAACAATTCCGCCCCCCGGTAAAACGCTACTTTTTGATAGGTTTCTTTCCCGGCATACCCTGGGTTTTTTTCCAGGAGCGCCATAGCGCCGGAAAAATTCCTAGAGGTGATAAAGGAATCCACCAACAGTTTTTTTATTTCTCCCTCGTGTTCGTCATTAGGATACTTTTCCAGGTAAGTGGTCATCACCTGAGGTACCGGCTCGTAGGCATTCCCCACTTCATAACTCAGGCGGGCATAGTTAAGCAGTGCATCTTTCTCGATTTCCGGACTAAACTCCATTTGAGAAGCATTTCGAAAGGCATTTAACGCTTCTGACTTTTTATCCAATTTTAGGTAACACTCCGCCAGGTGGTAATACGCATTCTGTGCTACCGAGTTGTTTCCATCAATGATTTTATTGAACTGTCCAATAGCCCCTTCAAAATCGCCCTGCTTGTAATAACTGTATCCTAAAAGATAAAAATCGGTATTGCTCCATTTCCCTCGTTTTCCCTTGTACTTCTTAAGATAGGGTATCGCCTGATCGTACTGCTCAAGGTTAAAGTAGCTTTCCCCGATAATCTTATTCAGCTCAGAAATCTCCCTTCGATTTGATTTGGAAAGTTGTTTTTCAGCCATGGCAATGGCTTCTTCAAAATTGCCCTGCTTAAAATTGAGGTCCGCCTGATAGTAGGACAACTTTTCATCTAGTACCGCAGGATCCGCAATTTTGTCGAAGCGTTCGTTTGCAGTGGCGTAGTCATCTTGCTCGTAAGCAATATAACCGAGGTAATATTTGGCCTGGGAACCGTATCTGGGGGAGTTGGAAACCTTGCTTAAATAGCGTTCCGCTTCTTTAGGCCTATTAGCAGCGTAATAGGCATAACCGGTATTAAAGTTGAAACGTTCGCGATCCTTTCTGGACATAGCATGCTGTTCCACCTTTTTGTACCATTTTAAGGCATAAGGGTATTTTCCAGTCTCAAAATAGTAATCCGCAACATCCATAAAAGCAGAATTGCGTTTTGTGGAAGTAGGATACCGCTCTACAAAATCTTCCATCTTTTGGTCGGCTCCCCTTTGATTGAGACGAATAGCAGCGTTAGCACTATAGTAGGCACTATTCGCACGGGTCTCCTCATCCCTGGTGGTTTCCCCGACCTGCTCAAAAAGGGCCATAGCCGCCTGATACTGCTGATTGTTGTACAAGGTCAGTGCATCTTGATACGATTTATTCGGGTGAGAAAAAATTTGTGTTTCCTGTGCGCTTCCGCATAAGAATACTCCCAATAATAGATAGGGAAGGATTCGGATAGTCCAGTTCATAGTGCTCTTCGTGGTTCTCAATTGATGTTATGATAACGTCAAAATCCACGCCAAAGTATATATCCACTTTGAACTTAAGTCTAACGAAACAGAAGTGGAAGACAAATTCTTAGTAATTTTAATCCCGTTTCTACCTAATCTTTTTACTATGGAGATAACGATATGGCTGTCATTTGTTGGGACCGTTGCAATTTTGGGGATCACTCCGGGGCCGAGTGTTTTATTAGTTGCTGCCAATAGCATGAATCACGGTGTGAAAAAAGCCTCAGGAACAATTTTAGGTGATCTTTCTGCAAATCTTTGTCAAATAGTATTAGCTTCTTTGGGGCTCGCCTCCATTGTGATTGCTTCCGGGACCCTATTTCAAACCATAAAATGGTTAGGCGTACTCTACCTCATTTATTTAGGATTGAACAAGATCCTCAAAAAGCCGGATACCGGTAATTTTCAAAGTTCAGGTAGCGATAAAAGCTTTTGGAAATTATATGCAGAAGGATTTTTGATGTCTGCCGCCAACCCAAAGGCTATTGTGTTTTTTGCCGCCTTATTTCCGCTTTTTATCAACGAGCACCTTTCTTTTATTGCTCAAATTGTTATTCTTGCAGCGACTTTTCTGGTTATTGATGGTATTTCTCTTATTATCTATGCAAAATTTGCCACACGTTTAAAGCGATTTTTAGAAGATCATAAAAAACGATATTTACAGAATAGGATTGTAGGATTACTTTTGATTTTCAGTGGGTTGATGCTTTCTATGGTAAAGCGTTCCAATTCTTAATACCATGCCAGAAACGATTTTAAAACTTCAGGATGTTGCTGTTTTTCAGGATGAAAACCTGGTGCTTGGCGATATTACCCTTCAGGTGAAAGAGGGGGAATTCGTCTACATTATTGGAAAAACCGGAAGCGGAAAAAGCAGTTTTATGAAAACCCTGTACGGCGATCTCCCCTTGCGACAAGGTGAAGCTACTGTGGTGGGGTTTAATCTAAAAACACTGGAAGAAAAAGATATTCCCTACCTCCGCAGGAAACTCGGTATCGTTTTCCAGGACTTTAAGCTGTTGCCCGACCGTAATGTAAATAACAATTTAAAGTTCGTACTTAAGGCAACCGGATGGACAGATACTACCAAAATGGATACCAAAATTACAGAGGTTCTGGACAAAGTTGGCATGAAAACCAAGGGCTTCAAATTTCCGCACGAACTGTCTGGCGGAGAGCAGCAACGGGTTGCCATTGCGAGGGCGCTCCTGAATGACCCAGAGCTTATTCTTGCCGATGAGCCCACAGGAAATCTCGACCCTCAGACGAGTGTTGAGGTGATGAAGGTGTTGCAGGAAATTAACGATAGTGGGCGCACCATTCTGATGGCCACCCACGACTATGCTTTGATCTTAAAATACCCTCACAAAACGATCAAGTGTGATGCCAGCAAAATGTTTGAGGTCATTCAAAAAGCTGTTTAAGTAACCCACTCACTACTATTTCGGAAGAAAACATCCAACCATTTCCAAGGTGCCGTTAAAAAATGTTGGATATTCTTATAAATTTCGACTTTCATCAACCTAAAAGATTTTTGTTTCTTTGCCAATATTCAAATTTCTTCCTTTATATGGAACTTTTAGGTATTGACATTGGGGGCTCGGGGATAAAAGGTGCCCTGGTAAACGCAGAAACCGGAGAAATGCTCACAGAACGGTTTCGCATTCCTACTCCGGAATCCCGAAAACCTGATGAGATGGCCCAGGTGATCAAACAAATTGTAGATCATTTTGATTATAGCGGTCCTGTGGGCTGTGGCTTCCCAACCATTGTTAAAAACGGGGTGTGTATCTCTCCCGGAAATTTGCACAAAAGCTGGGTAGGCGTCAATATAGATGAATTGTTTACGGAAGCTACGGGGCGTGAGTTTACCGTAGTCAACGATGCGGATGCTGCAGGGTACGCCTCTATGAATTACGGTGTAGGGCGCGGAAAACAAGGCTTGGTCATTATGATCACGGTCGGGACCGGATTGGGAAGTGGCGCCTTCCACAATGGGGAGCTGCTGGCCAATTTTGAGTTGGGCCAAATACCCTACAAGAAATACAAAAAAATAGAAGATTGGGCCTCTTCAGGTGCCAGGGAACGGGAAGGATTATCCTATGAGAAATGGGCCAAGCGTTTTAATAGGTTTTTAAAGTACGTGGAGACAATCGTTGCCCCGGACCTCATTATTGTAGGAGGCGGTATTTCCAAGAAATGGCACGAATTTGCGCATCTCATTGAAATAGAAACGGATGTGGTCAAAGCAGAACTAATGAATCATGCCGGTATTATAGGTGCCGCTATTTCCTGCTTACGAGAGCAGCATCATGGGCATTTGAGTTAGCCTCAATACAACCTGTTGTCATTCCTGCATGTACCCCGGGCGTTATTTCCCCATGGATTTGTCATTCCGCACCACTTGCGGAATCTAAGAGTAATCGAAGAAGTACGGTATATTGAAAGTAGATTCCTGCTGAAGTTTATCCTGAGCGTTGACGAAGGGCAGGAATGACAAATAACTAAATACCCAGTTCTACTTGCTAATTCTGCAATTGTTGCGGAATCAGGGAATAACAAAACTTATCCTTTATTCCTTTTCCGATCCACCTCTTTCAGGTGGATTTTTCGCAAACGCAAATGATTTGGGGTCACCTCAACGTATTCATCCTTTTGGATATACTCCAGGGCTTCTTCCAGCGAAAACTTAATTGCAGGGACAATTCGTGATTTATCATCGGCACCCGCGGCGCGTACATTGGTCAATTTCTTGGTTTTGGTGACGTTTACCACCATATCATCCTGGCGGGAATTTTCCCCGATCACCTGCCCTTCATATATCTCTTCCCCGGGATCAATGAAAAATTTCCCCCGCTCCTGAAGTTTATCTATGGAATACGGAATAGCCGTTCCATTCTCCATGGACACCAGAGAACCGTTGATACGTTGTGCTATTTCGCCTTTTAGCGGTTGGTATTCTAAAAATCGGTGCGCCATTATGGCCTCACCGGCTGTTGCCGTTAACAACTGATTCCGCAACCCAATAATACCCCGGGAAGGAATATGGAATTCACAAACCATACGGCTGCCTTTGGCTTCCATACTGATCATCTCTCCTTTACGAATGGAGACCAGTTCTACTGCCTTACCGGAAACCTCTTCCGGTAGATCTATGGTCAAATGTTCCACGGGCTCACATTTCACCCTGTCAATTTCCTTAATGATCACCTGGGGCTGTCCTATTTGCAGTTCATACCCCTCGCGTCGCATAGTTTCTATCAATACCGAAAGATGTAATACCCCGCGACCGAAGACCATGAACTTATCAGCACTATCCGTGGGCTCTACACGTAGTGCCAGGTTTTTTTCCAGTTCCCGCTCCAGGCGCTCTTTTAGGTGTCGGGAGGTTACGAATTTGCCATCTTTCCCAAAAAAAGGACTATCGTTTATGGTAAACAACATACTCATAGTAGGTTCATCAATGGCGATGGTTTTCAGCGCTTCAGGCTGCTCGAAATCTGCCACCGTATCACCAATATCAAATCCTTCCATACCTACCAGAGCACAAATATCCCCTGTTTGTACCTCCTGAACCTTTTTTCGGCCTAAGCCGTCAAACAGGAAAACCTCCTTGATCCTCGACTTGACCAGGGCGCCATCACGCTTCACAAGAGTTACTTGCTGATTTTCCCGCAACGTACCGCGTTGTAATCGCCCAATAGCGATCCTTCCTGTAAAAGAGGAAAAATCCAAAGAGGTGATCAACAATTGTGTGGTACCGGCCTGCGGTTTGAATTCCGGAACATGTTCCAGGACCATATCCAATAAAGGTGCAATGGAGTCCGTAGGTTGTTGCCAGTCTTCGCTCATCCATCCCTGTTTGGCAGAGCCGTACACCGTAGGGAAATCCAACTGCCATTCTTCAGCACCCAGCTCAAACATCAGGTCAAAAACCTTCTCATGCACCCCTTCGGGATCGCAATTTTCTTTATCCACTTTGTTGATGACCACACATGGTTTCAGGCCCAGGGAAATCGCTTTTTGCAGGACAAAACGGGTTTGCGGCATAGGGCCTTCAAAGGCATCTACCAACAGCAATACCCCATCGGCCATATTGAGGACACGCTCAACCTCTCCTCCAAAATCAGCGTGACCCGGCGTGTCAATAATATTGATCTTGGTGTTCTTATACACTACGGAAACATTCTTGGAGACGATCGTGATGCCGCGTTCCCGCTCCAGGTCATTATTATCCAGGATCAATTCACCCTTGTTCTCGTTTTCCCGGAACAATCGGCAATGGTACATGATCTTATCTACCAAAGTAGTTTTCCCGTGATCTACGTGGGCAATGATGGCGATGTTTTTGATTTGCTGCATGGCCTTGTTTTCAGGCCGCAAAGGTACTCCCATTTATCGGGCAATAAAAACCAACGGAAACAAAATTTAGCACGCTGATTTTGCCCTGTTTTGTCAGCTGCCAATCCTATCATTCTCGTCGGTAAGGCCGGTTTTTCGTTTCCTGGCCTTCTTGATCTCATTTCTCCCAAAATCATAGGTTAAGCTAAAAGCAACCTGTCTGCTATCATTTCCCCCGCTGCCATCAATAAACAATGCTCCAAATTGTGTGATACCTCGCCAGGGAACGGTATACAAAATATCGTTGAAGGAGAGCCTACCGGTGAATCTATCGTTAAAAAATTTCTGTTGGAACGCCACATTTAAGGACCCCAAAGACTGCGTTTGATACGTCCCACCCCAAATGGAAGGTGAACTGTACCATCCGGACACCTCCATTTTAAGCTTTTTAGAAAGCGTAAACGTATTCTGGGCATAGAAGCTTACGGTTTCCTGTTGAATGGGTAAAAACTCAGGACTGGTCGCTTTAAAATCACTGAGGTATGCATTTAAACTGAAGTAGATATTCCACCACTCATAGATCTTTTTAGGATAGGAAATCCCCAGATTGAATACTTCCTGATCGGCAACATTGAGCGTAGTTAAAAAGTTGGTGCTCTCCCCTTCCGCAACCGTGACCCTCGCGAAAAAGTCAGAAACATAACTGTAACTAATTGAGGTGGTCAATCGGTAGTTGTAGGTATGAGAAAGCTTCACGTTATTGGTATATTGGGGCTGCAAAAAAGGATTCCCCTGACTAAACGAAAGTTCATCCAACTTGTATTGAAAAGGGTTTAGGGATTGGTAGTTAGGCCGTTGTATCCTACGGCTGTACGTTAGCGCAAATTGGTTCTTACGGTTCATTTGATACGTAAGCCCTCCGGAAGGAAAAAAATCAGTGTAATTGCGTTGTACGCGTTCATTTTCGCTTTGCTGAAGGCTGGTCAAATTCCCATCTGAATCGGTATTCTCCACGCGCAACCCCAGTTGTATGTTCCATTTGCCCCATTTTCGGTTGTAATTCACATATGCCGCGTTAATGTTTTCCAGGTATTCAAATTCATTACTCTGCGTGGGATCCAGAATGTTTTGTCCGTTGATCTCATTAAAAAATTCAAAGGCGTTATTTGTTGTAATATAAGACAGCTTAACCCCCAACCCCAGAGATCCTTTTAAAAAGGGTTGCTCGTAGTCTGCTTTGATAGTAGCAATATCGATGTCAATAGGCGTATCTTGAAAGGTGATCCGTTCGCTGAATACCAAGGTTTCATCCCCATTAAAATAGGTGTTCGGTTGAAAAGCATCCCGTTCACTGTTGTAGCGTCCCAGGTCCAAATCTACGTTAATGCTATATCCTAAGGTATCTGCGTAACGGTAGTTGAGATTACCGTTAATATTGTACGAAGTATTCTGGGTCTGATTCAAGGCCACCAGAACACTGTCATTTTCGATAGCATTTCCTTCACGAATGGGTGTACGGGTATTGTTGGTGTTAAAGCTATTATTGAAGTTACCATTAAATATGGCGCCAATAGTATGTTTTGAATTCACATAGTAATCATACCCCAGTTTTATGTTATTGGTATTCCTATCATACACACTAGTGGTTCGGGCATCGAATTGTGTTCCCTCTTGAGTTCGCAGTAAATTGATAAAGCCTGTGCTCTTACCAAAGCGATTGCTATAGGTACCATAAAAATTGCCTTTCTTCCCCCTATTGTTAAAATTTAAGCTGGCATTGTTTCTGCCGAAATCCCCAACGGTTAACCCTGAGGTAAACGTCCCGTTGGTGCCAAGACTTTTGTCCTTTTTAAGCTTTATATTAATGATCCCTGCATTACCGGCGGCGTCATACTTTGAAGAGGGTTGGGTTATGATTTCTACCGCTTCCACATCCGTAGCTTGTAAACTTTCCAGGTAGTTGATCAGATCCTCTCCCTGTAACACGGAAAGTTTACCGTCAATAAAGATCTGTACCCCGGTTTTACCCTCCACTATGATCCCACCGTTATTGTCTACGATAACTCCCGGTGCCTTTCGCAATAGTTCAAAAGCACTGGTGCCCGTTGCATTAATGGTATTCTCTACATTAAAAACCGTCTTATCCGCCAAAACCTGCACCATGGGTTTTTCTGAAGTGACCACCACTTCTTCTAAATTCTCGGTCTCAAGATTTAGGACAAAGACGCCTAAGTCCAGATCCTCGCCATTAAAATTGATTCTTTTGGTAAAATCGGAATACCCCAGATTGGTGATTTTTAGAAGGTATTTACCGGGTAGTATGCTTTGGAGTTCGAAAATGCCGAGATCTTCGGTAATTGTAGCCTTGACCAAACTTGAATCTTTTGCCCTGCTTAATGTAATAGCTGCAAATACAACAGGTTCATCATTGGAATCCAAAACCCTTCCTTTTATGGTTTGGGCAGAAAGGCCTATCCCCAAAAGCAAAGTGAAAAGTAAAATAACAGTTTTCATGAAAGTTCGTTTTTTGATATCCCAAAACTCTGCTTTTGGGTGGGCCAGCCCAAGTGGGTTTCGACCAGTTGACCCATTTACGGATAAATGGGAAGGGCAATTCAGCTGGCTATAGGACCATTCGTCTTCATGGTATACTTCAGTTTTAGCAAATGGTTACAGCTATACGGGAAAGGTGGTTACTTGAAAGAAGGTATTACGGACTTCCAAGGACCACCCATCGGGCTATGGTTCAACTCATCTGTTATTTTTGAAGAGATACCGCCTGTATTACCTAATTTTAAAACCATGCAAGCATTTCTAAAGAAAAAAGTGATCTGGGGAGTTTCGGTAAAGGAACTTCTCGCTCTTTTAGGACTTTACCAATTTTTGTCTTGGGCATATCATTTGGCAGTATGGTTGAATTATCCTTTAGATACACGTTCACGAATAGAATTCTTTGACCCTATTTCATATTTAGACGGTGGCGGTGTTCAATACGCTATCTTTTTTCTGTTCACAATACCTATTTGGTGGCTTATTTTTCAAGGACTTCAAAGAAAAGCGTTTTGGTTTCGTATCTCGTTGCATTTGGTACTCTTACCTTGTTTTGTTTTTGCTTCAAAGTATACGTATTACACTATTGTTGAACTGATTGGTTGGGGGCATCTAGAAGGGTCAGGTGAAATATGGGACATTTACATTCCTGCGATGTTCTATTTAATACAGTTTGGTATTTTTCATAGCTATGAGCATTACAAGGAAAATCAGCGAAAGCTAAAAATGGAAGGTGAGCTACGACAAGCTGCCTTAAAAAGCGAACTAGCCGCAATAAAAGCACAGTTGAATCCGCATTTTTTGTATAACGTATTTAATACCATCAATGCTTCTGTTCCACCGAAACAGGAAAAGACCCGGCAAATGATTGCCACCCTTGCCGATCTATTCCGATATCAATTAAGGGCTTCCAAAACGGAATTTGTTCTTTTATCTGACGAACTGGATTTTATCAACAAATACCTTGAGCTGGAAAAGGCGCGATTTGAGGAACGACTGGATATTGAGATCAATGTTCCTGAGGAGCTTTGGAACGAGAAGATACCCCCTATGCTACTACAACCTTTGGTAGAGAATTCGGTAAAACACGGGATATCTAATTCCCTGGAAGGCGGTAAAATCACGTTAACGGTATTTAAACAGGACAATACGCTAAAATTTGAAATCGCCGATACAGGAACCGGAGTAAAAGATAAAACCAATTTGTTCGGAAAAGGAATTGGGTTAAGTAATACACAACTACGGCTTCAAAAAATGTATCAAAGTCAGTTGGAAATACTCGATAATGACCCTCAAGGTCTTAAAATACGTTTTGCCCTATGAAAAAGGTAATCATAGCGGATGATGAAAAGGCGGGAAGGACCTTGATCAAGGAGTTTTTAGAAGACTACCCGGAACTGGTCTTAGTGGCCGAAGTCAATAATGGCGTAGACGCTATTACCGAAATCAACCGTTTTAAGCCTGATCTGGCCTTTTTGGATATTCAGATGCCGGGAAAAACAGGTTTTGAAGTGCTTACCTACCTGGAAGAATTACCGAATATCATTTTTTCCACCGCTTATGATGAATATGCCCTAAAAGCATTTGAGGTGCACGCCGTGGATTATCTGCTTAAACCCTACACCAAAGAACGCTTTAAATTGGCTGTGGACCGACTCAACGGGGACAATCAAAAACTGAGAAACCTTACAGAGAGCCTGTTACTGGAAAAAACAGCGTATCCTACCAGGGTATTGGTGCAGCATAACCGAAAGTTGATCACCGTCTCTGTAGACGATATTCAATGGGTGGAAGCCTTTGGGGATTATTCCAAACTGCATATCGAGAATCAGGTGTTCCTGAGTAATTTCGGGATCTCGGAACTAGAAGACAGATTGGATCCTAAAAAGTTCCTTAGGGTACACCGGTCTTCTATTATTAATTTGGATAAGGTCAAAGAACTTAACAAATATGGGAAGAGTTATGACGTAACCCTACTTAACGGAGAGGTGGTTCGTGTAAGCCGCGGCTATATGGATGCTCTTAAGAAAATTATGTTGTAACCCTTGCTCACCGTTTTCTTCCCACAACCCAGCCTATGGTTACCCTAAAATTAGGATACACCGAAAAGTCATCGGTAGCCGTTACCCCGCCACCTGAGTCCGAGCGATCCAAATCCACAGAAATCACCCCAATACCAAATTGTAGCCCCCAGTTAAACCCGGAAGTATAGGTACGCTGTAACCCGTAGGTAGCGCCTATATAAAACGTTTCAAAATCTGCTGGTCCAAAGGCTATGATGTTCCCGATATCCGGTTCAAAATCGTTTCCCAACAGGGCCACATCGGAGGTATAGTAGGCATTAATACCATAGAAGTTTCCGGAATTTCCTGAAACGGATTTTCCCTTTGTTATTCTTCTTTCAAAGTTGTAATAGTTCCGCAACTGGGCATCAAATCGGGGATATAGATCAAAACTGCTATCGTCAAAAGCGATGATCCCCAAGGAGGTGGCAGCATCAAGACGAATAGATATGGTTTTCGAAACCCCAAATTCGTAGGCAACTCCCGGCCAAAGCACATTGATCAAAAATTGATTTTCTACATGAGGATCGTTCGATTGCCCCTTGGTGTTAAACGCAAGAAAAAGTAGGGCCAAATATAATGGAAAGTGTTTCATGATTGCTCATTTTGGTTTAGTAGGGTGGTAGAACACAAATACTACGCCAAAATCAATCGATCCGGTAATCCGTAGCCCGGGATTTCCGGCGGGTAACTACCCATCCAAAGGTAAAGTTGACCAAAGGACCATAGCCATTGGGAACCCCATCCCCGCGATAATATCCAAATCCAAATTCCGCATTAAAATTGAATCCGCTTCTATAGGTTCTTTGAATACCGTATACCCCACCATAAAAAGCAATAGCAAAATCTTTATCATCTCGAAGGTTCTGGGCTATTTGAAGCGGCCCCCAAAAAATACTCATTGCCGGTGCCAGGTAATCCGCAGAATTCCCCACGATATTCTTATTAATATCCAGGCGATTCTCAAAGTTATGATAGTACCGGATACGCGTATGCCAGGCAAAACCAAAGGTGTACCCTTCCTGATAGGCAGCTATGCCAGGACTAAAACTTGTGGATACGCTCACATTCCGTAAAAGTCCATACTCATAACGAAATCCCGGCCCTAGCAGGTTTAACGTGAATTGGTGGCGTTCCAAATTGATGATCCCCAGTTTTCGTTCCTCTAACCGCTGGCCATTAAGTTGATGTGATAGTACGAGTAGAAAACAACAGAACAAGGGAAAGCATCGTGCCATGGTACGGTTATTTATATCCTTTAAATCTATGGCCTTTACCCTGGTTTCTTGGAATTTTTAGATAAGTTTAGCATCTGGGGCCTACCGGCCGACACACCATCGTTTTTCACTGATGATCCATCCCAAACTGATATTAAAAACAGGATAAATGCCCCCTTCAAATGGCCCTAAATAATATGCTCCGCCAACATCAATGGAAAAACTCAACCCAGAATCATAGCTCCGTTGTAACCCGGTAACCAGTCCGGCAGTAGCAAACACTCCCTCAGCTATCCGTCCGTCAACAATACGACTTCCCGGCTCCACCATGGACACTGATGGTGCCACATAATTTGCCGAATTGCCGTAAATGGAACGCCGGGTACGTGCACGGCTCCCAAAATTGTAGTAATAGCGGTTTTGTACAGTAATAGCAGGAAATAGCTCATAGTTTTCAATAGGAGCAGCCGTAAACGGATCCAGAGAAGGTTGTAAGGCAATCCGAATATCCAGGGTTGAGTTAACACCCAGACCCATTTCATATTCAATTCCCGGACTGAAAGCATTGATCTTCAGTTGCCGGAGCTCGCAATTTTTACCGAATTGGGCATGGGTAAAACATAGCATACTCAACAGCATAAGCAGTAAGAAGCTGCGCATAGTAGGTGGATTTGGGATAAAGTATAACTCTTCGAAATCCAAAATAGTATTTTTGCCTAAAATGGAATTCTATGGAGTTAGGTCGTATTCCCCAACTAAAACATACAACAAGCGGCAATTTTTTCTTGCTTGCCGGGCCCTGTGCCATTGAAGGCGAGGATATGGCCCTGAGAATCGCCGAGAAAGTGGTCCGCATTACCGAGCAATTAAAAATCCCCTATGTTTTTAAGGGTAGTTTTAAAAAGGCGAATCGCAGTCGTATTGATTCCTTTACCGGCATCGGCGATGAAAAAGCCCTTAACATCCTCAAAAAAGTGTCGGAAACCTTTGCCGTACCCACCGTTACGGACATTCATGTTCCTGAGGATGCTGCTATGGCGGCCGAATATGTGGATATTCTTCAAATTCCTGCCTTCCTGGTCCGTCAAACCGATCTGGTTGTAGCGGCTGCCGAGACAGGTAAAGTGGTCAACCTTAAAAAAGGGCAGTTCATGAGCCCGGAAAGTATGCGCCATGCGGTTAAAAAAGTAACGGATTCCCAAAACGAACAGGTGATGCTCACAGAACGCGGTACCATGTTTGGCTATCAGGATATGATAGTGGATTTCAGGGGGATCCCTACCATGCGACAGTACGCTCCTGTAGTGCTGGATGTGACCCATTCCTTACAACAGCCCAACCAGGCTTCAGGGGTAACGGGGGGGCGCCCAGCGCTTATAGGGACTATGGCCCGGGCAGGAATAGCTGCCGGAGTAGACGGTGTTTTTTTGGAAACCCACTTTGATCCTGCCAATGCCAAAAGCGATGGGGCCAATATGCTTGATTTAAGCTTATTGGAGAAGTTATTGATGGATTTGGTTGCCCTTCGCCAGGTAGTACACCGCATCTGAGTTCCCTTAATAAAACCCTCTGGCACGAAGAGCATAGGACTCCGCTACGACTTCTGTTAAAACGGTATCATCAATTTCTTCCAGGGAAGTATACCGTAAGGACTTGACCACCTTGCGGTTTTCGGTGGTCATTAGCTCGATGTGTTTTGTCAAATGTGCTGAATTCCAAAACGCCACGTCTACAAATCCTTTCTTGGGTGTTGCTTTCATATAGCATATGGGATGTTTACCGGCAAAAAAGCATGGAATGCGCCATTTGTATTTCATATCTACCTCCGGTATGACTATTTCTATAAGGGATTTGATATGAAGTAGTATACTTCGAAACGGTTCTTCCTGTTCAAGGATGTAAGTTTCCGCAGGGTTCATACCATAAATTTACTCGCATTTCATCGAATTATCACTGAAAAGCGGGATTTTTGATTAGCTTTGTATTTCAAAGTACTTTCAAAATGGATTCAAAAAAATACATAGAAGATATTTCAGAGATAAAAGATCTTATGCGGCGTTCTTCGCGTTTTTTATCGCTAAGTGGGTTATCGGGAATTATGGCTGGGATCTATGCCATCACCGGTGCTGTAGTTGCTTATTTCTTTTTGTTTCCCCAAAAAGGTGAATATCTTACCGTACACAGCTGGAATTTTAGACTAACTATTGTTTTACTTTTGGGCATAGCGGCATTGAGCATCGTAACCGGTTATTTGCTTACCGTTAAAAAGGCTAAAAAGAACAACGAAAAGATCTGGGATGCAACTACAAGACAGTTGCTCTTTAATTTTTTGGTCCCATTGGTAACCGGGGGTATTTATATTCTAATAAAATTAAACAGTCAACATTACGGCTTAACTGCTTCATTAATGCTCATTTTCTATGGAATGGCCTTGTTAAACGCTTCAAAATACACTATTGGAAATGTAAAATACCTGGGCTTGGCAGAAATACTACTAGGTTTGCTTTGTGCAGCTTTGCCGGGTTATGGTTTTTGGTTTTGGGTAGTTGGGTTTGGAGGGCTTCATATTGTTTATGGCAGCTTGATTTATTTTAAAGAGGAAAGACCGTAACATGGGGTTGATCGACAACATCAATAAAATCTTTGACCATCGGATTCGCTTGGGAATAATGTCGATATTGATGGTGAATGAGTTTGTAGATTTTAATCGGTTGAAAGAATTGCTGGAAGTAACCGATGGTAATTTGGCCAGTCATACCAAGACCCTGGAAAATGCTGAGTACATTAAAATTGAAAAGTCCTTCATCGGACGAAAACCCAACACAAAATACAGCGCTACCAAATCAGGCCGGATTGCCTTTAAAAAGCATATTGAAGCATTGGAAAATCTGATAAGCAAAAAATAGTTTTTTTTATTAATTCACTTTGTAATTCAAAGTACTTTTAAAATCTAAATAATGGAAGTAATCAAAAAGCAAAAATTCGGAAACTGGTTTAGGACCTCGATCTCAGCTAGAATGTTAGTTGTCGGGTTTATTCTTATCATTTTGTTGATCCCTTTAAATTTTGTGAAAGGTTTAATCCGAGAACGTGGCTACCGGCAATCTGAGGTAATTCAAGAGATTAATCAAAAATGGGGCAACGAGGTAGTGCTTTATGGGCCAATTATCAAAATCCCCTACAAGACGGTCACTGAAAGTCGTAGCTATGACGAAAAAACAAAAACCTACATCAAAACCTACGAAGATGTCCATCATCAGGCTTTCTTTTTCCCTGAGACCTTGAACGGAACCGCCAAAATAGCCACCAAGCCTTTGGAAAGAGGCATCTACGAATCCGTAGTGTTTTCTTCTGCAGTCAATATCTCGGGCTCCTTTTCCGGATTTGATTTCTCACAAGAAGAGATCCCTGAGGAGCATATCCTGTGGGATAAGGCCACGGTTATCTTCAAAACCTCCAATCTAAAGGGAATACGTAACACCATAGCTATCACCCTCGGAGAAGAAAACCTGTTGTTAAAACCAAAATTTGACAATCAGTACTTAAGCCAACTGAACAGTGGCTACATCAAAAACCTGTCCGATATAAAAACGGCTCCCATTTCCTTTACTATTGAAGTTGCCGTAAACGGTAGCGAGAGTCTCCGGTTTATTCCAATTGGTAAAGAAACCAATATCCATATGACTTCGGATTGGCATTCTCCGAGCTTCAGTGGCAACTACCTCCCGGATGATAAAACAAAGGAAATCAGTAATGCGGGTTTCAGTGCCAACTGGAAGATTTTGGAAATCAACAGGCAATTTGGTCAGGAGTTTTTTGACCAGCTTCCCGATCTTTCGGATTACGCCTTTGGGACTAACCTCATCATACCCGTTGACGATTATCAAAAAACCGAACGGACCAGTAAGTACGGTTTAATGATCATAGGGTTAACCCTTTTTGTATTCCTGATGATTCAAATTATTAGCAAAATTGATATTCATCCTTTTCAATATCTAATGATTGGCTTAGCCTTAGTGATGTTTTATACCCTTTTGCTATCCATCTCGGAACATCAAAATTATTTGTTTGCCTATTTGGTATCCGGCGCTGCCGTGGTAACCTTAATAACCGTTTATTCCAGAACTATCCTGAATGTTAAAAAGTTTCCCCTGTTCATAGGTGGCGCTATGATTGCCCTCTACGGTTTCATCTTTGTGATCATTCAACTGGAGAATTACGCCTTGCTTGTAGGCAGCATCGGTTTGTTTATCATTCTTGCCATTATCATGTTCACTTCAAAAAAGATTGACTGGTCCGGGGAACAAACCCAATCTATTGCCTAAGAATTACGGCCTGACCGGATTTTCGGTCAGGCCATTACATTTTAAGTACATCGATGAAGACAATACTGCTATTTATCTGCTCCTACTACAAAAATCATTTGTTACTACTGGTTTTTGCCGTTGGACTGGTGGTTTCAAGAATCCTCTATACTACCTCGTTTTTTTACACTTTTTTATTGTGGAATTTGTTTTTGGCGCTACTCCCCTACGCCCTTACCCAGTTCATTTATTTTTATGGATACCACCGCATTCCACCAGTGCTAAAAATAGCACTTATGGTGTTGTGGCTATTGTTATTACCTAATGCTCCCTACCTGATTACGGATTTGATCCACCTTCATAATGCTGCTTCCGATTGGAAATGGCCGGACCTATTCCTCGTCTTTGTTTTTGCGAATATTGGAGTGCTCTTTGGTAGCCTTTCGCTCCTGGACATCTACCAATTTCTAAATACTAATTGGAACACCCAAAGGACAGGCAAATTGGTATTGGTGTTGTGTTTGTTAACCGGATACGGTATCTATCTGGGAAGGTTTCAACGATTCAATTCCTGGGATGTACTCTTCAAACCAAAAGCGGTGTTTGTATCTGCCCTCCAAAGTTTAGGGAATCCAAAAGTCTGGTGGATATCCGTTGCTTTTGGACTATTCATCTGGTTGCTGTTTTCGCTGCTGAAATGGATAAAGGAAAACGCCTAAATGCGCCAAGTCGAAGCGATTTTAGCCGTCTACACGGATAGCAGATCAAATTTGTATCCGGTGCGTTAGGAAGCTACCCGGGTTGGATTGGAGTTGTTGATCAAGAGGTCAAAATCCCTCATAGCACTACGGCGGAATTCCCAAGGGGTTTTTCGGGAAATGCTAACGTTACCTGTAGCCACCTCAACGTCAAAATGAAAGCAACTAAAGTCCCCACAACAATCGGTTTCAAAACGATCCAATAAAAATCGAGTGAGTTTTGGACGAAGCGCGTATTCCAGTTCAATACAACGCTTCTTAAGGTTTTGGTCAACCTGGTCGGTTATTATCCAGTTAAAATTCAACGTTCTCGCGATTGAAAGCTTTTCAATATACAAAAAAGTTGAACTAATTTAGAAGGTAAGTCATAGAATTTTGTTGAACATAATTTTCAGTCGACATAATCCTGCAAATATGAAAATCCGGGGGTCAATTTTCCGTTTTTCGTCATTCTTGCCCGTTCCAGGATACCATCCTTATCCCCATTGAAAAAGGCTGGGATTACTGATTTGGCAAACGCCTCTCCAAAACCATCGCTGGCATCCCGGGGTAATTCTGCAGGTAAATTATCCACTGCCATGACGGCTACCGCCTCGGGATGAAGAAAATCCACCTCTTTTTCAGTTTCCGGATGATAGCCATAGAGTGGGGCTGCAATCGTAGAAGGGCGAATGGTGGTTGCTACCGGGCCGTCAATATCACAACTGATATCGGCTACTACTTTAATCTTGAAATCGGGATGTTTTGCATCCTCCCGGGTGTACAAATAGGGCGCCCCATCTCCATAGAAATGTCCGGCGATATAGAGGTCGGTTACCTTGGCAAAGCGAAAAAAATCGGAGCGATAGGCCTCGGGATGGGCAAAAAAATCAGCCTTATTTCCCCGAACCCCGTCTTTGCGTTTATTGTATTCTGAAGCATCAATCTGGCAATACACCGGTTCTTCAAAACTGTGGTGCAGGTAGTCGCCCACACCTACTTTTTTGAGGCCCATAGCGTCCAGCATTTCCCGGGCCCCATTACCTACCCTGCCCCTTCCCGTCAATACAATTTTGATGTTCGGAAGTTGTACTTTCCGTAACTGTTCGATCAATGCGGCCTGATCTTTTAGGTTTTCGGCTTTCGGTAGCTCAAATTGTTCGAATTTTAGTCCATAGGCGCGAATGCCGTTATACGCTCCAACAATCCCAGCATACCGCCCAAAAGCCACCAGTCGTTGCCCTTTTTGATCGGTGATCACCTCATGATCGTATAATTCGATATTCTTTTCCAGGATAGCCCGCAACAAATCCCTGTTGTAGGGCTGTTTTTTAATGGTATGGGAAAAGAAAAAGTATTTTTTATTGGGAAGTAAAGCAGATATCGGCACTTCTTTTACACCGAGCAGCACATCACAGGTTTCCATCTTGGATGCCACTTCGATACCCAGTTCCTGATATTCCGAATCCTTAAACACCCGGATGGGGGAAGGTTCTACGATTATTTTGGCTTCAGGGAAATGCTGTAAGACAGATTGGCAGCGTGTTGGAGAAAGGGCCACCCTATGATCTGGTGGGGTTTTGCGCTCCTGGATGATTCCGAATTGCATGTGTTGGGTTTGGTATACTTCTTGGACTAAAATACGCGGAACTGCAAGGGTACGCAAACTTTTCCGTTAAAGGTTGGTACAACCAAGATTGATGGATAAATGATTAACTTTGCCGCCCTTCTTCCTCAAAAGAAAAGAGAAGTTGTTCTTTGAAAAAGATAAAAGGATGAGGTCCTGAAACAAGTTCAGGACGCAACCTGCCTTCCGGGCGGGTTCGACTGCGCAAATCATAGATTTGCTATTACTAAATGTTGATGAGGTCCCGAAATAAATTCGGGATGTAATTCGACTACGCAAATCATAGATTTGCTGTCTCATTACGGGGCCGACTGGTTTTGACTGCAAGACCAATGGCGATGTAAGCATGCCGAGCTATGGGAATGATGCTCGTAAATACAATGTCTCAACCTTTTAAATGGCGAGTCTAACTACGCTTTAGCTGCTTAATTGACTGAATTATAGTAAGTCCAAGCCTAGTCCCGCGAGGCGGGAAAGCTGAATGTCCCAGGGTAGCCCTTGTTGACGGCGACCCATTTTGGGGCACCATAAAAGTCAACACCGGATTGTTAGAGCTTCGCTAACGATCTCAAATTAAAGAAGCTAAGCGTACGATAGGCGGTTTTAGGTCGGTCGTGCGTCGAAAACGGAACTAAAACTAAGCATGTAGAAAGCATGGCAATTGCTTGTTTGGACGAGGGTTCGAATCCCTCCGGCTCCACCTACGCCCTCCGAAGCTTTGAGTATAGTGAAAAGCGAAGGAGGGCCTTTTTAATATTTTTAGTTAGCTATATCAATCAGTAAGGTCAGGCTTCGGTGGATGCCGATCCCCAAGTCCTCCAAAGCTCGAGCAACAGGACAGCGAAGGAGGACCTGACAAACACTATTTTAGCCCTCAAAACGTAAACCATGCTTCCCTACGCCGTATATATCCTCCAATGTGCCAACGGCCAACACTTTACCGGTTTTACTACCAATATTGCCAAAAGACTAAAAGCACGTAGTACCGGCGAGGTACACTTTACAAAAGATAAACTTCCTGTCAAAGTAGTACACTTGTCTTATTTCAATAACAAAAAAAAAGCTAATGATTTTGAACGGTATCTTAAATCTGGTTCTGGAATTGCTTTTCGGAATAAAAGATTGATTTAGAGGAAGGGCGTTAGCCAATCACGAATGCTTGTCTCTATACCCCTTAATATTGTAATAATCCCGGTGAGGTTGAGATAATATGGACAGTGAAAAGAATTATGTATCCCAGACTCTAGAATAACAAATACTCCCCAATAGCAAAAGAGCTTTAAAAATAAGAACACTAATATCCTATTGTTTTTTATTAAATCTTTCTCCCATATTCGTTTGTTTTTGGAAAAATTTATGTTTTAGATGCTTATTCCTCTAGCGTCTTTTTTGTCGCAGCTTCAATTCGAAAAGCTTGATCAACAACGTCAATTGAACCGACAAAATATCCGCAAATCATAGCACCGATAAAAACAACTACGGCAAATCTAGTTTCACAAAATTCGCGTAGAAAAGAATCAGTAAAATTACAACTTATGAAAATTGAATAAGCCAATATTACTAAAATAGGATATAATATCTTTCTTTTAGATTTTGGATTGATATAGAAAAGTCCTGTACCCAATAAAAGAATATGAATAAGAAGACCCACCCACCATTTACGTTTACTACCTGTCTTCAGTTGGTGATTCGCATATTCGCGTTGATCATTTTTATGGTTTCCGGGAGCTTTCGTAAGATTCTCTTTTTCTTTTACTATTTCGCCATTGGGTGATGTCATCTTATCGATTTCTTCATCAATCAAATCTTCGTTGTAATTCCCATTAGTGGTTTTATCACGCTTATTCTGTACGTTCACTTCAGACACCCCTTCCTCGTTACTAATTGATACCTCTTGCTCTTGCCCGTCAGTTTCTAAATTTTCTTTGAGACTTGACTCAATTCTTTTAATAATGGAGCTTAATCTATCTACAGCATCAAAATATGCTTCATCTCTATTGGCCCAAGAGACAACTGCTTTCGCGTTTTTTGGGATTGCCTGTAGATCGCCAAGTGGAGTTTCGTTCCAGGCACAAGGTCTTAAGATAAACGGAACAACCCTAGCTGTACCTTTTTTATGTCTCTCCAACGAGTCTTTCATTTCCTTTTCATAAAAATAGTCGGAGGCAATTGAATCAGCACTTACCAATAAGAGAATAATATTAGCGCTATGAAGACGACGCTTTATTTCAACTTCCCAGACGGATCCAGGCTCAATTTTACCGTCATACCAAATGGTCACCCTTTTGGATCTTTCTAAGGGAGTAAAATGCGTCCGGATTTCATCGAGATATTCGGAATCTTTGCGTGAATAGGCTATGAAAATTTTTACCGTGCCAGACATCTAATCTCTCTTGTTAATACTTCACTGCTATAGCTAACTATTTTATCTTACGCATTTTAGGTTTACTTCCATCCAAATTAGGAATAAAAGCAATGGAAGACATTATTTTCCTTTTAAATTTTGAAATCGTTAAAATTCTTTGAAAACCATTTTTGGTTTTAAGAATCCCCAAATAGGGGTATTACAACTCACTTTCAGGGAAGGATCTTATATCTTGGCCCCTACCAATCTCCTCCTTTAAGTGATAGCAACGGTACTTATGTTCAAAATTCTAATTCCTGGCTAAAAGATATTCCAACGCCAACACACCACCGTTTCCAAAGTTTACCCTAAGCTGCCTATACCAAGTTCAGCTGAAGCGTCTAAGGGATGAAACGTCTACTAGACCTATTTAAAAGCTTGGCTAGCTTCGGCTCCACCTACGCTCCCCGAAGCCTTGTGCGAAGGGGAGCTTTTTTATTGCGCTACTGCTTAGCAACAAAGGATGAAAGAATCCTTAACAATCCTTATCCTGCCAACACAGGTAAATTAAACGGATTTTCCGGCATTTTCAATAACAATTGTGTTGTGATACTCTATTTTTGCTTTGAGGCTTTTAGCATTAAAGCGACCCGAACAACCTCAAACTGATCAATGAACAAAAACTACCTATTATGCCTTCTGATACTATCCATTTGTGTCGGATGTTCCTACGAGTTTTCATCAGACAACTTCATCGATCTTGAGCCACCGCTTACCGAAACCCAGTATATAGAATTACTCGATTTTACCAACATGGATACCATAAACGTTGAGCGGACGCTGCGATATACCTTCAATGGTCTACCCAATCAGAACACCATCAGTACAAGAGTACTGCTGAGCGGCCAAGAAATTGGGGTTGATTGGGAGGGTACCTCGGGGACGTTTACCCTTAGGCCAGAATTTTATCAGGAAGGCACGTATACCATAACAATTGAGCATACCTTCTCTTCGGGTTCCGGCAGTATCGCTGAACAGTCGGGAGTTGAAGTCATTACCGAAAGGGCCATCTACCAATTTGTGGTGAACCGCGAACCTTCCTCTGCCCCGGCAATGCTAAGTGCTGAAATTATTGATGGGTCGATTTATTTAACATGGTCTACGGATTATGGCATGGACTATACCGGAGCCTTTTTAAGCCTCCAATACCCGGCACGGGAAATACGAATCCCCCTAACCGATGAAGAACTGGCAAGTGGAGCCTACCATGATAGATCAACCGTGTTGTATCAAGGTAATTCGAACACGCCGGATTTTAATCAATACGCTTCTGTAACCTATTCCATACTATTTGAAAGTGAATTTGAAAGCAACTACGGGGCTTCCCAAAGTTTATCCTACGACCCGTCCTCTGTTGCTGTTGAGATCATCTTTAATGACCTTAGTACAATTTCGTTTAGGTGGTCTGCCCATCCAATGTACGCAAATTTTGAAGCTTTTGAGTTTTCATTCTTTGGGGAAACCTTTTCTGGCTCAAGCCAAGGTGGAGAATACCAGGTACAGACCCCTTATGTATTTGGAGAATCGTATGACCTTAACGGCAGGCCCTCTGGCACTGATATCTTATTACCCAACTACACTTACCGGGATGTACCTCTAAATACGGATTCCCTGGGTGTCTTTGATCTGGAATTTTTATTCGTCAAGGAAATAGTATACAATCCTGCAACGAATAGTTATTTTATAATGGTTATTGAAGATCGCCAATTTTCGGAATACGTGTTTAGCATCTACGAGTACTCCAATGCTATGGAATTTATCCGAAAAAGCGACCAAATCACTTATGACAATGTCCGTTATGAGTATTTAGGAATATCAATTGATCCTCAGGACAATAGTATAATCATTGACGCCAGAGGGAGTGCATTCCGTATGAATCCGACTACTTTAATGATAACTGAAGAATTCACATCTCCTGCCCTCAGTTCTGAAAAACTATTACGGGGAAATATCCTGGCGAACCTGGACTATACTTCAAGAGAACTTACCATTACTAATGTGGCTACAAATACGGTATTGACACCTACTTTTACCAACATAAGGTCATTGGGTTACCTTTCTCCGGATGGACGATATCTTTTCGTTTACGAAGATTCCGGCAATTTCCTTTATCGCATAGATGGCAATCAATTGGTTGAGGTTTTGGACTTTAGTCAAACAAGTTTCAGCGGGAGTTTTGAGATATTTGAAGACACTTTGTTCTATGGATCAAATAATGAAATTGTAATTATCGATTTAGTGACGAATCAAAGTACTTCTTTCCAATTCGGTGCTACGCAACAGACCGTTCAATACGATCCTGTTTCAGCAAAACTTTTGGTGTCCCAAAACGGACAAAACGCCATTTACAACACGAACTCCCAAGAAATAATTCGTTTTGAGTCTGAGTACATTAAGCAGGCAAGAGGGCTTTTTAGTTCAGAAGACAGGGACTACTTCATGAGAATACGCAATGGAAGATTGTTCCATAGCAAAGGAATTTACTTAGACTTAGACCTAGATTAGATGAAATTTATCCGCAACGTCAATTGGGCGCTATGCTTACTGACCCTAGTCACCGGTACTAAAGCCCAGGAATTAGAAGTCTTCGCCAACCTAGAGGGAGGCATCCCTTTTTCAAGTTCCCTAAAGGATTTCCACGAAGAATTGGCAAATCAAATCACTATCGAAAGTTTTGAGACCACAGATAATTTTGGGTATAACTATGGCTTTACTGTTGGTTTTCGATTTAATCAGAATGCCTCGGTTTTCTTTAACAACAGGGTATCCGGCGCAAAAACATCTGTGGCAGATTTTTCAGGATTTATACGACTTACCAATGAACTGAGTGGGTACACCTTTGGTTTGGAATATGAGATCATGTTCCGGGAATTTGATAAAAGTAAGCTCAATTTGGGCATTAAGGGGCTGGTCACACCTTCCAAGCTAACGCTTACCAGTGAAAGTAACATACAAAATGAGGTGCAAAGCGAAAGCCTGGAATTCAACTCCCTGGATTTTGGTGGTGCCCTGGGGCTAAACTATGAGTATTCCCTTGGCTTCTTTACGCTCAGAGCGCATTTGGATGTCAATATCTATCTGGGTGGTAAATTAACCTTGGAAGATGATGATTCCGGAGGATTTCTTACTGATCAAAACGGGGATAAGGTAACCACAAGTTGGACGGGCCTAGCTGGGGGGCTTGGTATATTGATCCCTCTTTCAAAGTAGTCGGCATTTGTTCTTTTTCACGATCGTAAGGCTTCGGCAGATACCTGTCCTTAAGGACTCCCAAGTTGTGATCTAACGCATTTCTATGGGATAACGGTTGATCTCAAAGACTAAGTTACCCTGTTTATTGAGTCATCTCAATCCATAATTACGAGAAAGAAATTACGAACACTGCCTTTTGGGTCCATATGAAAAGAAGTAAGCAACCGAAAGGAACAATGCCAAACGCCTATGATGCTTTAAATGCATTCCGTGAAGCCCTCATCACCATTACTAATTCATTGACCAAACCACACCGTCCTTAATCACTGTTTTTTTAGAAAGTAGATTTATAGGAGAAACCAGAGGATCTTTTTCAAATAATACCAGATGGGCCTTTTTGCCAACCTCTATTGAACCATAAACGTTGTCCATTTGAATGGAGGCAGCGCTGTTAAGTGTGGCAATTTTTAGCACCTCATCCATTGCAATACCTGCTTCATTGAATAACAACATTTCAGAAAGAATGGACCTCCCTGGATAATACGTATCTGATCCTGTGTTGAGAACAACACCTTCTTTATGAAGCGTAGAGACCAGTTCTGAAAGTGCCCTGTAGCCCATTTCGGCCCTGCCTAGCTTTTCAGCGGTCCAGTTAACTTGTTCATCCGGTTCAACAGGAATCTTCAATTCAACATTTGTGAGGCCAATGGGATGGGCATAAAGATGGATGGTAGGTGTTAACGACATCTTATTTTCCTTGAACCGTTCTATCATTTTAGTCATTGAACTGTCTTTGGTGTTTAGTAAATTAAAAACTTCGTACTCACGAAATCGCCAGTTTTCATTATCGTCCGGAGGTAGCGCCGACAAATTCCTGCCTTCAACTTCATATTCCCGTATTACGTCCAAAAATAGGGTCTTCGCATGCTCAAAATTCCTTAGGCCATAATCAGAGGCCTCGCCAATGGATATTATTGCTCTTTCAATATGTCCGAAAATGTTCATCTCTAATTCGTTGGCAATCTTGACAGCTTTTCTTACCTGTTTGGGCCCCATTAGGCTATACACCTTGACATGTTTAAATCCAAGTTCATGATATTCCCTAATCTTGGATTCTACAGACCTGTCGTCAGGCACAAAAGTGTGATTGTAAAACTTGGTATCTAAGGAAACCAACGCTCCTCCTGTAGGATAGTAATCCACATAATCCGGATGACTTTCCATCCAAGATTGTTCCATGGAGATGTGGGCTTCCCTGCTACCTGCAGAACGTACTACGGTAACACCATAAGGCAAATATTGGGAGCTGAATTTTCTTCGTGCTTTTTCAAACTCCCCAGGATCCGTAATTACTATGGTATCGCCAAATACGAAATTCAAGTGATTGTGGACATCGATGAAGGCAGGGGTAAGAAGTCTCCCTTTGGCATCAATACCATTTTCTTCTTTGAGGTCGGAAGCTTTGGATACTGAAATTTTTGATATGCGACCGTCGTTTATGAAAACGGTTCTGTTTTCTTCCACTTCCAAAGTCTTAGAATTAAACACAGAAGCATTTGCAATAACTAATTGATAGGGGTCATGAATCTCTTGTTTGCACGAAAAGAAAAGTAAAAAACAGAATGAAAAAACACGCATATGCATTGGTAGACGATTTGCCTTAAGGACAACCTGAAGCCTATTTCGTTACATCCGGGGATTCAAAAAAACGAGAGTCAACCCTTTGCCTTTACTAAAAAGAAACGGATAATATGAATTACGGATTTTGGCCTATTGAACGTTGATGTGAAAGAATCATTAGACAGCGAGACTCCATTTCACCTGCTTTAATCACCACGCTTCCACCACAGCTTGGTTATCTCATGATTTGAATGTTGGGCTTCAAGCAATTGTAAATACACAAAAGCCAGTAGGATCGAAAACAAACGGAAAATACAACGTGCTCAATAGAACAACTAATTTGACCAGCCAACAGATTCCTATATTTGAAGATCAGGCAATTGCTTTTCACTGATTAAATTTGATTGTGGCCCATACAGCTCCTACTATTATCATTACCTTAAGCACATTATTTGCTATACTCTTGCTTTCTCAAAAACGTGGCAGGCTTACAGCAAACAAATTCTTAGCTGTTTTTCTGCTGGCTATTGCCCTTCAATTCTTTTTCATTCTTCTTACCAATATTGGAACCCTTCCTAAAAGATGGATCAAATACAATACCCTGTTTGGTTATTTATACGGTCCAAGTGTTTACTACTATATTATATCGCTAATTGATTCAAAATACACCTTTACATTAAAAGATTTTGCTCATTACGTATCTCCTGTTTTAGTATTTCTTTGCTTGTTAATTGTTCCCAATAGTTCGTACTTTTTATGGGTTCTTATGTATATGTCACTCACTATTTATGTTTTCATTTCTTCTAAATTGTTAACGGAGTTTAAAAGGAAATTGAAAGCAGGAAGATGGAAAAAGCCCAATGTCACCCTACAATGGCTTCGTTACTTTCTAATTTTGTTCACAACACTCCTCTTTCTTGATCTTGTTGATCAGACCATTTTTTACCTGTACTCGTTTAATGATTTTTCTGTAGTGCACTTTGGCCTAATGCTATTAATTTCCTGGATGTTTTACAGAGCTTTTAATCAACCCCATCTGTTTAGAGGAAATCCCGCTTTGTTTATGAAGACAAAGGGCTTTGGTTGGGAACTCCGGAATAATGAGAAAGATGAGGTACCCAATATTTTGTCCCTGAAGGATACTATTTACACCCATCTTTTTGAAAACAAATGGTATTTGCTCCCCAATCTTTCTTTGGAAGAACTCGCCAAAAAATTAAATACTACCCCACAAGTGCTTTCAACCACTATCAACACCCACTACGGGTTAAATTTTTCATCTTTTATTAATTCACTTAGGATAGAACACGCCAAGGAACTGTTGAAAAGCTTTACCAAATCCGAGAAATCTATTTCGGAGATAATGTACGATTGCGGTTTTGTTTCAAAATCAAGTTTTAATACTGTTTTTAGAAACGAAACCGGGGTAACACCTTCTCAGTTTAGGGAGTTGGAGCAATAACCTAGTTTATCAGCTTCCTGTTTTTTTAGTTCTAATTTATGATTTAGAACCTTTTTGAGCTTAGGAGAAATACATTACAGCCTAAACACTAAAAGTCATGAAAAATTTAGGTTTACTCACAATGGTCCTTTTACTATGTGGTTGTAATACAAAACCGCCTTCGATAAAAGATCCGGATCTCTCTAAAGAACTATCTGTGGTAACGGACAGCATCTTACAACTAATCACCACTTATCATTACAATCCCGATGAAGTTCAAGATACTGCGTACTTAGATTTGAAAAAACAAATGATGACCCTCACAAACGATGCGCAATCAAAAGAGGAGTTTGTTGAAGAATTCAATGCACTCTGGCTAAATGGGCCTTTCTCTCATGTAAGACTTAGCAAATTAGAAAGAAGAGCAGAAGAAATGGCCAACTATATTGATTCTTTGATTGCAGGCGAAGAAGCAGTTTCCCTTGATTGGGAAGACAGCACAGCAATCCTTTCAGTCAATACCATGTCAGGGATGGATACTAAAGATCGTATTTTTGAGGCCTACAAAAGAATTAGGGATCAACAAGCAAGTTCCCTGATTATTGATCTTAGAAATAATACCGGAGGAACGTTCGCCGGTGTGCCTTTGATTGGACATCTGTTAAATGACTCCATTGATGCAGGGGTTTTTGTTTCCAGAAAATGGTGGAACAACAATGATAGGGCACCGATTGTCAAGGACATAGAAGTCGTAAACCCATGGTTGGGGTGGTCAATACGATCTTTTTGGAAGGATGTGCAAGAACAACCGCTAACAAGGATAAAACTTGGCCCCTACCAACCCCACTTTGATGGGAAGGTATTTGTATTGACCAGTATTAAAACTGCTAGCGCTGCAGAATTTACTGTCGATGCCCTAGCACAACTAGAGAAAGTTACCATCATTGGTGAAACTACTTCAGGTGAAATGCTGTCCCAAAAAATGTTTGACTTGCCTTACAATTATCAGATTGCGCTTCCCATAGCGGAATACTATTCATTTAACGGTGGTAGAATAGAAGGGGAAGGTGTGACTCCAGATATGGAGATCAATCAAGCCCTTGCTTTGGATTTAGCTACCGCTTTGGCCAATGGGACACCAAAGGAAGAAGCTCTTGCTAAAATTGAGTTAGAAATGGAAAAACTAAACAATACGCCTTTAAAGGGAGAAGTATTGTATGTGATGGGAAGTATGAATAACTGGGGACAGAATCAAAAAGATACTCCTCAATTTACCTATAAAGGTGACGGCATTTATGAGTCAACAATTATACTGAAAAGTGGAAAATATGAGTTCAAAATTGCCCCCCTGGGATGGAAATTTGATTATGGAGCCCGTCCCAAAAAAGATTTAGTGGAAATAGGGGCAAAGACGGCTCTTTTGAGACAAGCAGGAAGTAGAAATCTAAGGTTGCATGTGAAGGATGAATCCGAGCTTATCTTTAGTTTACAGGTCAAGAATCCAATGGAGGTAGAATTATCGGTGCTAAAGAAATGAAAATAAAGATTGCAAAATAATACCCCTTACAAAAAACAAGGTATACCTGTTAATCCCAATGTCCAATGCCACTTAATGCTAGAGGGAGATTCTTTTCGCTGGGATAGACTTCAATTTTTTGTTTATGTATACCGAGATACACCATTGGTTTCAATAGCAAGATTGCAATCTAGTTCGCAAATCGTTACGAGTTCAACCATTGCAACTATTGATTCCAGCAATCAGAAGGTTTCTAAGGAATGCCGATGTTATATTCAGGGCTTTCAACAAATAGTGCGGAAAGAGAGGAGACCGGACACTGATTTTTTATCACGTAATGCATCACCCTTAAGATATGGTTCAACCATTTGCCTTTTATCTAACGAATTGAAAAAGCCTTTAAAATAGCTTGCGTACCCGGATTGTTAGGTTTGTTTCTTTCCCTGGTTAAATCAATACCTATGAACCGAAGGAGTTGCTCAAAAATGGAAAAAGCCCTGTTGTTGGTTTTGGTAATCGTATTGTTCTTTGGATGCTCAGATGATGAACCCATACTCGATTGCTTTCAAAAAAGTGGGGAGGACATAATTGCCACAGTGGAATTTGTTAGCGGCACCATAAGGGATGGGGCCTGTGGATTTGTCATCGACCCACATGATAGGTTGGATGGAAATCCAACAGGCTTACTTTATCCGTGCAATTCTAATTTTGGTAAAGAATTCAGAAAGGATGGGGTCAGAGTTGAATTTAGCGGTTTTATCTATGAATCCGAAGAAGATACCTGCGCAGATCTTTTTGAGATAACCACAATGACAGGAATAAATGAAAGATTGTGATGCACCTCTCAGACCTAAGATCTTGATGTATTGTTCAGGCCTTGCTAAACCTTGAAAAATAGTCAATAGAATCAATTTGATCTATTGATTTTAAGAATCAAAAGGAATTTGGCATCACTCATTTCTAACTTACCTCACATATTTGATCATCATAATTTTAAAAAATAGCGCATTTTTTTGCCCATCCAATTGAACAAAAATTTTCTTATGTACAATCCGTTAACATATCATCGCATTCTATTCTATTTGGCCTTGAGCATTTCGTTCCTGGCGGTTGCCCAGCAAAAAAAAATACATCCTCAATTAGAAGATGTAAAATTTCTAATGGACGAATGGACGGTTTCTAATTATAAGTTTGAGGAAAACCAATGGAAGTCCCTTGGAGACACCAGTTCTAAAGTAGAGACAGTTCATGAAGGGCGCTTCGTAGTAGAGCAGGTAAGCTATCTGGTAAGTACGGGAGAATTGAATATGACGATTATCATCGGTTACGACTATAGAAGACAACAGCTAAAGCTTTGTGCATTGGATAAACAATATGGCCTGATGGATGTCTATGTCGGAAAATGGCAGGAAGACAGGCTTGTATTTGACAATCTGAATTCAGATGTACCCATAGCCCTTGGAGAGGGAAAGCAGCTTTCCTTTAAACTGACCTATCTGGACATTGGTGAAGATTCCTTTGAACATCTGGTGGAAGGCACCTATGACCGCGGTAAAACATGGTTTCCTTTTTCGAGATCGGTTTATCGTCGCAAGGGGTAGTCCCTGGATGCTGTACCTGTAGTAAACATAGTAAGAGTAGTAAGGTTTACGAGTACAAAAAAAGAAATCACAACCGAAAACACTTCTTTTGGCAGCCCCAGGTGATCCAACCCAATTCAGTTTGTTAAGAAAATAATAAAACCTCCTATCGTATTGTACGGATTCACCGAATCAGAATAGTACTACCCTACTTCGGAGCTAATTTGTAAGTATCAAAACAACCCGGAAGCTGACCTAATTCCGGGTGATTATGAATTTAAGCTTAAGGACCTAACAAATCAATTGGTATTCCTAAAGATGGTTAAATGAGCAGTTTAAATAACGAACGGTTCCCATTTTTCAAGCAGGAACCTCTTATTTTCCATTTCTATAAATGGGAATCCAGTTGATCTCTTAGCCCTTTTACTAAGACACAACCAATACATGCCAATATGGATACTTCTATAAGTTTGGATACCATTTTTCTAATTGTCATTATCGTTCAGATGGCTTTGATCTTTTTTGTTTTTTACCGCCTGTTCTGCAAAAGGATAGAGACATTGCAAAATGGAGGTACGGCGACCTACCCTATACAATCGAAGATAGGAGCAATAGCATCAAAAAAGAATGAAGCAAAATATCGCAGTTCTTCGCTTTCCAATGAATTGGTGGAGGATTTCAGGGAAAAAATGGTTGACATCCTCGAAAATGAAAAAATCTACCTGAACCCCAGCCTGAAACTGTTAGATGTTGCCAAAAGGATTGGATTGTCCAGTAATCAGACCTCGCAAGTGATCAATCAGTCCTTTGACAAGGACTTCAACAGTTTCATTAACGGGTTCAGAATAAAAGAAGCCGCATTTTTGCTTGGTCAACATCCGCAAAAGACCATAACCGAAGTAATTTATCAGGTGGGCTTCAACAATAAGGTCACCTTCAACAAAGCTTTCAGAAAAAGCTTTGGCTGCACCCCCAAGGAGTACGTCCGTAAACAATTCCACCTGAATTAGGTAAACAATTACACATGTGAACGCCCTCGGCTCCCTGTTTGGTTTTCTTTGGCAATGCAATTGTAAGGTAGGGTGGTGAGAGATCTTACCAAAAAAGGGACATCCAGGTTAGTTTTGTTCTCATTTTTTGATCTTTTGAATTAGCACTTCTTCTTTCCCGCCCTCCTTTCTCATTTGCCTAACGCATTTAATTACTAACTAACAAGAAAACATGAAAAACCTATTTTGGAAAGTATTGACTTTTTTTCTGATCCCTCTAGCTTTTGCGTATGGGCAGGAGAAGGTCATAACCGGGACAGTCTCAGATTCAGATGGCCTTGTGTTGCCAGGGGTTAACATAGTAGTGGAAGGAACTACCAATGGAACACAAACCGATTTCGATGGTAACTATTCAATCACCGTTTCCGAAGGAGAGGTATTAGTATTTACCTATATAGGTCTTAAAACCTCTACGCGGGTTGTAGGTGATGCCAATGTCATCAACATACAAATGGAAATGGATGCCCAGGCATTGGACGAGGTTTTAGTAGTAGGGTTCGGTCAAACCAGCAAACGTAGACTAACTGACAATATTGCCTCCATTTCATCAGAACAAATCAGGGAAGTCCCGGTACCAAATTTACAAAGCACCCTGGTAGGTAAAGCTGCGGGCGTACAGATTACTCAAGTGAATGGTAAGGCGGAATCCGGAATTCAGGTAAGAGTAAGAGGGGTATCAACTATAACCGGTTCACAAGAACCCCTGTATGTGGTAGACGGTATTCCGATTATCAACAATAACGAGAGTGTAAACGACTCACCCATCAACCCGCTGATAGGTATTAACCCGGATGATATTGAATCCATAGAAATCTTAAAGGATGCTTCTTCAGCCGCAATATATGGCGCAAGGGGAACCAACGGTGTCGTGTTAATTACCACTAAAAAGGGAAAGCAAGGAAAAACAAACGTTTCCTTGAGGTCCTCTTTTGGAGTGAGCCAGGCCACCAACAAGAGAGAATGGTTAAATACTGAAGAATATGTAGAACTCTTTACGGAAGCAGGGTTAAACAGCGGTTTTTCGGAAGATGAACTAGCAGGTATTTTTAACATCTTTTCAGAAAATGAAGAAGACTGGAGAGAGGGCTTAGTGGATACGGATTGGCAAGACCTTGCCCTGGTAGAAGGTGATGTACAGGATATTGGGGTAAGCGTATCGGGGGGTAATGAAAAAACTCGCTTTTTTATCTCTACCGGTTATAACAAAACCAATGGAATAGTTCGAGGGAACAGAGTGGAACGATATAGTTTTAGGGCTAATATGGATCATAACGTTTCGGACCGATTTAAAATTGGGATAAACAGTGCCATATCGAAGACTCAAATTTCCCGATTGTCAGATGACAACGCGTTTGCAACACCTCTGCAGGCAGTTGCACAAATACCTTTTAGCAGGCCCTTTACGGATGATGGGGTGACCCCAAACAATGAAACATTGTACTACAATTTCCTGTTTCAAGAGTTCAATGCGGACCACAATGTTAATGTCTGGAGAAATATTTTAAACCTGTTTGGGGAATATCAAATCACTGATAATTTGAGGTTTAGGACAGAATTCGGTTATGATTTAAACAATCAAGTGGAGGAACGTTTTTTTGGTAGTTTAACAGAATTCGCGGCCACCAATGGAAATGCAGACATTAACTCAGTACAGAACGAAAAATACGTACTAAATAATTACTTTACCTATGACAATTCTTTTGGACCTGTTGATCTTAATTTGGTAGGTGGCATGTCTTTTGAACAGGACAATAGAACCCTTCAAACTGTTGAAGGGCAAGATTTCCCATCGGACGACCTGCAAACAATTGATAGCGCCGGGGAAATTGTGGCTGGTGGATCAAGTCGTACCTTTTTCAACTTCCTGTCTTATTTTGGTAGGGCCAATGCTACCATTCTTGGAAAGTATATTTTAAAAGGTAGTTTTAGAATAGATGGCTCATCAAGATTTGGCGAAGAGCAACGCTATGGTGTCTTCCCGGCTTTTTCCGGAGGTTGGATCATCTCTGAAGAAAACTTTTTAAAAGGTAACACCGCACTATCCAATCTGAAACTTAGGGCCAGCTGGGGATTAACCGGTAATGCAGAGATAGGGAATTTTGACAGTCGGACATTGCTCGGCGCAAGAACCTACAACCAAAATCCCGGACTTTCGATCACTCAATTAGGTGATCCCGAACTTGGTTGGGAAGAGACTACTCAAACCAACTTTGGCATTGACTTAGGTTTTCTCAATAACAGGATTACAGCAAGTGTGGACTACTACACCAAGATTACGGACGGCATACTTTTAGATGTTCCCGTACCCTCTACCTCCGGGGTTCAAACGGTTGTAAGAAACTCCGGTGAACTGGAAAACAAGGGCTTGGAATTTGTTTTGAATACAAGAAATTTTGTCGGGGATAAGTTTAATTGGTCTACCTCCTTCAATATAGCGACAAACAAGAATGAGGTAACTGCCCTGCCTAATGATGCCGATATTATAGCTGTTGAAAACATTGCCAGGGTAGGCGAGCCCATCGCCTCTTTTTTCCTGGTTGAATATGCCGGGGTTAATTCTGAAACCGGGGATGCCCAGTTTTACCGTAACACATTGTTGCCCGATGGAACAAGGGATAGAGAAAAAACGAACAATTTTGGCGAAGCTTCAAGGGTCGTTGCAGGAAATCCTTTCCCAGAAATTATTGCAGGTTTGACCAATAACCTCAATTTCGGAGGCTTTGATGCTTCTTTTACGCTACAAGGGCAATGGGGTGCCAGCGTTTATAACAGAGGTGGAGTGTTTCAATCGACCAATGCACATTCTTTGGATAATCAATCAAGGGATCAGTTAAGAAGATGGCAACAACCTGGTGATATCACCGATGTGCCACAGGCAAGGTTAGATGGAGGTAACGGAAACCAAGAATCAACAAGGTTTCTTGACGAAGCGGACTTTGTCCGCCTAAGAAATCTAACTTTAGGATACACCTTTCCCTCAGGTATCACTGAAAAGCTGAAAATCCAGAGGTTGCGGCTTTATTTTACCGGAATCAATCTGTTGACATTTACAGATTACAATAGTTGGGATCCCGAGGCCACGGCAGATTTTAATGCCGGCAATACCTTATCAGCAGGTATCGAATTTTATTCCGCTCCACCGGCAAAGACCTTTACGTTTGGATTCAATTTAGACTTTTAAAAATATACTATGAAACATTTGAATTTGATTTTGTTATTGTTAGCCACTTTCTTTTTTGTTAGGTGTGATGATAATTTGGAGTTAGAACCAGCGCAAAGCTTAACTCCCGGACCGGTTTTAGCCAATCCTGAAAATACGAGGGACTTGCTTATTGCGGCTTATGATTTTGCAGGAGAGAATGAGGTGCTTTCCGGGCAATCACAACTTGCTTCTGAATTGTTGGCGAATGTAGGGGAGTTAACCTGGAGAGGCACATTTGTCGAGCCAGATGAATTCGACATAAAACAGATGACCGCCCCAAACTTTTTTGTACAGGAATTATGGGAAATTAGTTATGAGGGAATCAATCAAACCAATGTAATCTTGGACAACCTACAGGTCTCTGACGAGAGCGATATTATTGAAGGAGAGGCCAAGTTCATTAGAGGTACTTTGTATTTTGAGCTTGCAAGGTTCTTTGCCTTGCCGTATGAGGCCGGAAGCACGAATTCCCAGTTAGGTTTGCCTATCATGCTAGAAGGTGTAGTAGATGCCGGGGCAATCACATTCCCTACCAGAAATACCTTGGAAGAAGTGTACGATCAAATAATACGTGATTTGAATGATGCATACAATTTGTTACCGCTTTCCAATGACATCTTTGCAGACCGTTATGCAGCACAAGCCGTATTGGCCAGGGCATACCTTCAACAGGGTAACTATGCCGCTGCACGAGATGCAGCCGATGATGTTCTCAACAATAGCGGACATGCCCTTGCCACTACTTATGCGGAAGCTTTCAATAACGAGACTGACGGTATTGAGGACATTTTTATGTGGCAAATAACTCCTCAGGATGGTGAAAATGATTTCAATACGTTTTGGGCAATTAGAGATTTTGGAGGACGATCAATTACCGGAGATGTTACCGTAGAAGCCCCATACTTTGATTTGTTTACCGGATCTGACGACAGATCAACATTTTTCTATGAAGGTAGCGGAACTATCGTAACAAGTAAATGGCAATCTCAGTTCGCAAATGTCCCCTACCTAAGAATTGCTGAAATGCACTTGATTAGGGCAGAAAGCAATTTCCGGTTAGGGACCGCTGTAGGACTTAGCCCGGAAGACGAAATTAATACTTTACGCGTGCGTTCTAATGCCGTACCCATAGCAGGACTTACTCTTCAAGATATTCTGGACGAACGTAAACGGGAATTAGGTTTTGAAGGCCATGCCTTACACGATGCTAAACGATTACAATTAAGCATTGATGGAAGGCCTTACAATGATGATTTGTTAGTTTTTCCAATTCCACAGCGCGAGCTTGATGCCAACCCCAATTTGGAACCCAACCCCGGATATAGTAACTAATTTGCCAGCGCGTGGATAGTTGTTGGAAACCCACCATGTTTGTTTGGTGGGTTTTCTTTTCGTTTGGAAAGAGAAGTAGCAATTGACCGTCTAAGCTGACAATTGATTACACGAAATTGAAGAACTTCTTACAACAATTACTTTTTACAACTAAAATGCGTTCTTGAACACAAAAAAATGAGTGGCAAAAAAAAGGAAATCTACTTTCTAAAATCCATCCCGGAGCATATAAATGTTTCCGGAATTATGATCATACCGTTTATCTGATAAGGCATTTAGGATGTTGATGATCAGGCCTAAAACCACCTCTATAGCATCTTCAACAAGACGTGCGCAAAACCTGTTTTACTCCTTAGCAATAGGAAGGTAAACAATTCCACCTGAATTAGGTAAACAATTACACATCTGAACGCCCTCGGCTCCCTGTTTGGTTTTCTTTGGCAATGCAATTGTAAGGTAGGGTGGTGAGAGATCTTACCAAAAAAGGGACATCCAAGTTAGTTTTGTTCTCATTTTTTGATCTTTTGAATTAGCACTTCTTCTTTCCCACCCTCCTTTCTCATTTGCCTAACTCATTTAATTACTAACAAACAAGAAAGTATGAAAAACCTATTTTGGAAAGTATTGACTTTTTTTCTGATCCCTCTAGCTTTTGTATACGGGCAGGAAAAGGTCATAACCGGAACAGTATCAGATTCAGAAGGCATCGCATTGCCAGGGGTTAACATAGTAGTCCAAGGGACTACCAATGGAACACAAACCGATTTTGACGGCAATTTTTCAATCACTGCTTCCGAAGGAGAGGTATTAGTATTTACCTACCTCGGTTTGCAAACAGTAGAATTGACCATTGATGACCAAAACATAATGAACGTTCAAATGCAAGAAGATGCGGAAGCACTGCAGGAGGTCGTTGTTGTGGGTTATGGCAACCAGGAAGAACGGAAAATAATCCAAAATGTTGGTATTGTAAAACAGGAGGCTATTGAGAACCTCCAGGTAGTTTCCGCAGATCAAATGCTCCAGGGGCAATCGGCAGGTACACAAATTGTCAACGCTTCCGGGGTATTGGGTTCCGCTGCTGTAATTCGCGTACGTGGTGTTAGTTCCATCAACGCCGGAAGTCAACCTTTAATTGTTATTGATGGCGTTCCTATAACAGATGTCGATAATGATTCTGACAATACGCTTCAACGGGGCGGTAATACAGGTATCAATCCTCTGTCCTTTGTCAACCCCAACGACATTGAATCCTTTACCGTGCTAAAGGATGCTGGAGCTACTTCAATTTATGGTGCCAGGGGGGCTAATGGGGTCATTCTGATCACCACTAAAAAAGGACGAAGGGGAGAGCGCACCACGGTGACCCTGGACATGAATACCCAATATACGAACCTCACGGATGCCCCGGACATGTTGACGGCTGATGAGTTTCGTCAATTCAAATCCGAAGTGGCCTCCATCCAGCAGGGTACTACCGTCCTCCCGGAAGATTTGGGGTTGGGAGCTATCGGTTCCGGAGGGGAAGACTATGTAGATCAAGTGTCTCGTACCGGTGTTTCACAGAACTATAATTTTAGTGCCAGGGGAGGAACAGAAAAAACAGCCTTTTTTGTGGGTCTGGATTTTCAGGATGCCGAGGGCTTTATCATAGGTAATGATCTACAGCGTGTTGGCGCACGGGTCAACATAGACACCAATGCCAACGAATGGTTAAGGGTGGGTATGAATCTTGGGGTTACCAATCAACGTTTGAACCGGATTGGAATTGAAAACAGTACATTTGCCCCGTTCACTTCGGCATTTCTCCAAAACCCCACAGTACCGGCTTTTGATGATGAAGGAAATTTTGTACGGTCCACATCGTTCATTCCCAATATCCTTGCTGTTGCGGCCCTGGACACTAATGAACTGAAAACATTTAGGGTCATTGGAAATGCTTTCACCGAGGTTTCCCTGTGGGACAACAGATTGAAATGGAGAAGCGAATTTGGAGTGGACAAGTTGAACTCGGAGGAAGTTTTACGATCCGTTGAGTTCAATACCCCGGGGGGTTTAAACCAAACGCTTTACAATGCACAGGAACGTTGGTTGACCAACCAGACCCTCTCTTACGTTGATACATTTTCAGAGAAACATAATCTTACGGTATTGTTGGGTCTTAACTATGAGGAGACCTTGAGAAGCTTTCTCAATGTAACCGGGAACGGTTTTTTGTCTGATGATCTTCGAAATTTGGGATCGGTCTTGACACTTCAAGTCAATAATGGGGAACGTTTTCCCAATAGACTTTTTGGATTGTTCTCAAGGGTATCCTATGACTATGATGGGAAATACATTTTTGAAGGTTCCGTACGAAGGGATGGTTCTTCACGATTTGGGGTCAACAACCGTTTCGGTTATTTCTGGTCAACTGCCGCCGGATGGGTCATTTCAGAGGAGTCCTTCATTAAGGACATTGATTTTATAGACTTTCTCACATTAAGGGCCAGTTTGGGAACTGTGGGTAATGATCGTTTGGCCACTTTCCCTTCCCTGGCCACGTTTAACGCAGGACCCATAGGGGACTACAATGGGGAGTCCGGAATCATTCCGGGACAGGCTGCAAACCCAGACATTAAATGGGAAGAAAGCCGAACCTTGGATCTCGGCTTGAAATCTACATTTTTAAGAGGTCGAATCAATTTTAATGCGTCTTACTTTAGAAGAAACACGACGGATCTCCTATTGAACCAACGTGTTCCGCCCCAGACCGGTTTTGTAAATATTAGTCGAAACATCGGGGAACTTCAAAACACCGGTTGGGAATTTGAAGTGAACACCATTCCTATCCAAACGAACAATTTTGAATGGCGATTCGGTTTTAATCTCACAACCATAGATAATGAAATCATTCGACTAAACGACGATGCTGAAACCGATGCCCAGGGCAGAAGGATCATTGACTCAGGAGCGCAAAGGGCCATTGAGGGAGAACCATTGAACAATTTTTTCCTGATTCGCTATAAAGGGGTAAACTCCGAAACCGGGGATGCCGAATGGTTGGATATCAATGGAAATACGACTACGAGGCCTGGAAGCGCCGACAGGGTGGTCACTGGTAGCCCATTGCCTGATTTCTCCGGGGGTATCACCACTTCCTTTAGATATAAAAACTTTGATCTGTCTGTTTTGGCGAACTATTCCTATGGGAACGATATCCTAATTGACGGGCTCCGTTTCCTGGACGGCAATGATGCCATAGGGGGTACTTCCAATATCCGAAGACAGAATCTGAACATCTGGAGACAACCCGGGGATAACGCTTTTTTACCAAGTCCCAACAGTATCACTTTCAACCCTTTTAACCAACGTTCGGACCTACAGCAATTGGACGGTTCCTACCTGAGGTTAAAGAACGTAACCCTTGGCTACAATGTTCCTGCCAGGATGTTGGAGCGGATGGGCCTGTTCCAAGGTTTACGCTTTTATGCCACGGCCACCAACCTGTTCACCATCAAAGATGATGAACTGCAAGGTATAGACCCCGAGGTAACCGATGATATTGACCCCAGGTTCCAAGGGGAATCCTTTCTCACGCCTCCCCAGGCCCAGTCGTTTTTGATCGGTGCCAGATTAACATTTTAAAAAACTGATATGAAATGAGCATACACTTTTTTAAGCATACCCTACCGAACATGATTAAAACAAGTTTATGCGAAAGCGAAGCGATTCCATCGGTGCTAAATTTTGGAATAGCTTTATTTTCAGATAATTACAAAATTTTAAACAGATGAAATCTTATTTAAAACACATTTTACTCGCTACAATAATGTTCTGCTACATCTCCTGTGAAGACAGACTGGAGGTCGTGGATGAGAACAGCTTAGCCGCAGAAACCGTTTTCAATAGTTTTAATTCCATAAATGGGGCTGTAGTCGGCTTATATAGTTTGAACCAGAGTGGCGACCTTAACGGGAACCCACAACTCATCTCGGACTTTATGGCGGACAACGTCAACTTTGTGGGAAGTTTTACAAGTCTACAGGATTTAGAACAGTTTGAGACCCTGGCTACAAATACCACTATTGATAACATTTGGGAGGATGGTTACCAACTCATTAATGCAGCCAATGGGATCATCAACAATGTGCCGGGTTCGCCAGCCATGGACATCACAGATGAAGAGAAGGCCGGGTTTATGGCAGAGGCCAAATTTTTAAGGGCATTGACCTATTTTACCCTTGTGAATCTTTGGGCACAACCCTTTCAATTTGATGCCGGCAATAATTTGGGGGTTCCTCTTCAGACCAATGATTTTAAATTGGACATTGCTCCTTTTCAATTGGAACGATCCACAGTAAATGAAGTCCATGCCTTTATCCAACAAGATCTCATGGAAGCTATTGAGGTCTTGCCCACAACTTCTGAGCGCAGATTGGATGGAAGCGATGGAAGGGCTACCATAGGGGCAGCGCAGGGATTGCTTGCCAGGCTTTACCTGTACCGGGAACAATGGGAGGAAGCGGCGAATTTGGCCAATGCGGTGATAGATTCGGGGGATTATACGCTTGCCCCCAACTATGATTTTTACGATGACAACCCCACTTCGTCAGAACACATTTTTCTGGCTATAAATACGCCTTCCGACTTTCCACAGGAAGCTACAACAGGCAGTGATGAGGTATACGCTACATTTTACACGCCTGTATCTTTAGGCGGACGAGGGGACGCCCCGTTCAGCGATGATTTGATCGCTGCCTTCAATGAGGAATCTGGCGATCGCAGATTTGCAGAATTATCTCTTGAGGCAACAGATGCTTTACGCAATGAGGCTATTTTTACCACAAAATACCCTGATCCTGCGAGCGGTTCGTCCGATGGTATGATCCTTCGTATCACAGAAATGTATTTGATCCGGGCAGAGGCGAATCTCAGAAACGGCACAGCGATAGGGGACAGTCCTTTAAATGATATCAATCTATTGCGCGATAGGGCTGGATTGGCCGATCTTCCCTCAGTAGATCTGGATGCCATTTTAAACGAAAGGAGAAAGGAGTTCTGCTTTGAAGGACATAGAAGAATGGACTTGTTGCGAAATAATTTAAATCTAAGGCCGGATGGAGGTCCGGAATCTGCCCCTGGTGCCAACAAGGTTATTTTTCCCATTGTTGATGATGAATTGCAGAACAATCCAAACATTACCCAAAACCCCGGAGCCTTTTAAAATAGGCCTGTCGTGAAACATTTTGCCCGTTGGATGATATTTATACTAAATGGACTTCCAGCGGGCTATTCATTTTATCTCCGAAGTTTTTGAAAAGTACTATTGTGATCATAATTCCTAAAACCACACTACATCCTTGAAAAACCCGGGAATACTATCAACCTCCAAACCATCATTGAGTTATCGGAAGGTCTCTGGTAAACAGTTGTGTCAGACCCGGGAAATAGCAAGCTTAAAGGCCTAGGGCGTGTTACTATTAAACGGAAACCATGCATTTTTTGGCCATTTTTTTGTCATTTGAGGCGGTTTTAGTAAAACATAGCCGGGCTACGTTTAAGAAAACCTACTAAAAAAGGCGGAAAAAGAGCAAAAAAGGGAGTTCTTGGATTAATGTTAACACACCCTAGGTGATATCGATTCTTGAAACCATTTTTAGGAAGCCTTTCGAGCGCATGAACTGGACGCTGTCTCGAAATTATCATCGGTTCCTAATAGTTCTTTGAGTAAGACCCTATTCCTTTGGAAAGCAACGATAGTTCCGTCCTTTCCGGATCAAAACATATACGCAACGATCTATTTGTCAGAAGTATTAGTCCTCTATACTTTGCCCAAAAGTCAATTGATTGTTATCCGGATCCAAAAGGGAAAACTCTTTTTGTCCCCAGGGTTTTGATTCCAAATGACCATTTGGATGAATTCTTACGCTCTTTTCCAATAAGAATTGGTACAAACGTTCTATATCGATAGTCCGAATATACACCTGGCTGTAGTTTTCTTTTGGTTGAAGATTTCTAAACTCAAAAAAATGAATTTCTACAGTATTCTTTTTGATCATTAAGTAATTGCCATAATCCCCGTATTCCAAAAAGCCAAGGTTGTTTAGATAGTATTCTTTGGTTTTGTCCTTATTGCGCATGGGCAATATTGGGCTTATACTTGTTAACATGGATATATATTTAGTGTATTCCGTTGCGTTTTTTTGAAATCCCATCCGGATGCCAAGATCCAGCGGGTCATGGATCATTCAGGATTTCAATTGTATAACTTAGACCATTTTCAATCGGCTTTTTCGTAAAATATCAATCCTAAGTTTTTGACTTGTTCTAAAGTGCGTCTACGCACTATCGCTATGTCTTCTTAAGGCTTCTACTACCCTCTTGATCTTTACTCTTACCGATGCACTTTCTCTAATTAGGGCTTCCTGGCAGCTATCTAAAAAATCGTTTTTTAGCTCGGGAAAGCGTTTTACGATTTCCAAATAAGCCGGGTAAGCAGCCGCTTTCACAAATTTCTTGTCAGATCCAAACAATTTTCGAATATGGGGTTCTAGAATTGCCATTTGTTTTGAGCTCGCTGAAACGTTGGGTAAAATTTGTAATAAATGAAGTTGGGTTTCCCAGTAGCCTAGTTCCCCAAATTTTTGAAATACCTTATCAACTTGCCCTTGTTCAAGAGTTTGACCATGGTCCATATGATGCTTGAGGAGCCAACTTGTGGCATGTTCCAATTCACTCTCCATCAAGAATAACCCAATGATTAAATTGATAAACCCTCTATCCTGCTTGTGCCTGGCATAAACGAGCTTAAGATATTCCGTATGCTTTCTGTCCCATTGTAAAAGGTCATTCCGTAGTCTTTCTTCTTCCATTGGTTCAATTTTTTTTATGATGCTGTTACAGCAATGCGGTATCCCATCCTTATACATTCCAAATACTACAGCTCCTTAGCATCAAATTGTTTCAACAAAGCTGAAACGTCTGTAAAATAAATATTCATAAGGCCATTGTTGTATCCGTTCAACGTTGCTTTTAGTTGTTGATAGTCCTCAATAACCGCTTTCTCGGGGTTGTATCGATTACTTGAAAAGAACAAGTATTTGCCATCCTTGGAAAAGATAGGGTCAGAATCCATAGCAGGACTATTTAGTGATTTTAGGTTTACCGGGGGTTCCCAATGGCCATCATTGTTCTTCTTCGTTATGTACAAGTCAAAATCGCCGAGCCCTCCTTCCCTGGTACTGGTAAAAACCATTAACTGCCCATTTGGCGAAACCTCGGGATCAGCATCATGAAAAGGAGTATTCAATTCAGTTATCGGATCATGGGCCCCGTACTTTCCGTCCTCAAGACCTACGCGATAGAGGTCCAGCCCTCCCTTTCCCTCGGGTCGAAAGGAACAATACCGTACTGTTCCTTCCTTGTCCACCGTAGGATAGATCACATCATTCTGATCATTGAATCCTTGCAATAGTCTTGGCTGCGAAAAACCATTGGGTTCCACATTTACGTACCACATATTTCTATATTTCAATGTAGTATCTTCAGTGGGCCTGTCACTCACGAAAAAAAGCTTTTTTGAATCATATGAGAAATACGGATTCGTGTCGTACCATTCTTTCGAAAAGGGCAACAAGGACGGAACGCCCCATTGCTTGTTCGCTTCCTTGCGGATGACCACCAATGAAGCCTTCTGAAAACCCTGAATACCTTTGATAAAAACAAACATTGCACCATCCTTTGAAAGCGCTGAGCCATATTCAAAGTCACCTGTACTTACTTTACCGGGAAGAAAAATTTCCGGACTGAGTTCATCCAACACTGTTTCCATTGATCTTTGAGCATAAAGGGAAAAATGCGATAAAACAAAAACTGCTCCCAAGGGGATGATCATTAATTTTCTAACCATAACCTATTAAATATATAGTACGAAAAATAGGGCACGGTTATGGTTTGGAACTATGGATTTAACGAATATGGAGTAAAACTTATTCGGGAAATCCGGTAATTGGAATTCCTTCCGTCCATCTACCGGTATTAGGGCCGGTAACCATTGGATTCGAAGTATATTATGCGTAAATTTAAAATTGGACCTAAACCATAAAAGCCTTTCTCTACAATGGATTATCTTTTGCCTTTAAGCATCTTCTCAGGAATAGCAGTTACAACTTGTGGTTTTATCGCTACGTACATTTTACTTGTTTCAAAAGGCAACAGATTATTGAGATTGCTGTTTGTCGGCTTGATACTATCCATCGCAATCCGGATCGCAAAATCCATCATCTATTACCTTTTTGGCATCCCAGTGTTTGGAATCGCCTTTGGTTATTTTGGCTTGACAAGTATAGGGGCCTCTTTTTGGTTGTATATCAAATATTCCAGAAATCATGATGTTGAATTTAAAGTTGTCGATTTCTTATTCTTTCTTCCCGCAATAGTCGGTTTCTTTTTTATTTGGCCACAAGGAATTCTACCTGCGAAAACAATGTATTTCTCCGGAACCTTTTGGTCTTTTGTATGCACCTCATTTGGTTTTTTTTATATCGTAAAGGATTGGGCAAAAAAACCTATGTTAGTCAGAAATTGGCACCTAATGATGGCTGTAAGCATCACCATCATTTTAGCCTTGTTTTGGACGCAATTGTACGCTGACACCCTTTTTGTTTATGCTTTGGGGTCCGGAATGGTATCTCTGATTATGTACGGACTTTTCTTTTTTCTCCTCAAGAAAAACAAGCTTCATGTTTCTCCAAAAGAGATCTCTTCTGTTAACCGAGACCTTTTGAATAAAATTGAGGAGGCACTGGAAGTTCAAAAGCTATATCGAAAAAACGCACTTACGGTCAATGAGTTTGCCAATTTATTGGACCAACCTACTTATAAGGTTTCTTTGGCATTACGCGAAAAATACAACAAACCTTTTCCGGAATTGATCAATCATTTCAGAATAAAAGATATCAAGGAAATGCTTTCCGACCCAAACAGTAATCTTTTCAAAGTAGAAGCACTGGCGTATGATGCTGGCTTCAGTACACCGTCAGCATTTTATACAGCCTTCAAAAAAGAGACTGGCAAAACCCCCAGGGCCTACCAAAAAGAAGTATTGAAAACAAGAAAACGGCAAAAGGACGTTACCTATAACGGGGATTTTTCCTTTTAGCTGCTATCCTTTTATTACTGACCCATTTTTATCAAAACGCTTTCTTGAGACAAGTGCTCCTTTCACATCATATTCGTACTCCACCGAAAAAACACCATTGTCAGCGCGACTTTGGGGATTCCCTTTTTCATCCTCATATTTTATCGCGGTGATTAACCCTCTTTCATCTCGGAAGTATACTATACTATGGATTCCCAAAGCCTTATGCCTTGTTTTATTACCTTCTTCGTCATAATACTCCTGTGCTAACAGAAAACGGCCGTCCTTGCTCCAATGAAAACGTATTTGTGCAAAACCGTTGTTGGCATGCATAGGCTTTTGGGCATTGTTTTGGTAGGTCAAAGAAGTCCTATTACCAAAAGTATCTGTTTCAAAGTGCCAACGTTCCGCTCCCGACCAATGCACTGCCGGAAGGCCCTGATCATCAAAGAATATGATATCCTTCAAATCATAATCGTAGAAGGTGTTTTGTTCCCCCGCGGTATGTGATGGTCCGGAAGTTGCTTTGCCACTCGCATCATATACTTCCCATCGCGAAAACCTTCCCAAAGTATCGTAATAATAGTTCAGCGTAGTGGCGCCACTTTCTGTCGGTATGATGTTACCATTATCATCAATGTTCTGTAATAGTGAGAAGTAGCCACCTTGCCCAAACATCATTCGAGTTCGCATCAGTTGGAAATCTCCCCGTAAAGCCGTAAGCGCTCCCGTCCGGTTCTTCCTGGTTTCAATGATGCTTCCATCCTTTTCATGTTGCCAATCATAAACCCTATTTCCAAAAAGGTCTTCTGCAGGGTCTCCGTTCTTATCTTCAAAAGTCAAACGTGTATTGCGTCCATAGTCATCCTTTTGATAAATCTTCCTATAAACATTTCCCATGACAGAGATCTGATTTCCGAATCGGTCAAAAAAGGAATGCACTTCTTTTTTAGCATCATAGCTTACTTTGGTTAGCGGGGCATTTATATAAAGATGTCCAAAAAAACCCTCAAAGTCCTTATAATGTTCCCCCATCTTTACATGGCTAAACACCACTCTATTCTCCGTATCATAATCCAATTGAAGATGGATTCGCTTTAGGGCTTTCTCTTTGGTTATAGGACATGCGCCCTTGAAGGGCAAATACGGCGATTCCCAAAATGGAAGTACAGCGTAATACTCGGAACGTTGCACTTTTTGTCCTTTAACGGAATGACATGCAAACAAAAATGCCAAAATCAATAGCATCCCATAAGCAAAAACTTTTTCCTTACCCTTCATGTTTTGAAAATTATCTCATTGATGACGTTTGGAGCATTGGTAGTAAAGCCAGGGTCGTACTACCAATGTGTAATTCTTAGTTCAACCCGCCTGGAACCTTTCATCCAAACACCATTTCCAATATTTGTGTGCGAAAAGTAAGACCTCTACAATAAGGACACCTCCTTATTTCAAAAATCTGTAGACAAAAAGTGTAAAGACGTATCGCAGTCATGCAACACCAAAGAATTGGCTTGGAACAAGATAATTCCTTGTAAATACAAAAGTTAAATCATCTCCTTATTTCAAAAATCAGAAGTTATAAATTCATGAAGATGTGGTTGTTTTCTATTGATTTGTGCCAATTTAAAAACGTAAACATTTTACCCCAATAGTTCGAGTGTATGAAAGCTGTCCGATGTTATTTTGCAGTACTGTTTCTCAGTTTTTGTTTGTGCTGTCAGGGGCAAAAAGGAAAACATACTGGTTCTTTTAACGAACTTGCCCGTTTTGTGCAAAGCGAGATTAAGGAAGGTAATGGTCCCGGGGCAGCCATAGCAGTCAGCATGGAAGGCGAAACATACACCAAAGGTTTTGGTGTAAAAAACACTGCTACTAACGAAAGCGTCGATATTACTTCCTTTTTTTTGATTGCTTCAACGGCTAAGGTTTTCACCGCCTACGCTATTCTTAAGCTTCAGGAACAAGGGAAGTTGGAATTACACGACAAGATCTCCCTTCATATAGAAGACATTCATCCCACCTTAGCCAATATCACGATACATCAACTTATATCCCATACCGGCGGGCTGGAAGATATTGTAGAGCACGAAGGTCCTGCGGGAATATCGCGTCATCTACATTATGCCGGAAAACTGGATGGTGCTATGAAATTTACTGAACCGGGGTTGGTTTTTAGTTACTCGAATCCGGGATATAACATTTTGGGCGGCCTTATCGAAAAGATCACGGGAAAGAATTTCAACAGTGCCATGAGAGATTTGGTATTTAATGACTTCCGGATGTTGGCTACCACGTATAGAATTGATGAATTGAATTCGGATCAAGTGGCCATGGGACATCTTAGATCCGGGCAAGATACTCTACATCCTATGGACAAGATCCAGGACAATGCGGAGGAGAGAGCATCCGGATTCGCCTTTACCAACGTTGCAGAGATCAATCCCTTTTTACAATGGTTTCTAGATGATCAACCGCATCATCCGGAAATACGAAGAAATATGCTAACCGCTACAGCGAATTACGAAATGACGGGATCCGACTGGCAATATGGTTATGGCTTGTTCCATTCCAGACATTGTAACTTTAGGGCCATTTGGCATTCAGGGGGCGTTCCGGGGTATCGGGCCAATTTTTTAATGATCCCCGATAAGAAATTCTCTATTGCCATTTATACTAATGGCCCCAAATTGAACCGTTGGGAAATCATAAACAAAGCCACTGAAATCTTTTTAGCTACCACTTGCGACAATACTTCCGAAAACAATGAGGGTTTGAGTGATTTTTCGGAAGAAGAACAACATCAATTGGTGGGTGATTATTCACAGCGCATTGGGGCAAAAATCAAAATATTCACCGACCCACAAGGTAAGCTTATTTTACAGAGGGATACTCAGCAATTCCAGGCAAAAAAAGACAAGAAAGGGAGAATTGTGGCACTGGAGAATGGCAAGGAGGTGGGAACCTATAGTATTGCAAAAGATGATGACGATCAAGTTCGGTTCCTACAAAACTGGGTGAGAGCTTATCCAAAACTAAATTAGTCACGATGCTTTTAAACGTATGGACGCTTATCATCACAGATTAATCATAAGTTTGTAGCCTCGTGAAACTCCCATTAAAAAAGCTGTATGTAGTATTGATTACCGTTTTGGTACTCATCAAAGTCTCTGCATTTCATGTCTATGAGGATCATGATTCCCATGATGAGAATACCCACCACTGCGAGCTATGTCTTTTGATGATTGAATGCCAGCAATCGGAAACCGTAACCCCATGCCTTGTAGGGTTGAGTGAAATTGATGATTTCAGTATCCCTAAGTCAAAATTATTTTTCCGAAGCCCTCAGGTATTCAAAAGTCCCTTGGCGCCAGAGTATTGTACAAGGCCACCACCTTCCCTACTTTAATCATCCTGTATCTGTTAAAATAAGAAACCCGAAGATTTCATTACCTGGGAGATTCATCTTCTCAGGTGAGCGAATCATGCAATACACTCTTAACAAACCCGGGTAAAAGCTTCCGGGCCAAAGAGGATATCCAGATGTAACAGCCATAATTAAGTATCCCGGATATTTTGAATCGTTGCGATTAGCTATAGCACATTGGAATCATAAGACAAGGGGTTTTGCTGGAAAGCCTGAAGACCAATGCAATTACACTGCCCGAGTTGGAAAAACTCTACGTACGACACATGATTGATTAGCCATGATTTTACACATTGCCAAACACGAGTTAAGAAGATATTACAGGGATGGTCGTTCCAAAACCTTGATAGCCATAGTAATTCTAATATCAATGGGGACTCTGGTTTTAAGTACCAGGGAGTATCAATTAGCCCGACAGCAATTCACTGAAAATCAACGTCAGGCAAGACTTAATTGGGAAAGACAAACTGAAAAGGATCCCCACGATGCAGCACATGATGGCACCTATGTTATTAAGCCGTTGTATCCCCTTGCCATGCTAGATAAAGGCATACAACAATATGCTGGCAAAGTGATCCATTTGGGTGCCCATGAACGCAAACAAAGTAGTTTGAATGCTTCCAAGGACCATTCAGAAATGTTTCGCTTTGGCGAATTGACACCAAGTTTTGTTTTGTTGTACATTTTTCCGCTATTGTTGATATTTCTTGGTTACAACACCTTTACGGAAGAAAAGGAACGGCAGACCCTTCGATTGTTACTTGTACAGGGCGTCTCAGTAAGACAGCTCACCCTGGGGAAATGGCTGGCCCTTAGCCTTCAATTGTTATTGCTATCGCTCTTGTTCTTCGTAACTATGGTAGTATGCTATGCAGTATCAAAACACGAAATAGCAGTGTCACTTTCTGATTGGATAGGTTTTATGGGTATATACTTTTCCTATGCAGTCGTTTTTACCAACCTGGTGATTCTTGTATCAGCAAAAGCAAAATCTTCCGGCATTTCATTGACCATTTCATTGTCTCTCTGGATTCTTATTACGTTGATCATCCCTAAGCTTTCCACCAATGTTGCTGGGGATCTGCACCCCTTCCCCACCCTTCAAACATTTCGAGACAATATCAATGAAGACCAGCGAAACGGATTGAACGGACACAACTTCTGGAACGAAGCAGCACAGGATTTTCAAAAGAAAGTGCTTCAGGAATACGGCGTAAAAACGATTGAGGAATTGCCTGTGGCATATGGCGGATTGTTATTGGCCGAAGGTGAAAAATACGAATCTGAGATCTATACCAAACATTTTAACGCATTGAGAAATCAGTATGGTAAACAGCAGAATGTATATCGTTTAAGTTCCGTATTGTCTCCTTTTATGCCTGTTCGGTTTGTTTCAATGGCGTTGGCCCGTACGGACTATGGCTTTCAATGGCATTATGAAGATGAGGCGGAAAAATACCGCGTGGCATTTAACACGGCACTCAATATGAACATTGCCGAAAATGCCAAAGGCATTGATGGCTACAAGGCCAAAACCAGCCTATGGACCGCTATTCCGCAATTTGACTACCAATGGCAATCCACCAAGGGTATTTTGAAGGATCATCTTCCGGAATACACAATAATTGTTGTATGGGTCACCTTTAGTTTTTTGGCCATGGTTTTGGCCAGTTCAAAAATAGTAGTGGTATGATCCCAAATAACAGTATTCGATTGATAACGGCAGAATTGCTTCAACTTTTTAGGGATCGTACATTCCTTGGGCTCATGTTACTATTACTGGTACTGATGGCTTTAGCAACCTGGAACGCAGACGGCCATGTTACTGAAAAGCGGGAGCAGAACCTGGTCCAACAAGATATCGTATATCGCGCAGATGTGGAGCTAATGGCCCAAATTGATTCACTTCATAATGGATTAGCCACCTATGAAAAAAGCTATACACTGCCTACGAGTGGGGTACGCCTCACGTATAACAATCATCGATTGGCAAGGTTACCCTTTAAGGCTTTTTCACTCATAGCTATAGGCCAGGGAGATCTGTACGGTAACTATAAAAAGATTGTATTGTACTTCAAGGATTCGTACGAAATGAACTCAAAAGAGCTTGTGAGTCCCATTGAACAACTCTTCGGCCAATTAGATCTTTCCTTTGTCTGGGTATTTCTTCTGCCTTTGATCATTATACTGGTTTCCTTTAATATTCTTTCCTTAGAGCGGGAGACCGGTCGGCTCCCACTTATTGCCGCTCAACCCATCAAGATATGGCAATGGTTATTGATGAAAATCGGTATCCGGTTTTTGACTATTTGTGGTCTTCTCCTGCTTTTCACTTTTGCCCTGCTAACGGTTTTCGGGATTCCTGTATGGGAGCATATTTCCTTATTTGGCCAATTGATCCTGGTCTTAGTGTTCTACATGGCGTTCTGGTTCTTTTTTGGCTTTGCGGTGAACCTGGCGGGGTACTCTTCAGGCAAAAGTCTTATTATCCTTACCGGGATATGGGTATTATTTGTTTTTCTGATACCCTCAATCGTAAACCAGTTGGGCAAAGAACTACACCCCATACCTTCCCGGTTAGCACTGGTCAATAACCATCAGGCTGCTTACAATGCGATTGAAAGCGATCTGGATAAGGAAATGGAAGCCTTATACCGTCTTCACCCGGACTGGTATTCCGAAGACCCTGTTACCAAAGACATGTCTAACTCCACAGGATGGAATATTAATTATCTCGCCAAACAATACATTGCACAGCTAAAACATCAACCTGTAGCGGAGGCCTATGAGGCCCAGGTGGATTTGAAAAATGAGTGGTCGGGTGGTCTTAGGGTGCTATCGCCTGCCATGATCGTACAAAGGGCATTAGCCCATATGGCTGGCACCTCTACACAATACTACAGAAGCTTTTTAAAACAGGCCCAGGAATATGCAAATACCTACCGCCAGTACGTATTTAAGCGGCTTTTCACCAACCATGCCTTTACCGTTGATGAAATCAAAAATCTTTCAAAATTCAAGTTTGATGAACAGCGGGTGTCCGGCACATTTGCCAATGACCTCCTTGCATTACTATTGTATCTGTGTGCATTGGCAATCTTCATGCTTGTAATGATCCAAAAAAGGATAAAAATAAAATAACCATAAATGAAAATTAGAATGGCATATTACGGTTCAGCACCCCTAAAAACAGTGTTCATAGTACTCTGGGGGTTTACGCTGCAAATACTCACAGCCCAGGACACTGGTGTAATTTCCGGAAAAGTAACCGGCCCGGAAGGCAAACCTCAGGAAGGAGTACATCTTTTTTTGGCCCAAACCGGATTTGGCGCCAGTTCTGAAATCGATGGATTCTATGAAATAAAAGGTATCCCTGAGGGGAACTATTTATTGTCTATTTCCAAAATCGGTTATAGGGAACAGCAAATTCCTGTATCCATAGTGGCTGGAGAAACAACCACCATGGATATCGCATTGACACTATCTACTTTTCATCTGGACGACGTAGCTGTTTTTGGTCAGAAAAGAGCGACCATTTACGCTACACGAATAAATGCACCTCTCGAACAGACCCCCATTTCGGTTAACATAGTTTCCAAAGAATTAATTGAACAACAACAGGTTATTTCCCTGGAAGACGCCCTTAAAAATGTGAGTGGTGTTTCCAAATTCGGTTCTTATGGCCTTAGCGACAATATCAACATTCGTGGCTTTGATATTGGCTTGGCAGGAGGGCCGGAAAACTATCGTGTCAATGGGATAATGTTAAGAACCCCTTATTCGGATTATGTAGAAGAGGTACAGGTGCTTAAAGGTCCGGCATCGATTCTTTACGGGGATGTGGAACCCGGAGGAATTGTCAATTACGTGACCAAAAAACCACTCGGCTATGAACATGCTTCCTTTGAGGTCAAGATTGGAGAATATGGCTTGTTACGACCATCCATTGATCTGGGAGGCCGATTAAACGAAAATCTTAGTTATCGCCTTAATACGGTGTATGAGACCTCTGATAGTTTTAGGAACGCGGTAATGAACAAACAATTTATGATAGCTCCCAGCCTTCGCTGGGACATCAACGAAAAAACAGTGCTCGATCTTGATGCCTTGTTTATGAATAACAAAACAACCCTTGATTGGGGAACACCGGTATTCCTGCCGCTAGCAAGGGCCAAACAATTGGACAACACCAATTTTTACGGATATCCCGATGGTACTTCTGAAGGAAACAATACCACTCTATCGGCTACTTTCACACATTTCTTTTCAGACAATTGGAAATTACGCAATGTAGCGGCTTACTCAAACCAACCCAGACTCTTGCATGATGTGTATCCGGTATACAATGAGGAAAACGATAATGTTGATTTCAGTTTTGGGGATTACCGGGAACGTAGCGAGACCACTACCTATTCCAACTTCCTGGACATTACTGGGAATCTACAAACTGGTGCTGTGCGTCACCGGCTTTTAGCTGGTTTTGACATTTCTCATATTACACGCCCGGTATCATCGAACTCTACTTTCCCCATTTCGCAAACTACGTCATTGAATAACCCTGTTTGGGAAGACACTGCACTAAGTACCGCCCCTGTTTTAGATGACGATATACAGCCATTTACTACACGGCTGGGCCTAAATTTCCAGGATTTGGTCGCATTGTTTGATGACAAACTTAACCTATTGCTTGGTGGGCGGTTCAGTCAGTTTACAACAGGAAGAAAGTTCAGAGGAGATGCGACAACTCCGGATGATTACTCGGACGAAAAGGAATCACGATTCACGCCCCGGGTAGGTTTTACCTACGAAATTGTAGATGGGATTACTGCATATGGAAGTTATGCAGAATCTTTCAATTCAGTCATGTCCCAACCTGATAGAGGATTGGATGATCCGGATCCTCTTTTAGGAAAGCAAATTGAATTCGGAACCAGGCTTTCACTGTTAAAAGACCGCTTTGGTGTTACGCTGTCCTATTTTGATCTCAACCGTGAGAATGTACTGCAATTTGACATTATTGATCCCAATGGTAGTGTTTCCGATCCGAATAACTTTAGAGCTAATCAATCCGGTGAACATAACAGCAGGGGGGTGGAATTGGATATCAACGGAAAAATCAAAGACAACTGGCAAGTATATGCCGCGTATTCCTACTTTAAAACAGAAGTTATAAGCGAGACCATTCAATCCGGCACTTCCGAACCTATCGATTTTACAGGTAAAGAATTGCCTAACAACCCCAACGCAAAACTTAGCCTCTGGACACATTATAAGCTCCAACGGGGTATTCCAGGCCTTTTTCTGGGCGGTGGTGTTTTTTATCAGGGGGATATGTTCGGAGATCGGTTAAACACCGATGAAAACATCATTGAAGCTTTTACCGGAGTAGACATATCCCTAGGTTATCAATACAAAAACCTTACGCTTCAGGTAAACATCAACAATGTTGGAAATGTAAACACCTTTCAGAGGTCCATCTTTGATTCCTTTGTACCTCAGTTTCCGCGCCGAGTTATTACATCAATAGCCTATACGCTCTAATCGTTGAAAGTAAAACCTTTTCTTAACAGCTTTTGAAGTTTGCAAACATCATTGGTAGTGCCATTTATGTTACGGGGACGCCTTCCGGTGTATCATACAAATCCTGTTGGGTTACCGGTATTTTCCGAATTCGTTTTCCCGATGCGTTAAAAATGGCATTTAGAACCGCAGGAGCCAATGGCGGTACTCCGGGTTCTCCCAGTCCACACGGACGTTCATCACTCTCAATAAAAATAACTTCAATTTCCGGCAACTCATCCATGCGAATGACCTTGTTGTTGTGGAAATTACTGCGTTGTACAACACCATTTTCCACTTCTACACCTCCATATTTCACGGCGGATAGGGCCCAGATAATTGAGCCTTCAATTTGCCCCCTTCCAAAGTGGGGGTTTATGACCAAGCCGCAATGCACAATGGCCGTTACTTTATCCACTATAAACCCGAATTCATCATCCATGGTAACCTCTGCAATTTGGGCGCAGACCGTAGGGCCAAAATTATGTATGGCAAATCCCCGTCCCTTTCCTTCCGGACTTTCCGTTGACCACAAACCGTGCTCTTTAATGTAAAATAGGATATCCAATTGTCGTTGCCGTATCAATTTCTTTCTTGGCAACCTGTATTTGATAACCCATTCAGGCATGTCCTTGGGATCTCCCCAATCCACTTCATTGCTTAATAACTCGATGCGATAGTCCAAAGGGTCTTTATGGAGTTCGTTGGCCAGTTCGTCCACAAAACATTCCTTTGACACCGCAGCTAAATGCTCCCCAACCGCTCGCCAGGCACCCTCGAGTAGTAGGGTGGGTACTATGGAACGGTAACATCGTATATTGGGAAAAGCATAGTAGTGGTCCCATGTATCGGACCATGTTACATACTCCACCGTACTTACGGCTCTATTCTCCACACCAATGACGGATTTTTCCGGAGTGATAACAGCTTTTAGATAATTTTTTAGGAAGGGCTGAAAATGATCGTTTCTAATCTCGTCCTCCCTTGTCCACGTTAGTTTGACGGGCTTCTTGATCTTTCTTGAAACGAATGCCGCTTCTATCGAGGTATCTGAATGAAAACGCCTGCCAAAGGACCCTCCTGAGATCAAATTGTGTATACGTACCTTTTCTCTTGGCAGTTGTAAACTTTTAGCAACTTCTCCAATGGTTCGTTCCTCATCTTGCGTCCCCACCCAAAGCTCACAGAAATCATTGTTAAAATGAGCAGTGGCATTCAGCGGTTCCATAAGGGCATGGGCCTGATAAGGACTGTCGTACTCCATTTCCAAAACCGTGTTGTTTCTGTTGGCCAACCCTTCTTCAATAGTTCCGAGATCCACGCTCATCAGATCAGGTGTATCTTTTACAGCCGCCATATCAGCTTGTAAAGAAGCGATACTTCTGGAGCCATTTTCACCCCCATCCCATTCAACCCTTAGGAGCTTTCTAGCTTTAAATGCCGTCCAGGTAGATGTCGCAACCACCACAACGCCTTCATCCACATAGCCCAATACAGGATTCAATTCGGTCCTGACCTCCTCAGATAATACAAAGGGGAAAACATCCAGGACACCCTCCTGTCTTTTCGCTTCGGTAGCATCGTATGTTTTGAGTTTGCCTTTGTAAATTGGGCATTTTTCTATTGAAGCATAGACCATCCCCGGAATATCTATGTCTATTCCATAGGTTGCCTTTCCGGAAATGACATCTTTGGTAATTCGATTTTTAATAGGCTTACCGATATACCGGTATTCTTCCGGTTGTTTTACGGTAACTTCGTTTGGGATCGGCAATTGAGAAGCTGCCTCCGCCAGTGCACCAAACTCCACTTTTTCGTTTGTCACCAGATTGGTGATGAAACTGTTCTTTACCTCCAATACTATCGGATCCACACTCCATTTATTGGCTGCTGCCCGCTTCAACAGTTCCTTTGCGGTAGCACCTGCCATACGAATGGAATCCCAGGTCCTGGAAATAGAGCCACTACCCCCGGTAGTACCCATTTCATGCCAGGTATATTTTGGGCTGTATTCCACTTGTTTGATCTTTACCTTTGCCCAATCTGCATCCAGTTCATCGGCTATGATCGTAGGAATGGAAGTCCCGGTACCCTGTCCCATTTCATGCTTTGTAAGCATGACGGTAATCTCACCGTTCGTATCAATGCTGATGAAATTGTTGAATTCAACTTCTTTGCCCTCCGGATTGACCGCATTCAATGTACCGTAGGTTGGAAGGCCAAGAGATATGATCAACCCACCCCCGGCTTTACCACTTACCTTTAAAAAATTCCTTCTCGAGATGTTCATGGTTCCATGTTTTTAACCGCTATTTTGATAGCATTGCGAATTCTGGAATACGTTCCACAACGGCAGATATTCCCCTTCATCGCTCTATTGATGTCTTCCTCTGTGGGATTCGGATTGCGCTCCAGAAGTGCTGCAGCAGTCATGATCTGGCCTGAATGACAATAACCGCATTGTGGCACATCTTCTTCTTCCCAGGCCATTTGAACCGGGTGGTCAGCCTTTTTTGACAAACCCTCAATGGTGATAACAGATTTGTTTTTTAAGCTTTCAATGGGAATGCAACAGGACCTCATGGGGAGATGGTCAATATGTACAGTACAAGCCCCACATTGCCCAATACCACAGCCGTATTTTGTTCCATATAACTTCAATGCATCCCTCAAAACCCAAAGTAGTGGCGTATCGGGGGCAACATCAACAGAATAGGTCCTGTCATTTACTTTTAATGAATAGTTTGCCATCATTTATTGATTTTGAATTTGTTCTAATTCGGCTTTTGTTAAAAAGGCCGCCTCATTTTCCCAAGT
>JANQRG010000046.1 GCA_028284665.1 Croceivirga sp.
TGATGGTTCCGGTGGTGGAAATCTACCTCCGGTAGCCATTGCAACGGCCTCTACCCAGTCAGGCACCGTTCCTTTAACGGTGGACTTTACTGGTAGCAACTCTATAGATGATGTAGGTGTTGTTTCCTATGCCTGGGATTTCAAGGACGGTACTACTTCTACAGAAGCAGATCCAACACATACTTTCAACACTGCCGGGAGCTATATGGTAGAACTTACGGTTACTGATATTGGCGGATTAACAAATAGCGACCAGGTGGTTGTAGATGTTATGAATGAAGGCACTGGAGAGAACCTGCCCCCATCTATTGTTAATCCTGGAACTCAAAACAACGAGGAATTTGATGTGATATCATTACAGATTGATTCCTCCGATCCAAATGGTGATGACGTAAGTTATCAGGCAACGGGTCTGCCCGATGGATTAGATATTGATCCCAATACTGGATTAATATCTGGGACCATATCAGGTGGCATTTCTGGAAATGGGGAATTCATTGAAGAAAATGGTTTGGTAATCATCGAAGCCGAGTCTGCAAATATAGTTCCAAAATGGTCCATTTCTAATTTAGCAGGAGCGACAGGTATTTTGGCTGGGACCAATACTTTTAACTCCATAAGCCAAGGAACATTGCAGTACGAAATAAATATTACTAATGCTGGGATTTATAGGGTTAATTGGCGTTCCTTCTACAGTGGAAGCAGTTCATCGGAGGAAAATGATAGTTGGTTACGATTTCCGAATGATGATAACGTTTGGTTTTTCGGTAGGCAAGGACCACCAGGTCCTGAATCATTCTTAATTTCCGTGCTACAAGGGGATCAGGATAATATTGTTTTTCCAAAGGGAAGTACCAGGATAACCCCGCAAACCACACCTAACGGATCGGGCACAGATGGTTATTTTAAAGTGTTTAGAACCTTTGGTCAATCTCAGGTTTACGACTGGCAGGCTGTAACAGGTGATGGTAATAGTCATGACATCTATGTATGGTTTGTAAATCCAGGGACATATACTATGGAGATTTCTGAGCGATCTAAAGGACACACCATTGATAAGATTGCCTTATACAAGGTAGATATTTACAGGTATGATAGTGACAATTCAATTGCAGAATCCTTTACGAACCTTCCCGAATCTAATAGATCTGAAGCAACTGCTATGGAAGGAGCCAGTGCTAATAGTCCATATTTGGTTACTATAACCGTTACGGACAATGGCAACCCTAGTATGTCTTCGTCAACACAGTTCGTTTGGAATGTTGGTGAAGATGCTGGTGGCCGTGGTGGTGTTCAAAGCGTTTCTTTGATGAATGCAGATACAAATTCTGAGCTAACCGAAATTTCTAATGGACAACAAATCAATCTGGCAGGTTTCGGTAACCCAAATGTAAATATTAGATACAATTCCAGTGAACCTATTGGAAGTGTTGCTTTAAGCTTAACGGGTACATTAAACATCAACAGGACGGAAAGCGTTGCTCCTTACAGCCTTTTTGGGGATAGTAATGGTAATTTTAATCCTGGAAGCTTACCATTAGGGAATTATACATTATCTGCAATTCCCTATTCAGGTACAGGGCTTTCGGGAGCAATGGGTACCGAATTAATTGTTGATTTTTCAATTACTACCATTACTTCTGCAACTGGGGTCGTGCCAAATAATCAAGAGGTATTAATTTCAAATGATAATAACGGCTTTTATTTACATCCGAACCCCACCTCTAATGAAGTTAATGTCAATTTTAATGCTACTCCTTCGCCGCTATCGGAAATAATTCTTTTTGACATAACCGGGAAAAAAATAAAAGAAATTCTACTGTATGATAATTATGGGAGTGACTATCCCAATATGATCACTTTTAAAATGGGAGAAATCCCACGAGGCGTCTATTTTGTAAAACTGATATCAATTTTCGGAGAGGAGCTGGGAAGTCAAAGAATCATCAAAATCGATTAGTTTTACCTTAGTTCGGAGCTAATGGCGGAAAAAGTAGTACCAATCCCTTATAAGGTAACCATAAGTACTCCGATGTCTATCTTTTTAATTAGAGAATTTTTTATTCCAGCCTTTTACCTACCGAACAGAATGATAATTGGTGACCTTGCCCAATAACAATGACATTTGATTTTTTTGGATTTATAACGCTACGCCAGACCCTGAAAACAAAGCTACTATAATTTCCAACCTTCTGGACCCACAGATCGATATTGTTTTTCCCAGGGGTAGCTCTGGAATTGCAGCTTCAACAAACCCATCGGTTCCGGCAGTAACGCATCGGAGGGAAACACCACACCACATAGATATAAATTGGCAATACCAAAATAAAAGAGGAGCTGAGTATTTAGTAGTCAAGTTAAATATTGGTGTAGATAATTGAATGAGCTACTTCAAAAATGTATTTGAAGAAAAGTCAATGCGGATTGTGCTTCAAAATGTACCGTTTAGGAATTAGGCAATTTTTAGCTGCTGGTCTTTGGTAATATGGGATCCTAAATTCCTCGAGAAAATAAGATGGTAGTTAGTGTTTTGAAGATTATTCTTAAATCCAGTACTATAGATTTGTTTTTAATATAGTACAAATCGTATTCTAATTTCCTAATGGAATCGTCAAGGTTTTCACCATATTTATATTTTACCTGTGCCCACCCTGTTATACCTGGCTTTACCAAATGTCTTACATTATAAAATGGGGTTACCTCATTTAGCTTATCTACAAAAATCTTTCGTTCTGGACGTGGTCCGATAAAGGACATGTCACCGCGAATTACAGATAAAATTTGTGGTAATTCATCAATTCTAAATTTTCGAAGTACCTTACCAAATTTGGTTATCCTGGCATCGTTTTTTGTTGCCATTATAGCCCCCTTTTTTTCAGCATCAACAACCATGGATCTAAACTTAAAAACCTTGTATTCCTTTCCGTGCTTCCCTACCCTTAATTGAGTGTAAAAAAGTGGACCGGGATTAAAAAAGAAATTTAATACCACTACAAAAGGGATTGAAATCAAAAATGCCGTCCCAGAAATGAGAGTTAATAATATATTGAACGAAAAATTGCTTATGCTCTGTAAATAGCGAATCTTGGAATTACTCAATTGAAGTATTTCATATAGACTATCATTATGAGAATCAATGGGAAGCGCTTCATAAGTTGTTTCATAGAAGGAGGTATAGGTAAGCACTTCTTTGCCCGTTAACAAGGAGTCAACCAAAGCGTTTTCCATTCGATTGGAAAAATGGTTGTAACTTCTGGTATTTATAATCCAGGAATCAATGTTTTTGCTAAGAAATTCTTCCTTTTGTGATAGATCTTCCTCGTCAGTGTTTAAATAGGTTGAAGCGACCTTGTAATACGTCTCATTTTCATCACCATTGATATGGTCAATGTTTTTTCGCAATGTGTCTTTGGTGGTCTGATCATAGATGTAAAGAACCTTCCTTATAGTAGGTACAAATTTAAATACGTAGTTAAAAAGTAAGCGCCAAAGTACTAATTGAATCGGGCAAAAAATGATGAAAATAATTAATGATATTCGCCAGTAGGCAAAATCAAAGAAAAAAGTAGTAATTACTATCATGGAGATAGCGAACAGGGAAACAATAGTGAAAATTCTTATAATTGAGGAAGTGGTGGATTTTGGTACCTTTTCTAAGTTGTAGAGTTCAAATATATAGGCAAGAACAAAATAGTTCAGTATTCCTATACCAAAAATAGCCACTTGAAATAAGAAAGGTTCCTGATCTTGATAATCAACAGCCCTTAGCACAAAATTTCTGAGGGATATCCCTATAAGGGTTAAATCTCCAATAAATAGAATAGATTTTCTTTCTAAGGTGTTGAGAATGGATTTTGTTGCCATTAGTTTCAAGTTTCAGCAGGGGAACTAAACCGCTTGCAAAGGTAATTCCAATCCCCAATTGATGAAAACAATGTAATTAAAAGATTCATTTTTTTAGGGTATGAATACAAACATCCGATTTTTTTGAAGTTCGACGAAAAGTGTAGCCATAGTATTCTTCCCTACCCATTTAGTTATAATTTTAATCAATAAACAACCTTTTCTTCTATGACTAAGAACATTCTGTATACCAATGAAATGTTCCCCGTAAGATTAGTTTTTTTAATTGATATATTGCTAACGGCTGTATCATTTATAGTTTCATATTATCTATGCTCCCTTATCCTACCGGATATCTGGAGCCATGGCATGCTGATACAACTTCCTATTATTGTGGCACTTACTTCTCTGATATTTCTGTTTATTGGAATTTACAAGGGATATGTAAAGTATGACAAGGTTAGGGAAGTTTATAGCATATTCAACGCAATTTGTATCACCAATATACTGACCATAATATTGGTTGTTGTGAATGGGAAATTGTTTATGGAAAAGGAATTAATGGTTCCACTCTCCATAATTGTGGTGCATAGTATTCTAAGTTTTAGTGCCTTGGTAATATCCAGGCGGTTATACAAATATTTTACGGTGTCAAGATCAAAGGGGCTGGGTTATCATACGAAATCGGTTTTTGTTTTTAACGAAACTGCTGCAAACCAAGAAGCCGAAACTATTCTTTCACTTCTTAAGAAAAGAGACGGCGAAGACAATGCTCGCATTGTTGCCGAGAGGTTGGATTTCTTAAACAATCAAGCAACCGGCAAAGAAAATTGGTTGGATGTTGGCAATTTCTATCTACATGATGATATGCGCCAAAACAATATGGAATACTTAAAATTGCTAGATAATATATCAAAGTACGAAAAGCCTATCTATTTGGTGAATTTCAGGACGGAAAATTGCGGTTCGGATTCTGGTGAATTAACCTTAACTAGAGTAGTATTATCCAACAATAAAATTAAGGAAAAGGATAAGCGGCATTTTCCCAGTAAGGAAATTCTGGAAAATTCCCTTTCTTCCGAAGATAAATTAATTAAGCATCAAACAGTTTAATCCCTTTACTACTTGCAGGCGAGTCCTGGCGGAAAAGAACCTTAATGTCTTTTCTAAAGCCAAAATGATACTTTAGCACCTAATTCGTCCAATTATATTGTGGATTTCGTAACCGTTAGGAATTGGAAAGTGTCTTAATCGTCAGATCAATTCACAAACGAACTTAGTTATAAAGATACCCTACAGCACATTAAGTATGTTTTCGACGAATTAATGAAAGTGTTCTATGGTATTAACGATTATCGTATTGATCTTTTCTAAGAGATTTACGGGAAGGGTAGCATCTTTTATTACTTCTAATTGCGAAATATTATGCACATCGGATCCTAAAAAGTCTACGAATCCTTTATCCAGAAGTTTTATCGCCACGTTTTTTATTTCATTCCCATAATAACCAGTTAGGGATAATAGATTGGTTTGAAACAGAATATTCTGATTTTTTAGTCTTTGATAAGTTTGAAAATCGTTGTGAAAAAACAAATATCGTTCAGGATGTGCCAAAATAGGAAAGTAGTTTTTGAATAGTATTTTCTCTATTGCTGGGCCAAAGTTGATAGAAGGTTGTAAAAAAGACATTTCTACCAACAGATGATACTTTCTTAGGGGCATGACCTGAGCCTGGGCCAGGATTTGTTCAAAATTATCATCAATCATGTGCTCAGCAGCAATATCAACCGAAACATCGATTATACCCTGATTGGCCATTACTTTCTTTAATAACTTAAAAGAAGCTTGTATGGTCTCAGGCGTGTTTTCATAATAATTGTGCATGATATGAGGGGTACAAACGAAATTTTTCACGCCGAACTCCGAAAAAGCTCTGATTAGGGCAATAGACTCTTCAACGGTCTTTGCCCCATCATCTATTCCTGGTAGAATATGATTGTGTATGTCTACAAATCCGCTTAACTGATCTACCAAATAGCGTTTCCTCTGAAAAAAACTAAACATACCTTTCTTATTTTCCAATACAAAAATTAGAAAAAATGTTGCCTAAAAGATCATCTGTAGTAACGGAACCAGTGATTTCGCCCAAATGATACAGGGCCTGCCGGATGTCTATAGCTAATAAATCCCCTGGGATTTCCATTTCCAGTCCTCCTATTACTTTTTCTATTTCAGCTAGGGCTTTTAGTAGAGCATCATAATGCCTACTATTGGAGATGACAATGGCATTTTTCCCTAAACGCCCACTTAGCGCCAAAGTTGCTAACTCCTCTTTTAAAGTATCCAACCCTTTACCCGTTTTTGCAGATATCCAAAATACCTCTGGCATTTTTTCCCTAAAACTTTGGAGGGACGTTTCAGAGTGCTTTTCTGACTTATTTCCTATTGCAAGTATTCTTTTTGACGGATAACGTACTTTCAAGGTCTCGATTTCGCCGGATTTGTCATCACCGGCCTCAAAAAGATACAGTACCAGCTGCGCCTTTTCAATTTTTTCAAAGGCGCGTTCAATCCCAATTTTTTCAATAGTGTCCGAGGTTTCCCGAATACCAGCAGTATCAATAAAACGAAAACTGATCCCTTGAATACTGAGTTGATCCTCAACGCTGTCCCGGGTCGTTCCCGGAATATCACTAACAATGGCTCTTTCCTCGTTTAACAGCGCATTAAGTAGTGTTGACTTCCCCACATTAGGTTCCCCTACAATCGCTACAGGAATCCCGTTCTTTAACACATTACCCAGGGCAAAAGAATCGATCAACGTTTTAAGTACCGTGGTGATCCTCTCCAGTAATTCCCGAAACGTCGCCCTATCCGCAAACTCCACATCCTCTTGAGAAAAATCCAGCTCAAGTTCAATTAAGGAGGCGAAATTCAACAACTCTTCCCGCAACTTTTTTATTTCAGTACTAAAGCCCCCTCGCATTTGCTGCATAGCAATTTGATGTGCCGCTTCGCTCTCACTGGCAATTAGATCTGCCACGGCCTCAGCCTGACTCAGGTCCATTTTGCCATTTAGGAAAGCGCGAAGCGTAAATTCGCCCTCTTTAGCCGTCCTACACCCATTTTTAAGAAATAGCTGGATGATTTGCTGCTGTATATAAGTTGATCCGTGACAGGAGATTTCAACGATATTTTCACCGGTATACGAATTAGGTGCCCTAAAAATGGAAACCAGTACTTTATCCAATTTCCGATCACCATCTTGAAGATATCCCAGATGTATCGTATGGGTTTTTTGTGTAACAAAATCCTTTTCACCATAGGGACTGAATTTCTTGGACACAATGGTAATTGCATCAGGACCGGATATTCTGATCACAGCGATCGCTCCGATCCCTGGCGGTGTAGCCAGTGCAATGATGTTGCCTTCTTCAAACATGGCAGCAAAATTACAAATTACCCCTTGAGCTGTAACAATTTCTACAATTTTGCGACCTATAGATAGTTCATCAATCAATCAAGAATACCATGGAATTAGTTAATAATAACAATGTTTTACGAAAAGACAATAACCTGCTGGTAATTATCCATTTGACTCAGTTATTGCACTATGTTACCGGATTTGGAGGTTTTTTAGTACCTCTGATCATTTGGATCACTTCAAGAAATAGCGTGCAGGGAATGGACGAGCATGGTAAATCCATCATCAACTTACAATTAAGCCTTTTGTTATATATTGTAATCAGCATTCCCGCGATCTTGCTACTAGGTTTGGGAATACTAATGTTAATTGGTGTGGGGATTATAGGGTTTGTCCTGCCAATTATTAATGCGGCTAAGGCGGCCAATGGAGAGTCACCTTCATATTTTTTAACCATTAGGTTTTTCTAGAAGAGAGAAGCTTTTCCTCAGTTTACGTATGCCTAATTGTTGAGCATCACCGGCATTACCAACATAGTAACCTGTTCTCCTTCATCCAGACCATCTGAAGGGGTGAGGATCCCTGCTCTATTGGGTAGACTCATTTCTAAAGAAACTTCATCTGAAGATAGGTTATTAAGCATTTCCAACAAAAAGCGGGAATTAAATCCGATTTGCATATCGTCACCTTGATAGGAACAGGATAGGCGTTCTTCTGCCTTGTTGCTGTAATCAATATCCTCTGCAGAAATATTGAGTTCCGCCCCTGCAATTTTTAGTCGTATTTGATGGGTGGTCTTGTTGGAGAAAATGGCAACCCGACGTACTGAACTTAAAAACTGGCCTCGGGAAATACTCAATTTATTAGGGTTTTCTCGAGGAATGACCGCCTCGTAATTCGGATACTTACCATCGATTAGCCTACAGATCAGTTCAGAATTGTCAAAACTAAATTTCGCATTACTTTCGTTGTATTCAATTTTCACCTCGGTTTCCGAACCTGCCAGTATCCCTTTCAACAGATTTAAAGGCTTCTTTGGCATAATGAATTCTGCCACTTCAGAAGCACTGATATCCTTGCGTTGGTATTTCACCAATTTGTGGGCATCAGTAGATACAAAAGTCAAGTTTTCCGGGGAGAATTGGAAAAAAACACCGCTCATCACCGGACGAAGATCGTCATTCCCGGCAGCGAAAATCGTTTTGGAAATTGCATTGGCCAGAATATCCCCCATGATAGTGGTTGCGCTGGGATTCGTGAGCTCTACTGCTTTAGGAAATTCATTCCCATCTGCATAGGCCAGGGAATATTTTCCGTGGCTGGAGCTGATCTCCACGGTATTATTATCAGAAACGACAAATGTAAGCGGTTGTTCCGGAAAGGTCTTTAGCGTGTCTAACAGCAGTCTCGCCGGAATTGCTATCAGCCCTTCGGTATCTGCATCTACCTCTAAAACCGTGCTCATAGTCGTCTCCAGGTCCGAGGCTGAAACTATAAGCTGCTTTTGTTTAAGGTCAAACAGGAAATTGTCCAAAATAGGCAAGGTGTTGCTGGTATTAATAACACCCCCCAGTACCTGCAGTTGTTTCAATAAGTATGTGCTGGATACAATAAATTTCATGTAATCGGTTGTTAAGCTAAATAGATTTTATAAATATATGCCTTAAATCCATTTCCAAAGAAGGCTAAAGACAAATATATTTTAAAACTATTGGGGTCGGAAACTTAGTTATCAACACCTATACACGATACCGGCGTTTTCTTACAATGAATACCACTACCCCCACAAGCACTACGAGCCCCAGGGGCAACCCTAGTGTAACCCATTGCCAGGTTCCTTTTTCCAATGCGATTTTCTGAGGATCTAACAAGGGAATAGCTACTTTTTTGCTCCGCAATTGGAGTAATCCCGTATCGTCCAAAAGATAGTTGGTGCAATTGATAAGAAATTCTTTGTTGCCATAAAAGCTGTTGGTCCATTTATCATACCCCAGTTCTAGGGGTCGCCCATTGGTCAATTGATTTTTGATAATATCACCATCGCCAATTACGATCATTTTATTCCCGCTACCTTTTTCCTTAGTGTTTCTCAGTACAACCGGTTTAACACGATTGGTATACACCGATGTAAAGTCTCCTTCTATCAATACGCCTAAAGGAAACCCGTTGCCAGGCTGATAATCATTTTGACTAGGAAAGGTTTTTAACACTTCCAGGTGTATCGGTTTAGGTGTTCCCTCTTGTTTTGAAAATGGGGAAGACTGCAGAAGAATCGTTTTTTTGCTGGTGTTGGGTAGGGTGTCAATTGCATTTCCGAACCGTATTTGTACAGCTTCAATGTTGGCATTCACCGGATGATTCTCCTTTGAGAATACCATTGGATAATACACCCACGGAAGTGGATTATACTCGGTTGCGCTTGCCTCTCCCGTGGCCAGTACAATAGGAGTGTTGTAAAGGTCATTGAGCAACACCGGGTTAAGACGTATCCCATGTTTGAAGAAGAAGTCGGTTAGGTTCAGATCTCTGGGCAGTGCCACCGTAGCCCCCTGGGCATTAAACAAACTGTCCAATTCAATAGCTACCTGATCTACTAACCAAAGCGATTTTCCCCCGTGGAGTATAAACTGATCCAACACATATTTTTCAGCTTCGGTAAAGGCTTCGGTAGGTTTAGCCACCAAGGCGAGATCGAAAGTATTCAGTTGTTCCAGCACTTTGTCCGGTCGCTCAGCAACTTCGTCCAGGGTTATTGCGCCAATATTGTAGTACTCCCGAATTGTTGAGAGAAAATCCGCCAGGTAACGATCCTCCAATTCCCCATTGCCTTTTAGCACCGCTATTTTTTTCTTCTGCTCCAGCTTCAATTTCACAAAAGCATCGGTAAAGGCGTACTCAAGATTTTGAACTGAGTTATTGATGCGTTCTTCTGAAGACGCTCCTAATTTATTTTTCAACAAAGGAACCTTAACGGTCTTGTTTTTATAATTGACCATTGCCCAGGGAAATACCAATTCTTGAGTGGTTTTTCGGTTGTCTTCTATGGTAACAGTAGCGGGTTTCAGCCCCAACTGTTGTAAATCCAAAATGGTTTGATCCCGTTCCCGGGGGTCTTCCAATGGATTGACAAGGTTCACTTTGATCTTGGAATTTTTGGCTTGAAATTGTTCTAGCAGTAGTACTGTTTCAGATCGTAAGCGCGAAAATTCCGAAGGCAGTGGCCCATCCAATAACACATCAACAATAATAGGGGAGTCAAGGTCGGATAGGGTAGAAAGAGAAGATTGTGAAAGCGTATACCGCTGGTCTTCTGTCAGATCAACGCGGAAGTAAAGCCTACTGGCTAAGGCGTTCATTGCAATCACAGCAAGTAAGGCTAAAAAAAATTGCACTATCCGCTGTTTCATTTGGTATGTTTTTTTTTGATCCCCACCATGGCCAGATAGAGGAAAAATCCGGTAAGCGATAAAAAATAGATGATATCCCGAGAATCCAGGATGCCTTTAGCCACACTGTCAAAATGAACTCTGGCGCCTAAATTTTTCAAAACCTCTTGAACCCTTCCGTCAAAGAACATTTCAGAAAGCGCATCCGGGATATATAACATGGAGAAGCATAAAAGTGTAGCGAGTACAAAGGCAACGATCTGATTATTTGAAAGGGAAGAGCAAAAGATCCCAACGGACGTATATAACCCAATGAGGAAAAGCGTTCCAAAATAAGAACCCATTATGACGCCCAGGTCGTAATTAGCCGTTGTCATTCCCAATGCCGATATGGCCGTGATATAAAGTCCGGTTGGAAGCAGTGCTACTACGCAAAGGAAGAAGGCACCCAGAAACTTGGCAATGACAATGTTTCTTCTGGCGATAGGCTTGATTACTAAAAGTTCAAGGGTTCCCATTTTCTTTTCTTCAGCAAAACTTCGCATGGTAATGGCCGGGACTAGAAACAGAAATACCCAGGGCATAAGGAGGAAGAAATTGCTCAGATCCGCAAACCCTGCGGAAAAGATGTTGAAAGTATTGGGGAAAACCCAGAGAAACAATCCACTAAGGGTCAAAAAAATGATCAGGATCAAATACCCAATAGTAGCGTGGAAGAAAGCGTGTAACTCTTTAATAAAAATCGCGTACATAAGATCAGGATAAAGCGGCCCTTTTATTTACACTCCATGCTTGTGGTTTTTCCTGGAAAAGCGCTTTTGTTTTCGACCAGACGGTTTTAAAGAAATCGGAGTTGCGATAGGCTTCCAAAGCCGCTTCGTTTTCCCAATGGCTATAGGTAAAAAAGATGTTAGGATCTTGCATATCTTGGTAAAGCTCTAAACGGGAACATCCCTCAAAATTGATAATCTTCTCCTTGGTCTCTTCAAAAATTGCCTCAAAACTAGAAATATTTTCCTGTTTAAATGTCAGCTTTACAATTCGGATGAGCATATCAACGAAAATTGACGGTTATGGTATCTCTATAATTAAGGCCAATCAGGGAAGCCGCACCGCCAACCGTTTTCAAATCACTTTTATAGATGGCAAGTTCTAAATATCCGGCAGAATTAAATAGCGCCAGGAAATCGCTGGGACCTTTGCGCTGATTTTTTGGCAAGGTGTAGTCTATGATCTGATTATAGCTTTCATGTACTGAACCTAAGGTAGCAGTTCTTGCCAGGATTTCAAACTGCCTTCCATTTCTGTAGGCCTCAAACAGACTTCTTTGGATATTGGTGACAACATTACCGTAATGATCAATATAGATAACGTTTCCAACTATTGTACTGCCATCATTAGTGATCCTCGGTACAAGATCTTTAACCTCTTTTAATTGTGTAAAAGGCTTGCCCACTACCTCTGGTTTCCCTCCACGTGCTAAATGACAGGCCACTTTGGTAAACACATCCAACTCCGGAAAAGCCGTGGGTAGTATGTTAGGAATATCAATTTCTAAGAGCTTTTCGGGGGTAAGATCGTTGGCGAGCAAGCTAGGTACGCCATTGTTAGCGCTAATGAAATAATGTCCTTCGAGTTGGGTGATGATATGTTGGTTTTCGGGAGAAACTTCGGAATCCATGCCAATAATGTGTATGGTTCCTATTGGAAATTCGGAATAGGAATTTTTAAGGACGTACGCACATTCATGAATATCAAAAGGCGAAAGATCATGAGATATATCAACAACCGTAGTATCGGATACTTCAGACAAGATCCTTCCCTTAATGGCAGCCACAAAATAGTCCTTTCGCCCGAAATCAGTGGTTAATGTAATGATTGCCATAAAGTGCTGTTGATATGTTTTCGATCAGCAAAAATGATTTTTTGGTTAAGTTTGTGGTTAAAATTACACAAAAAGCGAGAACAAGAAATTCTCGCTGTCCCCACAACCCTTAAATGCTGTTTTTTGAACGAATTAATTATTGAGCTTACCGAAATTAGTCCCAGGGAATTTTTTGGACTTCAGAATGAGAACATTGAGCTGTTAAAAAAGTATTTCCCAAAATTAAAGATCGTCGCTCGCGGAAATAAAATAAAGGTGTATGGCGATGAAGAAATGCTGGAGGAATTTGATCGTCGATTTGATAAGATCACGGGACACTTTGCCAAATACAACAAACTGGATGAAAATTCAATTGAAAGGTTGTTGACGAGTAATAGCGAGGACACCTATACTTCTTCTCAGGCCAGTGAAGAGGTCCTGGTCCATGGGGTAAGCGGAAGGTTAATTAAAGCCCAGACCGTAAATCAACGCAGGATGGTAGATGCTTGCCTGAAAGATGATATGGTTTTTGCCATAGGACCCGCAGGAACGGGAAAAACCTACACAGGTGTAGCCTTGGCGGTAAAAGCCCTGAAGGAAAAACAAGTGCGCCGGATTATTTTAACCCGACCCGCAGTGGAAGCGGGGGAGAATCTGGGATTTCTTCCCGGAGACCTAAAGGAAAAACTGGATCCCTATATGCAACCATTGTACGATGCTTTGCGCGATATGATTCCCTCAGAAAAACTGGAAAAGTACATTGAAGACGGCACCATCCAGATTGCTCCAATGGCATTTATGCGGGGGCGAACATTAGATAATGCTTTTGTTATATTGGATGAGGCCCAAAATACTACTCATGCCCAAATGAAAATGTTCCTGACGCGGATGGGGAAAAATGCAAAGTTCCTCCTTACCGGAGACCCCGGTCAAATTGATCTGCCCAGGCGGGTCATTTCAGGATTGAAAGAGGCACTACTTATTTTAAAGAACGTTAAAGGCATTAGTATTATTCATTTAGATGATAAAGACGTAATTCGCCATAAATTGGTCAAAAAAGTCATAGACGCGTACAAGAATATCGAGCATCAAAACCAATTCTAAACTATGGCCAAGCACACTTTGATGCATACCGATTTTCATTTCCCCGGCCAACTTTCCGTCTACAAGGGAAAAGTGAGGGAAGTGTATACCCTTAAAAACGGCCTGTTGGTAATGGTGGCGACGGACCGTTTATCGGCCTTTGATGTAGTGATGCCAAGAGGGATTCCTTATAAAGGCCAGATACTTAACCAGATCGCCACAAAAATGATGGAAGCGACCGAACACCTTGTACCCAACTGGTTGCTGGCCACTCCTGATCCCAATGTCGCCATAGGGAAGGCTTGCGAACCCTTTAAAGTGGAAATGGTGATACGGGGCTACCTATCGGGGCATGCCGCTCGTGAATATACTGCGGGTAAGCGTATGCTGTGTGGGGTTCCAATGCCGGAAGGGATGCAAGAGAATGATAAGTTTCCGGAGGCGATTATTACCCCGGCCACAAAAGCAGAAGAAGGCGCTCATGACGAGGATATTTCAAAAGAAGACATTTTGAAAAAGGGTCTGGTATCTCCAGAAGATTACGAGATATTGGAACAGTACACCAAAACCCTGTTTTCTTATGGAACTGAAATCGCGTTACAACAGGGGTTATTGTTAGTAGATACAAAATACGAATTTGGTAAAACCAGAGACGGGGAAATCGTTTTGATAGATGAAATTCATACGCCGGACTCTTCGCGTTATTTCTATGCAGAGGGCTATGAGGAGCGGCAAGCTCGCGGAGAAGCCCAAAAGCAGCTTTCTAAAGAATTTGTACGTCAGTGGCTTATCACCAATGGCTTCCAGGGGTTGGAAGGGCAACAGGTGCCAGAGATGAGAGATGATTACATCAACTCGGTTTCAGAACGGTATATAGAACTTTATGAAAACATCACCGGCGAAACATTTATTAAGGCCGATGTTTCTAACATTCATGAACGGATTGGAATGAATGTATTGAAATATCTAAAAAACGCGAATTAAAATTGGCTAGCACCTGCCCTACTTTTCTAAATTCTTGAGAGGAAAAACCAAGACTTGTTAAACCAAGCCTTCCCATACTTAAACAGTTTTGTATTTAGATGCTAAATTGATATATTTATGCTAAATAAATATAGTTAGGTGTGAATTCTTGTCCCAACTGCGGTTCTGATAGATTTATCAAGGCAGGTGTCATCAAAAACCGACAACGGTATAAATGCAAACAATGCGGTTATTTCTTTACTGTAGGTAAACTTGGCAAGCAAATAGATGACTACTATGTGAACAAAGCGCTACAACTGTATTTAGAGGGCTTGACTTATCGGGAGATTGAACGTATCCTGGGGGTGTCCCATGTTTCTGTAATGAATTGGGTGCGTAAGTATAACATTAAGCGACCCCATAATACGAGCTATCATCCTACCTATAAAATTCTGAGCCGGGAAGAACTCTCTAAGTACTTTCAAGACCTTAACAACATTGTAGGCGCAGGGGTTCTTGTTACTGAACTGGGCGATAAATTTATGCTTATAAAATGGGAGCGCTTCCGAGGTTGAATATATCTATTTAGCAATAAAATATATTAACTTTTTTTTCACAATCATTTTTTTAGATGTTCGTTGAGCATGCAACTAACTGATAAACATCTACTAAAATGAAAAAAATGTTTTATGTATTGGTCCTTGGCCTGGTAGTCATCTCCTTGGGATATTCCCAGGGAAATACAGAATACACCGGTGGGTACAAGGTCAAGTTTAATGAAGATGGTTCCAAGTATCTTAGGGTTATTGCTTGGGGACAGTTTTGGGCACAATATAGCGACAACGTCCCGGACGACGTAAGTCAATTGAATTTAAGCGTTCGTAGAGCGCGGTTTCTGACGTTTACACAACTTAATGAAAAGTTCATGATCTTAACCCACCTGGGTTTGAACTCTTTAAATGGTGAAAATCAGAGTGCCATTGGTACAGGGGCCAACTCGCAACTCTTCTTTCATGATTTTTGGGGGGAATGGTCCTTTGATAAAAACCATCAGATAGGCGCAGGATTGCACTACTGGAATGGGATTTCACGCTTAAGCAGTGCAAGTACACTGAATTTCATGACTTTAGATAACAATCGGCAATCCTGGGCGGTACTGGGGTTATCAGATCAGTTTGCACGCCATATCGGGGTATATGTAAAAGGAAAGTTCGGTAAGTTCTTCTATAACCTTTCCCTGGATGAGGCTGTGGCCAACAATCTCCAGGAAAATACCGATCCTACTCCGGACGGGCCTGCGGTTTACGCCGGCCGTAGATTACTAGGGTCCAGGGACGCCGGGAAACTGGTACAGGGGTATTTTTCGTATAATTTTTTGGACGCAGAATCTAATTTTCTCCCCTACAAAGTAGGTACTTATCTGGGTAGCAAAACCGTATTCAATATCGGTGCAGGATTTTTGGTACACCCTAACGGTGCTGTTATTGCGGATGCAGCGGGTAACCTGGAGGGAGAGGATGTAAGCATTTTGGCAGTAGATGCTTTTTACGATGCTCCCCTGGGGCAGGATGGCTCAGCTATAACGGCCTATGCAGTCTTTCAAAATAATGACTACGGACAGGATTTCACGCTGGGGACCACCTACGATTCCGGTACAATGCTCTACGGTCACGTAGGCTATTTAATTCCGGGGCAAAAAGATAAAACCCGGTTACAACCGTATGTTTCGTATCAAACCCGTTCGGTTGACGCCATAGACGATAATGCCAACCGGTTTGGAATAGGGGGGAACATATTCTTCACAGGACATCACTCTAAATTAAGCTTGGAATACAGCAACTTTAAATATGGCGACAATGACGGCGTGGGGACGGTGACATTGCAAGCCATGATATATCTATAACACCAACATTATGACTGAAAAACAACAAAAGGCTACGGCCTATTGGAAAGAAAACCTGAGATACCTGGTCATTTTACTGTCCATATGGTTTCTGGTTTCTTACGGAGCAGGTATCATCTTCAAAGATGCGTTGAATGCCATTAGAGTTGGCGGATTTAAACTTGGATTTTGGTTCGCACAGCAAGGATCTATTTACGTTTTCGTGATCTTGATTTTCGTTTACGTGCGACTGATGAACAAACTTGACAAAAAATACGGCTACGACGTCGATTAACTAACCAAAAAACTACAATTATGAGTGTACAACTTTGGACATATATTTTGGTAGGGATCACCTTTGCCCTTTATATCGGGATAGCCATTTGGTCCCGGGCTGGCTCTACCAAAGAATTCTATGTAGCAGGAGGTGGTGTTTCACCATTGGCCAATGGGATGGCAACGGCTGCTGACTGGATGTCTGCTGCTTCTTTCATCTCCATGGCTGGGATCATCTCTTTTGCAGGATATGATGGGGCAGTCTATCTGATGGGCTGGACGGGAGGATACGTATTACTGGCCTTATTGCTGGCTCCGTATCTCCGGAAGTTTGGAAAATTTACGGTTCCCGATTTTATTGGTGAACGGTACTATTCTAAAACAGCACGTATTGTGGCGGTTATCTGTGCACTAATTGTTTCTTTTACTTATGTAGCAGGACAAATGCGTGGTGTAGGGATCGTTTTCTCCAGATTCCTGGAAGTGGATATCAATACCGGAGTGATCATCGGTATGGTGATTGTGTTGTTCTATGCGGTTTTAGGTGGAATGAAAGGGATTACCTATACTCAGGTTGCCCAGTATTGTGTGCTGATCTTTGCCTTTATGGTTCCGGCTATTTTTATTTCTATTCAAATGACCGGAAACCCTATTCCACAATTGGGTATGGGAGGAACCATTTCAGACGGTACTTATCTTTTGGATAAACTGGATGGGTTATCGACCGAGTTGGGTTTTGCAGAGTATACAAATGGTTCAAAAAGCCTGATTGATGTATTTGCGATAACATTCGCTTTAATGGTAGGTACTGCGGGATTACCACACGTTATTGTCCGTTTCTTCACCGTAAAACGAGTTAAGGATGCCCGAAAATCTGCGGGGTTAGCATTATTGTTTATCGCTATACTGTATACTACTGCTCCGGCGGTTGCTGTATTTGCAAGAACCAATCTTATCGAAACCGTAAGCGGTAAAGAGTACGCTGCTATGCCGGAATGGTTTAAGAATTGGGAGACAACCGGCTTAATAGGTCATGAAGATAAAAATGGAGATGGATTGATCCAATATGTCGCAAATGCCGAAATAAATGAATTGACAGTGGATCGGGATATCATGGTATTGGCAAATCCCGAAATAGCGAACTTACCCGCCTGGGTAATTGCATTGGTGGCTGCCGGTGGTCTGGCTGCTGCACTTTCTACTGCTGCGGGGCTCTTGCTGGTTATTTCCTCTTCGGTTTCACATGATTTGATCAAAAATGTGTTCAACCCGGATCTATCTGAGAAAGGAGAGCTTTGGACTGCCCGGATTTCTGCAGTTGGTGCTGTCTGTATTGCAGGATACTTTGGTATAAATCCACCTGGTTTTGTTGCTGCCGTGGTCGCACTTGCATTCGGCCTTGCCGCAGCCTCTTTCTTCCCGGCTATTATACTCGGAATTTTCTACAAGAAAATGAACAGCAAAGGGGCAATTACCGGTATGATCGTTGGGATTTCGTTAATGCTTTTCTATATGTTGAAATTTAAGTTTGGAATTTTTGACGGAGGAAAGGAAGCCGTTGGAGGTTTGAAAGGAAGCTGGTGGTTCGGGATATCCCCAGAAGGGTTTGGAACCATAGCAATGGTAGTGAACTTCCTGGTTGCCCTTGCGGTGAACAAGTTTACCGAAGAGCCGCCTGAAGATGTACAGGAAATTGTAGAGAATATCAGGATCCCTAGTGGTGCCGGCGAAGCCGTGTCTCACTGATCTGATTTAGTTGGTTACCTCAAAAGCGGTGTGGTAGGGTTATGCCGCACCGTTTTTGTAATTTTAAAGAACCCAGAATATGAAAATGAAGAAACGGCATCAACAAAAACTTGTGTTGCTATCCATCCTTTTGTTCTTTGTATGGAATGTTCCTTTTATTTCCATTTTTGATGGCGCATCCCACTTTTTTGGTTTTCCGGTTTTCTTCATTTTTATTTTTATCAGCTGGGCGCTATCCATAGTGGTTGCTTACCTCATTCTGAAACGGTATTATGAATAATTATACGCTGATATTCATTATCGTTTCCTATTTGGCGATGTTGTTCTTTTTGGCCTATTATGTGGAGCGCAAGGCCAGGAGGAATTGGGTGAAGAATCCCTATGTCTATGTTCTGACTTTAGGGGTCTATTGTACAGCCTGGACCTATTATGGAAGTATTGGGATCGCTTCCCAGTCCGGGGTTAGTTTTCTTGGGATCTATTTAGGTCCTGTTATTGCCATGCCTTTATGGATCATTCTCATGAGAAAGGTCATCAAAATATCCAAGCAACATAAAATATCGAGTGTTGCGGATTTTATCTCATTACGGTACGGTAATAACAGGCTTTTAGGTGCTTTTGTTACGCTTACCTGTCTTTTTGGGGTGATACCGTACATTGCCCTTCAATTGAAGGCGGTTTCCGAAACATTTTCACTTTTATCGGATCGGAACAGCTATTACACCACCGGTATTTTGGGGGATTCCACCTTCTATATTGCCATATTGATTGCAATTTTTGTAGCGTTCTTCGGAACACGATCTACCGATGCTTCTCAGGGTAAAAAAGGGATAATGGCCACTGTAGCCCTGGAATCAATACTCAAGTTGATCTTTTTCCTGATCGTCGGAATATTTGTTGTGTATTATCTTTTTGATGGGACAACAGATATCTATGCAAAAGCTTCACAGACAGCAGGTTTTCAGCAATTAAGCTCCCTGGGCGGTCTTGAAAACGGGTTCAATTGGTTGTTTACCATCTGCCTGTCCTTTTTTGCTATTTTCCTGTTGCCAAGGCAGTTCCACGCCGGGGTGGTTGAAAATCAAAGCGAAAAACATCTGGCTAAAGCCATATGGCTTTTTCCGCTTTACCTGTTGTTGTTTAATGTATTCGTAATTTTTATCGCCTGGGCCGGAAATCTTAAACTAGCCGGTACGGCCAACCCGGACTATTACTCCTTGCTGTTACCGCTTCAAGAAGGAAATCTCTTCCTCTCGCTATTAGTTTTTATAGGCGGATTTTCCGCAGTAATATCAATGATCGTGGTTTCTACCCTGGCGCTGTCTACCATGGTGAGCAACAATATTGTCATTCCTTATGGATTTCTTAAAAAACTGGTTGAGGGCAATCCAGAAGAAAATGCGAACAGTATAAAGACGATCCGAAGGTTGGCTATTGTGCTATTGATCATGATATCCTATTTCTTTTATATTCAGTTCTCCCTGCAACTTTCCCTCTTTTCAATTGGTTTGATCTCCTTTGTCATTATCGCGCAACTGGCACCTTCCTTCTTTTTAGGTCTTTTTTGGCGAAGAGGTACCGCCAGGGCCGCCAAAATGGGTATTGCCATTGGATTACTGGTCGTGGCCTATCTTTTGGTATTGCCCATCATCGTTAATGCCGTTGCACCTGATGCCGACGTTCTGAATGGTGGAAATACATACTGGTGGCTTACCCCCTCGCAACTTCTGCGGTTAGACTATCTATCGCTTGAAAGCAATGCTTTTTTATGGAGTATTAGCAGCAACTTCCTGGCATTTGTTGGACTTTCTTTATTGACAAAAGGGAACTACAGGGAGCGGAATTATGCGGAGATGTTCGTAAACAATGAGAACTATGAAAACCTTCAGGAAGGCGCCTTTATTTGGAAAGGCGAGGCGTATGTAACGGACATTAAACGGCTGCTCACCCGTTTTTTAGGAGAGTCGCGTACCACTCGGGCGCTGAAACTGTTTAATCGAAAATATGATATTTCAGAAAGCGAAGAAAAAGCAGATGCCCGTTTAATCAATTTTTCGGAAAAGTTACTCACCGGAACTATAGGAAGTGCTTCTGCCAAAATTTTACTGGCCTCGGTGGCAAAGGAAAAACCAATCAGCCTGGTTGAGGTACTGAGCATATTAGAGGAGAATAAAGAAACCAAAGCCAATAATAAACTGCTCGTGGAGAAATCGCAAGAACTTTCTGCCATGGCCACACGGCTACGACTAGCTAATGAAGAATTGTTGCAACAGGATCGGCTAAAAGACGAATTCCTGGATACTGTAGCTCACGAACTCAAAACACCAATTACCTCTATTAAAGCCTCCTCGGAAGTCCTGGAGGATGAAGAGATGCCGGCAGTATTGCGGCGACAATTCCTGGAAAATATCAGCAAGGATACAGATCGACTTACAAAGCTTATTCATGACATTCTGGATCTGGAGAAACTCTCTTCGCAACGGGCAGAATTGGATATTAAAAGCAGAAGAATTAGCGCTACCATTCGTAAGGCTGTGAAGGGAATAGAACAGATCGCAGCAAAAAGGAGAATTCGTATCGAGTTTAAGGAGGAAGCGTATTTGAATGGGATGTACGATGAAGATCGTATCCTCCAAGTGTTAACAAATCTATTGTCCAATTCCCTAAAATTTACGGAGGCGGAAAAAGGGATCATACGCATTCTGTTGGAAGACAAGGAGGAGGAAATTGCTGTCGCGGTTGAAGATAATGGGCGGGGCATCCCAGAAGAAGACCTCAACTATATTTTTGAAAAGTTCTATCAATCCAAAAATCAGAATACCAAAAAGCCCCAGGGAAGTGGATTTGGCCTGGCCATTTGCAAGAAGATTGTGGAAAGCCATAAAGGAACTATCTGGGCGGATAAAGATTATGTACAAGGGGCACGACTGGTATTTACAATTCCAAAAGGGAAATGAGCACAAAAAAAATATTGATTGTTGACGATGAACCAAACATTGTAATGTCTCTGGAATACGCTTTCAAGAAGAAGAATTTTGAGGTTTTTATTGCCAGGGATGGCACAGAAGCGCTTGAAATAGCAAGGCAGCAAGCACCAAATGTCATTTTGCTGGACATTATGATGCCCAAAATGGACGGTTATGAAACACTGAAAAAAATAAAGGAAAACAAACTGTTAGCGGATACAAAGGTCATCTTCCTTTCTGCCAAAAGTAAATTGGCGGATGTTGAAAAAGGCTTAAAACTTGGTGCTGACAGCTACATTACCAAACCTTTTTCGATAAAAAAGGTAATTACCGATGTTGAAAAAATGATAGTCTGATGTATTATGAGTTACAATGAGTTGTATTTAGAAAGTATCCAAAACCCGGAAGGTTTTTGGAAAAAGCAGGCCCAAGAATTGCCGTGGTATAGTTTTCCCACGGAAATCCTGATGAATGCCCCAAATGGCGGAAGTCATTGGTTTGCTGATGGGACACTCAATATGAGCTATTTATGTATTGATAGGCATGTTGAGGCAGGATATGGCGATCAAGTGGCTATTTATTATGACTCCCCGGTAACCAATACCAGGTCTGGCATTACCTTTCTCCAACTGCAGAACGAAGTATCCAAATTAGCAGGAGGACTTCAACGGTTGGGCTTACAAAAAGGGGATACGGCTATTGTATATATGCCTATGATCCCACAGGCCATTTATGCCATGTTGGCTTGCGCCCGACTCGGCGTAGTGCATTCTGTGGTTTTTGGCGGATTTGCCCCTCATGAGCTGGCCATACGAATTGATGATTGCAAACCCAAGGCCATAATTACGGCTTCCAATGGGATAGAGATCAATAAGATTATTCCTTATAAGCCCTTTGTAGATGAGGCGATTACTTTGGCAAAGCATCAACCGGAAAAGGTTGTTATCTATGACAGGAAGTTAGGCGTGCATATTCCTTCACAAGATTACGATGTAGATTACGATAGCCTGGTGGAAACATCCGAACCAGTTGAACCGGTTCCGTTAGAGGCCACCCATCCCCTTTACATTTTGTACACCTCTGGCACTACGGGCACACCAAAAGGAATTGTCAGGGATACCGGCGGATATGCAACAGCATTGAAATTTTCCATGAAATATGTCTATGGGGTGGGGCCCGGAGAGGTCTATTGGGCCGCCAGCGATGTGGGGTGGGTTGTTGGGCATAGTTATATCGTATATGGCCCGCTTTTGAACCGAAATACTACGGTACTCTTTGAGGGAAAACCCATAAAAACTCCCGATGCTTCCACATTTTGGCGGGTAATTGCTGAGTACAAGGTCGGTGTTATGTTCACTGCTCCTACAGCCATTAGGGCCATTAAAAAGGAAGACCCCACAGGAGCATTACTTGAGAAGTACGATCTGAGTTCTTTAAAATATCAGTTTTTGGCCGGCGAACGCTGCGATATTTCTACCCTGGAATGGACCAAAGAAAAATTGAATGTCCCGGTAATTGACCATTGGTGGCAAACGGAATCGGGTTGGCCCATGTTGGCGAACATGGTGGGCGTAGAACTGCAGTCCGTGAAGCCTGGTTCGGCCAGTTTTCCGGTTTGTGGATATGACATTCAGATCATTGGGGTAGATGGGAATCCATGTGCTGCTAACGAAGAGGGTTTTGTGGTAGCAAAACTTCCTTTACCCCCTGGGTGCCTTTTGGATGTTTGGAACAACACCCCACGTTTTATATCCGGGTATTTGGAACGGTTTCCCGGATACTATTTTTCAGGCGACGGAGGGTATAGAGATGAGGAAGGCTATGTGTATATCACGGGTCGGGTAGATGATATTATCAATGTCGCGGGCCATCGCCTTTCTACTGCCGAAATGGAGGAAATTGTAGCTTCCCATCCTGCGATAGCAGAATGTGCGGTTTTTGGCATCTATTGTGAGTTAAAAGGCCAAAGGCCTTTAGGACTTGCCGTTTTAAAATCGGGAATGGAAATATCTTCGGAAAGGCTGGAAAAAGAAGTCGTCCAGGACGTACGGAACGAAATAGGGGCGGTAGCTTCATTCAAACAATTGCTGGTGGTAAAGCGATTACCAAAAACACGTTCCGGAAAAATCCTGCGAAAACTACTTAGGAATATCGCCGATACATCGGAATATTCCGTTCCATCCACAATTGATGATGTAGCTATTATCGATAAAATAAAAGAAATATATAGATTAAACAACCTAGGAAACTTTAAACAACAAGCCGTATGAGTAATTATCACATAAAACATCTGGAAGAATACTATCAAATTTACCGTAAATCTGTGCGAAACCCCGAAAGCTTCTGGGAAGAGGTGGCGGAAGAACACTTTGAATGGCGGAAACGTTGGGATAAGGTGTTGGATTGGGACTTCACCAAACCCGAGATACAATGGTTTAAAGGCGCTAAGCTGAATATCACGGAAAACTGTATCGATCGTCATTTACATATCAGGGGCAACAAAACCGCCATTCTTTTTGAGCCAAATGATCCTAAGGAAGAGGCAGAGCATATTACCTACCGTCAACTGCATGAAAAAGTATGCAGATTTGCGAATGTTTTGCGGGATAAAGGAATTGGAAAAGGGGATAGGGTCATTGTTTATCTCCCTATGATCCCCGAACTGGCAGTTGCTGTGCTAGCCTGTGCCAGGATTGGTGCAATTCACTCTGTTGTTTTTGCAGGGTTCTCTTCCACCGCACTGTCAACACGTATCAATGATTGTGGCGCAAAAATGGTCTTAACCTCAGACGGCTCTTTCCGGGGTGGTAAAACCATAGATCTAAAAGGTATTGTGGATGAAGCCTTAAAAAGCTGCAAAAGCGTAGAAAAAGTCCTGGTGGCCAAACGTATCGATTCCGATATTCATATGGAGGAAGGTCGGGATGAATGGCTTCAACCTCTTTTAGATGTGGCCTATAGCGATTGCAGTGCTGAGGTCATGGATGCAGAAGATCCTTTGTTCATTCTGTATACCTCCGGTTCTACGGGTAGGCCTAAGGGCATGCTACACACTACGGGAGGCTATATGGTGTATACGGCCTATACGTTTAAAAATGTGTTCCAATATCGTGAAGAGGATATCTATTGGTGCACGGCGGACATTGGTTGGATTACCGGACACTCCTATATCGTCTATGGCCCTTTAGCGAATGGTGCCACAACCGTTATGTTTGAGGGTGTTCCGTCCTATCCGGATTTTGGCCGGTTCTGGGAAGTGGTTGAGAAACACAAGATCAACCAGTTTTACACAGCACCGACTGCGATCCGGGCCTTAGCCAAGGAAAACCTGGATTTTGTGAATACCTATGACCTTTCCAGTTTAAAAGTACTGGGAACCGTTGGAGAACCGATAAATGAGGAAGCCTGGCACTGGTATAACGACCATGTTGGCGAAAAGAAATGCCCCATTGTAGATACCTGGTGGCAAACGGAAACCGGAGGTATCCTGATCTCTCCGATCCCATTTTCAACGCCTACCAAGCCCACCTATGCCACCTTACCTTTGCCCGGGGTACAACCGGCCTTAATGGACGAAAATGGAGAAGAACTTAAAGGTAATCCGGCAGATGGAAGACTCTGTATCAAATTCCCATGGCCCTCTATGGCGCGAAGTATCTGGGGAGATCATCAACGCTACAAAGACACCTATTTTTCGGCCTATGAGAATAAATACTTCACCGGGGACGGAGCCTTGCGCGATGAAGTGGGGTACTACAGAATAACCGGCCGTGTTGATGATGTGATCATCGTTTCCGGGCATAATCTCGGAACGGCACCTATCGAAGATGCGATTAATGAGCACCCTGCAGTGGCAGAGTCGGCAATTGTTGGGTTTCCTCATGATATCAAAGGGAATGCCCTTTACGGTTATGTAATTCTTAAGGAAACCGGTGAAAGCCGGGTAAAAGACAACCTGAGAAAGGAGATCAATCAGGTAATTACCGAACATATTGGGCCCATTGCCAAATTGGACAAAATTCAATTCGTTCCGGGCCTACCGAAAACACGAAGTGGTAAAATAATGCGTAGGATCCTGAGAAAAATAGCTTCTAAAGATACCGGTAATTTGGGCGATACTTCTACCTTGTTGAATCCGGAAGTGGTGGAAGACATTATGCAGGAGGCGCTTTAATGCCTCTAGAACGACTTCCAAAACTCCCACGGCCTGTCCTTTTTGAGCAATTGCTTGAGTGAGGCAGGCCGTAGTCTGTTCAGGATGTGTAAAAAGGCGATAGCCGTGATGTACGCATCCCCTAAAGCCGTATGGCGATCAGTTTTGGGTATATGGTATTTTTCGGCCAGAGCATCTAAAGAATAGTGGCCTTCGGTTTTCCGTTCGTTTCGCGTTAAAATTTTGTTGTAAAGGATGGCGGTGTCCAAAGAGGGGTTCTTTAATTTGGGCAACCCATTTCGTTGTAAAGCATGGTTTAACATTCCCACATCAAAGGCGGTATGATGCGCTACTAAAACTGCATTTTCCAATAGTGCTAGTAGTACTTTTAGCGCCTCAATTTCAGAGAGTTGTTGTGCTTTTTCCTGCTTGATAATACCATGGATCTCCACAGTTTGGGAGGCAAAGATCTCCTGCTTTACGAACACTTCAAAGGCGTCCTTGGGTTGTATTACCGCATTTTTTATCCGCAAGGCCCCAATACTCAAGATCCGGTCTCTTTTGAAATCAAATCCCGTGGTCTCCGTATCCAACACCACAAACCTGGTTTCCTCAACCTTTTCCGGAAAACCATTCGCAAAGGATTGGACATATGCCTTCCAGAAATCCGGAGAATTGTTGTGGGGTTGTGATCTCATAGGTCAACGAATCCGGGAAACCATAAATCGAACATTTAACAGCTCCTGGATCTCTTTTATGGTCTTAAAGGTGCGCTTCAACTTCATTTTTTCCTCTTTGTTCAACTGCTCCAGGGAAATATAGCGACCCGTATCATTGTGCTGCAACCCTTGTTTCGTCCTGAACCGCAACAACGCCTTGCTGGCATAACTGCAGGCCATGAAAATTTCAATATTGTTCGGTTCCAGTTCCGCAAGTTTTTCGAAACGTTCCCATGTATTGCTGATCCCGGTAACATTGTGCGCAAGGATCAACACCCGGGCAGCATCAATGAGGGGCATCAGGGCGCGTTGCTTCAAATCAAAAAAGTCCTTATGCTCTCCATCCTGTTCTACCAAAAACTGCCTGAAAAAGCCTGTAGGGGAGGGATTCATTAGGGCACTTTTGGCCAGATGACTTAAAAAAATAGGGTATTTTTCTACGGTGTTAAAAATATAAGTAGACAAAGCAGCCACCAGTTCCTTATCGCCGTAACTCCTGTTATAGTCAAAAAAGATCGAGGAGAGTAATACTTCGTCCGGGCCTGGGCTGGTAATCCATTTTGCCGTCATTTTTTTGTAACCGGACAAGGATTGACACCATTTTGGATTGGAGGCCATCATGTCTGCGGGGCAATACGCATAACCGATGGTGTGCAAGCCGACGGTAATATGCCGGGATAACTCCAGGAAATACTTTTGTGTTTCCGCAAAGGAGGCCTCGGCTACGTCTTCAAATAAAAGGGCATTGTCTTGATCGGTGTGCAATAACTGTTCGCTTCGTCCCTGACTTCCCATGGCCAACCACGCAAATTTAACCGGGGGAGGGGAGGGCATTTTTTGTAAGGCGAGATGTATGATCTGTTGGGTACACGTATCGTTCAGTTCTGAAATTATTTTGGCCGTTAAGGCCATAGGAATATTTTGTCGCAAATACCCCCTCAAAAGGTTTTGTACGCCATTTCTAATAGGCTTGATCTCTTCAAAGGTCCTGGCGCGTTTAACCGCCTTTACCATAACAGCGGGATTATTGCCAAGTGAGAGCATGATATCATGCTTGGAGAGGATACCAATGGCTTTGGTATTCAGAGTGCCGTCCTCGGTGAGTACTAAATGGCTTATGTTGCTTTTCATCATGGCCATTTGCGCTTGTGTAACCGTTAATTTGGCAGGATAGGTAATTACCGGTGAGGACATAATGCTTTGGGCCGTCGTTGAAATAGGGAACTTACCGGTAGCAATTTTATTGCGAATATCCTTATCGGTAATGATCCCCTGGGGTAAGCCCTCTTTTTCGATGAGCATAGCGCCAATACCTTTTTCAGACATCCGTTCTGCAATGGTTTTAATCGTGGTAGTCGTAGTACTGGCAACAATTTCCTTGGAGTATTGTACAGCCTGAAGGTCCAAAAGTCGGGCGCCGGCAGTATCGGGATGAAACCCTATGGCGTCTCCAAGGAGTTGTCCTTTGTGATTTTTGGAATAGGGATTCCGGGTATTGGAAGCGAAACTCTCCACTAAAAAATCACTTATCCGTTGATTTTTAGTGGCAAAAGGGCGAAACTTTTCGATAGGTACGGCATATAAGATACTTTCTTCCTCGGTTTTTGCCATTAGCTTGTAGGTTTCGTTGGCCATCAGGGGGCGGAGCCCAAAAATATCGCCCTCATCACAGATATCCAGTACCAGATCATCATGGGTATTCCATAGGGCAACAGCACCCTTGTGTACTACATAAAAATGAGAATGCGGTACGTCATCCATATCAAATACGACAGCATCCTTTTCCTTGTAGACAATGGCGATTTCTTGTGAAAATTCCGCTAGCTCGTTTTGAGGAAAATTGGAAAAAGGAGGATAATGTTGAAGGAAATCCGCAATCCGAAAAGAAATAGTATTCCGCATACTCTAAATTTAGGGCAAATGCGGTTATATTCTAAAGAAAAGTAGTGAAAAGACAGTGCTATAACCTTCCGGTGATGCTTTTAAGCCACGGCCTAATATAGCCACCAGTACGGGAAAATACCATATTCCGAAAGTTGGTAACTTCCGGTTGCCACAATCAAGTTGTCCGATCCAGGATATCCTTAATTCAAAATGGGCAGCATATCATGAAAGCTTTGCTTGTATTCCAACACTTTAAAAACGGCAGGAGTTTCACCAATATTCTCCAGATCGTTGATCAGGTTTTTGTTTTGATTGTCAAAATACTCGGTATCACCCTGTTCCACTTTGATGAGCGTAATTTTCCCGTTGCCAAACCTACTCTTTAAAAAGGAATCCGACTCCGATATCCAGGAATAGTTTTTGTTGTGGCGGCAAAACGGCATCCGTTCGCCTACTTCCAATTTTAGATTCCAAAGTTTTATGGCCTTATCTTCAAACAGCAAGGTGTTCCCAAGGGCTTCTTTGAATTCCAGTGCATTAAGTTCTTCAATATATTGTTCCTCCCACTGGGAAAAGTCGTGGGCGGGATTCAGTACTAAACAGTTCATTTTTTGATATTTGCGGCGGCAAAATTACGCAGTTTTTTGTAAGTAAAACCTTCAAAAACAGGGTTTAACCAAAAATTTAACTTCTGTATATTTCTGTCTCTCAAAATTGTGATAACTACAAAAAAAGAAAGCGTTTTTTATGCAAGTGGTAATGTATTTGCCAATTCCCGGAAGTAGGGTATGGGGTTGTTCATAGCATGAATCGAAAAACAGCATCACCAAAGTGGCAAGGGCCCGTAGCTCGGAGGGACTTCACAAAACAAAAAGCCCAGGAGTAGTTATATAGATAGGGGAAATCCTCCTGGCGGGCCATCAGCAGTTGGTTGGTATACCTTTTCAGTAAAATCGTGTAGGGAACTGTATATTTTTTGCGAATAATAGTCAACGTGGTGTAACGTCCTGTAAAAACTACAAAATTTTTAAAATAGTTCATTTTATTATAATAACCTGAATATCACTTTCTTATAGTCTGAATTCGTAGTTACGGATACTTTTAATTCTTAAAATTTCCATAAAATAGTACCTTTTTATACATAGTACTGTAACAAAATGATTTTTGTGGCGTCTATCCAGTGTAATCAAATTAAAACAACATCAAAAATTAGTATAATGAAAGCATCACTCAACAGAACAGCAACCGAATCAAAAACAGGACAGTATTTCTCAACCCTTAGTGGCAGCAAAAGATCGCTATGGGCACAGTACAGAAATTTTAATCGTTGAAATTCTGGTAGCTACGGCAAGAAAAACAATTGGGGAGGCATTTATAACAACTCGGAAAGTAATCTTCCCATCCAAAACGAAAAACAAAGCACATTTGCATAGCATTAATCAAAAAAGAAAAAAATACAATCATGAAAGCAACAAGTAATCTAACAGCAACGGAATCTAGAACAGGTACATACTTTTCAGCCCTGAGTGGAACTAAAAGAGCACTATGGGCCCAGTATAGGAATTTTAACCGCTAGCCATAGCATAATCAATCAAAAAATGAAACCCATCATCATCAATCAATCAACAATGGATTCAAAAAAGGCTGCCCTGTTCATCAACGTAATGAGCAGCAAGCGGATCCGCTGGACAGCATCGGTCCAGTGCTTTTAACAACTACCTGACATACAGGAATAAAGGGGGGTGTAGTAATCAGTATACATCCCTTTTTTTGATTCTTTCACGGCCTCCACTTTTTAGAATTTCAAAGGCAATTACTAAGACAGAGATGATGTAGCAAGGTGCACCCACCGCAACCGGGCAGTTGGAAACGCTATGGCATCGCTATGGCCGGTTTTATACTATTTTCAGACTTTCAATTCGCATTTGGATTGATTCTTTTGTCATTCTGTACGATTTTGTTTTTCGCCCAACTAGCATTTTTTTGGCAAATTCTTCCATTGCTTTAATACCGCGTTCCGAAAATTCTTTCGCCTTGTCCAATCTTCCGATATGAAGGTTTATATCTTTTAACATCATCATAAAATCGATAGGATTGTCAATATGATATTTTCCCATCAGCAGGTAATTTTTTTCATAAACCTCTTCGGCTTTGATATTCTCAAAGGGTTCTGGAAAATTCTCGAAGTCAGCATAAAATAATTTTCCAGCGGTCAGAAACGCATTTAAAATTCCCTCGACTTGTTCAATATTCTTTTCTTTTTCCTCATAGAAATTCCATGTCCCTACTGAAAGTCTTGGTCTAATCAAACATTCAGTAACCAATATCTTTTCAATTGAATTGTTTTTTCCATAATACATTGGAAGAAAGTCGTAGTGTATTCCTGTTTCACAATAAACGCAGCCGCCCATCCAACTACCATACATTCCAAAAACCTTTATTAAATGGTTTTCTTCAAATTTTCGGTAATTGAAATCGCTTCCTGTCCAGCCAATTTTTTCAACTTCTGGCTTAAAGTGTTTGTTCACTAATCTTTTGAATTTAGCAGCGGTCATTTAAATTGCCTATACCTTGTTTATATCGTTATAAAGCACATCCCTCTGCTTCAAATCTAGTACAAAACCTATAAAAGGGCGATTTTTTGTTGTGAACCTCAACATCTTTAAATAAGCTTATTGCATAAAAAAAGATGGTAATTACCATCCTCCGGGTTGATTGGACGATTCCGAACTAAGTCCCGGAAAAAATTTAAGTGCGGAACAGTGAAGTACTACCAAAAACAATTCCGGATACATTTCCCATTTCACAGATATGATTTCCGGTTATACAGATTAGATTCTTTAAAGGAAAAATACATTCTGAATTTTGGGGAAACAATTAAAATTAGAAATCATGAAAAAAACGAATCGAAACAAAAAGAGGAGCTTGAGACCTTTTATCGGTATGTTAATAATGGTTGCTGTGTCATTTTTCGTATCCTGTGAAAAGAATGAAGAATTACCAACTGATCAGGCCATCAGTGAGAGTTCAATTATTGGTGATTATGTCAGATTAGATGTCACCATAGTTAATTCAGACCGTGGGACTCCGCAACGCCTTGAAACCCTTGAAACTTTTTTGGGAGATGAGCTGCAATTACTGGAGGATGGTTTATTTAAAAACGCAACAGTAGAAGGGAGTTGGAGTAAAGAACGGCAAACACTTTTTCTTTACACAAAAGAGGGCGCTTCAATGCAACTTGAGATAGAAGAAATGGATGATCAACGTTTGGAGTTGTCACATAAATATCGCTCCTATGGTAATTATTCAGATGGAACCGTAACCTACACTTTTGTTAAAAAAGGAAGTGAAGCTGATTTTGATCACGATTTACTATCTTCTTTCAATACTTGGCTAAAGAAGCTTTAAATAGTTTTCAAGGGAAATAGGATCCAAACGATGCAAAACACAAAAAAAGTTTTAAGGCATTTAGTTATTTGGTTATGCGTACCCTTCATTGTGTCTTTCGTCGTTTGGATATTTTTCAGAAGTCTTTTCTCTATAGAAAATGAGAGCATAGGCTTTCTTGACGTGTTTTTGGATAAGGGGAATATTCTTAGCAACGTTATAATAGTCCTTATTGGCGCATTAGGATTTTATGCTGCCAATTCTTCAATTGTACCTTATTTTCTTCAAAGGGAAAAAACGATCAAAATCGTTTTGGGTATTGGTATGCTTCTTGTAACACCGCTCATTTTTTTATATGTGTTGGGTTTTTTCTTTGAGGAAGTCGACCAAATCTCGTTTATCATTGCATACCCCGTGCTTTTATTTTTCTTTATTGTTGGCGCCTTATTCCGTGTTTTGGAATATAGCCGGATTAAGGATTTGGAGCGTGTACAACTAGAGCGAAAAAGAATGGAAACCCAGTTGCATCTTTTAAAAACCCAAATTAATCCACATTTCTTATTCAATACCATCAATAATATAGATGTATTGATCGAAAACGATCCCAAGGTCGCTTCCAATTATTTAAGAAAACTTGGTGACTTGCTACGGTTTATGTTATACCGTGTCAACGAGGAGGATATGATTCTTTTAAAAGATGAGATTGAGTATTTGAAAAAATATATTGATCTTCAAAAAATACGATCGGTAAATCCGAATTTTGTGGATTTTACGATTAAAGGCGATCCGGCTTCGATAGCCATTACACCAATGGTCTTTATCGTATTTGTTGAAAACGCCTTTAAACACGTTGCTGGTAAAAAAGAAGATGGCGCAATTGTAATTTACATGGAAATATCGACTCACAAGGTATCTTTTAGATGTAGAAATACCACAGAGAAAAGAGCCGCTGAAAAGCCTGCCAAAGAAGGAGGAATTGGTTTAACTTCCGTTAAACGTAGATTGGATTTGATGTATAAGGATAATTATAACTTGAATATTTTCTCAAATAGTGGCTATTACGAAGCCTTACTGGAAATTGAACTACCATAATGATTGATTGCATTGTCATTGAGGATGAGCCTTTGGCCATGAAACGAACAAAAAGCTATGTACAAAAGATTCCGTACCTTAATTTAATCGGTGAATTTAACCATAGCCTTCTTGCTCTTGCGTTCATGAAATCAAATCAGGTAGACTTGATTTTTCTTGACATTGAAATGGATGATTTGACAGGAATCGAATTCGTAAAAGCCTTGGAAAATCCACCAAAGGTGATTATGACCACAGCCTATGAAAATTACGCCTTACAGGGGTATGAAATGGATATTGTGGATTATTTGTTGAAACCTTATAGTTTCGAAAGGTTTCTGCAGGCTGTAGAAAAGGCCTACAACAGCCTTCAAAGCAATAGGTTTAATGATAAGGATTACGTATTTGTGAAGACAGAGTATAGGATGGAAAGGATATCCTTCGTTGACATTTTGTTTGTAGAAGGAATGGGAGATTATAGAAACATTCAGACCTCAAACAAAAAGATTTTAACCTTGCAGACCTTTGGAGAATTGGAAATGCACCTGCCAAAGGATAGATTCTGCCGGGTTCATAAATCCTATTTAGTTGCAATTGACAAAATAGAATTTGTAGAGCGGAATAGGATCAAAATTGGAGAAAAAAGAATACCCATTGGCGAAACCTACAAGAACAATTTTCTTGAACGCATTGGATTTTCAAATAGGAAGTAAATGTTTGTCGCAACCCTAAAAAACCGGATTACTTTACCTAACAACGTGTATGACCCGTTGCGGAAATTGAACAAACTATGAAATGGATTAAGATCTTACCCGCTTTAGTTTTACTATCGCTTTCATCATGCAATGAAAAACTAAAAGAAAGAAATGACGATCAAAAGACACGAATAGAAAAATGGATTGAGGATATAGACTATTTCGAACACCAATATCTTACGGAATCCAGTACTTTTTCTAAAGATTCAATCGCATCTTGTAAGCAACTATTAGCGGATTTAAAGCCAGCATTAGACTCCTTAACGGACAACCAAATAATCCTACAACTATCCAGGTGCGTTGCTATGGCCAATAATGGACATACCACTATACATCTTAGCCGGATGGATAAAGTACCTTTACGTTTCTATTGGTTTGAAGACGGGCTATATGTAATAAAAACGGACAGTTCTTTACAAAGCTATCTTGGGGCCAAAGTTTTAAAGATTAATGCTATTGAAATTGAAGATGTCCAAAAAAAGCTTAACCCTTATTTATCCGGTATAGAACGTTGGAAAAAGTATACAGCATCCAACTATTTATCCAGTCCGGAAATTCTGAACGGAATTGGATTAACGGAAAGGGATTCGATGAACATGACCTTGTTAATGGCAAAAGATACCATAAATGTTGTTTTTGGAACAAAAGAAATGGGTAATCATAAATACGAATACGAGACCTGGTCCGACCTGTATCCTGATTCCACCGAAACAGGTTGGACGCACCTGCTAAACACGAGCGTGAATCAACCCCTATATCTGAAGCACATGAATGATGGTGTATTTCACACTTTTCTTGATTCAGTTAAGATTGCCTATTTCAGTATTAATGCGCTATGGTATAAATGTTCAGATTTTGAAGATAAGGTTGAAAAGTTCATTGATAAATTAAAGACCAAGACAGCTTATGATGTCGTTTTTGATTTACGGTACTATACAGGTGGGGACTATACGATTCCCCTGGATTTAGCAACTAAACCGCCCAAAATAATTGATGATGACAGAAGGATTTATTTGATAACCAGCAGAATGACGTTTTCCGCTGGTCTGGTTACCGCAGCTCGTATTAAATATTTTGGTAAGGATAAGGTTGTGGTCGTTGGAGAAGAAGTGGGAGACAACATGAAGTTTTGGGCTGAAGGCGATTATTACAATTTACCAAACTCTAAAATTGAGATACAAGATTCGAAGTTTGAACATGACTGGCAGGACGACAAGTTTACGCTTGGCAAAACATATTGGATTAACGCCTTTTATGGTGTTCCGGCTGGGGATTTGAATGTAGATAAAAGGATACAATTAAACTTTGCGCAATTCATCAACGGGAAAGACCCAGTTTTAGACTGGATAATCAATGAGGTAGAATGAGGAGTTTGTTAAGTTCTGAGCGGCAAATTTCATAACTTGCGAAGCCGAGTAAGCGCTATTCATTAAACTTTAATAGCATTTTCAAACACCCGCTAGCGCTCGTCTGTGACGGGTGCCCTACCAGAAAACATGGTTCTGAGTAAAAGTCATTGTTTTGTATTTTTAGGTCTGCATGAGCAGAAAATACAAATTCAGGAATCCGACGGCCGCTTACTTTGTAAGCTTTGCCACTGTATATTGGTTGGATGTTTTTGTACGACAGGAATACTTTCAGGTTTTGGCTACCAGTGTTGATTATTGTCGAAAGGAAAAAGGGTTGGAACTATATGCCTACTGTTTTATGCCAAGCCACGTTCATTTCATATTTCGGGATTCCAATGAGAATCCAACAGCTTTGTTAAGGGATTTCAAAAAACACACTGCAAAGAAGATGATCCGTGCCATTGAGGAAAATCCACAAGAGAGTAGAAAAGAATGGTTGCTTTGGATGTTTGAACGTGCCGGAAAAAAGAAGGCAACATATCAAAATATCAATTTTGGCAACACCATAACAAACCCATTGAGCTTTGGAGCACATCTGTGATTAAACAAAAACTTGATTATGTTCACAACAATCCGGTTGAATCTGGTTTTGTCATGGAATCAACGGAATGGAAATATAGTAGTGCACGGAATTTTGCTGGTGATCATACTATTCTGGAAATAGACGAGATTGGTTTTCTAGCATAAATTGTTGTTACTATAGCACTCGTTGCAAACGAGCGCTAGCAGGGGGCTACTCATTACACTTTAACGGCATTTTCAAACCCCTATAGCTACTATAATAGTGACGTACGGACAGATGCACGCGCATATACCACTTTGAGGATTGCGGTTATCGGACTTTTTGTTGGGATGATCTTGGTAGCAGTTGATCTGCCACTGAATAACCTGAACAATGTCCTGGCATACCAATAAACTATTGCAGATAATTCAAACAAAAAAGCCGTCGTTTGACGGCTTTTGTAGCGAGAGGGAGACTTGAACTCCCGACCTCAGGGTTATGAATCCTGCGCTCTAACCACCTGAGCTACCTCGCCATTACGCTTATTTTGTCAGTTTATGAATTCTGCGCTCCCCACCCGAACGTGCCCCGCCGGAATGATATCGTCGGGCCGGCGTTCGGTACGCCCGCCTGAACAGAACGGGCAGGTAACCACCTGAGCCCTGCCTGACGGCAGGCAGGTACCTCGCCAAATTCTGTTTAAGCGGGGGCAAATATAAAGGTTAATTTCCGCCTGTTCAAAATTCGTTATTATTTTATTTTTTGGAATTTATTTTTTTATATTTCCCAATTATAACTGTTAATACGTAAAAGGCGTTACGCATGGGTGATAAAGTTAAGTTTGAAATGGAGTTTGTGATTCAGTCATCACCACAGCTACTCTACCAATATATTTCTACGCCTTCAGGGCTGTCCGAATGGTTCGCGGATAATGTCAATTCCAGGGGAGAGATCTTTACCTTTATTTGGGATGGAGCAGAAGAAGCAGCAAAATTGTTAAAACGCAAAACAGATGATTTTGTGCGCTTCGCCTGGGAGGAAAACGATGATTCCAGTTTTTTTGAAATGCGGATCATTGTGGATGAAATTACTAAGGACGTTTCTTTGTTCATATCCGATTTTTCCGAAGAAGATGAGATGGAAGAGGCTAAAATGCTTTGGCGTAATCAGATTGCCGATTTAAAACAAGTACTGGGTTCTTCCTAGGAACAGTGGATTGTACCCCATCGCTCAAAGACGAAATGGCTAGACTTTATGGTTAATTACAACGGGGAATTACTTTCCGATGCTACCGATTTTTTTAATCACACCAACAGGGGTTTTCGATTTGGAGATGCTCTTTTTGAAGAAGTTCGGGTAATTCATGAACAACCGATATTTCTGGAAGCGCATTATTTTCGACTCATGGCCGCCATGCGTATGCTACGGATGGAGATTCCTATGAATTTTACCATGGAGTATCTGGAGCAAGAGCTTCTAAGAACGATTCGTGCCAATGTCTGGGAGACCAGCCCGGTCTTAGCCAGGATCACTTTCTTTCGAAAGGGCGGGACCGAGCTTGCCGCCGTTTCTGATGAAGTAGCTTTTTTAATAACGGGAAGTGTCCTGAATTCTCCCTTTTATACATTATCCAGCTCTCCCTATCCTGTAGAACTTTATAAGGATTTTTACGTAAATGCGGATCTACTGTCCAATTTAGACAGCTGTAACAAGTTACTGAACACCCTGGCAAGCATCTATGCCAAAGAAAATGGCTATACGGATTGTTTACTGATAAATGGCAATAAAAATGTAGTAGCCAGCATTTACGGGAATCTTTTTTTGGTCAGTGGGAATGAGATTAAGACCCCACCCTTACAAGATGGGTGCACCAATAGCGTGATTAGAAAAGAGCTCATAGCCATTATTCAGGCCTCCGATCCGTTTGAATTGCGGGAAGATTCAATTTCCCCCTTTGAACTACAAAAAGCCGACGAACTCTTCGTAGTAAATGTCAAGGACGGGATACTTCCCATCACGAAATACCGAAAAAAGGAATATTCAACAACAGTAGCCGGCAACCTGCTTGGAAAACTGAATGCTAAAGCGCGATTGTCTAATTGAGAATAGGGTTTTCGGGAGAATTCGACCAGATGAGATAATCACCCCCCAATTCGATCATTTTTTCTTTCCAGAATGCAGATGACGATTTTCGAATAATATCGCTCTGATATTGGTTGGGAGCCACTACCCAGGATTTTGATAGTAATTCCTGATCCAATTGCAGCGAAGCCCAACCGGAGTAGCCCAGAAAGAAACGAATATCGTTTTCTGTTATCGTGAGATCATTAATGAGTTCAATGGTACGTTCAAAATTTCCACCCCAATAAATACCATCAGAAATCTCAACACTCCCTTCGATCAACTCGGGTACCTTATGAATAAAGTAGAGATTATCTTGTTCTACCGGTCCCCCGTTGAACACCTTAAAAGAAACTTTGATTTCAGTCACCAAATCACAAATGTCATATTCCAGGGGTTTGTTCAGGATAAACCCTACCGACCCCTCTTCGTTGTGTTCAGCGAGTAAGACCACAGACCGGTTGAAAGAAACATCTCCGGTTAATGCAGGTTCAGCAATCAATAATTTGCCTTTTTTTGGTGTTGGAGCGGCCATTATGTAATCCAATTGCAATTAAATGTAATGTAATATAGCATAAAATCAAAAAACAGCCCTAAACAAAAAAGCACCCCAATTTTGAGGTGCTTAAGAAACTGAAAGCATATTTTTTAGTTTACCGCGTCGCTGAGCTCAGAACCCGCTTTAAACTTTACAACATTTTTTGCAGCAATTTGAATAGTCTGCCCGGTTTGAGGATTTCTACCTTCTCTGGCGTTTCTTTTAGAAACAGCCCATGAACCGAAACCTACCAAAGACACCCTGTTACCTTTTTTAAGGGATCCCTCAACATTGCCCAAGAAAGATTCCAATGCTTTTTTAGCTGCTGCCTTAGTAATCCCTGCGTCAGCCGCCATTGCATCGATTAATTCTGTTTTGTTCATAATTGAATTAAATTAATTGTTGTTAAAAAAACTTTAATGCTGAACAAATTTATACGGAATTGGCGTTGAACCAAGTAAAATCAAGGGAATTCAGGGTTTTTGTTGATAACTTGGAGTGTTTGTTGATAAAAGCCCCAATTTTTGCGCTACTTCCGGTAACCCAGTAATCGTCTGGCTTCAGAAGACATAGGCACCTGAATGTATTTGAAATCCATTTAAAACCTCCGATACATGCATTCTACGTTTTCCCGGAAGTTGAATTTCTTTGAGTTCTAAAAACCCATCTTTTACCGCAACTTTCATGTTCCTATCCGCTATAAGAATCTGCCCGATCCGCAACTGATGGTGGGCAACAATTGCAGTAGCCTGATAGATTTTTACGACCATCGTGGTTTCTCCATTTTTAAGAGAGGTCCATGCGGTAGGGTAAGGACTTAGTCCCCTAATATGATTATGGATTTCCTCCAGGGTAAGGGTCCAGTCAATTTTACAGGTCTCACGATGGATCTTTGGTGCGGCCTGGAGTTCTCCCTTCATAGGTTGTGCAACAGGGGTTATCGTATTAGCCGCGATCGCTTTTACGGTTTCAATAATCAGGTCAGCGCCAACAACCATTAATCGATCATGTAATCCACCGGCGGTCTCTTCCGGAGCTATTCCAATTTTTTTTTGAAGGAGTAAGGCACCGGTGTCAATTTTTTCATCAATAAAAAAGGTAGTTACCCCTGTTTCGGTTTCTCCGTTAATAATAGCCCAGTTGATTGGTGCCGCCCCCCGATATTGGGGAAGCAATGAGGCGTGTAAGTTAAATGTACCGTATTCCGGCATGCTCCACACTGCTCTGGGCAACATTCGAAAAGCGACAACGATTTGTAAGTTGGCTTGTAAGCCGCGAAGCGTTTCGAGAAATACAGGGTCCTTAAGATTGGTGGGCTGTAATACCTGGAGTCCTTTGGCCTTTGCATAGGTCTTAACCGCAGATTCCTTCAACTTTCTTCCTCTCCCTGCCGGGCGGTCTGGTGCAGTGATCACCCCAACGACCGAATAACCCTCTTCTAGTAGTCTTCGCAACCCTTCCACAGCAAATTCCGGGGTTCCCATGAATACAATCCGCAAAGCTTCATCAGTGTTTAATGCCATATCTGTTCTGTTTTCCTAATATAAGTTTTCCATCCTCTAGCATCCGCCGTATTGTTTCCAATAGCTGTTTTTCCTCAATATCAAGGGCTGCTGCAATACCCCTGGAGGTCTTTTCTCCACCTTCCAAAACACCTAATATTTGAGGTTCCAAACTAAGAATAGGGGAGGTCTTACCCATTTTAACCTTACAAATATCACATTGTCCACAGTCTTTTGTAGTTTTTTCCCCAAAATAATCCAACAAATACCGGGGCCTGCAATAGGTGGTGTTTTCAGCATACTCCAGCATCCGATCCAATTTGCTCCTTTTAGTGCGATTTAACCCCTGGATACGATTGGCAATTGCATTGATGGTAGCATCATCTTCCCTGGGCGTTAGAAAACTTATTTGCAAGTCGTTGTGGTGGGCGGTAAAAACAGCCATCTCATCCCGGTGCAAATGTTCCAAGGTCTGCATAATGTACTGCTCCGGAACACCGGTTTTCTTTGCCATACGCGGAATATTGATTTTGGTATCAAAATCAAATAGTCCGCCATAGGTGCGTAGCAGACTTTGTACTATCCCCGCCCTTTTTTGGTGCTTACTCATCCAGTGGAACAAGGATGCTTTGGGCGCTGTGATTTTCAAGGTCGTGTTTTGTTGGGAGGATAGCGATAACATAAGCACTCCGTTTTGATCCAATAGTCGCAAAGCTGACCATGATTTTGAGGTAGGAAGTTGATAGCTTTGGCAAAATCGATCAAGGTTGAGGCCAAACACTTCGTCACTTCGTTCCCCAAAAGCGATTTGAAAATAGCTACACAGTTTTCGGTATAACAGCTTAATAAAGTTGAGATCCGGTATATTTTCCAGGAACTGACGTCTGATATTTGCACAATCGGCTTTATTTGTCAACAAGATGGCCTGTGCAGTAGTACCATCCCTTCCTGCCCTGCCGGCTTCTTGAAAGTAGTTTTCAATACTTTCCGGAATTTGATAATGAAGCACCATACGTACATCGGGCTTATCCACACCCATGCCAAAAGCGTTGGTTGCTATCATTATTTGCACGGTATTACTCAGCCAAGCCGTTAGTTTTTCCTTTTTTTCGATCCGGGAAAGGCCTCCATGGAAGTGAGTAGCGGTTTTTCCCTTTGTATTTAAATAGTTGCTCAGGTCCAGGGTGTCTCTACGGCGTCGGACGTATACAATGGCGCTGTCGGTAGTATTTTGCAATCGCCTATGTAATTGATACCGTTTGTCCTCCACCTCGTTAACCTGAAAGATGATGTTGCTTCTGGAAAACGAATCCCGAAATACTTTGGCTTCCTGTATTTGAAGATTTGCCAGGACGTCCAGAACGACTTGAGAAGTTGCTGTAGCGGTAAGCGCTATAAGGGGTATCCCGGGCTGAATTTCTTTAAGAACGGCACATTTTCGATACGCTGGCCTGAAATCATGTCCCCACTCCGAGATACAATGGGCTTCATCTATTGCAATCAGGTTAACATTCATATGGCGAATGCGTTCCTGTACCAAAGGCTGTTCCAACCGTTCCGGAGAGAGATATAGAAATTTTGTTTTTCCATAGATACAATTGTCCAAAAGGATGTCCAGTTCTTTCAGGGATATCCCTGCGGTGATGGAAACCGCTTTTATTCCTTTGGCTTTTAAATTGCTTACCTGGTCTTCTATCAATGCCACCAGTGGAGAAACTACAATACACAGTCCATCCTGTGCCATGGCCGGGATTTGGAAGCACACAGACTTACCTCCTCCTGTAGGGAGCAGTGCCATTACGTCCGCACCGTCCAGCAGAGTGTTAATGATGCTTTCCTGGGATCCCTTAAAAGAAGTGTAGCCCCAATATTGCTGTAAAATGGCCTTCGGTGACAGTAGCACAGGTTTAGTTTATGGTCTCTAACAAAATGGCAACCCGTTCACTTACGGTTGTTTTTGGTAAGATATTAATTTGATAGCCAAATTGTTGATAGGTGGCCATTAGGTGTTCATGCAAGTCCAAAGCTTGCTGAAAGCTCTCCATACGTTCATTGTCGGAAGTGAAAATATCCTCCCAGGGCGGTAGTATAAAGATATGCGTATAGCGATGTTCCTCACAGGTTTTGATGAACTCCTCGGGGTAGGATTGTCCAAAATAATCCATATACGCCAGGACATCTGGCATACCGCGATCAAAAAAGCAAAGGGATTCTGATAATCCCAATGCGATTTCAAAATGCGCCTTGCGTCCCTCCAGAAGCGCTTTATTAAATTGCATAGGATCATCAACAAAAACCAGGGGATTCGTCGTCACCGGCTTAGCCGTCGTTCCCTTTTTGGCGGCTGCCGTCATATCGCGAATAACTTCCGGAAAGCAATAGTATCCCTTGGCTTCCAGGGTTTTTACCAATAGCGTTTTTCCGGTCCCGGGGGCTCCTGTAATGACAATTTTATTTTTTATCGACCTAAATTTTGAGGCAAATTTATGAATTAGTGGTAAGCCCAAAATCGTTTACTTCCCATTATATTTGCAAAAACAGCTTATGGAAGAAAGCGATTCTAAGGAGTTTTACGATCGGTTGCGGGAGCAACTTTGGGAAGATACGACCTGGCCATCTAATTATTTGTATAAGTTTATTGTGCCCACTGATACCGAAAAGATCAACTTCATCAACAAGATCTTTGATAATACCGGAGCGGTTATCGAGTCCAAAAAATCAAAAAATGGCAACTATACCAGTATTTCTATAACCGTTAACCTAAAAGACCCGGATGAAGTTATTGCAAAATACAAGGAGGTAGCAGTCATTGAAGGGGTAATTTCGTTGTAGCGCGTGACCGGACTACAACAATTTTCTTATTTTGCAGGAGTTTACAATACTATAAAATCACTATTTTGAATTTAGTTGACAACCTAGAATACAACACGGAACGTCCAAAATTGTTCATCCCTGAGTACGGGAGGCATTTTCAGAAAATGGTAGATCATGCCGTATCTATTGAAGACCGGGAAGAGCGAAACAAGGTGGCAAAGGCCATTATTAGCGTGATGGGGAATCTTCAACCCCACCTTCGGGATGTGCCGGATTTTCAACATAAACTTTGGGATCAATTGTTTATCATGTCCAATTTTGAATTGGATGTAGATTCTCCTTTTCCAATCACTTCAAAAGAAGTACTACAGCAACGGCCGGATCCTCTGGAATATCCCCAGAATCATCCAAAATACCGTTTTTACGGGAACAACATAAAAAGGATGATAGATGTTGCCGTACAATGGGAAAAAGGGGACATGCGGGATGGACTCGAATATGCCATTGCCAATCACATGAAAAAATGCTACCTCAACTGGAACAAGGATTCTGTTGAGGATAGCGTGATCTTTGATCATTTAAAAGAGTTGAGCGATGGTGCAATAGATCTGGCGCCTGACGGCGAAAGTCTTACGGATAGCGGTCAGTTTTTGAAGAACAAAAGCCAAAAGTCCAATAGGAATGGCGGAAAAAAAGGCCAGCGCGGGCACCGCAACAAAAAAAGACATTAAACGGCGTCGTAGTTAAATGAGTACATTTAGAATAGAAGGAGGGAACCCGCTTCATGGCGAAATAACCCCTCAAGGTGCTAAGAACGAAGCGTTACAAATTCTTTGTGCCGTACTCCTTACCTCGGAAAAAGTCACCCTGCACAACATTCCGGATATAGTAGATGTGAACAAACTCATTTTCCTTTTGGAAGATCTTGGGGTAAAGATCCAAAAAAGGGGAAAAGGGTCGTACACCTTTAAAGCAGATGATGTCAACCTGGACTATTTGCAATCTGAAAGTTTCAAACAGGACGGACGTGGCCTTAGAGGCTCTATTATGCTGGTAGGCCCTTTGTTGGGAAGGTTTGGAAAAGGATATATCCCCAAACCAGGGGGAGATAAGATCGGGAGAAGACGATTGGATACGCACTTTGAAGGTTTTATTAAACTGGGCGCAAAGTTTCGTTACAATCGGGAAGAATACTTTTATGGTGTTGAAGCCAAAAAGCTTACCGGTACGTACTTGCTTTTGGATGAAGCTTCAGTGACCGGAACCGCAAATATTGTAATGGCCGCTGTACTCGCGGAAGGTACCACTACGATCTACAATGCAGCTTGTGAGCCCTATTTGCAGCAATTGTGCAAAATGCTGGTGCGAATGGGTGCAAAGATCTCAGGTATAGGGTCCAACTTATTGGTCATTGAAGGGGTAGATTCCCTGGGTGGTACGGAGCATACGATGCTTCCGGATATGATCGAAATTGGCAGTTGGATTGGATTAGCCGCTATGACCCGCAGCGAGTTAACCATTAAGAATGTAAGTTGGGAGAACCTTGGTCAGATCCCAAGGGCCTTTAACCGGTTGGGTGTGCAACTGGAATTAAGAGGCGATGATATTTACATCCCTAAACACGAAAAAGGGTATGAAGTGCAGAATTTTATCGACGGCTCCATAATGACCATTGCTGATGCCCCCTGGCCCGGGCTAACACCGGATCTTTTAAGTATTTTGTTGGTAGTGGCAACCCAGGCCAGAGGAGAAGTAGTCATTCATCAAAAGATGTTTGAAAGCAGGCTGTTCTTTGTCGATAAACTTCTGGATATGGGCGCAAAAATAATCCTGTGCGATCCGCATCGTGCCACGGTTATTGGCCACGATTTCAAATCTACCTTAAAAGCCACTACAATGACCTCCCCGGATATTCGGGCGGGCGTTTCCTTGTTAATTGCAGCACTTTCGGCAAAGGGAACTTCTACGATACATAATATCGAACAGATCGATAGGGGGTATGAAGATATCGATGCCCGTCTTCGTGCTATTGGAGCAAATATTGTACGAGTATAGGCATTCTACCTTTCGCTCCTAAGGGGTAACCGCTTGCTTCCCGGTAAATAGCAGTTCGTTGAGCGCATTGTGAAGATAGTCTCCACTATTGCTATTGGTGAATACTACAAAACCGGCTCCTAGTTCCGGATACATCTTGAACTCGCATTTGAAGTCACCATTGTTTCCTCCGTGCCCAAAAGTCGGGCCAAATGGGGTTTCTTCCATGTGTATTCCCAAGCCAAAATAGTCTTCCCAGCCTTCCCGGACCTCTTCGTCCTCTCTGGGAATAAGCGTTTCTTTTGTAAACATCTTGGTATAGGTTGCTGCCTTCATTCCTTTCTTGTTGAGAAGGCCCAAAGCAAATTGGGTAAAGGATTTGGCTTCGGTATGCATACTCCAGGCCATTCCTGCAGCGTTGGGGAGCTGGGCTCTTGTGGGGTATGGCCCGAAGTGACCATTGGAAACGACACGCTGTAAGTGGTCGTTTTTGGAGAAATACGTGTTTTCCAGTTCCAGAGGTTGCAACACCTCTTCCTCCAAAATGGTTTGGATGTCCTTGCCCGTAATTTCAACGACAACACGTTTTAAGTATTCAAATCCTTCGCCGGAATACCCGTAGTCTGTCCCGGGGGTAAATTTGATATCAATTTTCCCGTCCTCATTCATCCATGCCCAGTTCGGAAAACCGGTTTTATGGGATAATACATGTCGTGCCGTAATGAGTTTGTAGCGCTCGTCATGAGCGATGTCTTCAAAAGGCAGATAGGTGTATAAGGGTTTGTCCAGATCGAGAATTCCACGTTCCACTAACCGACAGACAGCGAAGGCAAATACGGGCTTTGTAACGGAAGCCGCTTCAAACAGTGTTTCTTCTTTAACATTTTCCCGGGTATAGGCGTTTTTTACACCATAGGTCTTGTGGTAAATCACTTTTCCTTCCTTTATTAATGCCAGTGAAACCCCCGGAATTACATAATACTCCTGGTATTGGGTAATAAAATTGTCCAATTGGGAAGGGTCTTTGGGATTAAAGTTCGCCAGTATTCCTTTCTCAGGAATAAGGTCCAAAGATTTGCGGGTTAAAAGCTCGAGATCTTTGGCGTTAGTACTTTTCCCGGGGATCACCGTAATTTCTGTCCCGCTGTTGACCAAATCAATGCGATGTTCATTTCGTTGGTGCCAAAAGGGAGCAATCTTAAAATCACCCTCCGGCAGGGTTGTAGCATAGTTTCCTAAACTATCTACTTGGGCAATCGTCCACAGATCGGGATTTTCGTTGGAAGTCAATTTAATTCGGTTTGTCATTTCCGTTATGGAGGTGTCTTTCCATTTCACTTTTCCAACCACCTTACCGGTCGTTGTCTTTGGATCCAAAGGAATTACATCTCCCAGGCGGACAGGGGATTGACTTTTTCCGCCGTCCATACCCCAGGCAATGAATTGTCCAGTATCTTCATCCTCCGAATCCCTATCGATCAAAACATGGTCTATGCCAATGGGCTTTCCTATTTTTAGGTCTTCTCCCAGGAACACCCGTACCTCATAAAGCGTAGCAGTGCCCTCTCTGGTAGTTGCTATGGTAACCTGGTCCCAGCTAAATCCTGCAGCTTCGGGATCCCAACTGGTAGAGACATCTGCAGTTTCTTTTAGATTTGAAGCGAATTGAAAAAGATTTACCCCTGAACCTTTTGAAGAGTGCTTCCGATCCACATAGAGATTGTAGGTATCTTGAGTATTCCAGTCCCGATCATCAGAGCTATCCACAAAGTGATCCTCATCCTGCACGGAAATCAAGAAATATAAAGCCTGATCCTCCGTATTGTAGCCTACCTGAAAGAATGCTTGAAAGTCCTCTTGAGTTGAAGGAGTGCTATATGGGGTAATGGCTATTGGGTACTTGGTGAGATCGGTAGGCCAGTCCTCAGAATTACCATCGGCAATGATGCTGGAAATGGGATAGGCATAGGCCACAGCGCCATTGGAAAATGGAGGAACTTCAAAGCTGTTGGCAGTACCAATCTGAGACATGAAAATAGTGGTAAAAACCGCGAGGAATTCCCTCATTCGTTTTAGGCTGGCAAAAAGTGACATGGACATGTTGAAATTTAAGAGTTGATATCGAAGATAAAGACAACTAAAAAATCAGATCGTTACGGTAGGCTTAACTTTTTTTGTACTGTTTATTACGATACCAATAGTTCTGTTATCGTAATAGCAAACAGTAGCGTCCAAAGTGTGGTTCTACTCCAATTTTTTCGCACCAATTTTTGGACAATAGGTTGTTGGAGGCTAGCGGTCTCCAAAGCCCGGTGTAAAGGCACAAAAACTACAAACGTCAAGACCCAGGTCATTGCGATGAGTACTACCCTCAATAAGGTGATCGTGGTAAAATCGATAATAACATCAATACTTCCACAAATCAGTTGCCCCAACATTAAGGGTAACACAATCCAGGTGACCAAGAACGTATATTTTTTATGCCACTGTAGCAATTGTGGGCCAGGGTAATAACGGAAACCTGGATAAACCACCAACTGTACCATCCAGATGAGCACCAAACATCCGGTATCAAATACCAGGGTTAGCGTTTCTAAAAAGCTAAACTGCAAACAGGATATCTTTTACATTGGAAAAAAACTGTAAAGCCAGTGTACTCTTCTTGCTGAAAATATTGGACTCGCTTAGAAATGTATCGATTTGACGTAGTTTAAAATGGGCGGAAAGGCCATTTTGCCCATAGTCATAAAACGCCATACTCCAGGTGGTGAAGAGCCGCATATCCGATTCATCATTTTCAATTACTGCTACACTATGGTGCCTGGGATCCTGGAGTATTTTTTGAAAGAGTTGTTCTACTTCCTCCTTTTCGCCTTCCAGGAGCTGCAGGAATTGAGAATTGTGGTACAAAAGGCATCCTGTGATGCCATGTTCGGCATTGTAATCCTTTGCGCGGCTGAGCATGCTATAAATTTCAGGCAATTCAAAGGACTCATTCGCCACCGAACGGTAAACGAGCGAATGCATAAGAATTCAATTTATTGGTTTTAGGTCACCTAAATATAATGAACTCCCATGAAAACTCCGGGCAGTATTCCCTACAAATTCTCAAGATTTCCTTACAGTCCAAACCCAAAAAAGCAGTAAGGGATGTATTACAAATAACCGCAACCAGCCAATCCATTCGGGAACACAAAGACCGTCCAGAATACAACTTCCCAGTTTGATGAAGTATACATGTGAAGGGATGAAAAGCAATAACAGGACTAAAAGCCCATAGCAAGCCAATAACCGGTATTTCCTGAAAAATAATACTCCTCCGAATAGCAGTTCAAGGACACCGGAACCCCAGTTGATAATCTCCGGAAAGGGGAAATACGGCGGAATCAGGGGAAGATAAAAAATAGGGTCCCTAAAATGATTGGCACCTGCTACCATAAAAAAAATGGCCAATACATAGCGCGACAGGCGGTTTATGTTATAATTTCCAGGCATGCTCCAAATGGACCTTGCGCAGGATCAGTGCGAAAGGGATCCACCAAATAAAATCGTTGGTAATTAAAGTGTAGAAAAAGCCAAAAGGGACATTCCCTTCCCAATAGTTGATCAAAAAACCCAAAGGGCCAAATAATTTTCCGAGAGCACCCACAGCAACAATGGGCCAGTGCTTTAGAGGATTGTGAGAAGCCCACCAATAGCCCAATCCATATACTCCGATCACCATTCCCATCCCTTGCCACACCATAGGATGGTTGAGCGGTTGCATCCCGACCAGTTCAAAGAAGTGATCGGGAAAGAGTACTACCCAGGTACCCCAAAGCACATTATAAACTGCAGCGAGCCGGAGGGTAAGTCTCATCGCTCTTCAAGTCGTCCGTCAGGGTATTTGGCAAATCGACCTCTTGTTTTTTCATGCACATTATCCGGGTAGGGCCAGGGCCATCCGCCAAATTGGGTTAAACTATATTCTTCAAAAGCCTGCCGTAGCTCCTCCTGCGTATTCATCACAAAGGGACCTTGCTGGGCTACAGGTTCATTGATCGGTTTCCCCTGCAACAGTAAAAAAAGAGCATTCTTTGCGCCTACTTGAATGTTTATCTCTTCTTCAGGGTCAAGGGTAACACCAAAATCGACCCCTATCTTTTGTGTTCCGATCTGGATCTCGTCTCCTTGATAGAAATACAGCGTTCGATGTACTGTGGGGATTGCTTTTGGCAAAAGAAAGGTGCTATCCGCTTCCGTTTCAATGTTCCAAATTGCCACAGTGTTTTCGTCGGTTGCCGCCCAGGAATCGGGAGCGGGAGGAACGGCTATGGCATTTTTGTAATTACCGGCAATAACTTTTATGGTGCTGTGAGCTTCCCGAACAACCGGAATATCTTCATGCCATAGCATTTTAAAGTGAGGCTGAACAAACTTACTTTGCTTTGGTAGGTTCAACCAGATTTGAAATAATTCCAGGGTGTTTTCGGTATCGGTATTTAATAACGGGAACATTTCCGAATGTTGCACGCCGCTTCCGGCGGTCATCCATTGCACATCGCCCTGGCCAAAACGGCCGGCGGCGCCCAGGGAATCCGAATGATCACAGAATCCCTTATTTACTATAGTAATGGTTTCAAACCCCCGATGAGGATGGTAGGGAAAACCTGGAATATTCTGTCCATGGTACATACGCCAACCATCTTTAAGCACAAAATCGTTACCCAGCGGTCTTCCCTGGAGTAGGGTAGGATCTGGTCCCATGTTTTCCTCTCCTTTGGGATAATGGTCCAAATGATGAACACAAAACAAGAACGGATCTTGGGTGCGCCATGGAAAACCAAGAGGAAATGTATTTAGAACAGGTTTGCTCATGCTAAAACTTTTTCCAAAGGTAAGCCTTGTAGTACGAATCCATGGGGCCAACAGCTACGATATAAAACGATACCTCATAAATTATGTTAAAATGATGTAGGGTTTTAAAGGGAGTAACGTCCTAATAGTGAAAATGCGCTTTGTATGTATAAAAGGATCCCTCTGGTCGTACTGCTTTTAACATCCCTTATGTATGGTCAAAACACTGTAGACGAATTGGAGTTTTCCGGCTTAAAAAGGACCAAAGAGCGATTTTTAAGGCGACTGATCAAAGTAAAACCAAATACCCCTTTGGATACGGTTAAAATTGCAGAGGATGTTGAACGATTGAAACGACTTCCGGGAATTGCAAGCGCTTCGTATTCGTTAAGGGAAGTGAATGAAAAGACGCTCGTTCGCTATGACATTGTAGAAAACTTTACCATTATTCCGGGATTGCGAATTTCCAATGATGTTAATGGGGATTTTGCTTTTCGGGTTTCCGCCTTTGAATTTAATCTTTTAGGAAACAACCAATTGTTGGGAGGGTTTTACGCGCGAAATGTTTTTGACTCTTTTGGGTTTTTCTATGAACATCCTTTCCTGTTTAGCGATAAATTGGGGATAGGTTTCAGTTATCAGGATCAGACTACCCAGGAACCTGTATTTTTTGACGAAGGAGACAAAGACTACCGGTTCAACAACCGGGCTTTTGAAGGAAGCCTGCTTTTCTTTTTCGATTTTAACAACGAGGCTGAGGTGGGTGTCAGTTTTATCAATGAATCCTATGATTTTATTGGTGATACTCCCATTCCCGGGGAGCCTACGCAACTAGCAGCAGATAAAATTGCGTATCGTCTTTTATATCGCTATGTTAATGTTGATATCGATTATCAATATATTGACGGCATAAGTAGTGAGTTTACTGGCCAATACTTCACCTTTACGGATGGGAATGAGGAGTCACAAAGGTTTCTGGGCGATTTTCTTTCCCTGCGCAATGACTTCATTTACTACAAAAAGATCCAGGAGAATGGAAATTGGGCAAGCCGGCTGCGATTAGCCGGCGCAATAGGCAATGCCAATTCCCCATTTGCTCCTTTTACATTGGATAATCAACTGAACATACGAGGAGTAGGCAATACCGTGGATCGAGGAATAGCCTCGATCGTGTTAAACACAGAGTACAGGCATACGTTTTACGAGAAAGGATGGTTTGCGGTTCAAGGTAATGCTTTTGTAGATGCAGGTTCCTGGCAAAAACCTGGGGAAGACTTCTCAGAACTGTTTTCCGGCAGCAATCTAAGGGTCTTCCCGGGACTCGGTTTTCGTTTAATACACAAGCGTATCTTCAATGCCGTATTCCGGTTGGACTATGGATTTGGGGTTGCTGAAGACGGTTCCAATGGAATAGTTTTTGGGATCGGACAATATTTCTGAAAAAGCATGTTCGCGTCTTTAGCGCTGTTTGCCATTAGCGAGGATAAAAAAGGGCTTTCCTGCTAAGAAAACCCCTCTTATTTTTTAACCGTCTGGAAGTGGTGAACTGCCAGCTATTTTGAAAGCGCTTCAATTTGCTTTTGAATCGTATCTGCTTCAGCGTATTTTTCGTCACTTGCAGAGCGATTTATTTTTGAAAGGTCGAAGGCCTCTTTCATAAGTTTTTCATACCGTTCTTGCAGTTTTTCTGCTTCCGATTTTTTCTTGAATAATCCAAACATAGCAATAGTTTTAGGGTTTAATTATATCGTGTTAATGGCAGGCTAGATTGCCATATACTTTTTATCTCCTTCTGCATACAAAAAAACATCATCCAACGGCTTCCTTGTAGACTTTCAAACAGCGTTCCCGAGCGTGCCTGTGATCTACCATTTTCGGAGGGTAGGAGAGCTCTTGTAATTCCGGGACCCAAGTAGTAATGTATTTTTTGTCCTTATCAAATTTGTCCACCTGGGTCATGGGATTGAAGATCCTGAAATAGGGGGCGGCGTCTACTCCGCTTCCCGCAGCCCATTGCCAATTGCCCACGTTACTCGCCATTTCATAATCCAACAGTTTTTCCGCAAAATAGGCCTCTCCCCAACGCCAGTCGATCAAAAGATGTTTGCAAAGAAAACTAGCTACCAGCATTCGCACCCGGTTGTGCATATATCCTGTTTGGTTAAGTTCACGCATCCCGGCGTCTACAAGGGCATAGCCTGTTTGTCCGTTTTTCCACTTTTCAAACTCTTCCTCATTATTACGCCATTCGATCCGATCGTATTTTGGCTTAAAAGCCTTATCGATAGTGTGTGGGAAATGCCAAAGGATCTGCATAAAAAACTCTCGCCAGATCAATTCATTCCAAAAGGTTTGGTTTTCTGTGGTTATGGCTTTTCGTACAATTTGACGCACTGATACTGTTCCAAATCTAAGATGTGGGCCCAATCGGGAGGTCCCCTGTTCTTCCCCGGGGTAATTGCGGGTGGCTTCGTAATTCCCGATCAGCATTTGGGTAGTGGTGTAGTCCGGAACTTTGATCGCTGAAGGCCGGAATCCCATCTCCGAAAGGGAACGATTTGGTAATTCCGTCTCCTTTATGAAATTGGCAGAGTGAGGTTGCGTATCATATTCTACCAGGTGTATGGACGCCTTAAAGCTTTCTTTCCACTTCTTCATGTAAGGCGTATACACCACATAGGGAGTTCCGTTGTCTTTCGCCACTTCATCTTTTTCAAAGATTACCTGGTCCTTGAAACTTTTGACAGTAATTCCTGCCTCGGAGAGGTACTTGGTAATGGCGGCATCTCGTTCTAGGGCATAAGGTTCATAATCGTGGTTGAAGAACACCGTAGTAATAGTGTAGCGCTGGATCAAATCCTGAAAGATGGCTTCAGGAGTACCGTAGAAGATCGCCAAACTACTATTTGCCTGATGCTGTAATGTAGTTCTTATGTTTTGAAGCGTACCGTGAATAAAACTTACCCGAGCATCATCACTGGGAAGGGCGTCCAGTATTTCCGTATCGAAAATAAAAATTGGAAGTACCGGATGATCACTTCTAAGGGCGTGGTGTAAGCCTACGTTGTCCTGCAGTCGTAAATCTCTACGGAACCAAAAAATGTTAATGTTTTCAGGCATTAATTCACATTCAAGGTAGATAAACCGCCATCAACACCAATAACCTGGCCCGTAATCCAGGAACTTTGGTCACCGAGAAGGAAAGCACTCAAATGGGCTATATCTTCAGGATTTCCGAAGCGTTTCAATGGATGGCGTTCGGCCATCATTTCCCGTTTTTTATCGTTGTTCAATAGCCGTTTCGCCAGAGGAGTATCAACAAGTGATGGAGCAATACAGTTGACACGGATGTTTGGTGCATATTCAGCGGCCAGGGATTTGGTAAAGCCTTCCAATGCCCCCTTCGCGGCAGCTACACTGGTGTGAAACGGCATGCCTGTACCTACAGCGATCGTGCTGTAAAATACAAGACTAGAGCCTTTCGCCATAAGCGGCAAGACCTTTTTCAGGATTTTAATAAGCCCGAAAAAATTGAGTTCCATATCTTCTTGAAAGGTCTCCAAAGTGAGCATTTTGAACGGTTTTAAATTAATGCTACCCGGCAAATACACAAATCCATCTAAACTGTCCGGCAGTGTGCTGTGATCCAGTGTTTCCGTACTGACATCAAAAGGGATATGTGTTACAGTTAAGCCTTCCAATTGCTCCTTGGTTCTCGAAGCAATATAGACCACATGATTATTTTCTATTAGGTTTTTGGCTAAAGCGTAACCTATACCATGGGAACCTCCGATCAATAAAATAGTTTTGGACATCTCTTTTAATTTAAAACCAATACGTTATTGTAGCCCTTAAGCGTTCCAAACAATTCTTTCAACTTCGCTTCGCGAAAGGCAAAAATTTGTTGTAACTGCTTTTTTACAATTAGGGGTTGCATCCATTGCCCGACAAATCCGAAAGGAATTTTGTAATCGATAAGATCTTCCATTTCAACACCACCTTCAATTTCTTTTATAAAGTGTTTGTGATGCCACAAAGCGTAGGGACCAAAACGTTGCTCATCTACAAAATACGCTCCTTGCGTAACATGTGTGATCTCGGAAACCCATTTCGTGGTGAACCCCGAAAAAGGAGTGACCTTATATTGAATGATCTGTCCGGCAAACATCGGCCTATCTGCTCCGCTTATAATCTTAAAGCCCATATGCTCTGGTGTAATTACCTGAAGGTTTTTAGGATCTGATAAAAATTCCCAGGCTTGCATTTTAGAAATGGGTAGTGCCTGTTTGGCTTGGAGCTGATACAACTTCATCTTTTTTAACAAAAATATCTGTAAAATTGTTCAATAAAAAACAAAAATAGTTAAACAAAAATAAATTTTAAGCGTTTCAGTGCCTTCTTTTATTTATTTATCGGAAATCCAGTGCCTTCTGCTGAAAAATTAGCGCTACCATTTAAGGATTTGTAATTTGCCAGGGAAATGAGCAGAAACGGTCAGCTATTTTTGGTAATTGCTTTGGTGACAACACTTTTTGGCAGTGCGCAATCTGATATTGGCGTTGTGGGTACATTACCGGAGCAGCTTGCTGAGACCTCGGGCCTTATCTATTACAATGGTAGATTGATTACCCACAATGATTCGGGCAGTAGCACCGAATTATATGAATTGGATCCGGAGACTTTGGCAATAACAAGGGTGGTGCTGATAGCCAATGCGGAAAATACAGATTGGGAAGATATTACCCAGGATGAACAGTTCATTTACATTGGTGATTTTGGGAACAATACTGGTAGCCGCCAGGATTTGGTAATATATAAGATAAGGAAATCGGACTATGATAGTACGACCGAAGTGCAAGCCGAGCGCATTAATTTCATTTATGAAGATCAGACGGAATTCGAGCCTACTGAAAATAGCGATTTTGATGCAGAAGCCTTGTTCGCTCTTGAAGATAATTTAATACTATTGACCAAGCAATGGCAAAGCCAGGGGACTGTGGCCTATAGGATACCTAAACTTTCCGGAGCATTTCTGGCAGAACGTTTGGAGGAGTACCCTGTTAACGGACTGGTGACCGGGGCTACATTAGATCCGAGGACAAATAGTCTCTATCTTGTGGGGTATTCTACTCTTTTAAATCCCTTTTTTGTACAAATAAAAAGCGTTTCGGTGAATGCTATTTTTGATGGGGAAATAAGCAAAGTCAGTTTGGAAATCGGACCAGCGCAAGTTGAGGCCATTACGCAATCCGTTGATGGCACATTTTATATAAGTTCGGAGCGCTTTTCCAATTCACTTGTAAATTCCGCTTCAAGAGTGTTTGTTTTTGGTCTTGATGAGAATGAACCGGAGGAGCCGGAGGAACCTGAAGAACCGGAACAAGAACTCCCGGATGACACCCTTATTGTTTACAAGTCCGCAGGTTCTAATGTGTTGAATTATCGCCTAAATTCGGAACGTGCTATTTTTGGTAGAGGAATATTTAATAGCGTTGGAAGGATGGTAAGCTTCACACCACCTGAAGACATCACCGCTCAACCGATTGATATTTCCGGATTGCCACAGGCGCTATATTATCTGGTATTTTTTTATTCCAACAGCATTGTTCACGCTCCATTTTTTAAAGACTGATCATTCTATTTAAGGATTCATTAACAACAGCAACCTAACAATATGGCTAGTTTTGCTGCACTAATCGATTTTTTAAAACACTAAATCACAATGAAAAAATTAGCTTTACTAGGTTTTACCGCACTATTGTACTTTTCAGTAGGTGCACAACTGCAAACCCCACAACCCAGTCCCTCAGCAGAAGTGGAGCAAATGGTTGGATTGACGGAGGTTGAAGTAGAATACAACAGGCCTTCTATGAGGGGAAGAACCATTTTTGGGGATTTGGTTCCCTATGATAAACTTTGGAGAACGGGAGCAAACAAAAATACCGTCGTTACCTTTAGCGATGACGTGGTAGTTGAAGGCAAAACGTTAGAAGCCGGATCTTACGCAATCTTTACCAGACCGGGAGAAGCCGTTTGGGAGGTAATTTTTTACTCCGATACGGAGAACTGGGGAGTACCACAGGAATGGGATGCTTCCAAAGTGGCTGCTACCGTGAAAACCGAAGTGTTTCCCATAGAAATGCCGATAGAAACGTTTACCATTAGCTTTGATGACCTGCACAACAATGGCGCTACCCTTGGGATGATGTGGGAAAAGGCCTATGTTGGCGTTAAGTTTGAAGTGCCTACCTTGGAAAAGGCCAGCAAAAGTATTGATGCTGTGATGGCCGGACCAGGCGCCGGGGAGTATTACGCTGCTGCTTCCTACTACCTGGATGAAGGAAAGGATTTGGAAAAGGCTAAGGAGTGGATTGGCAAAGCGGTGGCAATGGACACCGAAGGCAGGATGTTTTGGGTGATGCGTAAGCAATCCCTGATTCATGCAAAACTCGGGGATACCAAAGGTGCCATTGAGGCGGCTAAAAAGTCGTTGGCATCAGCAGAGAAAGCAGGCAATGCGGATTACGTAAAAATGAACAAAGATTCCTTAAAGGAGTGGGGGGCACTGTAACGAGGTAACCCACAGATTACGGATATAACAGTTAACCCTGGTGGTATTGTCGCCAGGGTTTTTTATGTTTTTATAGGAGGTCGCCCTAACATCTTATCCAGGCCTTCCAGGAGTAAGGCCAGCACAATGACCAGGATACAACCGAAAGCATTTAGCCACAGGTAGGACATCCAATCCTGACTCCAGCCCATGATAACTATGATTTGAGTAATGATTGCTGCAATAAACACGGCATTACCTTTCACCATTCTGAAGAAAAAGGCCAGTAAAAATATCCCCAGCACATTTCCGTAAAAAATGGATCCAATAATATTGACCAGTTGAATCAGATTATCAAAGAGGTCGGCAATGCACGCTATTAGGATGGCGATTATACCCCAGAGTAAGGTAAATCCCTTTGTTGCTATGACATAGTGTTTTTGGGTAAAATCCTCCCGCTTGTTCCGCTTGTACAGGTCCAAAGCAGTAATGGTGCCCAATGCGTTCAACTCCGAAGCGGTAGAAGACATCGCTGCCGAAAGAATGACTGCAAGTAATAAGCCAATAAGACCCCTTGGGAGATTATTCAAGATGAAATGAATGAAGACATAATCTTTGTCGTTGGTCTCAACGGAAGGATCGGCGGCGGTAATTACATTTCGGGCAGCTTCTCGGTTGTTCAATTCTTCCCTGTTGATATTTCTTAGATTGATCTTGGCCTGCTCAATGGCATTGTAATCCTTCAGCTTTAGGGCGGCTACAAAATCATTTTGCAGCATGCGCTTTTCTTTTTCAATAGTAGCATGACTTTGCTCCAAAATGGCATAATCCTCGGCATAAACAGATGATTTTACAGCTTCATCTGCTGCGGGATTGAAATGTAAAGGGGAAGAATTGTATTGGTAGAAGACAAAGACCATTACCCCAACCAGTAGTATAAAAAATTGCATGGGGATTTTGAATATTCCGTTGAACACTAAACCCAGTTGTTGCTCGCGAATGGATTTTCCGGAAAGATAACGCTGCACCTGGCTTTGATCGGTTCCAAAATAGGCGAGCGCTAAAAAGAATCCTCCTGTAATACCACTCCAAAAGGTATACCTGTTTTGGGTGTCGAAATCAAAATTTAAAATTTCCAGTTTCTCATTTGCCCCGGCGATCTTTAAGGCTTCCCCAAAAGAAATATCGGTGGGGAGACTTCCCAAAATAAAGAAAAAGGCAAAGAACATCCCGACCATGATCACAAACATCTGTTGTTTTTGTGTTATGCTAACAGCCCTGGTACCACCGGTAACCGTGTAGATAATGACCAGAATTCCTATAATAATATTCAGGGTTTGCAAATCCCAGCCTAATACCGCAGAAAGGATAATAGAGGGTGCAAAAATGGTGATTCCCGCTGCTAGCCCGCGCTGAATCAAAAATAGAATGGCGGTTAACGTTCGGGTTTTCAGGTCAAACCTTTTTTCGAGCATTTCGTAAGCCGTATAGACCTTCAACTTGTGATAGATGGGAATGAAAACAGCACAAATCACGATCATCGCCAAGGGAAGTCCAAAATAGAACTGAACAAATCCCATTCCGTCATGAAAGGCCTGCCCCGGTGTAGATAAAAAAGTTATGGCACTTGCCTGAGTAGCCATAACGGAAAGGCCAATGGTCCACCATTTTGTTGTACCTCCTTTTATATAATCCTCTACGCTCTTACTGCCTCTTGTTTTCCAGACTCCAAAACCTACAATAAATAAAAGGGTGCCCGTCAGAACAATCCAATCAAGAATAGCCATGGCTTAGATGTACGCTATCATTAAGTATCCAAAATAGAGGATATACAGGGTGTTCAAAATAAGCACTACGGTGTACTCTTTTTTCCAAACAAGTTTTTCTAAAAATTTATTTTCCTTTGACATCATTTCGTTTTGTGTCATTTGCCTTCTCTTTACCCAGGGAGAGCATATTGGCAAAGAGTTTGTATGCACCGGGTACTCCTGCGGGCAGCTCTCTGAAGAAGCTCAAACCGGTGTAGATGTAATAACCGTTACCATAGGGGGCGACTAGAAGGCTACCTTGTTTTGGCGTTTCTCCCTTATCTTTCATGGCAAGAATAGGTGTAAATTCATTACCCCAGCTATTGGGAAAATAAAGTCCCCGTTCCTGTACCCACCCGTCAAAATCTTTAGCACCAATTTCGTTGGGGAAATTTACCAGTTCATGATCCTTTGCCAGGATCTCAACGTTGGCATTTTCATCGGTTACACGATCTCTGGAGATCGTTAGCGGATAAGGGGCAATATTTGCAAACTGGGAACGCCATCGGTTCGCAGTATTGTACTGCACCACCATATTGCCTCCATTTTTGACGTACTCCAGTAAATAAGGCTGCTTAAATTGTAAAGCTTCTACCACGTTATACGCCCGGATACCTAAAACAATCCCGTCAAATTTGTCCAAAGAACCTTCTTCTATGGCGTTAACATCGATAGTCTCCACAGCATACCCTATTTGGGACAAGCTCTCCGGAACTTTGTCACCGGCGCCAACTATATAGCCGATATTTTTACCTACTTTTTTGATGTCCATACGTACCACTTTGGCAGCGGAAGGGAGCAGAATAGATTGTTTTGGAATATGTTTGTAACTGATTTCTACCAGTTGTTGACGAAACTCCTCATTGTCAACAGTAAGCACCGGTTCGATGGCTCCCACGCTTTCCGTGGGTGGAGGCAAAACTTCAAAGGCAACATTTTGAACAGCTCCTTTCTTTTGAATGTCAAAGTTGATCGCGGCCGGATGTGCGACCCATCCCGCCGGAAGGTTCAATCTCGCAATTCCTTTTACGTTATCAGTGCCTGCCCGAACAGCCAAATCAATAGTTATAGGGTCTGGGGTGTTAAAAAGAAAAACGTCTTCAGAGAAACTTGCGGTAACCTTAGGTAAAACCACAAAAGGCTCGTAGAGCTCGCCGACGTCAGGCTTGGAAAAACGACGTACTACGGGTTTTGAGAATTGCATTGCAACTCCATTTATCGAAAGATTGAAGCTAACCGAAAATGCGTTTGCGGTTTCCGGATCTCCAATTAACGACCTGTCGGTAACGGAATACATCCCTAAGGTGCCCTCGGTATTTAACCAATACGGAGTACTTAAGGCTTTATTCTGAGGAACTGAAAAGTTTAGCTCATAATTCTTCTTTACATTTTGAAAGAGTTCTTCTGCGGGAGTGATAGCAGTGTCCGTATCCGATACCGAAATGCTGTGTAAAGTAATAGTGGCATCACTTCTGCTGAGCACCTCTACATCCAGGGTGACCGATTCGCCGGGGATCGCTGAAGCGCTTTGAGCATTTGCTTCAAGATAAATACCACCACAGGCTAAGATAATTTGTTTTAAGTGCTCCAGTTTAATCTGTTTCCAATGCTCATCATTAACTTTTTGGAGCAAATCATACGCACGTAATAATTCGGGTAGGTGCGTAGCTGGGTTTGTAAAGTCAAAGTTCTTTTCAACAGCATAAAGGATGTCTCCTATTGCTTTTCCTCCGGCAATCCTTGACCAGGACGTGTCTATTCCGTCAAAGATATTGCTGCGATCTGTGGGCAAGTCTCCCTTAAGGAGTTCAAGGTATTCCGGCTGGGAACCCCGGGACAACAATCTTCCAAATCCTTGACATTTATGCTGACTACTGGCCAAACTGGCCATTTCATTGTTGGATACCCCAAGGCTCGGATAGTATACGCCCACGTCAAACTCAAGCAGTTTGGATTTGTCCGCTTTTGCAAAATTCTCCCTGCTCCCGTAAAACCACCATGAGGTATTAAAAAAAAGACGCTTTGGTTGCCATACGCTTGTTTCGGAAAGCTGCTCCGGATAACTGTTGGGATTGTTAGTCAATTCAAAAGCCTCATGGCTTAGCATGGCTGAAGCTGTGTGATGACCATGGGTGGTCCCCGGACTTCTATGGTCAAACCGATTAACGATTACATCAGGTTTTAGCGTACGAATGGCCCAAACCACATCACTTAATACTTCTTCTTTACTCCAGATCTGCAAAGTTTCATCGGGATGTTTCGAATACCCAAAATCATTTGCCCTGGAGAAACGCTGCTCTCCACCATCTATTCTTCGTGCAGCCAGCAACTCCTGCGTACGGAGTACCCCGAGCAGCTCCCGTAATTCCGGCCCGATAAGATTTTGCCCTCCATCTCCTCTGGTGAGTGAAAGATAAAGTGTTCTGGCTTTTACTTCATTGGAGAGATAGGAAATCAATCGTGTGTTTTCATCATCGGGATGTGCAGCTACGTAGAGCGCAGTCCCGAGAAAGTTGAGTTTTTGAAGTTCATGATGAATTTCGGAAGCGGTATATTTTTTTGGCGATTGTGCGGTGGAAGGAAGAGTAAAGAGCAATAGAAGCGCACAACAAGCCCATATAATTCGCATAGTTGGAAAATTAGTCAAAATCAAAGATAGAAAGATTGTAAGCGATGCTTTTTTTTTTAGAACTTCTTTAACAGCTTAAAGATCGATCTCTAAATCCTCATTATTGGCCACCTGTTTTTTGACGAGGATCACCCCTTTTTGCAACAAAAGACTATTGGGATAGGTCAATAGTTCACCATTATCTCGAAGCAGATTAATGTTAAATGCCTGTATGTCTACTATAATAGCTTCTTCCGGAAAATCCTTGTCCAGGATACGAATACGATCTCCTATTTTGAATGGGAAATAAAAGAATAGGATGATCCCTGAGGTGACATTACTTAAAATGGACCAGGTAGCAAAAAGCGCTACACCAAGCACCGCAAAAACAGAAGAAATGATAAGCCCGATTTCGCGGATATTTACACCCCAAACCAGCACTAAAGCCACTAAAAGAATAATCAGCAAGCCAAAGCTTACATAGCGGATGACCAGTTTGGTCCTTACATAATTGATCTCGCTGGAACGGCCAATTTTCTTAATAGCTTTAACCAGGGCATACCGAAGCACTAAAAAAAGAGCAAAACCAATCAGCGTACTCAACAACTCAGTTTGGTAAGCGCTAATAAAATCCGTCATACTACAATTGTAAGCTATCCCGTAACCCTACAAATTCATTGGAATTCTGTCGCCAGTACGGTGTTTTTAAGCTGCTGAGCTTGGTCCCCTTAGAAATCATTGTCTTTGCCTTTGGTCCGTAACCGCTCTTAAATTCTTCTTCCCAACTTTCTATTTCATGAGGGAAAGCCGCCCTGAAATTAATGGTAAGCTTTCGTGAGGTGCTTTTATATTCAATGCGGTACGTACTGATTGGGCCATTAGTGGTTAGGCTTGCATGAGCATCATAGGCCTGGACGGGCTGATGTTGCACCCTGAAATATTCCAAAGAAGGGATAATTGAAATATCACCTTGGGGCAAACCTTCCGGATGTATTCTGATTTTATTCCAAACCTCATTTTCAAGAAGTGCTTTATCCAATCGCAAGGTTTGGTCTGCTTCACCTTCAAAATAGCTGTGAGAGGTAAATTCAAACTGTTCCCGGTTGTTCAGTTGGGAATAGACGTGACCACACCATTCTTGTACGGACAGACTGGTCTTTATAGCATTTTGATTATCATGTACCGGATAAAAGGTGCTGCTCATTATGGAATAGGGATAAATTCCGGTGAGGTATTTTTTGGTCGCATTTAGCTTTAGCACAGGAACGTTCTCAGGGCCATTGTTATCCGCTTTTACCTGTTCCGCCGGAAGAAAGGGTTCTGTAACATAGATAAGGACTGCCTTTCCCTCACGCAGTTCCCCATACCGGGCTTGTTCTAATCGGTAGGAGGTAATTTCGGCATTGCCGGCGTACCAATACGCTTTAAAATCTGCCGATAGTGGCTTTTTCGGACTACTTTCATAAGAAGGAGAAGGCACGGTGGCTGCGGCTAAGGTTGGATTCTTTACCGCAGTATTCTTATTTTCTGAACAGCCCATTACAACTACAGCGAAAATAAAAAGTAGCGATGACCGTGTTACAAGGTGTGAAGGGATCTTCATAATCACGAAGTTTTTATCAAAATTAACCAACGCTGACTAAGCAACCATATTCATTAACGTTTTGTAAACCAAATGGGAAGGTAAACCTACTACGTTGTTGTAAGAACCTTGAATTTCCTCTATGCCCACAGCGCCAAGCCATTCCTGGATACCATACGCTCCGGCTTTATCAAACGGTTGATAGTTGGCAACATAATACGCTATTTCGCCATGGGTCAGGCTCCGGAACTTCACCCGGGTGATACAGTGTTCCGTATTTTGTGCAGCAACCGTGGTAAAACAAACCGAAGTGATCACTTGATGCCATTTGCCGGAGAGTTTTTGCAGCATTTCCTCAGCTTCCTTGGTAGTGGACGCTTTGGCAAGGGAGGTATTCTCGTGCCATACCACGGTATCCGAGGTGATTAGAATTTCACCCGGGTTTAAATCCGAATGCAACGCGCTTGCTTTTAGTTCGGCGAGATAGTTCGAAATCTCAGCAGCTTGTAAGTGATCCGGATACACCTCATTTACATCCGGGATACGGATTTCAAAAGGGATGCCCATCTCTTCAAAGAATCGTTTTCTTCGCGGTGATCCCGATGCCAATATAATGCTACGATCTTCTAATTTTTTGGCCAGAGGGTTTTCAATCATTTTTCGAACTATAGTTGGTATTCCAATCCCCCCTTACCTTCAATACCTGTTCAATAATATCCCGCACACAACCTTCCCCTCCATTTTTGTGACTCACATAATCACAAATAGCTTTTACTTCCGCAACCGCATTCTGTGGGCAACTGGCAAGCGCTACCCTCCTCATAGGAGGAATATCCGGGAGATCATCACCCATATAGATCACCTGCTCCGGAGCGATCTTGTGACGCTCCAGATACTCCATAAGCGGTTGCTCTTTATGATGCGCTCCAAGGTAGACATCCGTTACCCCCAGTCCTTTTAGGCGGTCTCGTACGCCTTCATTACTTCCTCCGGTAATAATGCAAATATTGTAACCCTGTAACAACGCAGTTTTTATGGCATAACCGTCCTTCACATTCATTTTTCGAAGCATTTCTCCATTGGTGGTTACCAGGATAGAACCGTCGGTTAATACGCCATCCACATCCAATATAAACGTGTTGATATCCTTAAGGTATTCTTTATAGTTTTTTTTCATAGAGTTCTTGTATTGAATGGCTCATCACTTCATAGATATTTCGGTGTGTAGGATTTTTGAGCATTTCCAGATGTTTTTGCATCGTAGCGGCATCTTGCCGTCTTGCCGGTCCCGTTTGCGCCTTCTTAGGCGGCAAAAATCGCATTTTATTGGCAGTTTCCAGGATTAGCGGATGCAATAGTTCAAAATTAATCTCCTGCTCCTTGCAGATCTCCTGAGCCAAATAATACAAGTAGTTGCTGAAATTGTTGGCAAAAATAGCCGCAAGATGCAGCTGTAAACGTTGTTGAGAGTCCATTCTACACACAGTACGAGAAAGGGATTTAGCCAATACCTCCAATACCTGAAAATCTTTCTCGTGTTCCGCCTCCAGGCAAATGGGAATGGTGGTAAAATTGACGGGGATATCCCGGGTAAAGGATTGCAACGGATAGAAAACCGCTCTTCTGCTGTTCGGTAAGCTCGTAATGGGAACAGCTCCCGAAGTATGTGCGACGAGACCTTTCTTTTGTCTAATACCTGCGGCTACCTCAGGGATAGCGTCATCGTTTACCGCAATAAGATAAAGATCGGCATCAACAATAGTTTCTGCTGACGTGGTCACCAAAGTGTTGTATTCAAAATCCTTTAACCCTTGCTCATTTCTTCCGTACACTTGAACTACGCGTACGGTAGCAGAGGAGTTAATAGCCTGGTATAGATGATGTGCAACATTTCCGTTTCCTAGTAATACAATAGTGAGCATGACCAAAGGTATAAACTTCAACAGATTCATTTTATCAAAGAATTAACAAAATTGTTGAGCCTTTTACATGTAAAACTATCCTGTAAAATCACCTAAAACGCTGTAATTTTGCAAGCCAAACGACCAGAGCATTATGATCGAGGTAATAAAGAAGACCTTGTTTTCCACTAAACTTATGGCAGCGCTCTTTTTGGTTTTTGCTGCTGCTATGGGAATAGGGACATTCATTGAGAGTAGGTACAGTACAGAAACGGCTAGAATCTACATTTACAATGCTACCTGGTTTGAGGCCATTATGGTCTTCTTTGTACTCAATTTTATCGGCAATATTTTCAGGTACCGTTTGCTACGTTGGAAAAAGTGGCCCGTCCTGATGCTCCATCTATCGTGGATATTAATTATCGTTGGTGCTTTTGTTACCCGATACATCAGCTACGAGGGAATGATGCCCATTCGGGAGGGGAGTGCGGAAAATGTCTTTTATTCTGACAAAACCTTTCTTACTGCCTATATTGATGGGGAAATCAATGGTGAAACAAGACGAAAAATCCTTGAGGATGACATTTTGGTAACCCCGGAAGGGAAACGATCCAGTCTCCCATGGCGTGACGATTTTGCAGGCACCCCATTTACCATAGCATATGCAGGCTTTATTAAAGGTGCCAAAGAAGGGTTAGTTACGGATCCAACAGGACAGGAATACCTGAAGATCGTAGAAGCCGGAGATGGGCAACGTCATGAACATTATCTGGAAAATGGAAAGGTGAGCAGTATCCATAATGTGTTATTCGCTTTAAATCGGGAAACCAAGGGTGCTATCAATATCTTCACCTCGGGGGAACAATACGAAATTAGATCTCCCTTTGAGGGCGGATTTATGCGAATGGCAGATCAATTCCAGGGGCAGGTGCTAAAAGATAGTCTACAGCCCCTGCAACTACGTTCCTTATATACCTTGGCGGGGATGCAGTTCGTTTTTCCGGAACCGCTTACTAGAGGGGTTTATGACGTGGTTGAAGTTCCAAAAGATCAGATAACAGAGCAGACTCAGGATGCCCTTGTAGTGGCCATAACGGTAAACGGGCAAACCGTTGAGAAAAAGTTGCTGGGAAGCCAGGGGCCATCAGATTTTTCGGATAAGTTTTCGTTAGGAGGTCTTGAGTTTTCTTTGCGGTTCGGATCAAAAGTACACCAGCTCCCGTTTCGGGTGCGACTTAATGATTTTATTGCGGAAAAATATCCGGGAACGGAAACCAGCTACAGCTCCTTTATGAGCAAAATTACGGTAGAAGACCAACGCCCCTTTGATTATGATATTTATATGAATCATATTCTTGATCATAGGGGATATCGGTTCTTTCAGTCCAGTTTTCATCCGGATGAGAAAGGGACGGTACTCTCTGTCAATCATGATCAATGGGGAACATGGATCACTTATGTAGGTTATTTTCTGTTATACCTGGGGCTTATGGGGATCATGTTTTTTGGGAAAACCCGTTTCAAAGAACTCGCCGGGGCTTTGGAGAAGGTGAAGCGTAAGAAAGCCACTTTAGCGACTATTATTATCCTGCTTTTATCCGTAAGTGGTCAGGCGCAGCAGGAAAGCCATGAGCATAACAGGCTACCCACTGCTGAAGAGGTAGATTCAGTTCTACAGGCTACCACAGTCAGAAAAGAACATGCTGAAGCATTTGGTGCTTTGGTGATACAGGACGAGGGTGGGCGTATGAAGCCTATTCATACCTTTTCCTCAGAGCTTTTACGCAAACTCAGCGGATCGGATCGTTACGATGATATGTCGGCGAACCAGGTATTTCTCTCCATGATGCTAAATCCGCCACTATGGCTTAATGTAGAATTCATCAATGTTGGGGAAAGACAGAACGATAGCATCCGGGAAATTATAGGAGTTGAGAAGGGTAAGAAGTTCATTAAGGCAACCGACTATTTCGATGCCACCGGGATGTATAAGTTAAAGCCGTATCTGGAAGAAGCAACATCCACTACCAATCCCAATAAGTTTCAAAAGGACTTTATCAAAGTGCACGAACGATTTGGTTTATTGGATATGGCTTTGAACGGGAGGATATTGAAGATATTTCCGCTGTTGAACGATGAGAACAATAAGTGGATCTCAGCGTTGGAATTTCGTTCCGGGCAGTATCAGGTACATGATTCCCTTTACGCCAATTTCATTGCAAATGGGTTACCCTATTACCTAAATACTTTACAAGGCGCTATTCAAACCGGGGATTACACTACAGCAGATAAACTTCTGGATGCTTTTAAGCAAAATCAAAAAAATCACGGTGAAGAGGTACTCCCCAAAGAAAGGAAAGTAAAAACGGAGATTCTTTACAATAAACTGGACATTTTCAACCGTTTGTTCAAATACTATGGTGCTGTAGGGCTCCTTTTGTTTTTGGTTCTGGTATTCCGAATCTTTAAGGATCGAGAACTATGGAAAGCCGCTACGTATTTTTTAAAGGGGGTGATCATACTCTTTTTTATTTGGCATACCGCGGGCCTTGCACTACGTTGGTATATATCGGGGCATGCCCCCTGGAGTAATGCTTATGAGAGTATTCTGTATGTTGCCTGGGCCACTCTGGCCATTGGCCTGGCCTTTGGCAGAAAAAGTGAGCTCACTATTGCCGCAAGTACTTTTGTAGCGTCTATGTTACTGTGGATCGCACATCAAAGTTGGGTAGATCCTGCTATAGCCAATCTCGTACCGGTTCTGGATAGCTATTGGTTAATGATCCATGTAGCGGTAATTGTTGGTAGTTACGGCCCGCTTACAGTGGGAATGATACTGGGGGTTACGGCCTTGTTACTGATCATCCTAACCACTAAAAAGAACAAATCCCGAATGGAACTCAATTTAAAGGAGTTAACCATTATCAATGAGTTGGCCCTAACGGTAGGATTGGTGATGCTTACCATTGGAAACTTCCTTGGAGGGCAGTGGGCCAATGAAAGCTGGGGACGGTATTGGGGTTGGGATCCTAAAGAAACCTGGGCGTTGGTCTCAATTATGATCTATGCCTTTGTTTTACACATGCGCCTGGTTCCCGGCTTGCGGGGAAGATGGACGTTTAATTTCATGAGCGTTGTTGCTTTCGGGGCAATTATGATGACGTATTTCGGAGTGAATTTTTATCTGGTGGGCTTGCATAGCTATGCCCAGTCTGGTGCGGCAGCCATCACTCCGGATTATGTGAAATATATAGTTCTCGGCGTAGTGATCCTGGGGGGTATCAGTTACTGGCGCTATCGGGCGAATTACGTACAGGTGAACTAGCGCTTAAAAACACTACGAAATACACTTGTATATTACTCCATCAACAAACGCATTAACTCCTCTGCGGCCACTTTTCCTTTTTCCTTTAGAAAGGGACGGGGCGTATTGTCACCGAGTTCAAAAACGATGGACGGGATTTGGTAACTTGCAAAGAAATGGTTTCTTGAGGTCATAGTGGGATACAACTTTTTTGAAGCACTTACATTGGCCTTCTTCTGAGGAAGTCTATCTTCAATACTTTCTATCCAGTCAAAAACTATTTTACCTTTTGCACCTGTGACCGTGGTATCCAAAGGATAATAAATATCGTCCCAGGTTGAATGGAAATCAGCCCCAAAAACAAAGGTATAACCTTCTTTATCCTTTTGCTGCAGAAAGTCACGGACAGATTGGGTCTCTGGTTGGTTAAAATCAGCCCAATCCCTGTTGAGGTCAATACCTCCAAAATTATGCCGCCAATGCCCATTATCCACCCCATCCGGATTCATTAAAGGCACGCTAAAAATGGTGAATTCTCTTCGAAATACTTTGGCTTGTTCCGATTCCCCTGTAAGAGTTTCCATAAACGATTTCATAGCGAGAAATCCTGTAACTTCCGGAGGATGCTGGAAAGAAATGATCATCAGGGCTTTTTTTGAATCCCCTCCGTTGACTTCCATTAGGTTAATAGGTCGTTTTTCCCTGCTTTTCCCAATAGGGTAATTCGTTACAAAAGACTGTTGAGAAAGGGAGTCCACCCATTTTGTTACTCTCCTGGAAGTGTATAGTTCCTGGGCTGTGATCCAGGTCGGTTGTTCATCTATAGGAATGGTAATTTCTGCAAACTCAGGGGCCGCTTTCAACCCAAATTGGCCTTCCCCCGGGTTAATGGGCTTAAATCGGCTACTGTCCAATACTTTAAAATATTGTCCATCTCTACTTATCTTGGGATAATATCGGTTACGGCTATCCTGATACGTAAACTTTAAAACGACCTCTTGTGGCATCGTGCTCCAGATCTTAAATCCATACCAGGGACTAGGGTTAACCGGGGTGTTTTCTGCGGTAAACCAAAGCGTATAATGATTCTCTCCATCGTGCACAACACCATTTAATCGCGCACCATCAAATTGATTGCTAAAAAAGACCGTGCTATCCTTTAGGGTCCAGATCCCTTTCCATTGCTTTTGAACCGGCCGGGTAGTTGTGGAAACCACAGGTGTAGGGCCTTGCCCTTGGTATCCCGATTTTTCCGTGATAGGTTCTGCGTTCTTACAAGAGCAAAAAAACAGTACTACAGGAAATAAAAGCAGTTTAAAATACGCCTTCATACATTTAGAATTAGCTACCTGAAAAATATTGAATTTTGTGAAAACAAAAAGTTTTATTCCCAATTCAAAACTTTTATGCATCTTTGCACCATCATGAAGTTATAAGAATTATGTACACACTAGCATTTCCGGAGCTGATCCTGACCAAGTAACCGAAAGGGAGTTTTTGGTTACCCGCTAGTTTTCTTCATTCTACAACACATAATTTCTTTATCATGTCATCACAACCTTTTACAATAAAAAAACTATTCAGATACTTCTGGATTGCCGTTTCCGGTAAAGAAACAGAATTCACTACAGGGAGTATTCGCAAAGCGATTTTTATGCTTTCCATCCCCATGATCCTGGAGATGTTAATGGAAAGTATCTTCGCCCTGGTGGATATTGCTTATGTTTCTCAAGTGAGCGTTAACGCTGTAGCCACGATTGGGTTAACGGAATCCGTAATTACCTTGGTCTATGCGGTGGCGATAGGACTAAGTATGGCCGCTACAGCAGTCGTAGCCCGCAGGGTAGGGGAAAAGGATATACAGGGTGCTCGGGAGGCAGCGGTACAAGCCATATTTTTGGGGATTTTGGTCGCGGTAATCGTGGGTGTAATAGGGTTCCTTTTCAACAAGGAGATCCTGGCACTAATGGGTGCTGAAGAAGACCTGATCGAGGAAGGTCACGGCTACACCAAATGGTTGATTGGTGGGAACATCACCATTATGTTGCTCTTTTTGATCAATGCGATCTTTCGCGGTGCCGGGGACGCCAGTATTGCCATGTGGACACTGGTGCTTTCCAATGGGCTGAATATTATTTTAGATCCCATATTCATTTTTGGATTAGGACCTGTTCCGGAGTATGGTGTTACGGGCGCTGCGATAGCCACCAATATCGGCAGGGGAACTGCGGTGCTTTTTCAACTGGGAATCTTGTTCTTTGGCTGGGGCAAGATTAAACTCATTGTTGCGGATGTTGTATTGAATGCCAAGGTGATGCTAAACCTCATCAAGGTATCTCTGGGAGGAATAGCACAGTTCCTGATCGGGACGTCAAGTTGGGTATTCCTGATGCGGATCATGAGCGAATTTGGAAGTGAAATATTGGCGGGCTATACCATTGCCATACGGGTAATGATGTTTACCCTAATGCCTTCCTGGGGGATGAGTAACGCTGCCGCTACTTTAGTAGGGCAGAACCTGGGCGCCAAACAACCGGATCGGGCAGAGCGCTCGGTTTGGAAAACGGGGAAATACAATGCCTTTTTTATGGGTTTTGTGTCCTTGATCTATTTGTTGTTTGCCAAACAGATCGTAGGCTGGTTCAATGCAACTCCTGCCGTAGTGGAAAATGGGGCGCTTTGCCTCCAGATTATTGCGGCGGGTTACGTTTTTTATGCCTACGGAATGGTGGTAACCCAGGCCTTCAATGGTTCCGGAGACACGCAAACCCCAACCAAGATCAATTTGATCTCTTTCTGGACCTATCAGCTTCCCCTGGCATACGTGCTGGCACTTGTTTTAGATTTTGGTGCACTGGGAGTATTTATTGCGATCACTACAGCCGAGGTATTGCTGGCGATAATTGCAATCGTTTGGTTTAAGAAAGGGAATTGGAAGTTGGTGAAGGTGTAGGATGCTTTCGATTTTACTATTTTTAGTCGATTAAATGTATTTGATGAAAACTAAAAAGGGAATCAATACCATATGCGCACATGTTGGCGGGGTCAAAGATGAGCGCTTCAAAGGAGCGATATCACCTTTGTATATGGCTACCTCCTATGCTTTTGACGATATTGATGAAAAGCGGTATCCCCGGTATTTTAATACACCCAACCAGCAGGCGTTGGTACAAAAGATTGCGGCTTTGGAACATACCGAATCCGGTATGATCTTCGGAAGTGGGATGGCGGCTATTAGCCATACGCTAATGGCCTTTTTGAATGCCGGGGACCATATTGTGTTTCAGCAAACGTTGTACGGCGGCACCTATAATTTTGCCACGACCCAACTGGAAAAATATGGGATTTCCTATTCTTTCACTAAGGGATGGCAAACAGCAGATTTTGATCGGGAAATTCGACCCAACACCAAGCTGATTTATGTAGAAACACCATCGAATCCCTTATTGACCATTACTGATTTAGAGGCGGTTGGGGCATTAGCTAAATCGAAGGGAATACTTACTGTGATCGACAACACTTTTGCCAGCCCGGTGAATCAAAATCCTGCAGACTTTGGGATAGATATCATACTACATAGTGCCACCAAATACATGGGAGGGCATTCCGATATCTGTGCCGGAGCTGTTGCTGCTTCCAAAGAACATATTGAACGTTTATGGCACTCTTCCATTTGTTTTGGAGGGAGTTTAAGCGATCAAACCGTTTGGCTTTTGGAACGGAGTTTAAAGACCATGGGACTGCGGGTTAAGACACAAAGCGATAATGCCCTGGCCCTGGCAAAACAACTCGAACAACAAGAAGACATTGCAGCGGTACACTATCCCGGATTGGAATCCCATCCTGAACATGAATTGGCGAAAAAACAGATGCATGGTTTTGGAGGAATGTTATCGTTTGAATTGCATGCTTCTTTAGATGCCTTACAGTTTATGCGATCATTACAACTAATTAAACCTTCCATGAGTCTGGCTGGTATAGAAAGTACAGTAACTTCTCCGGTGATGACCTCCCACGCTTTGATGGATCCTGAGGATAGAAAAAAACAAGGGATCAATGACGGACTAATTCGTTTTTCTGTGGGGATTGAGGAGGAAGAAGACCTGGTTAACGATATCATTCAGGCGGTTGAACAGGTCAAATCTAAATCGATAATACTCTAATGAAGCTGGATCTTTTGGTTTTTGGCGCGCATCCGGACGATGCGGAATTAGGCGCAGGGGCAACTATTGCCAAAGAAGTGGCCCGGGGAAAAAAAGTAGGAATTATAGATTTAACCCGAGGGGAACTAGGTACCCGGGGTACTGCTGAAATTCGGGACAAAGAAGCCATTACCGCGGCTGAAGTGTTAGGGGTCCGGGTACGTGAGAACCTTGAATTTGCAGATGGCTTTTTCGCAAATGATAAGGCCCATCAGATGGAAGTGATCAAAATGGTACGAAAGTACCGCCCGGAAATTGTACTGTGCAATGCTGTTTCGGATAGGCATATTGACCATGCCAGGGGCGCTGCACTGGTGAGCGATGCCTGTTTTTTGAGCGGATTGGTTAAAATTGACACTAAGATGGACGGAGATGATCTATGGCAAGAGCCCTGGCGCCCAAAAAATGTCTATCATTATATCCAGTGGAAAAACCTGGAACCGGATTTTGTGGTTGATGTTTCGGAATATATTGAAAAAAAGACCGAGGCAATCCTCGCGTATTCCTCACAGTTCTATGATCCGAATAGCGAAGAACCGGAAACACCTATCAGCAGTAAGAATTTTATCGAAAGTGTTAATTATAGAGCTCGGGATCTTGGTAGGCTGGTTGGGGTGGACTATGCTGAAGGCTTTACCGCAGAACGCCTCTTAGCAGTTAAACAACTGGACGATTTACTTTAGTTGCGTTAACTGGCCTTCTGATAGCGTTTCGTTACTTTGGGAAGAGTGAAATAAAAGGTTGATCCCTTTTTAGGGGCACTCTCCACCCATATTTTTCCACGGTTTTTAGCTACCATTTCCTGGCAGAGCGAAAGTCCTATTCCGGTACCCTTCTCGTCATTGGTGCCGTAGGTCGTAATGTTGGAGTTTTCACTAAAAATATGCTGCTGCGTACTCTGGTCCATACCAATCCCGGTATCCCTTACCTTAATCTTCCAGTGTTCACTGTCTTCTTCCGCTTCCAGGGTGATCAAACCATTTTTTGGCGTAAACTTTATGCTATTACTTAACAAATTTCGTAGCACGACATCAATGTGATCCTCGTCAGCAAAGGCCAAACTGTTTTCCGGTATTTGATCAATAATTTTAATTGCTTTTTTACTGGCCATCTCAGACATCAGATTAATATTGCTTGCCACCAGTTTGTTAATGCTAACCATCTTAGGCCTTGAAACTGTTCCGTTCAGCTGGGCATGACCCCATGACAGTAAATTGTTGAGGGTAAAAAGGATATGGTCTACATCGGATTTTAGTTTGGGTACAAACTTTGAAAAATCCTTTCGGGCAATATCACCGGATGAAAACAGCTTTAGCATTCCTTGTAATGCCCCGATGGGCCCACGTAGATCGTGTCCAATAATGGAGAAAAGTCTGTCCTTAGTTTTGTTGATCCCAGCCAATTCTGCTTCCCTATCCCTCAGGTTCTTAGTGTTGACCTGTAATTCCTTGTATAACCGTTTTAATTTCTTTTGATTGAAATAGAGCGGGATAGCGGCAGCAAGTAATACGATCAGGATAATGATAGACAAATTAACATAATTCCGCTGTCTGGCCAATGCTTTTTGATTTGAGGAAATCAACTCTTCCTTTTGCTTGTCGTAATTGATTTTTGTTTTTAAAAGCGTCAGGGTTTTTTTGTTTTCATCTTTATACAGGGAATCTGAAAGTGCTTGGAAGATTTCGTGATAGTACAATGCTTTTTCAAAATCGTTGCCGTTTTTGTTGATACGATACAACGTCTCTGCACAGTCCCGTTGTCCTTCAAGGGATTTTATTTTTTTTGAAATACTATAACCCTGCAGGGCGTATCGAGAGGAAATAGTGTCTTCTCCAAGGCCCAAATAAGAAGCAGCCAATCCATTTAGGAGATCGATTCTGCTCCGGTCATCTTCCAGGTTTTTATGTAACAGCTGGCTTTGGTCAAACCAATGCAGTGCCCATTTGTATTTCTCCTGCGCCAGGTAAATTTCCCCTTTTACACCATAGGCAAAAGCGAGCCAATCGTATATTTCGTTTTTCTCTAAAATGGCAATACTTTCATTTACATATCGCATTGCCAACTTGGGTTTTCCCATGTCGGAATATAGGGAACCAAGATTGCTAAAGGTCTCTGCCGTAGTGATCTCGTTGCCTATCGCTTCATTCAGTTTTTGTACCTCTTGATAAAACTCCAAAGCTTCTCCAAACTCCTTCTGAGAAGAATAAAGCCCGGCAATGTTTTCATTGATGATGGAAAGCATCAATTTATCATCAATTTCCTGGGCAAGATCAATTCCCCTGAGATAACTTTTTAATGCTTCCGCATAATTTCCCAGGTAGGAGTATTGTGCTCCTAGGTCATTTAAGATGCCGGCCTTTATTGTCTTTTTATTTAAAGAATCTGCCAATAAAAAGGATTGTTGGTAGTAACGGATTGCTTTTTCCGTTTCTCCCTTGTCCGAATAAAAATCGCCAATATTCCCTAAAGCTTTACACTCTCCTAAAGTATACTGGCGATTTCTACTTAAGGCAAGTGCTCTGTTGGACAGGCGAAATAAGCTATCCAATTTTACAAATCGGTAGGCTGCTCCCAATTCGATGATAAGATTGATATGACGCTGGGGCTGTATCGTATCCAAACCCTGTTTTTCCAGCACCCTTAGTGTCAACGCCAGGCTGTCTCGGGTATCCTGTTGGCCCAAAACAGAATGTACAGGTGATACGTAAAGTAGCAGTGCTAATAAAAGACCTACTGCTTTGCGGAATTTTTTTAAAATAGTTTTGGTGGCAACCTGAGGCATATCCCTAATCCAATTAGCACTAAACTTATCGTATCCGCTAATCACTCCCCAATTAATGTTGTGAAGCGGCTATTTTTGTGTGTTTCGGACCAGGAAATGTGCATTTTGTCGATGATTTGAAGATAGGAGTTCTTGGATATCAAAATAACCCCCTGTTTGGTGTGGAAAAAAGGAGGCATGGAAATTAGGACTCATGCATTTTATATTTGAACTATAACCGAAAAAAAATTACCTTTGCCCACGCTAAAAAATGGTGGTTGTAGCTCAGTTGGTTAGAGCGCTGGATTGTGGTTCCAGAGGTCGCCGGTTCGAACCCGGTCTTCCACCCCTAAAGAATGGAGCGTTCTCTTTTAAAATCGCTCCATTCTTTTATTTACAGCACATCCCAAACTTGTCGTAACTCAGTTTTCATTCGTTTTGCTAAAAATGCGTGTCAAATCAATCTAAAATTTCAAAGGATTCAGGTGTAAGTAATTGAAAATCAATATGTAAATATTAGAAGTATAGCTAAGAAGACGCTGGTCTTCTACCCTAGGAATAAACCCAATCCATCGGATTGGACTTATTATAGATAAGACACCAGGACACACTTTTGCAGGACAACTTACAGGAACTCTATTGCTAATTCATTCACTCAGAAGTAGAAAGGGCAAAGAGCAAAGAATCACTTAGGGATATGATTAACCAGGTAATGAAGAAGCAGGGGGCGAAGGATTGAAACAAAAAAAGAGAGCCGTTAAGCTCTCTTTTTTAATTCTTAAGTTTGAGTTTGAGGTCTAAATTCAAACGATGATGGTTAATTGTTTGACAGACAGAAAAGGCTAACCAATCGTCTCCTCTTCTTCTGTAATTGATGAATTAATAATTGTTGTTATCATAGTACAAAAATATAGTTTAAATGTTAATGGCAAAGTTTATTTTGTAAAAATTAACCTACAACCTTGCCTTGGTAGGATTAATCCTTGATACCTTGCTTGGAGTATAGTCGTATCACCATTGTGGTTTTTTGACTCCCTAAATTCCTTTTTAGTTCCCATAGCATAAAATTTTAAATTCAATTCTCTAGGAAAGGTTACCATTAGTTTAAAATTTTTAATAAGCTGATTTGCTCGGATACTCTTGTTATTTTCCACAATTAAGCTATAACACTTTTCTTCTTCCCTTTCGATTAAATAACTAGTTGTCCCCTTTAATTCTTTATTATGTTTCACAGAAATCGTGCCATTCCTCTTCCTAATTGTGGGCTTGTTCTCTGGCTTATCCAAATCCACTTCAGATTCATTTATCTTTAGGCTGATAAGTTCGTAGCCTGATCTTTCGTGGTCAGTTTTGGGGTGTTTAAAAGTAGAGGAGGTTTTAAAATGAATAGGTTGCGAACCCATTGCTTTTATTGTAAATTCTTCCTTCTCATTCAGAATTATATATTGCTTTTCATCATCAAGAAATGAAATATGAATTTCATAGTTAAAATTGTCATAATACCATTTAGCGTCTGTTGGAACATAGCCAAGAAGTGCCTCAGAGATATCTCTAGTAAGCTCAGGAAAACGAGATTGATATAATTGTTTAGTTACATTTTCCCAAATAGTGTTTATATCACTCCTAACACTTAAATGTTCATCACAATATACCACCTTACGCAATTGGTCCCTAAAAATGTCGGTAAAGAACTTAGATTTTACGATAGCTGAAAAAACACCACTAGCAACTATAATTGATCCCAACGTTCTTAACAAATCTTTCACCCAATCCTTATGTATGAATACTGCAAAAGAAAGCAGTAGTAAAATGATTCCAATTGTTAGACTATAGGTAAGGATATTCTGTTGATACTGGATTTTTACATATCTCCACTTCATATTAAAAGAACGTTTTTGGTTGGTATATGGTTTGTTTATTAAAACTGAATAATCCCGGAATCCCGTTGTTCATCGTCCGAAAGCTTCAGTTCTAATTTTATCTTTCCTTTAATGGTGATGTATTTGGTTATTTCTAAGCGGTTTTCAATAATAGAATCCATGATCTCTTCGCGTAGGTCTTCGTATAGATCCCCACGAAATGCCTCAAGCCTATCCTTTGGTGGGTCCTGATCAAAACCATCATTACCGGCAAAAAGGCAACACCAAGACCAATCTAAAAATCTACTCAAAGACTCCATTGTATTTTTTCCTGTCTGGAATTTTAAAGGTCCATTAATGAAAAATTTTTAAGCTATCACAGAGAGCTTTTAAATGTCGAGGGGGAGGAAACAATCTAATAGTCGTTAAATACTATTGCCCCGCAATATAAGAGGTGAAAACCAATTTTCACTAAACGAAAGCCTCCTTTTTTCTAGGGTTTACGTTGTTAACGCGTCATAAGAAAGATCTTATTAAACCTCTTGTTTACGTTTACTATAAAAGCACTCTAATTATTAAACTTGATTTTTTCTTTGCAAGCCGATCGCTCACTTGGCAACCTTATCAACCACTACCTTATCCGGTCGGTTGGCTACTTCCCAGGCAGTATGGAAAATCAATTGTGCCCGCTTTGCTAACAGGTCATAGTTAATCTTATCCGGAGTATCTCCCGGTCTATGATAATCAGCATGGGTACCGTTGAAGTAAAAAATGATAGGGATATTGTTTTTTGCAAAATTGTAATGGTCACTTCTATAGTAAAACCGATTCGGATCATTCTCATCGTTATAGGTATAATCCAAAACCAAATTGGTGTATTTTGCATTAATCTCTTCAGAAAGTTCATGCAAATCAGTACTCAGTTTGTCGGAACCAATCAAATAAATGTAGTTTCGGTCACCACTTCTTTTTGGATCTATTCTTCCGATCATATCAATATTGAGATTGGCTACGGTATGTTCCAAAGGAAAAATCGGAGCATAATCGGTATAATACTTAGATCCTAGTAAGCCCTTTTCCTCTCCGGTTACGTGTAAAAAAACAATAGATCGTTCCGGCCCTTTACCTTCATCGGCTGCCTTCTTAAAGGCCTGAGCAATCTCCAACATGGCCACGGTTCCCGAACCATCATCGTCTGCACCATTGTTAATTTGACCACCTGCCGTCACGCCAATATGATCCAAATGTGAGGAGATCACTACGTATTCCTCAGGTTTGGTTCTGCCCTTTAAGACGGCGACCACATTTTCCGAAGATATTTGTTCATTGGCACTTGCTACCGCCAATTGCAGTTTTGTTTTCAATACTTCCGTATTCCTCCGTGTGCTAATATCGGGCAATAGATAAGTAATTGCACGCTTATTTAGCAAGATCAGGAACTGATCTGAAGTTTCCCCTGCCAACTGCATGCTGCCACTCTTGTTATTGCGCATAAAATCAAAATACCGCTTATATCGTGTGAAATTTTCGGGATCGTAGTACAAAACGCCTTTCGCACCTTTTTCAGTGGCCAGTTGCCGCTTTTTGTTTAAGGCTTCCGACATATTGCTCCAAATCGATTTTTGGTCACTTCCAGAAATTACATAGGACCCATCATCATTCATAGGTTCTCCGGATCTAATCAGCACCACTTTTCCAGCGATATCGCGGTTGTAGTCGGAGTAGTTTTCTGCTTCTATACCATATCGGAGATAAACAATTTCCTCAAACTGCCCTTCAGCTCCGGAAAAAGCGAGTACATCATCACCGAGAGTAAACGCTTTTTCTCCAATTTGCAATGTTCCCACCGGAACCTGACCTATTTCTAAAGGTACGGGTTGAAAATAGTCACCATTTTTTTGTGCCGGTGGAATTCCAAGGGACTCATAATATGTTTTGAGATACTCAACTGCCTTTTTTTGACCGGGTTTTCCTGTTTCCCTTCCCTGAAAATCATCCGATGCATAAACGAACAAGTGGGTTTTTAGCTCTTCTTCTGTAATTGTAGAAGCGTACTCCAAAGGATCTGAGGTTACCGTCGCTGCTTTTTCCGTATCAGCAATGGGCTGTTGATAGGAGTTGCAGGATATGATCGTACCGAGTACGATAAGCGCTAACATTTTCATATGAAAAACAATTTATGAGACCTTAAAATTAGCTAAAAGTGAGGGAATTCAGGCCATGGCACTTGCAGAGTTTTCGAATTGCATTATGTATCTTGTGATGCGAATATAGAAGATTACCTATGACATTGAAATGGGAAGGTGTAATGCCGGCAGTGACGACCAAATTCACGGATAAAGACACCCTGGATTTGGAATTGTTTGCGCTCAACATTAAGGCACAATTAGAAGCAGGTGTTAGTGCTATTATCCTTGGAGGTACCTTAGGGGAAGCGAGTACGCTTACCAATTTAGAAAAGCGGACCTTACTGGAACATACGGTGAGCCTTGTAACTGGCAGGGTTCCGGTAATCCTAAATATCGCTGAGCAATCTACCAAAGATGCCGTTAAGGCAGCTAACGAGGCCCAGGAATATGGGGCTGGCGGATTAATGATGCTACCTCCAATGCGGTATAAAGCTACTGACCGTGAAACTGTAGCGTACTTCAAAACTGTAGCAAGCAATACAGACTTACCCATAATGGTGTATAACAATCCGGTTGATTATAAAATTGAGGTAAGCCTGGCGATGTTTGAAGAATTGTTGCAGCTAGATACTATCCAGGCGGTAAAGGAATCTACACGTGATATCTCAAACGTTACCCGGATAAAAAATACATTTGGGGAGCGGCTGAAGATCCTTTGCGGGGTAGACACCCTGGCCCTGGAAAGCCTTTTAATGGGGGCTCACGGTTGGGTAGCAGGGCTGGTATGTGCCTTTCCTAAAGAAACGGTAACCATTTACAATTTGATTCAAAAGGGTAGGATAGCAGAAGCCATCTCACTATACCGTTGGTTTTTGCCACTGTTAGAGTTAGACATTAGCCCGCAGTTAGTACAAAATATAAAATTGGCTGAAGTCGCTACGGGAATAGGTTCGGAGTACGTTCGGCCTCCCAGGCTGCCTTTGCAAGGTGCAGAACGAGAACGAGTACTGGAAATTATCGAATCCGGGATGAGATCGCGTCCCGAAATACCAGAATAGTAACGGTTATGATTACAGGAAAAAATTTGATTGGCAACGAACAGTCTGCTAAGGACGGTGCTGTTTTTACAACCTTTGACCCGCAATTAAACGAGGCAAATGCATGGGAGTTTACAGAAGCTTCCCTAAACGAAATACATGCTGCTGTGGAGCTGGCCGAAAGGGCTTCCAAAGAATATGCCCTTATTGATGGTACAAAAAAAGCGCGCTTTCTTAAAGAAATTGCCACTCAAATTGAAACCCTGGGGGATGAGCTTATAGCTGTGTATTGCAAAGAATCGGGGTTGCCAGAAGGCCGTGCAAAAGGAGAACGGGGGCGTACTTGTTTTCAATTGCAAACCTTTGCTGATTTGGTAGCAGAAGGTTCCTGGGTAAATGCCACAATCGACTCTGCACTTCCGGAGCGAGTCCCGGTACCGAAACCAGACTTACGTAAAATGCTTGTCCCAATTGGCCCAATTGCTGTTTTTGGAGCAAGCAACTTTCCGCTGGCGTATTCCACTGCCGGCGGGGATACCGCAAGTGCTTTGGCGGCGGGATGTCCTGTAATTGTAAAAAGTCACCCTATGCATGCAGCAACAGGTGAGTTAGTCGCCCATGCCATAGTTAAAGCAGCCGAATTAACTGGGATGCCCAATGGAGTGTTTTCCAATTTAAACAGTAAGGGGATTGAGGTCGGGCAAGAACTTGTAAAACACCCGGCAGTCAAAGGAGTAGGTTTTACCGGAAGTGTAAAAGGAGGACGTGCGCTGTTGGACCTTGCAGGACAGCGCCAGGAACCTATCCCTGTTTTTGCTGAAATGGGGAGTGTAAACCCCGTAATCTTCTTACCCGAAGCCTTAAAGCGGCAGGGGGATTTCTGGGCAAAAACCTACGCGGGTTCTATTACCCTTGGGACCGGCCAGTTCTGTACCAATCCGGGCTTGCTTTTTGGGATAGCCGGGGATGCACTATCTGCTTTTGTAAATAGTTTATCTGAAGAAATTTCAGCAATACAACCGGGTTGTATGCTACATCCTAATATCAAAAAAAACTACGATACCAATACTGCAGCAATGTTGTCACAAAATGGTATTGAAGTAGTGGCAAAATCTCAAAATGTCACTCCTGCCAATTACCCACAACATACGCTTACCATGGTTCAGGGGAAGGATTTCTTATCCAATCCGAGACTTCACCAGGAGGTATTTGGCCCATTCTCCATGGTGGTGGCGTGCAAAGACCTGGAAGAACTGGAAGCCATAATCACCAATTTGGAGGGACAACTCACTGGGGCTATAATTTCGGAGAACTCAGAAATTAAGGAGTACGGTAATCTTATCGGGATCTTGAAGAATAGGGTAGGGCGATTGATTTATAATGGAGCGCCTACTGGTGTAGAGGTTTGCCCGGCAATGCAGCATGGAGGACCCTATCCTGCCTCTACAGATAGCAGATTCGGTGCTGTGGGAATTCATGCCATACAACGTTGGGTACGACCGGTAAGTTATCAGAACTGGCCGGAAGATCTTTTACCAGGGGCTTTAAAGGATTCGAATCCCCTTGGAATTTCCCGTTTGGTGAATGGCAGTTTAACGAATAAACCGCTCTAGTCGATATGGCAAAGCATGTTTTTCATTGTATCGATGCCCATACCTGTGGTAACCCTGTACGGCTGGTAAAGACAGGTGGCCCTGATTTGGTAGGGGACTCGATGAATGCAAAACGACTACACTTTTTGAAGGAATTTGATTGGATCAGAACAGGTTTGATGTTTGAACCGAGAGGGCATGATATGATGAGTGGCAGTATTTTGTATCCGCCACATGATCCAAAAAATGATTGTGCCGTGCTTTTCATTGAAACAAGTGGTTGCTTACCCATGTGTGGCCATGGCACCATTGGTACTGTAACTATAGCACTGGAAGAAGGTGTTTTGGAACCCAAGACCCCGGGAAAGGTTTATATTGAGGCTCCGGCAGGATTGGTGGAAGCAGCGTATTATCAGAATGCGTATGGAAAAGTGGAGTGGGTAGAATTGACCAATGTAAAAAGTTATCTGGCAGCAAGCGAATTGGAGATTGAATGTGAAGGACTGGGTACAGTGATTTTTGACGTTGCCTACGGTGGAAATTTTTATGCCATTATTGAACCACAGGAGAGTTACTCGGATGTCAACGACTACGCCGCCAGTGATTTAATACGGTTTTCCAAAATGATACGAGAACAGATCAATACCAAATATCCAAATCAGTTTGTCCACCCGGAGAACAACACCATCCGGGGAGTTTCGCATGTTTTATGGACAGGATCTCCCTTACAAAATGGGAGTAGCGCACGAAATGCAGTTTTCTATGGGGACAAAGCCATTGACCGTTCTCCCTGTGGTACCGGAACTTCAGCCCGAATGGCACAACTTCATGCAAAAGGCCGTTTAGCGGTGGGAGAACCCTTTGTTCATGAAAGCATTATCGGATCTACATTTACGGGGCGTGTTAAAACGACTACCACCCTGGGACAGTATCAGGCGATTGTTCCCGTTATAAAAGGATGGGCAAAGGTCTATGGGGTGAATACCATCACCATAGACACCGATGATGACCCTTATGCTCACGGTTTTCAAGTAGTTTGAGATGGCAAAGAACGTAATCGTGGTTGGTGGAGGTATAATAGGGTTGTGTTGCGCGTATTATCTTCAAAAAGAAGGACATCAGGTTACTATTATCGACAAGTCCAAAATGGATTCCGGCGCCTCTTTTGTGAATGCCGGATACCTGGTTCCCAGCCACTTTATTCCGCTGGCAGCTCCTGGTATGATCAATCAGGGAATTCGCTATATGTTTAATTCTGCCAGTCCCTTCTACATCAAACCCAGATGGGATAGTGACTTTTTAAAATGGGCCTGGTATTTTAAAAAATCCTGTACTGCCGCCAAAGTAGAAAGGGCTATTCCGGTTATCCGGGATTTGAATTTGTTTAGTAAACAGTTGTTTGAAGCCATAAAAACTTCTGGAGATCTCGGTGATTTCCATTTAGAGAAAAAAGGACTCCTAATGGTGTATCAAACCAAAAAATATGAGGAGTTAGAGGGGAAAACTGCTGAAAGGGCCCGGGAATTAGGGCTTGAAGTAACTCAGTTGAGTTCAGCAGCCTTAAAGGACGTAGAACCCAACAGGGCGCTAAATGCTCTTGGGGCGTACCACTATTTATGTGATGCCCATACCACTCCAACCGAATTCATGAGGGCCATGACCAACTATTTATCCGGAGTAGGGGTTCAAATTAAACAGCAGGAAAGGGTAGTGGAACTGCAGCATAACGGGGATAAGATACAAGGGGTAAGCACAGATAAAAAAACGTACGCTGCGGATGAGGTGATCCTGGCTATGGGTTCCTGGTCTTCCGGGTTAACTAAAAAGTTGGGATGGAATTTGCCTCTGCAAGCTGGAAAAGGGTACTGTATTAACCTAAAGAGCACCACTGGAATTACCATGCCCGCCTTGTTATGTGAAGCGAAAATTGCAGTTTCCCCAATGCGCGGGTTTACCCGCTTTGCAGGAACAATGGAGTTCTCCGGAATAAACCATCACATACGAAGAGAACGGGTAGGCGCAATAGCTCAAGGTGTTGCGAAATACTATCCAGGTCTTAGTATTCCGGAAGAGGCGGCCAATACTGCTCAATATGGTCTACGGCCTGTTTCTCCTGATGGGTTACCCTACATCGGCAGGTACAGCAAAATCAAGAATTTAGTAGTTGCCACCGGTCATGCCATGATGGGCTGGAGTTTGGGTCCTGCTACTGGAAAATTGATCAGTGAAGTGGTTTCGGAGAAAAAACTGTCCCTGGAGATCTCATTACTTAACCCGGAACGAAAGTTTTAAACTGGCCTAAACTTTGGTGAATTTCAACGATTGGCATTGCTTTTGTTTTTCCAATCTTTTAGAAGCGCTTAATTTTGCAATATGACAGAAAACTACTTAACACTATACTGTTGTCTCGTCCTATCCTTATATGGAGCTATTGCCCAAGAAATTGAGCAATTTACAGTAAAGGATTTTGATTTAAGAGGAAGCGTTAAACAGTGCCAGGTGATCACCGATTACGGCAGTGAAGTCTTTGAATTTGATGAATTGGGGAGGTTACTTACGGTTACTACTAAATATAATGAAGAGGATAGGGATGTGACCGTTTACAAATATGATAACGGTACTTTGGCGGAAAAACGCGCAGAAAGTTATAAGAATAACACTTTGGACTTATCCAGTTCAATGGCGTATCTCTATACGGTTGACAGCACGGATCATAAAATAGTCAAGGAAAAAATCATTTCCTATGACAAAGAATTTCTGGAAACACAAGAGTACCATTTTGACGACAGTGATCAATTACAACGGATAGTAGTCTCCCATCAGAATGCAGTGGATGAAATTATCATAGAATATACCAGTTACAAAAATGAAACTACCAGAACGTATCTGGAATATGGGGTGATTCAAAAGTCGATCCGGGAGTCTTATGGAAAAAACGCAAGGGGGGAGCAGCAGAAAACGATTTTGACCAAAGAATATCTGGATGGCGAATTGGACAAAGCCGTTGAAGAGCGATTTGACTCAAATAACAATTTGATTGTTAAAGAATTATTCATTTTTGACACCACCGAAAAACAATTCAAAAGCCAGGAAAAACACGTTTATCGATATAATGCAGATGGTTTTCTAACTAAGGAAATTACGCAACGGGGAAATGCTGTTGGCGAAAAGGAATATATCTATCAATTTGATAATGCCCCTGAAAAAAACTGGGTTAAAAAGATCATTACCCCGGACAACAGCTATGTCACGCGAAAAATAAATTACCATATAGCTGCAGAAGACAAGGAAAATCCTCAGAAGTAAATATCATTTGGCAATTTCTAAAAGTATTTCCGGGCGTAACTCATGCCCTCCTTTGAACGAAAGAGTCTTGATGGTAGGTCCAAAAAGAGCCTCTACTTTTTTCGTTTCTGCGGCGATACGGTCTGGAGATAAGTAGGGATCGTCTTCTCCATAAATCAGTAATACTTCTGTAGTATTCTCGCTTAAAAAAGTAAAATCGTTACGGGTGAGCTCCTTTGGAATACCACCGGCATACAGGACTATTTTTTTACAAGGAATTTTTTTTCGAGCCCACCACCGAAGTGCGATCGACACCCCTTGTGAAAATCCGAAAATGATAAGGTTTTTTATTCTCCCTGTGTTTTCCGTTTCCCAGACCTTATCAACATAATTCAGGACATTGTCTATTTCTTGCGACGTATCTTCCCGGGTAAGCCAACTGGCTCCAACGTTTTTAAAGGCAGTATCAAGATAATACTTTGAGGGTGCCTGGGGCGCAATCAGATAGTTGTCTTTTTCATCCAGTACCTGGAAGGGCCTTAAAAAGTAGCGACCTAAATGACCCATACCATGAAAAGTTATCCACACATTTTTGGTATTCTTAGAAAGTTCGTGTAGTGTTTCATACGAATTGGTGCTTTGGTAGCTGACGGTTTTAGTTGTTTTTTTCATGTGTTTCGGAAATCGTTACCTAAGGTAGCCGGTTGAATCCGTAATTTTGCAAAAAAAATTTGATGCAAGATCACAAAACGAAAATATTAGCAGTTTGTAATCAGGTAAGCCAGGGCACATTGATGGAAACATTGGATATTGAGTATGTAGATGTAGGGGAGAATTTTTTGATTGCCAGGATGCCTGTTGGTCCTAAAGTCTTTCAACCGGATGGGGTCCTCCATGGAGGAGCAACAGTCGCACTTGCGGAAAGTGTGGGAAGTGCAGCGTCGTATATTTTTTTGGATGCTAACAAGCTGGTTGTGCGTGGGATAGAAATAGCTGCCAATCACGTTAGAAGTGTCAGAGAAGGTTTTGTTTATGCCAAGGCTGCTATGATCCATAAAGGCAGAACCACCCAGCTCTGGGAAATTAAAGTTACAAATGGAGAAGGAGAACTTATTTCGAATTGCAAATTAACGACCATTGCCCTCCCCAAAGAATAGTATTCCATTTACCGAAATTAGCGAACGGTTATCCCGGAATCTCCCCTTTGTCTTGTTTAGAACTCCCGGATCCAAAACGATTCATGCTGTTTATCAAGAGGATCAGGAGGTAATATTGCTAAAGGACTATGAGCAATCTGGTTTCCTTTTTGCTCCCTTTGATATGCAATACACTACTATATTGCTTCGTGCGGATCAAATTGAAACATACCCCTGGGAAAAATCTGAGCTCCCGGATACCAATACTAAACGACTTGTCAGTGAAGGAAGGACGAGGCACAAGGCGCTACTCAAAAAGGGGATTAAAGCTATTGAGGATGGAGACCTGAAAAAGGTTGTGCTGTCGAGAAAAATTAGGGCCTCCAATCGGAAAGCGCCTTTACCCATCTTTGAAGACATGCTATCCCGATATTCCGATGCCATGGTATATTTTTTTCATCATCCTAAGGTAGGAACCTGGTTGGGGGCTACCCCGGAACGTTTTTTGGAAATTAGAAAAGGAAGGTTGTCTACTACTTCCCTGGCCGGTACGCTTCCCTTCGTAGAGGGAGTAGCTCCAATGTGGACTTCAAAAGAGTTGGAGGAACAACAAATAGTTACAGATTTTATCAAAGAAAAGTTGCGTGGTTATGTAGGCGCTTTAGAATGTTCTGTACCCGAAACTGTGAGATCTGGCAAATTGTGGCATCTAAAAACTGAGATTTCTGCAATGGGGGTTACATTTCAAGATTGGGACCCCATTATTAACGCCTTACATCCCACCCCGGCAGTATGTGGTCTACCCAAATACGAGGCTATGGCATTTATACTGGAAAATGAATCGTATTCCAGGGAGTATTACACAGGGTTTTTAGGGGGCTTAAATTTGGATCAAAAAGAGCAGCTTGATCTTTATGTAAACCTTAGGTGCGTGAAAATGGAAAAAGAGGTTGTCCAGATCTTTGTTGGTGGAGGCATAACCAAGGATTCTGATCCTGAACAGGAGTGGTTAGAGACCCAATATAAAAGTCGTACGATGCTGGACGTCCTGTAAGCTACTGTTGGTTTATAAACACCAGCCGTCGTACTTTTGCGCTTCATGGAATACTCAAACATACCTTCCGCAAGGAATTTAGTGTTAGCCTGCAAAAAAAGGCAGATCAAACATATCGTAATTTCCCCGGGTTCTCGTAACGCTCCCCTTACCTTAAGTTTTGCCAACGATCCTTTTTTTGAGTGTTTTAGCATAGTAGATGAACGAAGCGCAGCTTTTTTTGCTATGGGTATTGCCCAGCAAAACAATAGGCCTGTGGTGGTGGTGTGTACTTCCGGAAGTGCATTGTTAAATTATTATCCGGCGATCGCAGAAGCCTTTTACAGTGCCATTCCTGTGGTGGCCATATCCGCTGATCGACCTCCGTATAAAATTGATATCGGTGATGGTCAAACCATTCGACAAGACCTTGTATTTGACAGACACATAGGCTATTCGGCAAATTTAAAATTGGATATCGCCCATGCCGTAGAAACCATCGGAGAATTTAGCCCTGAGCTCTTAAGTAGTACCCAAGAAGAGGTGGAAAGGTTTAACCTGCAGGAAGTGGACAAGGCGATGTGTGTAGCGTTTGAAGAGAAATTACCAGTGCATATTAATATTCCCTTTGAAGAGCCCTTATATGGTAAAGTTTCGTGGAACGAATCCCCAACAGAAAATGTCTCCAGACCTATAGCTTCTTCCAAAAAAGAACCTGTTCAAATTCCGGAAGCCAGGAATTCCTGGAATACAGCGCAGCGCAAGATGGTTCTGGTAGGGGTAAATAACCCGGAAAGCATCAACCCGGCATTTCTTCACATTCTGGCAGAGGATCCTTCGGTTCTGGTTTTTACAGAAACCACATCCAATTTACATCACCCCAACTTTTTTCCCAGTATAGACAGTATAATTTTTCCTGTGGAAAAGGCAGCGGACACAAATGATCTGTTCAAATTACTGCAGCCTGATATTTTATTGACTTTTGGAGGGCTAATTGTATCGAAAAAAGTGAAGGCCTTCTTAAGAAAGTATAGGCCAAAACAGCATTGGCATGTGCACGAATACAAAGCATACGATACGTACCTTGCCCTTTCCGAGCATTTTAAAACGGATGCGAATACCTTCCTAAGTGGTTTACTTTCCGGCACTAAACCAATAAAAAGTGAGTACCGAACTTTCTGGGATACGTACAAAAGCAAGTATATAAAACGAAGAAAGCAGTATTTAGAGAAAATCGTTTTTTCAGACTTCAAAGCTTTCGATACTATTCTCCGGAGTATTCCCCAAGGTCATCAACTCCAACTTTCCAACAGTTCCACAGTACGATATGCCCAGCTCTTTGATATACATCCGAGCATAGCAGTATTTTGTAACCGGGGTACTAGTGGTATTGATGGTAGTACCTCCACGGCGGTTGGGGCGGCATATTATTCCAAAAACCCGACCTTACTTATTACCGGTGATTTGAGTTTTTTCTATGATAGCAACGCGTTTTGGAATCGATATGTCAGACCTGATTTTCGGGTCATATTGATCAATAATTCCGGGGGCGGCATTTTTAGAATTTTACCTGGATTTGACGGTTCTGAACTTTTTGCCAAATACTTCGAAACCACACATCAACTAAGTGCTGCTCATCTATGCGAGCAGTTCGGCTTACACTATCATTCTGCCTGTAATCATAAGGAGTTGGAGAATGCACTTCAAGATTTTTATTTACCGTCTGATCGGGCAAAAGTGTTGGAAGTTTTTACCCCACGAGAAGAGAACAACAAAATTTTGCTTGATTACTTTGATTTCATATCTTCGGACTATTGATAACTTATAAAAGAGCACTAACGAAAATGAGTAAAAGAGATGAATTAATCGAAAAGTATGCGGCGGACATCAAAGAAAAGTTTGGAGAAACTCCAGATATGGATTTTCTTACCAAAGTCGCAATTGGTTTAGGACCGGCTATCTACAATCTTGACGCTTCTAAGGTTTCAGGGAGCGATAACAAAGAATTAGAAACGGTTAAGAACAATTTCTTGATCAAAAAGCTAGGACTTGCTGATGGCCCCGAATTGATGGATGCGATAAACAGCGTAATCGATAAATATGGAAGAGGGGATAAAAACAAGCATAGAGCGGTAATCTATTATCAGTTGGCAAAGCATTTCGGTAAAGAATCCGTTTACAATTAATAGCCCCTGTCACAAAAAGTAAGATAAACCGTGCTTAGCACGGTTTTTTCTTTTTAATATCCTTGTAATGATTAAGATCGGAGATTTTAATGAACTAAGTGTGCTACGAAGCACAAGTGTGGGGATATTCTTAGGAGATGCTGAAGGAACAGAAATTCTGTTGCCCAACAAATACGTTCCCAAAGGAATAAAACGCGATGAAAAAATTCAGGTATTCTGTTATTTGGATCATCAGGAAAGACCAGTCGCCACGACAATAACACCTTTGATCAAAAGGGATGGTTTTGCGTATTTACACTGTGTTGCTACCAGCGCTGTTGGCGCATTTGTAGATTGGGGATTGGAAAAGCATTTGTTTGTGCCTTTTAGAGAACAACGCGAACGAATGATGGTCGGGAAAGCCTACGTTGTGCATTGCTATTTGGACGAGAAAAGCTTCAGATTAACAGCCTCCTCCAGAATTGAAAACTATCTGAGAACTTTTGATCAGCGTTTGTCCGACAACGAAGAGGTAACGCTTTTAATTTACCGAAAGACAGAATTAGGTTGGGAAGTTATAATCAACAACGCCTTTAAAGGATTGCTGTATTTTGATGATGTTTTTAAAAAGATTGGAATCGGGGACGTTACAAAGGGTTACATAAAAAAGGTAAGAGAAGATGGCAAGGTAGATGTAACACTTCAGCCTATGGGATTTAAAATGTTGGGAGCGACCGCTCAGTATGTCCTTCAGAAACTAAAGGAAAGCGGTGGTTTTCTTCCATTACATGATAAGTCCTCTCCCGAAGAGATTAAGGACCAACTCGAGCTCAGTAAAAAGCTATTCAAAAAAGCGATAGGAGTACTGTATAAAGCACGTAAAATAGTGTTGAAACCCGAAGGCATCTATCTGGTAGCTAGCGAATAGGACAAATCGTCAAAGCACTTGGTTTTTAGTATGGTTTTTTTCTTTGGTCAAAACCATTACATTTGCAATTATTGGGTTCCCTAAGTAATTGGTTTTTATCTTCTTACTTCATTAACAATTAAATTTTCGAAAGCATGCCATTCATAGAAGAAAATGATTTGTTAGATCTACACAAGGATATCGAAAAGTCCCAAATCATTAACGAAAGATTGCTGGATCAGATAAAGTTCAAGAACAAAGACCTAAGGAAGTTTAAGATTCAGCGTAATGTTTTTATAGGAATTACGGCTTTGTTGTTAGTTAGTGCTTTGGCCATCACTTCTTTTACGGCTGGGGTAAGTACTTCAAAGGGCAATCAAAATGTTTTGTTTTCCATAGATAGCCTGGAGGCGATAAAAACACGAATGGATAACCTTAGGCTGCAAAACCAGGAATTAAGTCTGGTAAAGGAGTTTTACCTGGCGAAACAATTTTTGGAAAAGGAAAAGATTTATTCCGTACAGGTAAAATCTTTTGTGGATAACAATATTACACTAGCCTCTGAAGCTTTAACCAACACCCTGTTTGTTAAGACCAATCCTTATTACGCCTACTCCCTTGGAACTTTCGAAACCTTAGAGGAAGCACAATCTTTCAGATTACAGTTGGTGAGCATAGGATTTGAAGATGCTTTTGTAGCATCTTATCAGGACGGAAAGCGCCTTAAAATTGAATCTGCCGAATAATTGAACAGCATTAAAACTTGGCTACGTGCGGCAAGACTGCGCACACTTCCCTTATCGATTTCCGGAGTAGTAGTCGGGACAGCGTTGGCGAACCATGCTACCTACCAGGATTGGTTTACGTTTTTACTTTGCATTTTAGTAACTGTCGGATTTCAGGTTACTTCTAATTTTGCCAATGATTATGGCGATGGCATCAAAGGAACAGATGGGAAAGAGCGCATTGGACCTGTTCGCGCATTTCAGAGCGGGGCGCTATCTGCCATTGAACTCAAAAGAGGAATTGTAATAAGCGCAACGATTAGTCTTTTACTCGTAATAGTACTTTTAGTACACGCATTCGGTAGGGAACAGCTACCGCTTCTCTTCCTCTTTTTCATATTAGGGATATTCAGTGTTTGGGCCGCTATACGATATACGGTAGGAACCAACGCCTATGGATACATTGGCCTGGGTGATGTATTTGTGTTTCTATTCTTTGGATTATTGGCGGTATTGGGAACTAAATTTTTGTATACCCTACAATTGACGTATTGGGATGTACTTCCGGCTATTGGCATTGGAGCATTATGTGTTGGCGTATTGAATCTTAACAATTTAAGGGATGTGGTCTCCGACAAAAAGCATGGTAAAAACACCATGGTGGTCCGTATGGGTTTTGCTAGCGGAAAAAGGTATCATACGTTTCTGGTAGTGCTAAGCTTCTTGTGTTTTTTGGTGTATAGTAGTGCTCAAATACCTACTCTTTTTGGGTTGGTCCATATACTATTGTATGTGCCAATTTTTCTTCATTTACGTAAAGTGTGGAACACTGATAATCCCTCCGAATTGGACCCTGAATTAAAGAAATTAGCCTTAAGCACATTCTTCCTCTCCCTTTGGTTTTACATATCGATCAATTATTTTTTGTAATTTTGAGTGTTAAAAATTTCTAAACTAAGCCATTTTGGAACACCCCATCAAAATTCTTATAGTTGAGGATAATGTCATCATAGCCGATGATATGCAGTCTATGCTGGAAGAAATTGGTTATGAAGTGGTTGACAATGTGATCGTTTACGAGCAGGCCATAGAGGTGCTTAAAAACAACCATGTAGATCTTGTTTTGATTGACATTATTTTGGCCTCAGATAAAACTGGGATTGATTTAGGTAAACATATCCGGCAGAACTACAACATTCCTTTCATTTTTGTAACCTCAAACTCAGATAAAGCTACTGTTGAAAATGCAAAAACGGTTAAACCAGACGGTTATTTGGTAAAACCTTTTGAGCAACAAGACTTATACACTTCTATTGAAATTGCGTTATCCAATTTTAATTATTCCAAGAAAAGTGTCAGTACCGATATTGCGGAAAGTGGAGAAGAAAGCTTTACCTCCAATTCTGTTTTAAAGGATTCCATTTTTGTCAAAAAGCAGCACTTGTATTACCGTATCCAATTTGGAGATATACAGTTTATCAAAGCGGATAATGTTTACCTGGAGGTGAACACGGTGGATAAAAAATTCCTGGTACGTTCTCCTTTGAAGGACTACTTGGAGAAATTACCAAAGAACAAGTTTTTTAGGGCCCATAAATCCTATATCGTTAATGTAGATCACATAGATGCCATTAACTCTAAGGATATTATGATAAATAACACGCTAATCCCAATTTCAAAGGACTTCAAGGAATTCATCATATCCTCAATGAATTCGTAGAGAGGACATGGGTTAATTAGCATTCGAAACGAAAAAGTGCCGTAATTACGGCACTTTTTTATTGTCCTCAACTAGTATTCTAGACATTCACCACAGTTTAAAAGAGCTTCACAACAATAGTTTCTCTCAGAATATCTTCATGAGTAGATTTGAAGTGTTTAAAAATGATATCAAATTGTAAAGGATAATTTTTTCATTTTCATATAGTGTTCTCGTAAAAGGGCCTTGTTTTCGGACAAGGCTCTTTGTTTTTAAATACCTTCTTGCTTACCCCTTTCCATGAAATGCACAAAACCACGATAAAATGCATCTGTGCATCGGTAGACCCTCAGTTCACAACAAAAAAATACACTTTCACAACAAAACAGCAACTTGCACCTGCTTTCATTCTATTTTTGAATCGGACATTGTTGCCCCCCAAATCTTACATCCATATAATGTCTTAAAAGACTGTACAAAGATTAAGTGCAGTCTTTTTTTTAATTGTGGAACATCTTTACGGTAATGAATACATTGTCGTACAGGTAGTAGTAGGATTTTTGCAATTTTCACCACTTAAGCCACTGGATTTACAACAAAAATTAATTACGCAGCCAAGAGGATACTAATTTTGTAATAAAAAAAGAAAGACTGCATTTTTAAAATGGATTCGTTCCAAAAAATAGGACATCAAGTAATGGCTATGCCAAAAAGAAAAACGCTGATTTTTTTTGTATTCCTTTCTCTCGGATTAGGAGTACTACAGGCGCAATTTGTCCAGGAGGAAGAAGATCCTTTCAAAACATTCCAGGAAACCAACGGCGTAGCAAATAAATTAGACTTTTTCTATGAAACCCCAAACCGATATAAAAATAGCTCGGCGTATGATTGGTTAGAGGTTGTGAAAGTATATCTGAATACCGCGGAAAAATCAAAAGACACTCTGGGTATTCAGGTGTATAGACTGATGCAAGCACAATTGTATAATGATATCGCGGATCACTATAAAAGCATCGCTATCGCCAACGAACTTTTCAAGGAGGTAGATAGTTTGGATAGTACTTCCGTTAAGTTAATCCTACAGCTTTTAGACCTCAATTACGGAAAGCTCCAAATGTATGACAAGCAAATTGAGATCCGCGAGCAAATGCAGGCGCTCGGCATTACCCAAAGCGTTCCATTTTATGATATTTATGCGAATATGGGGCTATACCGGAAGGCTATGGAGCAATATATACTTGCCGTTAAGCCTACCATCCCGGACAATGATCATTTAGCATTGGCCAAACACCACAATACTGTGGGGTACTACCTTTACCTTGATAAATCCCCGGAAACCGCTACTAACGAATTTAAAAAGGCTTTAGGATTTTTGGAAGTTTATATCAACGACATTTCCAAGCAAAAATCCGATAAAGATATTTTTGAAAGTGAAGCACTAAAGGCCGAGATCGAAGGAAACATTGGCAAATGTCATGTGCAACTTAAAGAGTACCCGGAAGCGGTCCCTCTTTTGACCAATAGCCTAAGTGTTTTAGAAGAGCTCAATAATGGAAGCTATAAAAAGCAAATTATTGACAACACCTTAAATCTGGCAGAAGCACATTTAAAACTGGAAAATGACGAAACTGCGAAGGAGCTTTTGGATAATGAATTTGAAGGTATAACCATTAAGCAAGAAATCAAGAGAAATAAACTTTTGGCAGACTACCATGATAAGCAAGAAAGCTTCAGAAGTAGCTCAAGCTTTTACAAGCGGAACGAATACATTATGGATTCCCTAAAAGCCAATGAGAGATCTATTTTGCAACAACAATTGGTAGCCATAGTGGGCACCTCGGATCTGGAAAATTCAAGGCGACTTATCAACGAGCAAAAATTGGCCAACGAAAAAATTCGAAGTGAAATACAGGCAAAGGACGAAAGGATAAACCTGGTCATTATTTCGTTGATTTTTACATTACTGGGCTTCATTGGGTTGGTATATGCTTATCTTAAAAGTATCAAGAATCAACGCCTTATTGCTGAGCAAAATCATATCATTGAAAACTCACTGAAAGAGAAAGATTCGCTGTTAAAGGAAATTCATCATCGTGTGAAGAACAACCTGCAAATGGTCTCAAGTTTATTGAGCCTTCAAACCCGAAACACGAAAAGCAAAGCGGCAATTGAAGCTCTTGAAGAAGGAAAAAGCAGGGTGAAAGCAATGGCCCTGATCCATCAAAAGCTGTATCAAAATGAGGATCTTTCGGTGATTGAGATGCAAGGATATATAGAGAGTCTGATTAACAGTGTGCAATCCGTGTACAAAAAGGGAGGTCATAATATCAGCATAACGGTAGATGCTGAAGGGACTGAACTGGACATCGACAGAGCCATTCCGTTCGGGCTTATTTTGAATGAGTTGGTGTCTAATACCTTTAAATACGCATTTCCGGAAAGTGATGATAATGGAAAAATCTACATCCATTTAAGGAAGAATGGTGATGAAGGTTATTTCGAGTATTCGGATAACGGAGTAGGTTTACCCGAAGATACCGACGAACGTACCAGTAATTCCATGGGGCTACGGTTAATCAATCGGCTTGTGAATCAGTTACAATCCAAGTTAAATGTTGATCGGGCAAACGAAGGAGTTCGTTTCTGGTTTAATTTTAACTAAGTTGGTCCTTCGTATTGGGAGGGTGTTCAAAGCATCAACTTCTTTCCACCTTACCTGTAGCCATACATTACGTTGTAATAGTGGTATTTTTGCGATCAATGCAAGCAAGGTATTCAAAGTATAATCTCAATTTTAAAAGGCCGAGTGGAACCTCCAGGGGTATCTTAAAAGAAAAGGAAACCTGGTTTATTGTACTTCGTGAGGGGAACCGTTTCGGGATTGGAGAATGTGGACTGCTACGGGGTTTAAGTGTAGATGACAGACCCGATTATGAGCGGCAATTGCAATGGACGTGCGAGAATATCCACTTAGATAAGCAAGAACTTCTGAAGAAATTAGGGGATTTTCCATCCATAGAATTTGGACTGGAACAAGCATTATTGTCACTTGAGGCCAAAAACCCCTTTGAACTCTTTCCCTCCCAATTCACGACATCGGAAGCGGCTATTCCTATAAACGGTCTTATTTGGATGGGAGAAGAGTCATTCATGTTGGACCAAATTCAACAACGTTTGGAACAGGGATTCCGATGTATTAAAATGAAGATCGGAGCCATCGATTTTGCAGTCGAATTGAAGCTCCTAAAAAATATCAGAAAGCAATTCTCGGAAAAGGAGTTGGTGTTACGCGTTGACGCAAACGGCGCTTTTTCGCGCTCAAGAGCCCTGGCGGTCCTAAATCAATTGGCAGAATTAGGGATACATTCCATTGAACAGCCTATTCCAACCCTGCAATGGAAAGCAATGGCCGATCTGTGTCGAAAAACTCCTGTTCCCATTGCACTGGATGAAGAATTGATTGGGATCCATAACACAATGGAAAGAAAGGAGTTGTTGCAACTCGTTCGTCCGCAATATATCATTTTAAAACCCAGCTTACTTGGTGGATATACCTCTTGCGAGGAATGGATCGCCATCGCAGAGGAGCTTGGAATAGGATGGTGGGTCACCAGTGCGCTGGAAAGTAATGTGGGGTTAAATGCTATTGCCCAATGGACCTTTACATTGAACAATACGATGCCGCAAGGGCTTGGTACAGGAAGCCTGTTTACCAACAATTTTACGAGCCCGCTGGAAGTGGAAAAAGGAAATCTATATTATAGAAAACACCTATCTTGGCAGCACGATATAATCAAGCAACTATGTATATAGAACAGGGCTACCGAGGTGATATAGGTTTGTGGAAGTTTTTTATCATTCCTACATTATTTGTGGGTTATGTGGCCTTTAACGCAGTAGCCATGTACTTATCTCCCATGGATACCACGGCCATGATGAACACCATGATCGAACAACTGGGATCTTCGCTAACGCTAATTTTTTTACTCCTCCCTTTTGCCGTTGGACTTTTGGTGGTAATCGGTTGGACGTATCTGGTACACCCGCAGCCACTAACTGCTTTAACAACCTCTCGCAAAAAAGTGGACTGGAAACGTATTTTTTACGCCTTTTTTCTTTGGGGAGGGATCACCGTACTTTTTACCCTCGGGGATGTCTTTGCCTCCCCTGACGACTACGTTTGGAATTTTGATTTGAATAAGTTTTTGGTACTGGCGATAATAGCGATACTTCTTATCCCTTTGCAAACCAGTTTTGAGGAATACCTTTTTCGAGGTCATCTCATGCAGGGACTTGGATTATTGGCAAAGAACAGATGGGTACCGTTAGTGGTTACTTCGATCCTATTTGGACTGTTACATGTGGCGAATCCCGAAGTGGAAAAGCTGGGCTATGGTATTATGGTGTATTACATTGGTACTGGATTTTTTTTGGGGATAATGACACTAATGGATGAAGGGCTGGAATTGGCTTTGGGATTCCATGCAGCAAATAATCTGATCACAGCTTTGTTAGTTACCGCAGATTGGACCGCCTTTCAAACAGACTCGCTTTATCGAAATGTTGCTGAACCAACTTTGGGTTGGGATGTGATCATCCCCGTATTTGTGGTATTTCCAATATTGTTATTCATCTTTAGTAAAAAATACCGCTGGACCAATTGGAAAGAGCGTTTATCCGGGAAAGTATTGACGAAAGAACAATTTGTTGCTTTGCAAAATGAGGATGCACCCGCAGTTCAAACTTAACGGCTATAGTTATAACAACGAAACCTTAAGAGAGGTTGCCACTACCTTATTTAGAGATGGAAAACCCTATGAACAAGCGATCGGTGATTTTTTGCAGCATTGGTTGAATACCTCAAAGACAATTGCCGTAAGCACTTCTGGCTCTACGGGGTCACCTAAGAAGATCTCCTTGAAAAAGGAATACATGATCAATTCTGCCCTGGCTACGGGAAGCTTCCTGAATATTAATCCTGGAGATTCCGCGCTCTTATGTCTTTCTGCTGAATTTATCGCCGGCAAGATGATGCTGGTCAGAGCCCTGGTACTCGGATTGGATTTAGATACTGTTGCACCTACTTCCAAACCTTTACAATCGCTCTCGAAATCATATGATTTCTGTGCTATGGTACCTTTACAGGCACAGAACTCCCTTCCTGATCTAAATAGCGTCAAAACCCTTATCCTTGGTGGTGCTCCGGTATCCTCCGGACTGGCGCAGGAACTAAAAGCCCTACATACCAATATTTATGAAACCTATGGGATGACGGAGACCGTTTCCCATATAGGTTTAAAACAAATTACTTCGGAAGGCTTACTTGAAAATTCTAGCTACTTCCAAACCCTTCCGAATGTTAGTATCGCTGTAGATAATAGAGACTGCCTGGTGATAACTGCACCAAGGGTAAGCGATAAAAAAATTGTGACCAATGATCTGGTAAGATTAAAGGATCCTACTCGTTTTACGTGGTTAGGGAGGTATGACAATATTATCAATTCGGGGGGAATCAAATTGATTCCGGAAGAAATAGAAGCAAAGCTGGCCGCTAGCCTTAATCACCGATTCTTTATCGCAGGAGTACCGGATGCCGAACTTGGCGAAAAAGTAGTCCTGTTTGTCGAAGGGCGACAAGATGGACAACTGCTATTGGAAAAGTTGAAAGCGAACAAGGCGCTTACCCGATTTGAAATTCCCAAAGAAGTGGTGACGGTAGTAACGTTTAAAGAAACCAAAAACGGTAAAGTAGACCGTATGGCGACACAGAAATCTTTAGGGAAAACCTAAATTTGAACATGCACCTTTAAAATAAAATATATAGTGATGACCATCCGATTGTTATTCCTTTTGGTACCGTATTTTCTTTTTTCACAACAAATCCTCTCGGAACGAGAACAGGCAAAAGTAATTGATGAAATCCTGGCAGAACGCTTTACCAACCTGTTACCGCAATTAATGGATGAGGCAGGTCTTGATATGTGGGTACTCATATCCCGGGAATACAATGAAGATCCTGTGTTGCGAACCATGTTACCTGCGACCTGGTTAAACGCAAGGAGACGCACAATCCTCCTGTTTTACAGGGACAAAGAAAATGATAGTATTCATAAACTAGCTGTGGCTCGCTATAATGTTGGCAAAAACATTGTCTCCGCCTGGGATAAAGAAAAGGAGCCGGATCAATGGAAGCGATTAGTGCAGCTTATAGAAGAACGGAATCCTGATAAGATCGGCCTCAACTTTTCCAAGGATCACAATATTGCGGATGGATTGGTAAAAACCGACTATTCAGAATTTGTGCAGCGATTATCAAAAAAATATCAGGACAAGATCGTTTCGGCGGAGCAATTGGCCGTTCGATGGATAGAAACGCGAACCGACAGAGAAATGGTCATTTACGATCAACTGGTCAATATTACGCACAACATTATTGCGGAAGCCTTTTCGGAAAAAGTGATCACCCCCGGAGTAACAACTACCGGAGAAGTGGAATGGTGGATGCGGCAAAAAGTTACCGATTTGGGATTGAAGACCTGGTTCCATCCAACAGTAGACGTTCAACGTACGAGCGAAGCATTGGAAGGACACCTGTATTCATTCTCAGGCAGACCGGAAAACATGATTATTTTACCCGGCGACCTTCTGCATTGCGACGTTGGGATTACCTATTTACGGCTGAATACGGACTGTCAGGAACTGGCCTATGTCTTAAAACCGGAAGAGACGGAAGCCCCTGACTTTTTGGTTAAAGCACTAGAAGCAGGGAATAAGGTTCAGGACTTCTTGACAGCTAACCTGATTGAAGGTAGAACAGGTAATGAAATATTGGCAAAGTCCCTGGCTGATGCTAGAGCGGCTGGGTTTAAACCTGTAATATATACCCATCCTTTGGGTTTCTATGGACATTCGGCAGGGACTACAATAGGCATGTGGGATGCCCAGGAAGGGGTAATGAAAGACGACGGGGAAAAGTATCCATTACGGCCTAATACAGTGTATGCAATCGAATTAAATACCACGGTTACTATTCCTGAATGGAAGCAAGATATTCGAGTAATGTTAGAGGAAGCTGGCTTTTTTGGGGAGCAGGGATTTCGCTACGTAAAAGGAAGGCAGACGAAGCTTTTACTTCTTCCAAGGGTAAGAAATTACCAGGGGAATTAGCCTTGTTAAAATTTTCCTTACGAATTCTTAAATAGTGATATTTTTTAGTAATTTAATGAAACATAAAGAATTAGCTATGAAAAATATAGTACTCCTCTTGTTTCTGGTCTCATGTGTAGGGTTTTCCCAATCCGTTACAAAAACCATTTCAGGTCGTATCACCGATGGTAAGAATCCCATGGAAAATACTTCTGTAAGTATTGAAGGCTCCGCAAAGAGTACATTTTCAGATCGCAATGGAAAATACAGTATTTCTGCTACTGTGGGTGACGTTGTCCAATATTCCTACCAGGGAATGAAGACAGTAAAAATCAGGATAGAAGATGTAACGCGCATACTGAATATTGACATGGTACCGGATATTGAAGAATTGGAAGAGGTAACAGTGCTGGGCAGTAATCGAAAATCCCAACGCGAATTGTCATTGGAATATCCCAGCAACTTAAATATCATTAGGACTGCGTATGGTTATATCAACGCAGAAACGGCTCCTGGTAAAATACGGTTTATGCACGAAGAACAGATCAATCCGGTGGCAATATGTATCCTGGATCTTCTCCAAAACGAGTTTGCAGGGGTTCGGGTGCAGGGAAACTGTCTGGGGGCTTTCGGTCCTGGAGCAGGAACGTCTCGGCAGTTAACCAATCTGGTAGGCGGTAATAGCAATGCTCCGGGTGTTGTTGGCCTGGCTGCAGGTGCCAATGCCCAGCAGACGGCATTAATTAATGGTAGGGTTTTCATTCGTGGTAACAACTCCATATTTAATACAAGATCAGCAATATTTGATGTAGATGGCCAAATTTTTACAGATGCCCCAATATGGATCGATGTAAAGAATATTCAAAGGATAGCCATTTTGAATAATTTTGCAACTACTACGCAGTACGGAAGTATAGGGACAGGAGGGGTCATTGTGATCAATACTATCGCAGCCAGTCCCAAGGCAGATAAGATATATGATCGCGCCCGTTTACGCAATAATTTTGTGGACGGAAATATTGTATCTCAGGAGGCGGTAAGCCGAAACTGGCCAAATTATTTAACAGAACTCTATACCAGCACTTCTTTTGACACGGCTAAAAATGTTTATGAGAAATATGCCAAAACGTATTCCGGTTCGCCCTACTTTACGTTAGATGCCCAGAAGTATTTTGTTTCGCAATGGAACGAAAAGGGGTACGCCGATGATATCGTAGCTTCCACCGCAGCTATTTTTGAGAAAAACCCAGTGCTGCTGAAGGCCCTTGCGTATCAATATGAAGAATCAGGCGACTATGCAGCGTCAAATGAATACTATAAAAAAGTGCTAAGACTACGACCCAATTATGGACAATCCTATTTGGACCTGGCCAATAGCTACAGGGATTTAAAAAGCCCACAGCAAGCCGCATCACTTTATACCCGCTATACACATCTCGTTGAAGAAGGATTTATGAGTTTGGACTCTATTGGGTTTGGACCAATTTTTGAAAGGGAGTACAACAACTTTCTTTTTCTGAATAAAAATGCGGTCGTAGCCGGACAACAAGCAACGGAACTGTATATCGCTGAAGAAGAATTTGAAGGAACCCGATTAGTGTTTGAATGGAACGATAGTGAAGCGGAATTTGATTTGCAATTCGTTAACCCTAAAAAGCAATACTTTCTCTGGAAGCATTCGCTTTCTTCAAATGCAGAAGTTATTTCCAGGGAAAAGGAATATGGGTATGCTACCACTGAATATTTGATTGATGGTTCCTTACCAGGCAACTGGACCGTAAACATCAATTACTATGGCAATAAAAGCTTAACTCCGACCTATTTAAAGGCTACTGTATATTACAATTACGGTAGCTATGCCCAGCGGAAGGAAACGAGAGTATTTAAGCTTAGCCTTAAAAATGTCCCCCAGGAATTATTTACGGTATCCGTAGGAGGAAAACTGGTTTCCCGATAGGGAAGGAGCAGTCTGTATTCGCACGGAGAACAAAATTGATACTATGAAATACTATATTTTATAAGGGAGATTTTACCTGTTGGAACGATTATTGCTATCAAAAAAGTGTGCTAATCACACAAAATCAAAAGTATTACTATGAAAAAGCTACTTTCATTTATTTTGGTTTTCACGGTCCTATCCGTTACTGCTCAAGAACGGATAATTAAAGGTAAAATAACAGATGGCAAATTACCTTTGGAAAATGTAAAGATTTCGATAACGGGGAAGGACACTGCTACAATTACCAAAGCCAACGGAGGATATGAAATTGCCGCTGATACAGGAGATGTGCTGCAGTACTCCTATATTGGGATGCGTACGATTACCATACAGGTGGAAGATGTAACGCGTTTTCTGAATATCGCAATGCTCCCGGAAATTACCGAACTGGAGGAAGTAATTGTAGAGGGCAGCCTCAGAAAATCGCAATCCCTATTGGAAGAAGAATATCCTTATAATAACAGGATCATTCGAACAGCTTTCCAATATCTGGATGCCGATCGAACCCCTGGTTTTGTCCAGTTTCTAAATGAAGATGAGATCAATCCAATTGGAATTTGTATCCTGGATGCCCTCAGGTCGCAGTTCGCCGGGGTAAGAGTTGTGGGCAATTGTGCCGGAGGTGGCGACGTATTTTTAAGATCAACCGGTTCCTTAACAAGTGCAACTCCAGCTATTTATGATGTGGACGGCATTATCTTTACAGATGCCCCTATTTGGTTAAACATTGGTAATATTAAACGGATAGCCCTACTCAGAAACATAGGGCAAACGTTGCTGTATGGCAATATTGCCTCCGGAGGTGTAATTGTTGTGAATACCGTAGCGGGTAATCCAAGGTTGGCGCAAACCGTTGATCGTGCGCGCTTAAGAAACAACTACGCAACCGAGAAGACCTTGAAGCCTTCTGAAATCCTCAAAAATGAATCCACGTATTTGAAAGAACTGGAAGGGAGTGCCTCTTTTACTGAGGCCAAGGGTGTTTTTGAGCATTTTGAAAGCAATTTTTCGAACGCTCCTTATTTTTACCTGGATGCCTACCAATATTTCTTGAACAGATGGAATGCAGTTGATTATGCTGATGCAATAATCACGGCAAACTATGGGCAGTTTGAAGGCAATGCAGTGTTATTAAAGGCTTTGGCATATTCCTATGAAGCCCAGGACCGTTTAGAAAAGGCCCATAGCATATACAAGGAAGCCTTTATCTTACGGCCTAACTATGCCCATAGCTATCTGGACATGGCCAATAGTTATCGCAATTTAGATGAGCATCAACAAGCCGCTGCCATATATACCCGGTATGAGTATCTCATTGAAAATGGCATGATGAAGAAGGATACCGTTCATTTTGGTCCCATAATCAATCGAGAGTTTAACAATCTTCTCACCTTAGAAGGGGAATCTGTAGTAAATAACCAAAAGGTGGAAAAACTTTACGTGGCCGAAGAGGATTTTAGAGGTACCCGATTGGTTTTCGAATGGAATGATGGCGAAGCGGAGTTTGAATTACAATTTGTTAACCCGGAGAACCAGTACTACAAATGGAAACATAGTTTAGCGGATAATCCTGAAGAAATTGCAAGGGAAAAACAGTTTGGGTACAATATCAACGAATACCTGTTAGACGGCTCTTTACCGGGAACCTGGAGGATTAACGTCAGGTATTTGGGGAATAAGAGCCTTTCACCTACCTATTTAAAGGCCACGGTATATTATGATTATGGTAGCTTGAGGCAACGAAAGGAAACCCAGGTATTCAAGCTAAGTTTAAAGAATGTGAACCAGGAACTCTTTACGGTACAGTCAATTGGTACTATAGCAAAGGAATAGAACGACAAGGTAGTTATACTATGGTATTATTTTTGATTGGTAAAAAAGAAAAATTAATTGCTAAGATTTAAACCAATTGTTATGAAAATGAAAACAGTATTGCTCGTATTTTGCCTGGCAACCTTTGTCGGGCTCGCTCAAGATCGTATGGTTAAGGGAAAAGTCACCGATGGCAAACTACCTTTAGAAAATGTCAATATCACGGTTTTGGATAAAGACACCATGGCCGTAACCGATACGGAAGGAAAGTATGAGATAGCGGTCGAGACAGGAGATCGCTTGCAGTACACCTACACGGGGATGCGCACCATCACTATTCGTGTTGAGGATGTTACCCGTATACTCAACCCGGTGATGATCCCTGATGTTGAACGCTTGGATGAAGTAGTTGTGGAAGGGAGTCAGCGTAGATCACAAAAAGATCTGGCTGAGGATTACGTGCTCAACAAGAACATAGTAAAAACGGCATGGGGCTTTTTAGACGCGGATAAAGCTCCGGGTAATGTAAGAACACTAGACGATTCTGAAATAAACCCGGTCAATGTTGGAATTCTCGGGCTGCTACAAAATAGATTTCCTGGGGTTAGCGTAGTTGGCTCTATAATAGGTCCCGGAGGAACATCTTCTCCAGGTCAAGTGGGAAATCCTTCTCGAGGTGCTGCGGTGTTTATCCGAGGCTTTGGCTCTATTAACAATCAACAGGCAGCCATTTTTGATGTGGACGGGCAGATCTTTACCGATATCCCGTATTGGTTAGATATCGGGAACATAAAAAGGGTAGCCATTTTAAATAATCTTGCCACCACCACCATGTATGGAGGACTTGCTTCGGGAGGAGTTGTGGTGATCAATACTTTCTCAGGAAACGCTGGAAACAATGAAATTGTTGATCGTGCGCGCCTGCGTAACAACTATGCAACCGGTAAGGTACTAACTCGGGAAGAGATCCTGGAAAATGCTCCTTCCTACCTGAAGGAGCTGGAAGCCAGCAGTTCTTTTGAAGCCGCGAAAACGGTTTTCGAAAACTATGAAACTAATTTTTCGAACTCCCCCCACTTTTATATAGCTGCCCATCGGCATTTTGCAGACCGGTGGAATGAGCTGGAGTACGCTGATAACATCATTGCAGAGAATTTTGCACAATTTGAAGATAACGCCGTATTGTTAAAAGCGTTAGCCTACGTTTACGAAGCTCAGGGCAGGTTTGAAAAGGCCAATGATATGTACAAAGAGGTCTTTGTTCTTAGGCCTAATTATGTGCAAAGCTATTTTGATATGGCCAATAGCTATCGTAATCTTAATGAGCCCAGACAGGCGGCCTCAATGTATGCAAGGTATGAATATCTTATTGGTGAAGGCTTTTTAGAGGCAGACAGTGTTGGTTTTGGCCCGGTCATGACAAGGGAATTTAACAACTTACTCTTGTTAAATAAAAGTGCCGTGGTGGATGGGAGAAAGGCGAAAAAAATGTATGTGGCAAAAGAGGATTTTAAAGGAACCCGTATGGTCTTTGAATGGAATGACGGGGAAGCCGAGTTTGAACTGCAGTTTGTCAACCCCGAAAATCAGTTCTACAAATGGAAACATAGTTTGGCAGAGAACCCTGAGGAGATAGAGCGGGAAAAAGACTTTGGGTATAACGTGAAAGAATATTTGATAGACAGTTCACTACCCGGTACCTGGAGGATCAATGTCAATTACTTGGGTAATAAAAGCCTTTCACCTACTTATGTAAAGACGACCGTGTATTATAATTATGGAACCCGGTCCCAGCGGAAAGAGACCCAGGTGTTTAAACTTAGTTTAAAGAATGTAAACCAGGAACTTTTTACAGTACAGGCTAGTGGCAATGTTGCAAACCGATAACACAATTTCAAAAGGCTACCCCTTAAGGGTGGCCTTTTTTGTTTTTCTTTTCTGTCATTTGCTGTTTGCCCAGCAGGATTACAAGGGCCAGGTAATGGACACAGAAACGGGTTTGCCTATTCCCTATGTAAATATTGGTATTTTAGAACAGGGCATAGGAACCGTAAGCGACGAAGAAGGAAAATTTCATTTGTACATTACCCCTGGTACCCAAGACCCAAATGCAGAAGTATTATTTTCAGCCCTGGGGTACAAAACCCTTACGATCCCTATAACGGAAATACCCTTAGTGTATAATGAATACCCAAAATTTAAAATGGATCCTACAGTGGTAGCGTTGGATGAAGTGGTGGTTTCGAATAAGGGAGAGCGATTTATAACAGATTTTGTGGGCTTTAAGAATTTTGGCGAAAGAACATTTGGGTATTGGAAAGACAATGTTGCCCTGGGGGGAGAATTAGCCACCTGCATATTAGCTCCAAGTGGTATTCGGAGGTTGGACCGATTTAATTTCGAGGTACTAAAAAACGAATCCGATAGCCTTTTACTGCGTGTAAATGTTTATGAGGATGATGGGCCGGGAAGTAAACCGAAAACCAATTTGAATAAGTCCGGGAAGAACGTGTTCGTTACGATTAAGAAAACGGACAAAATTGTTTGGGTAGACCTTAAGCCATTTAACATTTACGTGAATGGAGACTTCATCATATCCTTGGAATTACTCGGAGTATATGGTGATCAAAGATTGGAATTGGTCCTGGCTGCCGCCTCTGAATTCAATCGTTCCGGGTCCTACCGTAAATATGCGAGTCAGGACAAGTGGGAGCGGGTGGCAGATCAAAGTATGGCCTATTATGTGGAAACTTCCCTAATGGTAACGGAAAAGAGAGCTGAACGCTATGACCGTAAAGTAAAACGAAGAAAACTTAAAGCGCAAACTATATCGGGTTTTGCTATCCTCAAGGGTAGGATGGTAGAGGGGGTGGAGGTCACAAATAACCGAACACAGGAAACCGTAATCACTGATGAAAACGGGAGATACAGCATTCCCGCAGACAAAAATGATATTCTCCAATTCCGTAAAAAGGGGTATAAGGTAATGGCCTTGAAGGTATCCGATAAACCTACAGCTAATGTTATCATGAAACCCGAGGAAGCCCCTTAGTCGGTTTGCATTAGCGCTGGAAATTTTTCGACGGGAAATATGTGCATCGCTACCTAAAATAGGAAGCTTTTTTTTAATTTCCCAGGAGGTACGGTATAATTCAAAAATACTTGGGGGGCATTTAGAACATGGTAAAACCTAAAGTAAAGCTATTGTGGTTTGGACTATTGTCGTATATCTGGATTTTTGGACAACAACCAGATGACACTACCTTAACGGTCTGCTGGGATATTTCGCTTTCAATGCGGGAAAGAGATCTGGGCAAAGACCTTGCTGTGCTAGATAGCATCATTGCAAAAGATGCAATTAATACGGTGCAACTGCTTTCATTTTCTAATGTTGTACAAGAACAAATTATCACAATTCCAAATGGAGATTGGAACCTGTTGAAAAGGACACTATCTAAAATGAGTTATGATGGGGCCTCTTTTTTTGAACAGCTGAACAGCATTACTAAGAAAGGCAAAGCTCTTGTATTTACGGATGGTAGAAAGACAGATCCAAACGATTTCCTTTCTTTAGACAGAGGGGATGTTATCATTAACAGCTCATCTCAGGCGGATCGGAAAACACTTCAGCTTTGGGGGTTTTTGAACCGGGTTACATTGTTAGACCTTGCTGCCGGACAAAATTCTACACAACCCAAAGTTTTTTCAAATGAGCATAAGGGAGCAGTTTACCTGGACGGACAACCCCTTGCTAATGTTTTGATCAATACTTCAGGAGGTAAATCCATGATTACCGATAACACCGGAGAGTTTACATACAATGGAGGAATAGGCGACACACTCTGGATTAAGGTAGACGAAAGGATCAAACATCAAGTGGTAGTAAACGATAGGGAAGCTGAACTCAACTTTTACCTGGATTCAAAAACAATTGCATTGGATGAGGTAGTTGTAAAAGAAAACGTTTTGAAAAGACCGCAGAAAGTTAGGACGGCATATGGTATGGAGGATGCCAGAGCTGTTGGGTATTCCGTTGGAAGAGTTGGAGATGAAGACATCAGTGATTCAGAGGCCAAATTACACGAGGCCTTAGATGGTAAAGTTTCGGGCATGCAAATTACAAAGGCCTCCGGATGGGACAGCAAAAGCACCTTGGGGAAAACATTGATTCGAGGGGCGAATTCCTTGAATACGAATACTTATGCACTAATTGTAATAGATGGTGTGCCAATGGAATCCTCAAAGCGTGCTGATGCTTTCGGTGCAACGCAGTTTGCATCTTCATTCTCTGGCGCATCAGGGAATGGTCAGTTTGATACGAATACAGACTATATAGATCCTTCAAATATTGCTGAGGTAACCGTTTTAAAAGGTCTGGCCGCTACGAATCGTTTTGGCACTTTAGGGGCGAATGGGGTTATCATGATCACTACCAAAACCGGAAAAAAGAAAAATAGTTCGGATCAAACCGTAGACAGCGCCCGATTAACGAACAACATATTTGAAGGAAATCTGGACGTAAGAAAAAGAAAACGTGCTATCGCGTATTTGAAAGAACTACAGAATGCTAGGCATCTAGAAGAGGCTTACCAAAGGTATTTAGCGCAACGGGAGTCCTACTTTAATGCGTTTGCTTACTTCATTGATGTAGCCGATTATTTCAGAACGGCTAGTGTTGTGCTGGCAGATCTTGTGCTTTCTAATATTCTTGAAACTCCTTCGGAATATGAAGCGTTGCGATCACTATTTTTAAAATACTCTGAATTACAAAATGCCGAAATGGCACTGTTAACCGCAAAGATCACCAAAGACCGTTTCCCTAAGAAAATACAGTCCTACTATGACCTTGCGATAGCGGAGGAACGAGCAGGAAATTATCAGATAGCCGCGGACCTTCTAAACGGTATCGTTATGGGGTCACTGGATCCAAAGCTTGATTTTAGTCCTTTGAATAAGGTAGCAGGTACAGCACTTCGAAATCTGGTTAACCGGCATCGATCGGCATTGGATATCACCAAAATCGGTATCAATTATCAAAACAACCTCACCTATAACGTCCGTCTGGTTTTTGATTGGGAAGGCCCCGAGAAGGAGTTTATTCTGAAATTTGTAAATCCTCAAAACCGTTTCTTTGATTGGGAACACTCAAGGGTTGCAGACGGAAAAAGAATTAGCAGTGAGATAATACACGGCCATGCTACCGAACAGTTTGAGATAGTTGGGGATACTGCAAAAGGAGAGTGGCAGGTTTATGTTACCAACCTTTCTAAGGAAAGGGCCACAACTCCTTTTTGGATAAAGTGTACGGTGCAATATAACTTTGGTAAAGTCAATCAGCGGACTGAAGAACGACTTATTAGGCTTTCTAATTCGGAAGTTAAAGAGCAGCTCTTTTTTAAATTTACCTCGTCTTAAACTTGTAAAACCCCCATGTTAAAGGGCCGGGTTAGTGGAGCGCAATTGGCCGCTTCAATACCTTTAGAGATCCAATTACGTGTGGCTAATGGATCGATGATCGCATCTGTCCAAAGCCGGGCGGCAGCATAGTAAGGGGATATTTGTTGATCGTAGCCGGTTTTAATTCTCTCGAAGAGTGCCTGTTCCTTTTCTGCGTTAAAGGTTTCTCCTTTACTTTCCAGGCTGGCTTTTTCAATTTGCAACAGCACCTTAGCAGCCGAATTTCCACTCATAACTGCCAATTCCGCACTAGGCCAGGCAATAATCAACCGGGGATCATAAGCCTTTCCACACATGGCATAGTTACCCGCTCCATAGCTATTGCCAATAACGATGGTAAATTTAGGCACCACGGAATTGCTAACGGCATTAACCATCTTCGCACCGTCTTTTATAATACCCCCGTGCTCGCTTTTGCTGCCCACCATAAAACCGGTAACATCCTGCAGAAATACCAAGGGGATCTTTTTTTGATTACAGTTGGCTATGAATCGCGTGGCTTTATCAGCAGCGTCGGAATAGATCACCCCACCAAATTGCATTTCACCCTTTCCATTTTTAACCACCTTCCGCTGATTCGCTACTATCCCTACTGCCCAACCATCAATTCGCGCATATCCGGTGAGTAAGGTCTTTCCGTATTCTTGTTTATACTGTTCAAAATCAGAATTATCCACCAGACGATGAATAATCTCAAGCATATCGTATTGGTCAGAACGTGATTTGGGTAATAGGCCATAGATATCTTCGGGATTTGCTTTTGGAGGATGCGTAGAACTTCTGTTAAATCCGGCCTTGTCAAAATCCCCAATTTTTGATACGATACTTTTAATGGTATCCAAAGCCGCCTTGTCATCTTTTGCTTTGTAGTCAATTACACCACTTATTTCAGAATGTGTGGTGGCCCCACCAAGGGTCTCGTTATCAATACTTTCTCCTATGGCTGCCTTTACCAGATAGCTTCCCGCCAAAAAGATACTCCCGGTTTTATCAACGATCAGCGCTTCGTCACTCATAATGGGTAAGTAGGCTCCACCCGCTACGCAGCTTCCCATGACTGCAGCAATTTGGGTAATGCCCATGCTACTCATAATAGCATTATTCCGAAAGATTCTTCCAAAGTGTTCCTTATCCGGAAAGATCTCATCTTGCAACGGTAGGTATACTCCTGCGCTATCCACCAAATAGATAATGGGAAGCCTGTTTTCCATGGCAATTTCCTGGGCACGTAAGTTCTTTTTTCCGGTAATCGGAAACCAGGCTCCCGCCTTTACCGTAGCATCGTTTGCGACAACAACACATGGTCTGCCTTGAACAAGCCCAATCTTAACTACAACACCACCAGACGGGCAACCCCCATGTTCACTATACATGTCTTCCCCTGCCAGGGCACCTATTTCCAGTGCATCCTGCTGAGGGTCCAATAAGTAGTCAATCCGCTCTCTTGCCGTCATTTTTCCCTTGGCGTGGTGTTTTTCTATTCGTCTTTTCCCCCCGCCCATTTTTACTTGATTCAGCTTTTTCCGCAGGTCCGAAAGCAACAATTTATTATGGTCTTCATTTTTGTTGAAGTTGATGTCCATGCGTGCATTTTTAACAGTACGGCTAAAGATACAATGTCAAATTGTTTTAGATAAGTTAACTTTCATCCATTTTTTACGATATTTGGCTGAGTTCAAAAAAAGTTTTTATGGGAATGAACAAGAATACGGTTTTGGCGTATGCGACAATAATTATGATTGTCGTAGGCCTGGGTATGATTGCACTGGGAGCATTTAAATATGATGAAGTAGCGGGCTATGGCTTTGGGGCGGTAGGAATAGGTTTCTTTGCAATTGCCTGGGTATTTAATGCCCTTAAGGGTAGGGTATAAAACCGGTTCTAAATAGCAACTTTCCAAAAAATCCACACGCAAAATGTCCGACGATAAAAAAGTCATCTTTTCCATGGCAGGGGTCACTAAGACTTACAAAAATGCCAATACTCCTGTACTAAAAAACATTTACCTGAGTTTCTTTTACGGTGCGAAAATTGGTATTCTCGGCCTTAATGGCTCCGGGAAGTCTACGGTACTAAAGATCATCGCCGGTGTTGATAAGAATTTTCAAGGCGATGTGGTCTTTTCTCCGGGATACTCAGTGGGATATCTTGAACAGGAACCCCAACTTGACGAAGAAAAAACAGTATTGGACGTGGTAAAAGAAGGGGTAGCAGAAACTGTGGCGGTACTGGACGAATACAACAAGATCAACGATATGTTTGCGTTGCCTGAGGTGTATGAGGATGCAGATAAAATGCAAAAACTTATGGACAAGCAGGCTGCGCTTCAGGACAAGATTGATGCCAGCAACGCCTGGGAACTGGATACCAAACTGGAAATTGCCATGGACGCTTTGCGTACCCCGGAACCCGATAAGAAAATCGAGGTGCTCTCCGGTGGAGAAAGGAGGCGGGTGGCCTTATGCCGTTTATTGCTTCAGGAACCGGATGTGCTTTTACTAGATGAGCCTACCAACCATTTGGATGCCGAATCTGTGCATTGGCTGGAGCACCATCTTGCACAATACAAGGGTACGGTGATCGCAGTAACACACGATCGTTATTTTTTGGACAATGTAGCAGGATGGATACTGGAATTGGACCGCGGGGAAGGCATCCCCTGGAAAGGCAATTATTCCAGTTGGTTGGATCAGAAGGCAAAGCGATTGGCGCAAGAGAGTAAGCAGGCTTCCAAGCGACAGAAAACCCTGGAACGGGAGCTGGAATGGGTGCGTCAGGGGGCCAAAGGGCGCCAGGCCAAACAAAAAGCACGTTTGAAAAATTATGACAAACTGGCCAGTCAGGATCAAAAGCAGTTGGAAGAAAAGCTAGAGATCTATATCCCCAATGGCCCCCGTTTAGGCACGAATGTCATTGAAGCCAAAGGCATAAGCAAAGCTTATGGGGATAAACTGTTATATGAAGCGTTGAATTTTAACCTTCCGCAAGCGGGTATAGTAGGGATAATAGGCCCTAATGGGGCAGGAAAAACCACTATTTTCCGAATGATCATGGGGGAGGAACAACCTGATAAAGGAGAATTTGTGGTTGGAGAAACTGCAAAATTGGCCTACGTGGATCAATCCCATTCCAATATCGATCCTCAAAAAACCATTTGGGAAAATTTTAGCGGCGGTCAGGACCTTGTGATGATGGGAGGGAAGCAGGTCAATTCGCGGGCGTACTTGAGTCGCTTCAATTTTTCGGGAAGTGAGCAAAACAAAAAGGTGAATATGCTCTCCGGAGGGGAACGTAACCGTTTGCATCTGGCCATGACACTTAAGGAAGAAGGTAACGTTTTATTGCTGGATGAGCCCACGAACGACTTAGATGTCAATACGCTGCGTGCTTTGGAGGAAGGCTTGGAAAATTTTGCGGGCTGCGCGGTGATCATCTCCCACGATCGTTGGTTCCTGGACAGGATATGCACGCATATCCTGGCTTTTGAGGGCGATTCCCAGGTATATTTCTTTGAAGGTTCTTTTTCCGATTACGAGGAGAATAAAAAGAAACGACTCGGTGCAGATGTGATGCCGAAGCGTATAAAGTATAAAAAATTGGTGCGTTAGGGCTTATACCAATCCAATAAGGTAACTTTGATTTTCGGATTTCTATCCGTCACTATTTTCGCAAACTTTTGAACATCCGAAAGCCCTGCTGTTCCAAGGTAACAGTAGGGAAGTACTTCTTTGGGAGCAAATGCTAGGACAGCATCCGCGGTACTCTCAACAGACATGGTATAGATCGGATTCATACCAATAAAAGCCCTAGTAACATTTTTCAGCGCGCGCATTTCCGGAATAGCCTCGGTAGCTCCTGAAATGTATATTCGCTCACTTTCCATATTGAGAAGGTATCCGTTGCCGCTTCCTTTGGGATGGTAGGTAAGCGCTTCTTTCCGCAAATTATACATTGGAACGGCTTCCACGGAGATCCCATAGCGCTCTTTGGAATCTCCGTTGTCCAAAACGTCAATCTGCGGAGTAAACTCTTCCGGCAATTGGTCTGCGACAGCCTGTGGTACCACTATCTTTGCCTTTTTCGTATCTAATCCTTCCAAGGTCTTTAAACTGAAGTGGTCGCCATGAATATCGGTGATCAGGATCAAGTCCGGCTTTTTATGGTTGAAAAAAGTAGCGGCACCTCCTACAGGGTCCACATAAATTGTAATATCCTTCCATTCCAATACCATCGTAGCGTGTTGGATAGGGGAAATCGTTAGTATGGGTGCATGAGAGGATTCAGGGAAGGGAGTTTCAGGTAATTGGCTCGTTTTTTCCTTCTTTTCCCCCTTTATGCAACCCACAAAAAGGCAACAAACCATTGTAAAAAGACTAAAGTGTTTAGTTTTCACACAATTTTTTTGTTTCCTAAAGCTACGTATTCAAAGGGCTTTTCAGAGGTTTTTAACATATACGAACAAAAAAAAAGTCTAAAACGGAATCTATACCGTATATAACCAAGACACAAACAAATTTGTACTTGTTAGAAAAACTAAGATTATGACAGAAGCTAAGAACAACAACAGTTTAAAGGTAATTGCAGGCCTTTTAGGAGTAGTTCTTTTAGGAACAATCATCTATACGGTAAGTCTTTACCAGGATAAGAAAAAAACCACAGCAGCTCTTACACAGGAAAAAGAAATGGTGGTTGAAGATTTAAATAGCCTAAAATCTGAATACGACAAGGCTATTTTGGAAAGCAACGCCACCAACGAAGAATTGGTAGCTGCTCGTGACAGAATTGCAAAATACATAGATTCTGTTCAAAGCATGAAAGCTGATATTGCTACCTTGTCACGTTACAGAAGACAAGTAGGACAATTGAAGGCAGAACGCGAAGAACTAATGAAACAAGTGGATTCGTTAACCCAATCCAACACCTTGTTAGCAATGCAACGCGATAGCACTTTTGTTGAATTGGAAAAACAAACAGTTTTTAACGATTCATTGATCGTACAAAACACACAGTTAGCAGACGCGGTTGAGCGCGGGTCTGCACTTAACCTATCCGAATTTAAAATTGATGCGGTTAAAGAAAGAAGCAGTGGAAAACTGGTTTCTACTTCCCGGGCAAAAGCTACTGATAAATTTAAGGTTTGCTTTACCGTAGCTGACAATGCTATTGCATCAGCGGGAGATCGTGAATTCTTTATTGAGGTTTTGGATCCTCAAGGAAATGTCTTGGGAGAAAGTTTTACCAAAACTGATGAAGAAGGCGCTTCTATTACCTACAGCAAAGGAACGAGCTTCTACTACGAAAACAATTCTTTAGATGTCTGTGATTACATCAACAAGCCTGCTAGTGAATTCCAAAAAGGGAATTACATGGTAAATGTATATGATGATGGCTTGAAACTTTTAGGTACTTCCAAGTTTATCCTAAAATAAACACTATCCACTATACTTAAAAAGGGCGTCCTGCGAGGGATGCCCTTTTTTTTGCTTTATGAATTTTGGGTTGCTGTCATTTAAGACTTCCCACCATATCCTCTGGTTTCACCCATTGATCATAATCTTCAGGGTTTACATACCCTAGATTAATAGCTTCTTCTCTCAATGTTGTGCCATTCCTGTGGGCGGTGGTGGCAATTTCAGCAGCTTTATAATACCCGATCTTGGTATTAAGAGCAGTCACCAGCATTAAGGAATTGTTGAGGAGCTTTTGGATGGTTTCATGGTTCGGTGCTATGCCCACAGCACAATTTATATCAAAGCTTATGCACGCTTCCCCCAGAAGCTGTGCCGACTGCAGAATATTAGCGGCCATCACGGGTTTAAATACATTTAATTCGTAATGCCCCTGAGCACCTCCTACCGAAATAGCAACATCGTTCCCCATTACCTGGGCACATACCATTGTTAACGCCTCGCATTGGGTGGGGTTCACTTTACCAGGCATAATAGAACTCCCGGGTTCGTTAGCCGGAATAAGGATCTCACCAATCCCGGAGCGGGGACCAGAAGCCATCATTCGGATATCATTGGCAATTTTATTAAGGGCTACGGCCAGTTGTTTTAATGCGCCATGGCTTTCCACAATAGCGTCGTGAGCAGCCAACGCTTCAAATTTGTTGGTTGCGGTAACAAATGGATGTCCGGTAAAATCGGCAATATATTTTGCAACCAGAACGTCATACCCTTTTGGAGTGTTTAATCCGGTCCCTACGGCAGTACCCCCTAAAGCTAACTCCGAAAGGTGTGGTAAGGTGTTCTTTAAAGCGTTTAGCCCGTGATCCAATTGCGAGAAATAGCCCGAAAATTCCTGACCTAAGGTTAGGGGAGTAGCGTCCATGAGGTGGGTTCTGCCTATTTTAACGACCTCCTTAAATTCCTCTGATTTTTTATATAAAGTGTTTCTAAGTTGTTCTACACCAGGGATAGTCACCTCAACAATTTTCTTATAGGCTGCAATATGCATTCCGGTGGGGAAGGTGTCGTTAGAGGACTGTGATTTGTTAACATCGTCGTTGGGAAGTAAGGCTTTCTCTCCTTCACCAATTTTTTTCCCTGCCAATTCATGCGCCCGGTTCGCGATTACCTCATTCACATTCATATTACTTTGCGTCCCAGAACCGGTTTGCCAGATCACCAACGGAAACTGATCATCATGCTTACCAACCAAGATTTCATCGCATACATTGGCGATAAGATCTCTTTTTTCCTTGGGCAGGACGCCCAGTTCATGATTGGCATAGGCGGCCGCCTTTTTCAGGTAAGCAAAACCGTAGACTACTTCTAAGGGCATAGAGGCAGATGGCCCGATTTTAAAGTTATTTCGGGAGCGTTCGGTCTGGGCGCCCCAGTATTTGTCTGAGGGGACCTTGACCTCCCCCATAGTGTCCTTCTCAATCCTATATTCCATGATGATGATTTTATACACAAAAATACTGCATGAAATGTGCAATTAAGAATTTTTAATTTCATTTGTTGGTTTTATTTCTGAACCGCTATCTTTGTATCTCAAAAGAGTTTCCAATGCACGAGAATTTAGTCGAATTTGATCAGTATCTGGGATTTTTAGCGTTCTTAACCATCCTTACCATTGGTTTTTGGTTAATGATCTTTTTGCTAACCTTTGTAGTTCCTTACTGGTTGACGGGAAATTTGATGGAAATGTGGAAAGAGCGTCGTGCGGCGCGAGAGGCCAGCCTGGAAGAGGAATAAGAAAAAGAGTAGTTTAACGTCCCGGAGATCCTTCAAATTCTTCTTCGCCACCGAATTGCCTTTGGCGTTGTCCTCCACGTTTCTTCTTTTGGTTAAAGCGATAGGTAAAGGCTAAATTAAAACTTCGTACCCTCCGTTGGAACTCGCTATCACTCTCAAAAAAAGGCGTTACCGTTTCACTTACCCGCCTTCTGCTGTTAAAGACATCGCTGACATTAAAGGCCAATGATCCTTTTTCAGCGAAAAAGTCTTTACTGAACGCGAAGTCCAACGAAAAAATACCCTGGTTTCTCGTCTGCGCATTTTCCGTGGGCCCACGGTAAAAAATACGGGTTTGCCAGTCTATTTTTTCAGGCAGCGTGATTTTATTATTCAATCGAATAAACCAACTAAGGTTTTCCGCATCAAAATTTTGATTGTTAAAATCACCTCGTGTGATCAAGTTAAAAAGGTTAATGTTGGTGTTGAGGTTCCATTTTCGGGTAGGACGATAGTTCATCGTAAAGTCCACGCCGTATCGATCGTTTCGCGCCAGGTTTACAGGGGTACGACGCAAAATGCTTACTATCTCCCCATCAAAAAAAATATCCTCCCCCGTATCCTCCGTGATAAAGGTGATCACATCTGTTGCCCGTTGAAAATAGATAGAACTGTTAAGCGTTAGTTTTTCCCATCGCTTCAGATATCCAAGGTCTATTTGATTAGAAAAGCTGGGTGTCAAATTGGGGTTCCCCTGGAATAGATTCGTAGGACTGGATCTGGATGGAAATGGATTTAAAAAGAAGGATCGGGGCCTTCGCACACGTCGGTTATAACCCAGCTGAAAGCTCTCTTTTTCCTCAATTTCCCAATTTAAATTAAGTGTGGGGAAAAAAGCATCAAAATTGTTGCGATTAAAGTCATTGGTTTCCAGTTGATTAATGATCAATCGTGTTGCCTCGTAGCGAAGGCCGGCCAGAAACGAAAATTTGTTGAATTGATTTCCATATTGGGTATACACCGCATTGATGGTTTCCTTGTAATCCAGCACATTGCTGGGATTGGTAATTCCTAACTCCTCTTCTGTAGGGTTGATAAAAACAACTTCGTAATCGGTGTTTAAGCTGTTAAAATCCCCGCGATACCCTAACTCAAACTGCCCGGATTTTCCAAGGGGAACCACGTAATCGGTCTGTAGGAATACCCGTTGCTGGTCTTCTGCCGTTCGGACACTTTCGCTATCAAACCCGTTTTGGATTATTAAAGATTCTTCTACCTCGTCACTGGTCTCATATTGAAAAGCAAACGTCAATTGATGTTCGGCATCCCCGTTAAACTGTTTGTCAAAATTGAAGGCGTATTGAAAGGTCTCATCCGATTCTGTTTCGGGATCAAAACGGAACCCGGAACTGGTATTTCCGGCGATATCAGTCTGCAAAAAATCGTTTGTGGTCTCACTACTATTGTCAGAATCTCGAATAAATATGGAATGGGTGATGGAAGCCGTTTCATTCACATACCATTCCACGCCAAAATTAGCATTCAAGCCTTTCCGTATCCGATCAAATTCCCGTTCTTCCCGTAGGGCATTGGTGAAATTTCCGGCATCATCGAAAAAATCAGTATCGTTCAAAGAATTTCCTGGACGTTCGCGGTAGTTATAGCCGGTATTGGTGAAAATATTGATATTACCCGTCCTGTAATTTATATTCCCGTTAATTCCGGCAGAATAGGGATAACCGCCATTAACAGTCAGTGCGCCGTTTAATCCTTGTAATTTACTTCGACGAAGTATAATATTAATGATACCTCCGGAACCTTCCGCATCATAACGTGCCGACGGAGAAGTAATTACCTCGACCCTTTCAATAGATTCTGCCGGAAGCTGGCGCAAGGCTTCTGTGCTATTTAGCCCGGTAATTGCTGAAGGTTTGCCGTTGATAAGGATGCGGACATCGTCGTTCCCTCTGAGTTGTACATTGCCTTCAACATCAACAGAGACGGAAGGCACATTGTCCAGCACGTCACTTACCGTTCCTCCCCTTACTGTAAGATCTTTGCCTACATTGTAGATCTTTTTATCCAAACGAAGCTCAACTGTAGTGCGTTCTGCGATCACCTCAACTTCATCGAGTCGGGCAACATCCGGATAGAGCGCAATACTACCAAGATCAGTACTTGATCGCAGCAGTTGCCGTTCTGACCTATAGGTTAGGTAAGCAATGTATTCCACAGAGATCGTGAACATCCCAGGGAGGGTTTCCACCTCAAATCTTCCGTTTTCATCGGTAATCCCCCCTGTTACCTGGTCGGGGTCCCGAACCCGTTGCAAAATGAGCGTAGCATATTCCAGGGGTTGGCCTGTTTCTTTATCTATAACTGTTCCGGTTATTTTTATGGACTGTGGGTTTTGAGGTCTTTGGGCTAGCAGTACGATAGGAAATAACAGGCCAATCCACCAGAACAGTTGCTTCATTTAGCTTTTACTTTTTTTCTTCTTTTTCTGCTTTCGTTTGACCTTTGAACGATTTTCCCGAAGCTCCAGATAGGTTTGGAATTTTTCTTCCGGTAGGCCGGCCTTTAATTCCGCATCCTGTAATTCCTGGATTTTTGTGTACTCTTCTTGCATCTTTTTAGGTTCCAATTGCAAGATCTGTAGCTCCATCCGTTTTTGGACATATTTTTCCAGAATAGATCGGACCACAGCTTCCTCAAAAGGATCGAGCTCCATCAACTCCTTAATCTCCGGCATTTCCTTATCTACATATTGCGCAGCAGTGAGTTTTTCAGGTTCTCTCGGCGCTTCTTGTGCTTGAGGAATAGCAGTGCGCTGGCGGCCAAATCGGTTTTGCATGCCCACCTGAGCATGTAAGGACGCTCCGAATAAAAGAAAAAAGGTGATCAGAAAAAGGGAATGAATACTTTTCATAGTATAAAACGATTTCAAAAATAGGTGTTGTGCTGAGCGCAGGCGGTTAAATGTTTGTTAAATGGATGAAAAAGTTAAACAAAATAAACCCTGTTGGGTTAGTCTTGTTTTTGTCCCATCATCATAAGATAGGCCTTAAGAAAGGTATTAATATCTCCATCCATCACGGCATCTACATTGCCTGTTTCCGTCATTGTTCGTACATCCTTGACCAATTTATAAGGATGCATCACATAGTTTCGTATTTGGGAGCCCCATTCGATTTTCATCTTTGAGGCTTCAATTTCATCTCGGGCTTCCTGCCGTTTGCGTAGTTCAATTTCATACAATTGCGATTTTAACATGCGCATTGCGGTAGCTCTGTTGTCATGTTGTGAACGCGAATCGGAGCAGGAAATCTGAATTCCGGTAGGCTTATGCACCAACTGTACCTTGGTTTCTACCTTATTTACGTTTTGACCACCGGCGCCACTGGACCGGGCTGTGGTGATCTCAACATCCGAAGGATTGATATCGATTTCTATTGAATCATCCACCAGCGGATACACATACACCGATGCAAAGGAGGTGTGTCTTTTAGCGTTACTATCAAAGGGAGAGATACGTACTAATCGATGCACGCCATTTTCCCCTTTTAACCAGCCAAAAGCAAATTCACCTTCAACTTCAAGCGTTACCGTTTTTATACCGGCTACATCGCCATCCTGATAATTCAGCTCCTTTACCTTGTATCCATTTTTTTCCGCCCACATAACATACATGCGCATCAACATTGCGGCCCAGTCACAACTTTCCGTACCTCCTGCTCCCGCTGTGATTTGCAGTACCGCAGTGAGCTCGTCCCCTTCTTCAGAGAGCATGTTTTTGAACTCCAGTTGCTCAATGGCATCTAAAGCACTGGTGAATTTTTCGGAAAGCTCGGTTTCTTCCAGTTCGCCCTCATGGTAAAACTCAAGTAGCACTTCCAAGTCATTTGCTAAACTCAGGGCAGTCTCATAGTCTGAAATCCATCTTTTTTTGGACTTAAGAAGCTGCATCTGTTTTTGGGCTTCTTGCGGATTATCCCAAAAACCGGGACTCATCGTTTTCTCTTCCTCGTTCTCTATCTCTATACGCTTGGCATCAATGTCAAAGATACCTCCTTAACGCACCAAGGCGTTCAATAAGATCTTTATGCTGATCTGTAGTAACCATTAAACAATTTTTTGTAAAAATAGGTTGTTTACCGGATAAAAGCTATTGCTGTGAGGCAATAACTTCCACGATATGGGAAGTAGTATTCTTTCCTTCTGCATATACCACTCCTTTTAAAGGGGCACAATCGTTGTAGTCGATGCCATGGCATACTTTTACGTGGTTTTGAGCCGCCAAAATATTATTTGTAGGGTCAAAACCTATCCATCCGCCATTGGGAACAAAGGCTTCCACCCATGCATGCATCTGGGAGTCGCCAAAATAGCCATTTCCCTGGTGCAAGTAACCCGAAACATATCGTGCGGGGACGTTGTGCTGACGCGAAATGGCCAGGAAGAGATGTGTAAAATCCTGACATACCCCATGTCTTTTCATAATGATCTCTTCCAGAGGCGTATTCACATCGGTTACACCTACTTTAAAAAAAAGATGATGATACACCCAGGTATTTAGTGCCATAAGGTTATCAAATGCATTCTTTTTTCGGTCAAAAGAAAAAATAGCATGATGTTGAACAGGAAGTGTGGTAAATGGTGTTTTTCGAAGTTCAGTTTCGTGGTCTGCTTGAAAATCTACGGTTGCCATTACCTCATAGTCCATTGCGGGATCAGCATTCGGGATAAAGCCAAAGGGATTGCGTTCTTCCTTTTGTACTATGAAAGTTGCATCTATTTTCAGATCTGTGAACGTCTGGTTGGCCTGGATTCGGATCGTTTTAAAACCAAGGCCGTTGATAGATACATTTACGTCCGCCGCCAAATTGTTCGCAACATTCCAGCTGATCAGTTCCTGGGAGCGATTGTCTTCCGGTAGGATCAAAAACTGCCAGGACGCACCTCTCGCCGGACTTTCATAGTGATTTTTACTTTGGTAACGAATGGTGTAGGTCAAGCTCATCGGATAACATATCTAGTAGCAGGCAGATCCTTCAATACAGAAAGAACTCTTCTTCCATTTTGTTGGAAATTTGGTAGAGTCGTTCTAAGACCTTTTGAATAAAACCATTGATATCCTGCTCTATATCTTCAACCCGCAAATATTGAAATTCTGCTCTTAACTTTCCGGCCAGAAAAGAAGTTGAACCCTTGTCCGGACGGTGGTCTAAGTGTAGTATATGCATATGATTGCAAACCTGGTTCAGGCTGTTCATTACAGATCTGGGGCAATCGCCATTGAGTACTAAAAACTCCAATGCACTTAAAAGTGTTGGCGTTTTGCGATACGATCTTCGCATCATATCATAGGACTCCGCACACTTTAATAGAGTGGTCCATTCAAAGCTATTGCCTACTTTATCGCCATAGCTCCCCTTGGTCAGTAAAGCGTCGTGATACTTGGCGTTGATCATCCTGATTATTTGAGTAGCACGCTCGATGTTCACCCCCATCATGATAATAGAATAGATTTCATCATGTAAGAGGGTTCCCCGAATTTTACCCCTAAGAATTGCAGTTCGTTGGGTAACACCAATGGTAAAATCATATAGTCCGCGCTTCACAAAATAGTTGGGATCGTAATTCAGGACGTAATGGTAGAATCGATTGATAGATTCGTATAATTCGGTGGAAATTAAATCCCTTGCCCCATTTGCGTTTTCGCGGATGGCTTTCACGTTATTAAGAATAGCGTGATCATATTCCGGATTTAAACCGATATTATAAATGATTTCCTCCTCATGTAACGGTTTTTGCGCATCTTGCTCCGGAGCGCCTATCATAAAAAGTAAGGAACGCAGCACAAACTGCCTGGATTGGGATATCGCATTTGGCGCATCTAGTGAAGAGAAATAGTTCACATTCGTATAGCGCGCCACATGTTCTGAGCGTTCTAAATATCTCCCCATCCAAAAGAGATTGTTGGCTACCCTTGCTAACATTTCAGCTATCTTTTTTTACCACCCAGGTATCCTTCGAGCCTCCGCCCTGAGAAGAATTCACAATTAAGTTTCCGGCTTTCAGTGCCACCCGTGTCAATCCCCCTTTCAAGACAAATTCAGTATCCTTACCTAACAAGGTGAAGGTCCTGAGGTCTATATGCCGCGGTTCGAAGGATTGATTTTCGTCTATGTATGTAGGATGTACCGAAAGGGAAAGTATAGGCTGCGCTACGTATTTTCTGGGGCTTTCTTTAACCTGGTTTTGTACGGTTTCGATTTCTTCTTTAGTTAAACGATTGCCGATAGATATGCCATAGCCACCGGCCTCATCAACCGGTTTCACCACCAACTTATCCACATTTTCCAGGACGTACTTCAAATCGTCCGGTCGATCACAGCGATACGTCTTGACATTATTTAGAATGGGTTCCTCGTCCAAGTAGTACTTGATGATATCAGGAACATAGGTGTAAATTGCTTTATCGTCTGCCGCCCCGGTACCCGGAGCATTGGCCAAACAAACATTTCCTTTTTGGTAAGCGGCAAATAAACCGGGTACTCCCAAGCTGGAGTCCGGTTTAAACTCCAGGGGATCCATGAAAAGATCATCTACCCTTCTATAGATAACGTCTACCCGCACCGGACCTTTGATGGTCTTCATATATACAAAATCGTTCTCAACGAAAAGATCCCGGCCTTCCACAAGTTCAACACCCATAGCTTTTGCTAAATATGAATGTTCATAGTAAGCGGAGTTGTACATTCCTGGGGTGATGACTACACAATTCGGATTATCCACGCCTTGGGGCTTCACACTTTCCAGAATTTGCAAAAGATTTTCCGCATAATTCGTTACCGCATGGGCTTCGTAATGGTTAAAAACCCCAAATAGTGCTCTTTTCAATGCTGTTCTGTTGCATACAACGTAACTTACCCCCGAGGGACAACGTATGTTATCCTCCAGCACATAATACTTCCCATCAGAATGTTTGATAATATCCGTACCGGAAATATGATTGTAAATCCCTCCGGGAGGATCCACGCCATACATTTGGTGGAGGTAATTAACGGAGGATGAGAGTAAAGACAGTGGTACAATTTGGTCCTTTATGATTTTCTTTTCGTGATAGATATCCCATAAGAAAAGGTTCAGGGCACGGTTGCGTTGTATTACCCCGGATTCAATCTTTTCCCAGTCAGCAGTATCGATAATCCTTGGAAATAAGTCGAAAGGAAAGATTTTCTCCTGAGCACTTTTATCACCATGTACCTGAAAAGTGATGCCCTGATTAAAAAACGAGGCTTTAGCTTTGTTGTTTAAATGGACATAATCATCTAAGGCATGTTGTCCGAAAAGTGTGATAAGCTTTTCATAGATCGCTTTAACCGTTCCATCGTTATCGAAGACTTCATCAAATAGATTCGGCTTCCTGTTATACGACGAAAAAAGAGCGTTTTGGTGGTGATCGGACATATGTTAAAATGTAGCGGTTTTTGAATAAAAAATCAAGAGAGGATTCCCAAAAAACGTAGCGCTAAAAAACAATAATAACAGTCTTCTTTGGGATATTTTATCAAATGCTGAAAAATGACAGAACACTCATAAAATCAAATAGCGCTGTTTTACTATTTTAGAAGTCTAATTCGATACCATGAAAAAAATAGTTTTTGCGCTCATTTTCATTCCTTTTGTTTTTGGTTATTCTCAGACCTTTGAAAAAGCAAACGATTTTCAAAAGTTCAATGGCTATTTCAATTTTTACTATGACGATACTACGGATAAAATTTTCCTTCAGGTAGATCAATTGGAACAGGAATTCCTTTATGTACATGCGCTAAGCAGCGGTATCGGTAGTAACGATATTGGTTTAGACAGGGGCCAATTGGGGAATGAGCAAGTAGTCTACTTTAAGAAGGCAGGGAAAAAGTTATTACTAGTACAGCCTAACTTAAAATTCCGCGCTATTACTGAAAATACTTTGGAGCAGGCCGCTGTAGAACAGGCTTTTGCAAAATCTATACTCTTTGGATTTGAAATTACTGAGGAATCCAGAGGTAGTTACTTAATCGATATTACCGACTTTTTATTTCAGGATGCCCATGGGGTAGCTTCCCGATTAAAACGCACAAAACAAGGCACATTTAGTTTGGATAAATCCAGGAGTGCGTTTGCGTTTGAACGTACCAGGGCCTTTCCCAACAACATAGAGTTTGATATTACGCTTACTTTTAAAGGAAACCCTGAGGGAGATTATATTCGATCGGTTACCCCAAACCCTGCTTTGGTCACGGTCGCCCAACATCATTCTTTTATTGCCTTACCCGAAGACGGTTTTGAAAAACGAGAATATGACCCAAGATGTGGTTCTTATCCCTTTACATACTATGATTATGCTACTCCGGTACAGGAATCAATTTTAAAACGATTTATTCCCAGGCATCGACTTGAAAAGAAGGACCCAAATGCCGAAGTAAGTGAAGCGGTAGAACCCATTGTGTACTATTTAGATAACGGTACTCCGGAGCCGGTCCGTTCAGCACTTTTGGAAGGCGGGCAGTGGTGGAATCAGGCGTTTGAAGCTATCGGATACAAAGATGCTTTCCAGGTAAAGATCTTGCCGGACGATGCTGATCCCCTGGACGTGAGATATAATGTGATCCAATGGGTGCATCGCTCAACCCGGGGATGGAGTTACGGGAATAGTGTTCGCGATCCCCGAACGGGTGAAATTATCAAAGGTCATGTGAGTCTGGGGAGTTTGCGAATACGACAGGATTTTATGATTGCTCAAGCACTAATGAACAAACCTTTTGCCGAACGTGATGATAATTATGAACCGATGCTGCAAATGGCCCTTGCGCGGATACGTCAATTATCCGCACATGAAATTGGGCATACACTGGGTTTTGCTCATAATTTTGCTGCAAGTGCCAATAACTGGGCTTCTGTTATGGATTATCCACACCCCTATTTTGAACTAGTTGGAAATCAAGTGGACTTTTCCAACCCATATGATACCGGAATAGGAGAATGGGACAAGGTCACGGTAGCGTATGCCTATTCCGATTTCCCTACCGGGACAAATGAGAAAGAGGCGCTAAATGCTATTTTGCGAAAAGCCCAATCGGATGGACTTCGATACCTATCAGATCAGGACGCCCGACCAATAGGAGGGGCCCATGCCCTCGCACATCTTTGGGACAACGGGAAGAGTGCCACACAAGAATTGGAGCGGGTACTCGAAATTCGGCAAAAAGCAATAGCAAACTTTTCAATTGACAATATACGGACGGGTGAGCCTTATTCGGTTTTGGAAGATGTCTTTGTACCCCTCTATTTTTTTCATCGATATCAGGTGGAAAGTGTGGTGAAGCTAATCGGTGGTTTAGACTATAATTATAAAGTAAAAGATGATGGTCAGTTTTCGGTAAAAACCTTAAACCGGGTCACACAGGAAAACGCTCTAAAAATGCTGATGAAAACCCTGGAGCCGGACGTTTTGGCCATTCCAAAGGATAAACTGGAACTGTTTCCCCCCAGAAGCATTGGGTATCCGAGAACCCGGGAATCGTTTCGGGGCAAAACCGGAGTAGCTTTCGATCCCCTAAGTGCAGCAGAGACAGCCGCCGCTACCACGCTAACCCTGTTATTACATCATGAGCGGGCTAACCGACTGGTAACCCAACAAGGAATTGATGAAGACCAACTGGGGTTTGATGAGGTAGTAGAAGACTTGTTGAAAGAAACCGTAAAGGGGAAAAAGAAAAAAGGGTACGCCGGTCAAATTCAACAGTTGGTCAATTGGCAGGTACTACAAAGTCTTATGCGTGTAGCCGGTCATAAAGACAGTTATCCACAGGTTACGGAAACGGTGCTTTTTGAGATGATGCGGCTAAAGACCTATTTGGGAGAGGGTCCCAATGCTACCAATCCTGCCGCGATTCTCCTGAAACAAGAGGTAGAAGGATTTATAAAGAACCCCCGAGGCTACAAAGCCAAGGTGGTAGCTCCTAAAATTCCAGATGGCTCCCCTATCGGGATGGGATGTACTAATTTCTTCTTATGGAAATAAACCTTATAAGTGATACGGTAACCCGACCTACCCCGGGGATGTTAAAAGCTATGATGACAGCCAGAGTGGGGGATGACGTGTTTAAAAACGATCCCTCAGTAAATGCCCTGGAGTCCGAAATGGCACAACTATTCGGTAAGGGAGCAGCGCTTTTCTTTCCAAGCGGGACCATGACCAACCAAACGGCGATCAAATTACATACACAACCTGGAGAACAGCTTATTTGTGATAAATATGCTCACGTTTATAATTATGAAGGTGGGGGAGTTAGTTTCAATAGTGGAGTTTCCTGTAAGTTAGTCGATGGGCATCGGGGTATGATGACGGCCCACCAGGTAGAACAAGCCATTAATCCACCGGATTTTTACCATAGTCCTAAAACGAGTCTGGTATGTATAGAAAATACGACCAATAAAGGCGGGGGTGCGTGTTGGGATTTTAAAGAACTGGAGAAGATACGGGCAATATGTGATGAACACAGCCTGGCATACCACCTGGATGGGGCACGATTATGGAACGCCTTAGCAGAAAAAAAAGAATCCCCAAAACAATACGGGGCCTTGTTTGATTCAATTAGTGTCTGTTTGAGCAAAGGATTAGGATGCCCGGTAGGCTCTGTGTTGGTCGCTAGCGAAGAATTGATCCATAGTGCTATTCGAGTGCGTAAAATATTGGGTGGCGGGATGCGTCAGGCCGGGTATTTAGCTGCTGCAGGGCTATATGCTTTGGAACATCACCAGGAGAGGCTACGGGAAGATCACAAAAAGGCGAAAGAATTGGGTGAAGCGCTCCGTCAATTAGATTTTATCCGAACTGTTGAACCTTTAGAAACCAATATCATCATTTTTGAGCTGGATACTACTGTCATTTCCGAGGAGGACTTTTTGAAGCGGCTCGCTGATCAACATATCGCTATAATTGGAATGGGGCAGGGTAAATTACGAATGGTGACGCATTTGGACTACACGAATGCTATGCACGCCAAAGTACTGGATGTATTACGATGCATGAACACCTAAGTAAGGCTGCTTTGGGAAAGGAAAGTCTTCACATTTTTAATGCCATTCTCCATCCCCGCTTCTGAAGAGTAGGGTTTACTTTCGGCTATTTTTTTGCCATCGTTGCCTTTGAGATAAATCAGGAACTTGCCTTCATGGTTGGTCTTGCGTTCAAAGATCGGATTGGCCTGAACCACTTTTAACATTCCCTCAGCCTGCTCTTTTGTGTCAAAAAGTTCGCTTTCCAATAGCGGGTTTCCGGATCGCGATTTTACACAAAAGCGATATCCCTTTTTATCCACTTTAAGAATTTGGATCACAGCGCTTTAGTTTTTAACTAAAAATACAAAATTTTCCCTTTGAAACAGGCCCGGATTTACTTGAAAAGGCTATCCATACCGGGAATATTTGGCATTCCATCTTTTGCCGCAGCGGCTAATTCGGTCTCCTGTACTTTTGAGGCCTTTTCAATGGCCTTGTTGAGTGTGAGGATTAAATAGTCCTCTAATTTTTCCTTGTCTTCAAGTAATGCATCGTCTATGCTGATGGTCTTAATTTCACGATTAGCAGTTAAGGTAATCGTTAGCATCTTGTCAGCACTGGATTCTTCTACAACCACAGTATCCAATCGTTTTTTTGTTTCTGCAACTTTTTTCTGGGTTTCTTTTAGTTTGCCCATCATTCCCATTAAATCACCAAACATAGTCGTATCAATTTTTTACTGGTTCAAAAATACTGAATTGAGAGCAACTTATAATGTTAATGAAAACCATATACTACGTACTAATGGTTTGGTTACCGTACTGTATTTTTGCAATCCGTTTGTTCATGTCTAAATTCAGTAAACGAATTGGAAACACCACCTGTAGCAAAGAAATACCCTAAGCAACTCGAAATTCATCGGGACATTCGAATAGATGATTATTATTGGCTTAATCAACGCGAAAACACCGAGGTACTATCCTATCTGGAAGCAGAGAACAGCTATTACCGGGAAATGACCAAACATACAAAGGAATTCCAGGAGGAATTGTTTCTGGAGATGAAGTCTCGGATAAAAGAAGACGATACTTCGGTCCCGTATCTTTTGAATGGGTATTATTATTTAGCTCGCTTTGAAACGGGCAAGGAATATCCTATTTACGCCAGAAAGGAGAGTAGTTTGGAAACAGAGGAAGAGGTGATGTTCAATTGCAATGTGTTGGCGGCCGACCATGAATTTTTTAACCTTAGGGGAATTTCCATAAGTCCGGATAACATCTTGGCTGCCTTTGGTGTAGATACCGTTTCCAGAAGGCAATACACACTTCAAATAAAAAACCTGAAAACCGGAGAAATATATCCGGATAAAATTGAAAATACAACGGGAAGCTCCGTATGGGCGGCGGATAGTAAAACTTTGTTCTATACGAAGAAAGATCCGGTTACTTTGCGGTCCAATCGCATTTACAAGCATACCCTGGGCCACCCGGAAACAGCGGATGAATTAGTCTTTGAAGAGCAAGACGAAACCTTCAGTACTTTCGTGTATAAGACCAAATCAAGGAAATACATTGTTATTGGTTCCTCGAGCACAATGACTTCAGAATATCAGTTCCTAGATGCCAAACAGCCAAACGGATCCTTCACCCTTTTCTCTCCACGACAACGTGGACTGGAATATTCTATTAGTCATTTCGGAAACCATTTTTATATTCTGACCAATAAGGATGGCGCTACTAACTTCAAATTAATGAAGACTTCGGAGAATAGCACCGACACTGTGTATTGGGAGGAATTTATTCCGCACAGGCCCGATGTTTTGTTGGAGGATATTGAGATTTTTAAAGATTTTTATGTCCTGACCGAACGAGAGCTAGGATTGACCCAAATGAAAATTGTTAGTTGGAGCGATTCGATAAGTTACTACCTGCCTTTTGAAAGTGAGACCTATGTTGCCGGTCCTACATCCAATCTTGATTTCGAAACCCGGAAATTACGGTATTTCTACAATGCTATGACGGCACCATATGCGATCATAGACTTTGATATGGCAACCAAAGAGAAAGAAATACTAAAAGAACAGGCGGTACTAGGGGGGGAATTTGACAAGCAAAATTACCGTTCACAGCGGACCTGGGCACCTACCCGGGATGGTAAAAAGGTGCCTATTTCATTGGTATACCACAAGAAAACTGCTTTAGATGGAAATAGTCCTCTTTTATTGTATGGATACGGATCATATGGGTCTACCATGGACCCCTATTTCTCCAGCGTTCGGTTAAGTCTGCTGGACCGAGGATTTGTTTACGCTATTGCTCACGTAAGAGGAGGAGAATATTTGGGCAGGCCGTGGTATGAGGAAGGACGGTTACTTCATAAAAAAAACACCTTCAACGATTTTGTGGATTGCTCACGATTTTTGATCGAATCAGGGTATACCACTTCCCAGCATCTCTATGCCATGGGAGGATCGGCGGGAGGTTTATTGATGGGAGCAGTGATCAATCAGGCTCCGGACCTATACAACGGTATTATAGCAGCGGTCCCTTTTGTAGATGTTGTTACCACGATGTTAGATGATTCCATTCCGCTTACAACAGGGGAGTATGACGAGTGGGGAAATCCAAATGACGAAGAATACTATCGCTACATTAAGAGCTATTCCCCTTACGATAATATTACTGCTCAGGACTATCCGAATATGTACGTTTCCACAGGAATACACGATTCCCAGGTGCAATATTGGGAACCTGCAAAGTGGGTCGCCAAATTACGGAAATTGAAAACCGATAATAATCTCCTGTTTCTGGATACTAATATGGATGCCGGTCATGGAGGAGCTTCAGGACGCTTCCAGGCCTTAAAGGAAACAGCCAAGGAATACGCCTTTTTGCTGGATTTGGAAGGAAAAATCCGATAAATTAAAAAATACTATTTTTGCAAGCGGAATGTACAATTCTGTGTACCTAACTTAACTATGAGAAACTCCATCAACGCCTACAACAGTATTTTGGACTTGGTTGGCAATACCCCTTTAGTACGTTTGAATCGCATTACGGACTCCCTAAGTGGAAATTACTACGCAAAGCTGGAAGCCTTTAATCCTGGCCATTCTGCGAAAGATCGTATAGCGGTATATATCATTGAGGCAGCGGAACGCAAGGGAATTCTGAAAAAGGGGAGCACCATTATTGAGACCACTTCAGGAAATACCGGCTTTAGTCTGGCCATGGTCAGTATGGTAAAAGGGTATGAGTGCATCCTTGCGGTAAGTTCTAAATCATCTCCGGATAAGATAGATATGTTACGGGCAATGGGCGCAAAGGTCTATGTTTGTCCAGCCCATGTAAGTGCGGATGACCCGCGTTCGTATTATGAGGTTGCCAAACGACTGCATGAAGAAACGCCAGGTTCTATTTACATCAACCAGTATTTCAATGAATTGAATATTGAAGCACATTATGCCAGTACTGGTCGGGAAATCTGGGAACAGACAGGAGGACAGATCACGCACTTTGTAGCATGTAGTGGGACGGGAGGCACAATTTCCGGGGTCGCTCGCTACTTAAAGGAACAAAACCCTAAGATCAAAGTACTGGGAGTTGACGCCTATGGCTCTGTTCTTAAAAAATACCATGAAACCGGTGAATTTGATCATAATGAAGTATATCCTTATCGGATTGAAGGACTGGGCAAAAATCTGATACCAAAATCAACCGATTTTAACGCAATAGATCGGTATATTAAGGTGACGGATGAGGATAGTGCCCATATGGCGAGAGAGATTGCGCATAAGGAAGGTATGTTTATGGGCTATACCAGTGGAGCGGCTATGCAAGCAGTAAAACAATATCACCTGGAGGGGGAATTTGAGCAGGACAGTCATGTGATTATCCTTTTCCCTGATCACGGGTCGCGATACATGAGTAAGGTGTTTAGCGATGAATGGATGGAAAACCAGGGATTTTTCCAGGGGAAAACTGCACCACAGCCTAAAGAAATAGAGTATATCAAGTAATTAGGACCTAAACAGCAAATGCCCGTGATTGGTATACTTTCGCGGTTAGCATTAGGAAATAATTAGGCATTGAGGGTTCAATAAAATCTATATTTTTGCAATTCATTTCAATTTAAAGATTGATGAGGGACATTTTTGATCGGATCATTGAAAATAAAGGGCCTTTAGGGAAATGGGCCTCCCAGGCTGAAGGATATTTTGTCTTTCCAAAATTAGAAGGGGCTATCTCTAATCGAATGAAATTCCATGGGAAAGAGGTGATTACCTGGAGTATTAATGATTACCTGGGCCTAGCCAACTTACCGGAAATAAAAAAAGCAGATGCAGATGCTGCTCTGGAACATGGAGCTGCATATCCTATGGGTGCCAGGATGATGAGTGGGCATACGGACTACCATGAACAATTGGAGCAAGAACTGGCGGATTTTGTGGACAAGGATGCTGCGTATCTCTTGAATTTTGGATACCAGGGGATAATGTCGGCCATTGATGCTTTGGTAGCGAAAGACGATATTATCGTTTATGATGTAGATAGTCATGCATGTATTATTGATGGGGTCCGCCTTCATATAGGAAAGCGCTTTACCTTTAAGCATAATGACATTGAGAGTTTAGAAAAAAACCTGGAAAGGGCTACAAAACTGGCGCAGGAAACCGGTGGAGGCATCCTGGTAATATCCGAAGGGGTTTTTGGGATGCGTGGAGAGCAAGGGAAACTAAAAGAAATTGTTGCGCTAAAGAAAAAATATAAATTCCGTTTGTTAGTGGATGACGCACATGGTTTTGGAACACTTGGAAAAACCGGCGCAGGTGCCGGCGAAGAACAAGGGGTACAAGGTGATATTGACGTTTATTTCGCGACTTTTGCGAAGTCCCTGGCTGGCATCGGAGCCTTTCTTGCAGCAGACAAGGAGATTATTGATTTTCTCAAATATAACATGCGTTCACAGATGTTTGCAAAGTCCCTCCCAATGATCTTTGTAAAGGGAGCCTTGAAACGTTTGCATATGCTACGCACCATGCCGGAGCTTAAAGCGAAGTTGTGGGAAAATGTGAATGCTTTACAAAACGGTTTAAAAGAACGTGGATTTGATATCGGCACTACGCAAAGCTGTGTGACGCCGGTCTATTTGAACGGAAGTATTCCTGAAGCTATGGCTTTGGTCAAGGACTTACGGGAAAATCATGGAATATTCTGTTCTATTGTGGTGTACCCGGTAATTCCCAAGGGTTTAATACTACTACGTATGATCCCTACAGCTACGCACACCATGGAGGACATTGCCGAAACGCTTGACGCTTTTTCTGCGATCCGTGAACGATTGCAAAATGGCACGTATAAACGTCTTTCTGCTGCAGTAGCCGCGGCAATGGGGGAGTAATATAGCTGTCCATCAAAACTCTATTCACCCGATGATTCGGGATACCCTGTAATTAACCAAAATACTTGGTGAGTGTCCGTTGTACCCCTGGAAGGTAAGAGGTGCCAAAGAGATTGAGGTGTACCAACAGGTAATACAGCTGATACAATGCTATAAGGTCACTTTGGTGGGGATGGGGAGGAACTATATCGTAATACGTATTGTAAAAAGAAGAAGAGAATCCTCCAAATAACCGGGTCATAGCAAGATCCATTTCACTATGGCCATAATATACCGCCGGATCGATAAGATAAGGTGTCCCATCCAAGGAAATCAAATAGTTACCACCCCAAAGGTCTCCATGCAGCAGCGAAGGAGTTATCGTACCAAATAGCCCGCTGCATACCAGTTCCATTTTACCTGTGCCAGGGATTGCCTCAGCGGGAAATAGATGAGCATCAACTGCCATTTTCAACTGGGGAAGAATACGTTCATAAAGATAAAAATCCGTCCAGTTGTGATGTTTTGTATTGCTTTGGGGGAGACGCCCAATATAGTTGTCCGTAGGGAATCCAAAGGCTTTTTCGGATGTTGAACTATGAAGCATGGCAAGGGCCTTTCCCAATTGGACCATATCTTTTTGTTCCGGGGTCTTTGGAGCCACATAGTCCATCACTAAATATGCAGTAGGGTTGGAAAATGAGACCTGCTGTACCTGAGGAACCTGTATGGTTTTTGTATCCCGAATGCGTTGTAAGCCTACTGCCTCGGCTTCAAACATTTCCAAGGCATTTGGAAAGGAAGCGGTTTTCACAAAATAGGCATTGGATGGAGCAAGGACCTTAAACGCATTAGCAATATCCCCTCCGCGAAGTGGTGTTGCACTGAGGATATCTTCTCCAAGAAGCGCCTGTAAAAAAGTTGTATCCAAGGGTTACCAGGATTTTCTATAGGTTCTCCGACGTTTATGAGTGATAGGGTTAAAGTGTTTCCACATCTGCCGGATTGCCGTATTCTCTTCTAGCTCAGGAGTCCGGATGCAATTCACAATACCTTTTTCCTTAAAAGTGTGGTAGTATTCATTAAAAATGATGGCGGTTACCCCCTTGTTCTGGTACTCGGGTAGAATTCCGATCAAATAAAAAATAACATCTTTACTATTCTTTTTAGCGCTAAGCAAATGAAATATCCCAAAAGGGAATAGCTTACCGTTTGCTTTTTGCAACGCTCTTGAAAAAGAGGGCATAACAATTGCAAAGGCCACAAGTTGGTCTTTACGATCAACCACAAACTTGATGTATTCCGGATTGATAAATCCTATATATTTCTTTTTAAAATATTCTTTTTGCGCATCGGTGATTTTTACAAATGAGGACAAACTTGCATAGCTGGCATTGAACAAATCGAACATTTTGTCTACCCATGGCATTATTTCACTACTCTTTGTGAAATTGATTTCCCGAAGTCCAAATCGTTTTTTGATGAGAAGGTTCGCTTTTGCAAATAGTTTAGGATCTGCGGCGGCAGCTTTGAACTTGTTTTCCAGATATTCTTTCCCTTTGACAAAGCCATGTGCTTCATAATGTTTTTGATAATAGGGATGGTTATACCAAGTGATCATCGTACCAATATGATCAAAACCTTCAATAAGCACACCCACCTTATCCATATTAGAAAAGCCTACCGGACCTTCCATATAGTCCAGATCATGCGCTTTTCCAATCTCTTGTACCTTTTCCAATAGTGCTTTTGAGATGGCCAGGTCATCTTCGAAATCAAACCAGCCGAAACGCATTTTTTTGATGTTCTGCTCCTTAACTTCCAGCCAATTGACGATCGCTGCAATCCGTCCAACCACATTTTTACCTTTGTAGGCCAGAAAAAAACGGGCTTCTGCACTTTGAAAAACCGGATTTTTGGAACGATCAAAGGATGCTAATTCGTCCTTAATAATTGGAGGCACCCAGTAGCGATTGTTTCTATACAGGGAGAAAGGAAATTTTACAAACGTTTTGAGCGCCGCTTTGGTAGTAACTTCTTTTACTTCAACCATTGACTCTATTTCAAACAGTCAAGATGGGAAATAATCTGTTCAGAAAAAAATTTAGAAATCCAATTTATCTTTTTTGCGCTTTTTTTTCTTTTTCCGCGCTTTCTTTTTGGTATTCCCTCTTTTGATCTTAGTTTCCATTTGGCCCTGATCCACCGGGATCAAAGCGTCTTTGTGGAAATCCAGGCGATACGAGATACCGGTTCTTGCAAATGCTCTAAACGGTGTGTTTTTTACACTTGCGCCAAGACTGACATCGGCCTGGAAATTGGGACCAAAGAGATGCGCAACACCACCTCGTACTAACAGATCCGAAAAACGATCACTATCAATGCCCTGATGCTCTACAAAAACGCTCCATTTCGGATTTCGAAAAGCATGCGAAAAGGAAATGGCATAACTCCATTCCGGAAAATCGGTAGAGATCCGGTCGTAAGCGACATTGGTGATCAGCACGGACTTTGGGGTTAACCTACTTTGGGTAGCTATCATAGCTCTGTAGGAAATAGTTCCATCTTCAGGATAGAACGGATTATCCCCCAGGTTAAAGGTGGCGCCACCGTATAAGGAAACCGCTGGCACCAGATTCTTTAGTTGAAACTTATTATTTGCGCGCCAGCTGTAAAGGTTGGGTTTGTTGGCTTCGGGACTTTTATAAGGATCAAAGATCAAATATTTTAAACCCAGGCGATTCCTTGAAAAATCTGTTAGTCGTTCTTCAATATTAAAATTTTCAAAGGTGATATTCTCGCTTATATAAGTGCCCTCATAAATGATTTCCAACTGCTCCAGTAGAAGACCATAGCGCAAAGCCAACTCTCCACCAAAGGCACTGGAATTCGTATTTAAAATATTATGATCCCGTCGTTCATATAAAAAACCGGTTTCTGCTTGAACTACATTCTTGCCCACAGCATAAGCGCTAACCGCTATTCCCGGCCGGTTACTGTTGATTACATCAGTATACTGGGCGGTGACAAGAAATGGAATACAGAGAAAAAGAAGTGCAACGCTACGAACTAGAACCATCGGAGGACTTTAAGTTTATTTTATGAAACTAAAACTCGGTTTAAAAGACTTGTTAGGTAACTTTGAATCTATAGCTAGCGAATATGGTTGTATTACAAACGATTTTAATTCTCATAATCGTATACTATCTGGCGAAATTCCTATTGAAATGGTTGGCACCGCGATTGTTAAACTTTGCGGTACAAAGAGCAGAGGAACGCTTTGAACAACAATTTGGATCGTATCGAAATACTGCAAATCCTCTGAGGGACGAAGGGGAAACAACGATACATACTGCCCCAAAACGCACCTCAAGAGCTTCAAAAAAAGTCGGAGAATATATAGATTTTGAAGAAATTGAGTAATCTTTGGGGAATCAATCCCAATTTATGAAGCTTTCGGCAAAAGCAGTTTTCACTCATTTATCCGTTATCCTCTTTTTTATTGTGGCCTCCTTGGCCTACTTCTACCCGGTAATTCAGGGAAAAGGAATTTACCAGTCGGATATTGCCCAGTACAAAGGCATGGCCCAGGAAAGAGATGCCTACAAAGCCACTACGGGAATTGAATCCTATTGGACCAACAGTGCTTTTGGTGGGATGCCTACCTATCAATTGGGCGCGAATTACCCCCACGATTACATAAAAAAATTCGATCGTTTATTACGTTTTTTACCGCGTCCTGCAGATTATTTATTTCTCTATTTTCTGGGATTTTACGTCTTATTGCTGTGTATGAAAGTAGATTGGCGGCTCGCTATTTTAGGGAGCCTGGCCTTTGGCTTCTCAACCTACTATATCATCATCCTTGGGGTAGGCCATAATGCAAAAGCCCATGCAATAGCGTATTTACCGATGATTCTGGGCGGTATTTTACTGGTGTTTCGAAAAAAATATATCCTCGGGTTTCTGTTAACGGGTCTAGCGATGGCACTGGAGATCAGCGCCAACCATTATCAAATGACCTACTACTTTATGTTGTTGGTACTGGTACTTGGCGTGGTGTATTTGATTGACGCCATTAAAAAACGTAAGCTAAAACACTTTTTTGCCTCGGTAGGAATTTTGTTAGCCGCGGTGCTTCTCGGGATAGCCACCAATGCTACGGGAATTATGGCGACTAAAGAATATGCGGATTGGAGTACCCGTGGAAAATCCGAATTAACCATTAGCCCGGATGGGAGTGATAAGACGGTTAGTGATGGTTTGACCAGGGAATACATTACCGAATACAGTTTTGGGATTACGGAATCTCTGGTTTTGATTGTACCCAGGATCTTCGGTGGATCTGGTAGTGAAAACCTGGGAAAGAATTCCAAAGCGTACGAATACCTTACGGGGCAAGGATTGCCTCCGTCGAGCGCCATGGAGTTTACGGAGGGCTTGCCTTTGTACTGGGGACAACAGCCTATAGTTGCCGGTCCCGCGTACATCGGCGCAGTTGTCTTCTTCTTGTTCTTGCTAAGTCTGTTTTTGGTGAAAGGGAAGAAGAAGTGGTGGTTGTTGGGGGGTATAGTGGTGTCGCTGTTACTTTCCTGGGGAAAAAACTTTCCGTTGCTTACCAATTTTATGATTGACTATTTTCCCCTGTACAATAAGTTTCGGGCAGTATCTTCCATTCAGGTGATCCTTGAGCTTTGTTTTCCCGTTTTAGCGGTGTTAGCGGTAAAGCAATTGTTTTCAAACGCTGTCCCCAAAAAAGAAAAACTACAGGCCCTTAAGCAATCCGGAGTAATTGCATTAGCGCTAATCATTGTACTGTTTATCGGACAAAGCCTATTTTCTTTTGAAGGGCTAAGGGACGATACCTATCGCCAATATTTTGGAGAAGAGTTGATGACGATGATCGAGCGGGATCGGCAGGCGGTTTACCTACAGGATAACATTAGAAGCTTGATCTATATGGCATTGACTGCCGCGATTGTTTTCCTTGCTGTGCGCGGTGCGATCAAAAAGAACTGGGCGATTGCAGGACTGGGATTTTTGGTAGTTTTTGATCTGGTCGGTGTGAACCAACGCTATGTAAATGAAGATGATTTTATGAGTCAACGCCTCATAAATCGGCCTTTTCAGGCCAGTGAAGCGGACAAACAATTACAGTCTGATCCGTCCATATTCAGAGTATTTGATCCCGCTGAGGGACTCAATGGCGCACGAACTTCCTATTTCCACAAATCATTGGGAGGTTATCATGCCGCTAAGCCTGCCAGATTACAAGATTTGGTAGAATTTCATCTCTACAGCAATAATTTGGACGTGCTGAACATGCTCAATGTGAAGTATATCTTTCAGCAGGATGAGGAAGGCAATCGAGTTCCTGCGGTTAATCCTGATGCGAATGGTCCCGCCTGGTTTGTAGAGCGGTTGATCCCTGTGGGAAGTGCCGATGAAGAAATAAAAGCGCTCGACAGTCTTGATACCAAAGTTAATGCAGTATTCAATCGAAGTAAATCCCCCAGGCTTCGGCAACACAACTATACCGTAGATTCCCTCGCCACGATTGCGGTAGCAGATCATCGTCCGGATTACATAAAATACCAAACAGAGAATCCCCACCCGGGATTTGTGGTCTTTTCGGAAATGCATTATCCAAAGGGTTGGGCGGCTATCCTGAATGGTAAAGAAGTACCGCATTTTCAGGTCAACTATGCTTTGCGGGGTATGGAAATCCCTGCGGGACGGCATGAGATTGAGTTCCGGTTCCAACCAGAGGTCGTAAAAACCGGAAGTACCATAGCGCTGGCAAGTAATATAACATTGGGTTTTTTGATACTGGCCGGGTGCATTTGGATGGTTAGACGGGAAGGACGAAAAGCGGATTAGCAATGCAAAAAGTGCTTATTGTCACTTATTATTGGCCTCCTGCGGGTGGACCAGGCGTGCAGCGATGGTTGAAATTTGTAAAGTATTTACCGGAGTTTGGGATTACCCCCATTGTATTTGTGCCTAAAAACGCCCAGTATCCTATCGAAGATACTTCTTTGGTGAGTGAGGTCCCTCCAAACATCAAGGTGATCCAACACCCCATAGCAGAACCCTATCGCTGGGCTGCCTTCCTTGCTAGACGGAAGACACAAAAAATAAGCACGGGGATTATTCCACCCTATAAAAAGCAGTCTGTTATGGAACGACTATTACTGTGGGTTAGGGGGAATCTATTCATACCGGATGCCCGAAAGTTCTGGGTGGGTCCTGCAGTTAAGCGACTTGAAAACATCCTTCGGACTGAAAATATTACCACGCTAATTACCACAGGCCCACCACACAGCATTCATTTAATTGGCCTTAGACTAAAAGAAAAGATGAAGGTGAAGTGGTTGGCAGACTTTCGTGATCCATGGACCAGTATTGGCTATCACAAAAAGTTAAAGTTATCAGCCCCCGCACGTAAACGGCACAAGTATTTAGAAAAAAAAGTACTACAATCGGCAGACCAGCTTGTAGTGACCAGCAAGACTACCAAAGATGAGTTTTCCATGCTTACCACTACACCTATCCAGGTAATTACGAATGGTTATGATCAAAAGGGGGGAAAGACGGAACCTGATAAAAAGTTTACACTTTCTCATATTGGCTCCTTACTAACGGACAGGAATCCAGTGCTACTTTGGGAAGCGCTGGCGGAATTAGTTGCTGAAAACACAGCTTTAGCAGAGCAGCTGAGCATCCAGTTAATCGGAGTGGTGGGGGAAAATGTGGTAAACATGCTGGAAACTATGGGATTGAAATCATATGTTAGTATACTGGGTTATCTTCCTCATGAACAGGTATTGGAATATCAATCCAGATCTCAGGGACTGCTATTACTGGAAATTGATACTCCTGAAACCCGGGGAATTATCCCCGGAAAACTTTTTGAGTACCTAAGTGCATCCCGACCTATTCTGGCCATTGGACCCGAAGATTGGGAAGCCGGGAAGATGGTCGAAGAACACCAGGCGGGCAGCTATATTAAGAACACTGAAAAAGAAGCACTAAAAAAGCTACTTTTGGAATGGTTTCAACGGTTTCAGCAGCAACGGCTTGAGACACACCCAAAAGGGACAGCACAATACCATCGCAGAGAACTGACGAAACAACTGACCAAACTACTTCAATGGGTATCGTCTTAAAACAATCGCTCCGGAATATGGTAATTACCTATTTGGGTTTTGCCATAGGGGCGGTCAACACCTTGTTTTTGTATACCTATATTCTCGAACCCCAATACTATGGACTGGTCACTTTCATTTTGGCAACAGGAGCCATTTTAATGCCTTTAATGGCTTTTGGCGTGCATAATACACTGGTTCGTTTCTACAGTGCTCAAGCGGAAGAAGATAAAAACGGATTTCTAACCCTAATGCTCGTTAGCCCTTTGTTGGGGATCATCCCACTTGCGCTGCTTACCTGGATGTTTTATGAGGATATCGGAAATTTTTTTTCCAGGGAGAATTCATTGGTGAAGGATTATGTGTGGTATGTGTTTTTGATTGGCTTGGCACTTGCCTATTTCGAAGTCTATTACGCCTGGAGTAAAGTACAGCTAAAATCCGTTTTTGGAAATTTCATGAAGGAAGTATTCGCTCGGTTGGGCGTTGCTGTTTTATTGGTGTTGTTATATTTCCAGGTGATCTCTCTCGATTTTTTCTTCAAGGGATTAGTTGGGTTGTATTTGTTACGCACGGTGCTGATGCTATTCTACGCCTACAGTATTCGCAAACGAAAATTGGATTTCAATTTTCCCAAAGGCACCAAACAAGTACTTACCTATAGTCTTTTGATCATCTTAGGGGGATCCGCGGCCTTGCTATTACTGGAGATTGACAAATTCATGATTAACCAGTTCATCGCTTTGGAAAATGTTGCCTTTTACGGGGTAGGGGTTTATATCGCAACAGTAATTATTGTCCCGTCGCGTGCCATGCACCAGATCACCTACCCATTGACCGCAGAACTGTTGAACAAGGGTAACATTTTTGAACTGGAGCGGCTCTACAAAAAAACATCACTTACCCTTTTCGTTGCTTCAGGTATCCTTTTTTTACTGATTGTTCTGAATTTGGACGACGTATTCCAGTTGCTTCCGGAACCCTATCGCGAAGGTTTTATTGTTGTTGTTTTGATCGGCCTGGCAAAAGTGTTTGATTCATTATTGGGAAATATCAACTCTATACTGTACAACTCAAAATATTACAAAACCATTCTGTTGCTCGGCATGCTCTTGGCCTTGACCACGATTTTACTAAACATCTGGTTGATCCCGCTCTTGGGTATTGAAGGTGCAGCACTCGCCAGTTTCATTGCGATATTCCTTTTTAACTGTATCAAAATGGTAGTGGTGAAAGTAAAATTTGGATTGTTGCCTTTTGCAAAGGGTACATTTAAAATACTGGCCACTTTACTATTAATGGGATTCCTTTTTTGGCAACTGCGTTTTCCGTTTCATCCGATCTTCAATATTATACTCAAATCGAGTGTCATGGTACTAATGTATCTGGGCATTCTATATCGCTTTGATATTTCGGAAGATGTCTCCGGGGTAATAGCCAGAGTACTGAAACGAAAAACCCCGCGGTAAGCAGGACGCTTACCACGGGGCCAAACAACTAACCAACCTAAAAACTATCATTTACAATCTTCGAGCACTTCTAGTGCTGCTACTTCTTGAATTTCTCTTTGTTCCAGAAGTACTTCGTTTTGTTGTTGTACTTCGCGTTACCGTCCTTTTTTGAGGAGCACTTCGTTTTACACTGCTACTCCTGCTTCTGTTCTGTGCTACGCTACGCTTAGGTTTCGCATTAGTAGTACTTCGCTTGGTAACCGTCCGCTTTTCCGGACTACGGGTTACAGTACGTTGGTTTACTGTGGTCCTGTTGTTAGACCTGCTTACCGTACTATTTCTACGTACCGAAGTGTTCCGTTGTACATCACCTTGTCTGTTTCTATTACTACGTTGCGTAACAGCGTTTGCATTATTTCTTCGTACTGAACTGTTTCGTTGTACGTCACCCTGTCTGTTTCTATTACTACGTTGCGTAACGGTATTTGCATTATTTCTCCGTACCGCACTGTTTCTGCGTACTTCATTTTGTGTACTTCTGTTACTCCGTTGTGTAACAGCTCTATTGTTATTTCTTCGCACGTCACGGTTCGAGCGTCCTACATTGCGTTGTACTGCGGCATTATTTCCTCTTCGGGCATACGATTGATTACTTCTACCGCTAAATTCCCGCACGGCCACACGTCTGTCGTTTCTATAAATATTCGCCCTTCGGGTCCTGTTAAATCGATACTCACGACCTATCTGAGCATACGCCCTTCGAACATTGTGTCGGTAAGGCCTGAACCAGGTATACCGGATCGGATGGTAGAACCTTCTATAGGGAGTAGTCCATACGTTACAGAATCCTACTGCAGGTCGTATAAACCATCTGTGCCATGGTCGGAATACATACCCTCGGTTATAGATGTTGATGAATCCTGTGGTATGACTAAAAACACCACCATTCCAAAAGACGTTCAAACCACCTACACGGCGCACAAATCCGTTTCTATACCAAATGTCTACACCACCAATCTGGGAAACGCGACCGTAATAATCATAAAATATAGGCACGTTTTCTACCTGGATTACGGCACCAAAATCATCGTACTGTACAAAAGGGTTATAATCCCATCCGGAGTTAAACGTAATTCCAACATTCCCGACCTGAGCGCCAACCCCAACATTTACCCGGTTGTCGATAAAGAAATCAAATTCACCATCGGGATATACAGAAAACGTAATACCGCTTTCGTTAAAAATAAATGAGTTGCCATAGCGAAACGTAGTCATAACAGTCTCGCTGTTTAGCGTTGCAGCTTGTATACTCGTAGCTCCGAATATTACTGCTGCCAATAAGAGTACAAACTTTTTCATAACTGTTGAATTTTAGGTTCCGGGAGCAACTATTTACATCCCACACAAGTAGAATCAAACAGCGTGCCAAAAAAAAATATTATTTTAAAGTGTTGTAAATGAGTAAATTAAAAAGAATTAAATTGTCATTCCGCATGCATTGCGGAATCTGCTACAATCAAAGAATTGGATTCCTGCTTTCCCTTCGACTCCGCTCAGGGGACACGCAGGAATGACAAATTGATTACTCAATCGTCTCTCGATAGCTATTGGGACGGAATGACAAATAGTTGGGTAATGTCATTTCGAACCGACTGCAAAGTAGCGTAAGAAAACTATCTTTTTTATAGCTTTTCCTTCAAATACTGCGCTGTAAAGGATCCCTTATTTTGTACCACTTCTTCCGGGGTGCCTTCTGCTAATAATTGTCCCCCGTTTTCACCTCCCTCCGGACCGAGGTCAATAATATAGTCTGCATATTTAATGAGCTCTATATTGTGTTCGATCACTACAATAGAATGTCCTCTGTCCAGCAAGGCCTCAAAGGATTTTAGTAACTTTTTGATATCGTGAAAATGGAGTCCCGTAGTGGGTTCATCAAAAATGAACAGCGCTTTTTCCTTAGTGGTACCTTTTACCAGGAAGGAGGCCAGCTTTATCCGTTGTGCCTCACCACCGGATAGGGTAGAGGAGCTCTGCCCTAGGGTAACATAGCCCAGACCTACATCCTGCAAGGGTTTTAGTTTCTGTACGATCTTCGTTTGTTGGTGTTGTTCAAAATGCGTGATGGCATCATCGATAGTGAGGTTAAGGATATCATTAATGTTTTTCCCTTCAAACTGCACTTCCAGTACCTCCTTTTTAAAACGCTTGCCGTCACATACATCGCACACCAGATGTACATCGGCCATGAACTGCATTTCCACCGTAATCACCCCTTCACCTTTGCATTTCTCGCAACGTCCACCGTCCACATTAAAGGAAAAATGTTTGGCCTGGTAGCCTCGTATTTTGCTCAACTTTTGTGCGGCAAATAGCGCCCGTATGTCATCATATGCCTTAATGTAGGTAACCGGGTTAGAGCGGGAAGAGCGACCAATAGGATTTTGATCTACAAACTCCACGTGTTTCAATTGGGCATACTTCCCTTCCAGTTTCGTAAACTGCCCTGCTTTTTCACCATAACCACCCACTTCTTTTAAGATGGCGGGGTAGAGGATCTTTTTCACCAGGGTACTTTTACCGCTACCGGAGACACCAGTTACCACGGTGAGCATATTAAGCGGGAAGGTAGCATCAATATTTTTTAAGTTGTTTTCCCGTGCTCCTTTGATTTGTATATAGTTTTTGGAATTCCGGCGTTGTTTGGGGACGGTTATCTCCAGATCGCCATTTAAATACCCGGCAGTTAAGGTGTTTTTGGACAGGATCTCCTCAAAAGTACCCGTGGCGACAACCTTGCCCCCTAAAGTACCGGCTTCCGGACCAATATCGATAATTTCGTCGGCAGCGCGCATAATGTCTTCGTCATGTTCCACTACAATGACCGTATTTCCCAAATCGCGTAAAGATTGTAATACAGCGATGAGGTTTTCCGTGTCTTTTGGGTGTAAGCCAATACTGGGTTCATCTAGAATGTACATCGATCCGACCAGGCTGCTCCCCAAACTGGTGGCCAGATTAATGCGTTGACTCTCCCCACCGGAGAGCGTGTTGGATTTGCGGTTAAGTGTTAAATAGTTAAGGCCTACCTTATCTAGGAAATCCAGACGTGTAGTGATCTCTTTTAACAGCCGTTGGGCAATTTTACCATCGTGCGCTGAGAGCTGAAGTTCCGCAAAGAATACTATCAAATTTTTGATGGGCTGATCAACAAGGTCCGAAATGGATTTCCCTTGAATTTGCACGTAGTTCGCTTCCTTCCGCAGCCGTTTGCCATTACAAACGGGGCATTTGGTTTTTCCGCGATACCGGGATAGCATTACCCGGTTCTGTATCTTATAACTTTTCTCTTCCAGTTGGGCAAAGAACTTGTGAATACCGATAAAATGGGAATTGCCTTCCCAGACCAGTTGTTGCTGTTCCTCGGACAGCTCAAACCAGGGTTTGTGAATCGGGAAATCGAATTTATAGGCGCTGTTAACCAATTGGTCGCGATACCAGGACATGCTCTCGCCCCGCCAGGGAAAAACGGCGTTCTCATAAATGGATAAGGCTGTATTAGGGATCACCAGATCCGGGTCAATACCGATAACGTCCCCATACCCTTCACATTTGGGACATGCCCCATAGGGATTGTTGAAGCTAAAAAGATGTACGTTGGGTTCCAGGAACTTCATGCCGTCCAATTCAAACAAATTGCTGAACTCCGCAGTGGCGCCTGTGTCCACTTCCTCCACAACACATTGCCCTTTTCCTTCAAAAAAGGCATTATCAATAGCATTGCCCAATCTGTTCAAAAAGTCCTCATCTTCTTTTTTAACCACAATACGATCCACGACCAAATCGAACTGTTTTCCAATATCCTTAGGGACTTGATCAATGCGGATCACCTGGCCCTGGTATTTGATTCGGGCGTATCCCTGTTTGGAAAATAGTTGTAGGGATTTTAAAGAATCTCGCTCTTCCTTAATTGTTATTGGAGCCAGTAACAATAGTTTGGCACCTTCTTCAAAAGATTTGACATGGGTGACCACGTCAGTTACGGTATGTTTTTTAACCACTTTCCCTGAAACAGGAGAAATGGTTTTACCGATCCTTGCGTACAACAGTTTTAAATAATCATAGATCTCTGTTGTGGTACCTACTGTAGAACGGGGGTTGGTAGAGTTTACTTTCTGCTCAATAGCAATAGCAGGAGCTATACCTTTAATATAATCCACTTTGGGTTTGTCCAATTTCCCCATAAACTGCCGTGCATAAGAAGAGAGACTCTCCACATAACGACGTTGCCCTTCTGCATATAAGGTATCGAACGCCAGGGATGACTTGCCAGACCCGGATAACCCGGTTATGACCACCAGTTTATTTCTGGGGATAACAACATCTATATTCTTTAGATTGTGAAGTTTGGCACCTTTTATGATGATATTTTTCTTGGGGTCTACATCTAGAAGTGATGTCATTCGTCGAAAAAATTTGGTCAAAGATACGATTCACTGGCCTTAATGTCTATATTGCGGGGGTTGACATCTAAAATCTTGTAGATCACAACATAAGTTTTTACACAGGGAGTCTTATTTTCTATCTTTGATTTGTAATTAAAAACTGATAGGCCTATACAGCGATAATTACTTTTTTACTATTAAACTAATAACTCTGTATCATCTCAGCTTTGGGAGGGATACTGTTTAAACCAAAAAAGTAATTTGTATGGAACTGCAAATCGACGATTCGGTATTGGTCAAGAGCTACGTAGGTGGTGATGAAAAAGCCCTTGAAGTTTTAATCAACCGCCACAATCAAAAAATCACAAGTTTTATCTACTCTAAGGTCCTTGATAGGGATATCACGGAAGATATCTTTCAGGATACCTTTATAAAAGTGATTAAAACACTAAAACGCGGTTCGTATAGCGAGGAGGGAAAGTTTTTACCCTGGGTAATGCGAATTGCACACAACCTGATCATAGATCATTTCAGAAAAAACAAACGCATGCCCAAGTTTGAGGGAAGCGAAGACTTCAATATCTTTTCTGTAATCAGGGACGAAAAATTGAATGCTGAGAAGCAGATGATCAAAAATCAAATAGATAGTGATCTTTCAGTGCTGATCGAGGAATTACCGGATGACCAACGAGAGGTCCTGATCATGCGAATTTACAAGGACATGAGCTTCAAGGAGATCGCGGAAAACACCGGGGTAAGTATCAATACGGCTTTGGGACGCATGCGGTATGCCTTAATTAACCTCAGAAAGATAGTACAGCGCAATAATATCGTTTTAACGAATTAATCTGCACTAGGTCGAACCGTGCAATAAATCCAATATACTGGCGTTTTTATATTGATTTTAAACGCTAGAATATGGAAGAAGTTTACTCTGAAGCCCCAAAAACGTGTAAGATAGCCAAGGCAAGGCCGGAAACCATTTCCTTTTTATTGGCCTTTTCCAAGTCTTACGAAGTGGCAACGTACAAGAATCTGAAATTTGAACGCACTTTAAATTAATTCGTGCGAAGAACTGTTAAGAAACCGCTTTTTTAGCGGTTTTTTTGTTTTTAAAGTAGTCCTTCAAGACACTTTTACGTCCAATGGTCTTGGTAATCACGTCTTTTTCCAGGTCCCATCCCCTTGCGGGCGAATATTCCCTGCCATACCAAATGATCTGAAGGTGCAAGCTGTTCCAAAGTTCTCTGGGAAATAATCGTTTCGCGTCCCGTTCGGTTTGCACCACGTTTTTTCCATTAGATAACCCCCAGCGATACATCAAGCGATGTATATGCGTGTCTACGGGGAAGGCCGGGATACCAAAAGCTTGTGAAACCACAACACTCGCCGTTTTATGCCCCACAGCAGGCAACTCTTCTAAAAGTTCTATTTCCCGGGGTACTTTCCCCTGATATTTTTCTATTAGGATATGCGAAAGTCCGTGAATTCCTTTTGACTTCATAGGTGACAGCCCCACTGGCTTTATGATTTCCCGGATTTCATCTACAGTAAGCTTCACCATGTCAAAAGGGTTATCAGCCCGTTCGAACAACAAAGGCGTAATTTGGTTCACCCGCACATCTGTGCTCTGGGCAGAGAGTAATACCGCGATCAAAAGGGTATAGGGGTCTTTATGATCCAGGGGAACTGGAATTTTTGGGTAAAGCCCATTTAACGTTTGAATAACAAAATTTACCTTCTCGTTTTTGAACATATTTGTTTAGTTTTGAATAAAAATAATTAAACAAAAATAACAACATGAATACTTTAAAAGCTGGCGATAAAGTACCTGATTTTTCAGCAAAAGACCAAGATGGGAACACCATTTCCTTGTCCGATTACCTCGGAAAGAAGTTGATTGTCTTCTTTTACCCAAGAGCAAACACTCCTGGATGCACAGCAGAAGCCTGTAACTTAAGGGATAACTACGCAGCCTTACAGTCTCAAGGCTATGAATTGCTTGGAGTAAGTGAAGACTCTCAAAAAAAACAGGCCAATTTTAGAAATAAATTCGAATTTCCGTTTCCATTATTAGCAGACGAAGACCATACGGTAATAGAAGCATTTGGTGTTTGGGGTCCAAAAAAGTTTATGGGAAAAGAATATGACGGCTTGCACCGTACAACATTCTTAATTAATGAAGAGGGGGTCATTGATCACGTCATTCAGAAAGTAAAGACAAAAGATCATGCAGCACAAATCCTGGAGGTATAAATAATTGGAGTGGCTATAAATTTGCGCCATTCGGAGGTTTGGGATTCCCATTTCCAGATGGCGCTTACTCTTCTAGTTTTGCTTTAATCCTCTTTTACTTCTTCCTCTTGAGGGACTTCTTTACGAACAAAGAGGTTTTTCTCCTTTATCATCTCTGCAATTCCCTCGGGAAGCATTTCCTCCCAGCCCTCTTCACCATTGGTAATCTTTCGAAATACATCCCTGGAGAATATGTCCATAATGTCAGGGTCATAATCGATAATATCCATCACCTTACCATTGTACTTAAAGAATTTGTACAATTCCTTCATGCGAGGGTGCACTTTCACATTGTTGCTGGTCAGTATCCGACCGGTTTCCGGATCTTTCATAGGGTATAAATACACCTTCAAGTCCTTAAAGAATAGTTTTCCAAAGGCTTCAAGTATGCCCCCACTTAAATGGCGATAGTATTTTTCATCAAATACATCCACAAGATTATTGACACCCATGGTCAATCCAATCCTCGCTTTGGTATAATTGTTAAAGTACTCTACCAGCTTATAATACTCCTGGAATTTGGAAATCATCACCATATGACCTAAGGAAGCAAGTAACTCGGCTCGATCCAAAAAATCTCGCTCATCAATTTCACCGGAAGCTCTAAGATTGGATAAGGTTATTTCAAAGATGATTATCGTATTGTCGTAATCTACGGTTTGTTCCCGAATAAAAATATCATAGGACTTCTCAAACATGTCCATATTTACCTTGGTCACCGGCCGAAAACTACCGCGTAACGCCAAAATATTCTTCTTATAAAGTACAGAAGCTGGTAATAGGTTATGACCGTCCGGGCCAAACATTACTGCGTCTGTCATATCGTTCCGGATCAATTGCAAACTCATCAACCGGTTATCTACGCCCTTAAATCCTGGTCCGTGGAAATTGATCATATCAATTTCTATGGTATCCTTATCGATATGATCGTATAGGTATTTAAGGAGTTTTTTGGGCTTGTCATGTTTGAAGTAAGCGCCATAGATAAGATTTACGCCCAAGATGCCTAAAGTCTCCTGTTGCAATCGCGCCTCGTTTTGTTTGAAACGGATATGAAGGATGATGTCGTTGGGTTCTTTTTGGTTGGGCTCTAATTGAAAACGAAGCCCTACCCAACCATGGCCTTTATAGCGTTTGGAAAAGTCAATCGTAGCTACAGTATTGGCATAAGCAAAAAAACGATAATTAGGATTCTCTTTACGGTCAATTCGCTCCTGAACCAGCCGCATTTCATGACTTAACATCTTTCTAAGCCTGGACTGTGTAACATAGCGTCCGTCATTTTCAACACCGTAAATAGCATCACTAAACGCCTTGTCATAAGCACTCATGGCCTTGGCTATGGTACCGGAGGCACCACCTGCTCTAAAAAAGTGCCTTGCGGTTTCCTGTCCTGCTCCAATTTCTGCAAAAGTACCGTAGATATCGCGGTTTAAATTTATTCTTAGGGTTTTGGCTTTGATGGAGGGAATGTTTTCAAAACCGTTTTCCATACTTCTATCCGTGGACATAATATATGTTTTGTCACTAACAAAGTTAAGAAGAAGGGTAAACCTATTTAAACAATTATATTATAATTTTGATTTTAATGAGACAAGGGCTTATAGTCACTTTTTTAGGTACAGGAACCTCGCAGGGAATTCCGATTATTGGCAGTAATCATCCAGTTTGTTTAAGTACCGACCCAAAAGACAAGCGACTCAGGGTTGCTGTTCTTATTTCCTGGAACGGATATAACTATGTCATTGACTGCGGCCCGGATTTTAGACAACAGATGTTATCCCATCCCATCCCAAGGTTGGATGGTATCCTTTTTACACATGAACATGCTGATCATACCGCCGGAATAGATGATATTCGGCCGTTTTTCTTCAGACAAGGTGATATCCCGATCTATGCTATGGAACGTGTGGTATACTCTTTAAAGCGACGTTTTGATTACATTTTTGCGGATGAAGATCGTTATCCCGGGGCTCCGGCAGTGCAGGTACACCTGATCGATAAGGATACCCCATTTACTATAAACGGTTTGGAAGTTATTCCCATTGAGGCGTACCATAATCGACTGCCTATTCTTGGTTTTCGGATGCACGACTTTGCCTATTTAACGGACGTCAAGCGGATGGAAAAATCCGAAATTGAAAAGTTGAAAAACTTGAAGGTCCTGGTCGTGAATGCGTTGCGTTTAGAACCACATTACTCTCATTTCAATTTAGACGAAGCGTTGGATTTTGCAGCACAAGTGGGGGCAGAACGCACCTACTTTACTCATATTAGTCATCTGTTAGGTTTTCATGCGGAGGTACAAAAAGGATTACCCCCTAATGTCTTCCTGGCGTATGACAATCTCAAAATAACGGTATCATGAGACGAAATATTTTTCTCTATCTCTTTGTTTTTGCGGCCTTGATCGCGCTATTCTTTATAATGAAAGGAAACAAAACCGCTACCACAAGCGCTGAAAAGATAGAAAAATTAGAAAATGAGAATGAACAACTTCAGGACTCATTGCAAAAAATGCAATTACGGGTGTTGGATATGCAGTATTTCTCTCTTGAAAACAATGACGACGCCCTGGCCTATTACGATCATTTAAACCTGGATAATCCGACACGTTATATTGAAGACAAATTACTGGAAACCAACGAAGGCAGGGGAGATAACCCTCTTATTCCCTATGAGGGAATGGAAAGCAGCTTTAAGATCAATAAAATAAAGGTGTTAAATCATCGATGGATCCTGGCGGACTTTTCGGATGGCAAATACTGGGGGGATTTGGTAATCAAATACGAATTAAAAGACAACTTAAGTGTAGATTTTACATTAGTGGACCATCTGTTGTATACTCGAAGTAACTAAATGCGATCCTCCAACCATTTTTTAAACGCATAAAAATTTTGAGGGGCTACGCCATGGCCCACCGGATATTCCTCAAAGGTGTAGGAAATCCCTAAGCGTTTCAAAAAATCGGGGGCTCTTTGTGCCCATTCCAGCGGAATTACCTGATCTACCTGCCCGTGAGAGCAGTAGAAATCAAGTCCGGAGTGATCCTTGGTGGCATAGTCCTCGGTCAAGACTGCTTCATTAATATAACCGCTAAGGGCGATTGCTCGTTTTATTTTTTCGGGATAGGAAAGCGCAACGGCATAGCTTAAAACCGTACCTTGACTAAAGCCCAGGAGGGTAATATTGTCGCTATCTAATTGGTATGCCTGGCAAGCTTCCGCTAAAAACTTGATAATTTTCTCCCTGGAGGCAATGGCCTGTGCATCATCACTCCATTTCCCATAAGCGGCCTCAAAATTAATTGCGTACCAGGCATGGCCAAAAGGTTCCAAAGGATAGGGTGCCCTTAGGGAAAGGACAAAAAGTTCTTCAGGAAGTTCGGAGGCAAAAGAAAACAGATCTTCTTCATTACTTCCATAGCCATGCAACATAAATACGGATGGTATTTTCTCAGAAGGAACGCTATTTGGACGGATCAAATGTTCCAGGGATAATGGGGCGGGGGTCATTTTTTTGGGGTTTAAGAATTGGGTTATTCCGTTTCATCGTCAAGTGCTTATGCCTTATGCAAAACAGAACACCTGATACATTACCGGATAAAAGTAAACCATTTTTGGAAGTAATTCCCTAAAACAGGCACAGGAACGGTCTTTCCATTGATAGCGTTAATACAGCCAAAACCCCAAAGCAATAGGTAGAGGAGGTAAAGGAGCAAAGAGACGAAACTAATTTGTAAAAACGTAAGTACTATGGCCAGGGCATGAAAAAAAAGGTGGATACCAAAAGCCTGTCGAATATGGAATCTGGCGTACGAATTTTTTGGCTCCAGATTCATGGTGATGGCGATCAGGCAACCTACAATGGTTAAATAGGCTATAATGGCGGTTGTTCTTCCCTGTTTCGTCGTTTCATTCATTCCGACGCAAGGTTAAGCTGATTGTTGTTAATGGTCCCGTAGACACTTCCCTTCAGTGTTTGTCCCAGGAAGGCAGAATTTTTGGAGGTAGAGCGAAGGAGCTCTTGCTCAAAAACGAACGCTTCTTCAGGATTAAACAATGTAAGGTTAGCGGATATGCCCATTTGAATTTTCGGACTTGGTACTCCAAATCGATCACGACCACGGGTAAAAATAGCAACGGCATCCTCCATCCCGAAAAGGAGGTTTACTGCCCCAAAAGCGCTTTCCAACCCTAGTGTCCCAAAGCTGGCATTATCAAATTCCAATCGTTTTTCCTCTATATCCAGAGGCGTATGGTCCGAGGTAACAAAATCTATAGTTCCGTTAAGGACTGCCTTATGCAAGGCACGTTGGTCCTTTTTTGTCCGTAAAGGTGGCATCACCTTGTAGTTCGTATCATAGCCTTCCAGCAGGGTATCGGAAAGTAACAGATGATGTATTGCGGTACTGCAACTTACGTCCAATCCTTTCTTTTTAGCATCAGCAATCAGTTTTACCGCTCCGGCTGTAGAAATTGTGGGGATATGGAGTTTTCCACCGGTATATTCCAAAATATAAAGATCCCTCGCAATTTGAAGTTCTTCCGCAAGCGCGGGAATGCCTTTTAAACCCAATCGTGTAGTGATTTCTCCTTCATGGGCAACACCCATTCCCCGAATAGCCTTTTCCAATGGAAATGAAAAAACAAGGCCATCAAATCCTTGAGCGTATAACAGGGCTATTTTCAATAGATTGGCATTGGAAACCGGAGCCTGGAAATCATAAAAACCAACCGCTCCAACCTTGTGCATATCGAACAATTCAGCTAGTTTTTCCCCTTTCCCTCCTTTAGTAAGATTTCCAAGAGGGTAAAGATCGGTTCCGGCTTTTTCGCTTCGTTCTTTTAAAAATACAATGTCAGAACTGCTATCTGGAGCAGGATGGGTATTTGGGTTTAGTACAATACCCGTAAATCCACTTAAGCCAGCCACTTGCAGGCCGTTAGAGAGTGTCTCCCTTTCTTCAAAACCCGGTTCTCCAAATGCTACCCCGGTGTCAAACCAGCCCAAAGAAACGTGAAGGTTAGGGAGTTCAAGGATCTGGGTAGATTTTGGAACTTTCAGCGTGTTTTCAATCGCCTCAAATTTGCCGTCCTTAATATAGATGTCTTTTTGTTGCAGGTGGAGATCAGGATTGCTGGCATCAACAATCACAGCAGATTTCAAGAGTACATTCATTAAAGCAGTTTTTGTATCAGCAATTCCAACATCGCAAAAAGCAACGCTAAAATAACAAACCATTTCCAATACGGAGTAATAGCGCTATCTTCCTGGAGATCTGCAAAAAAAGCGGAGATATCACTATTTACAGTTTTAGGATTCAGAGATTCCGGAGTATTATAGAGCAATGCACTTTCGTTTCTGGGGAAATTAAAACTCAGGTTTCGTAGGGTGTCGTTGCCATCCATAACAGCGTAAACCCCTTCGGAATTTGGGGGTTCTTCAAAATTGAGACTGATTTTGTTAGAAAAAGACTGTTGCAGTGGAATAAACTCGTAATCCGATTTCGTGAGTTTTAATATGTTGTCCTTCTTCAGGGTATAGGGAATATCCACTTTTCCTTCGTTTCCCAGGGTGAGGTAGAGTTCAGAATTCTTCAGGCTGTTGTCTCCGATATTATAGAATGTCGGGACCACTAAGGGAGAATTTATGAAATCGGAATTCTCTTTTGCCAGCGAAGCCGTAAAAACAAAAATGTTGTTTTGCCCGGTTAGAAAAGGCGTTCCGGAAGAAAAAGACAGTATTTGGGAACTATTGGAGGTCACTTTGACGGAACTATTGGCTTTTGGATAATCAAAATTCTGTACTTCAGATTGAAATACACCGGTATATAATGGATGTTGGAACGCAATTGCCGTGATACGTTGTTCAAAAGGGATAATTTCGTCGAATTGCAGGGCGATCATACCTTGAAAAAGGGCGTTATACGAACCCAGATCAAAATTTTCACTGGGTGGAATGACTATCAGGGACCCTCCGGCGTTCCAAAACGATCTTAGGGTATTTGATAGGCCGGCAGGAATTGTGGGAAGTCCATTTAGAATAATAGTGTTTTGAGATTCCAGTTCGCTGTATTTCAATGTTTTGGTTTCATAATTCTGAAATTCAAACTCCTCATCATTGAAAATCCGCGTTAAAAAGTCAACATCAGTTTCTGAAATCGCCAGGATCTTTGGTTTAGCGCGTTGATCAATACAGAAATAAAAATGATTGTCAAAATCCAAAACAGGATCTTCAATAACTAATCGACCCTGAATGGGTTCATCGCGCTGAAGCGACAACACGCTGTTACTTTGGGGCAGACCTGTTCCTTTCACTGCGGTTTTGGCGATAAGTTTTCCCTTATTAAACAATGAAATGGGTACGGTTTGATCATTTTTCAAACCGGAAACCACGACGTTCAGGGGAATTTGATCATCACTGTTCGGAGCAATATACACGGAGTCAATAGCTATATTGTTACTGTTTTCAGGGAACAAATGAATCAGGTGAAGATTTGCGGAGGTAACAGGATTGTTTTCAGTAAAAAGTCGTTGTTGTAAATCTGAGATGAATACTAAATGTTTTTCACTGGTGCTTGCGTCTGAAAACAATGTATTGGCTTTTAGCATAACCTGGGCTGAAGTCAATTGCACGGCCGTAGAGGGAATGGACAACAAATCATTTTGTATTTCGTCCAGTGTTACCTTGCTGAACGTTTGACCGTTGGTAAATAGACTGAACTCCAAATCTTTAGGGATAACTTGTATAAGGTCCTGTACCGCTTTTTCCATGAGGGTAAGGCCGTTAGCCTGGGCTCCCATGCTGAAAGAATTATCCAGATAGATAACGGTTTCTTTTGTTGTCAACGCTCCGGGTTTAGCATAGAAAGGTTGTGCAAACGCCAGTACCAATGCGGCTAGAAGTGACAATCGGCATAGCAACAGTAACCATTTTTTTAAGGTGTTGCTTTTCCTTGACTCCGACACTACTTTTTGCAGCATAGCTACATTAGTGAATGGCGTTTTTTTAAATCGTCTTAATTGAAATAAGTGGATGATTATGGGAATGAGGAGGAGAAAAAGCGCCCAGAGTAATTCGGGATGTTTAAACTGCATTCCAAGCTTTTAATTTTCAAAGATACGGTTTTGTCGGCGTGTGGATAATACCACTATTGTTAAGGGTTTTGTAATTGTCCCACCAGTGACTGTGCGTCTAACAGAAGAAAAAGTAATCGCGCATCGCTATTTGGTCACTACGATCCAAAAAAGTACGAATTTCTTCCTGGGATTGGTTATTAGCAACCGTAATGATACTCTGTGGCTGCTCCAAGGTTTTTAGTATTGAAAAATGAAGCAATACTTTTCCATAAATTTTTTTACCAATTTTGTTGGGATTATCGCATAACCAGTAAAAATCCAACTTTTTGTTTACAAGGTGTTTTGCAATAGTTTTTCCTTTAAAACCGGCACCCCATAGTACCAGGGGCCTACCGGTAGCATAGTCCAGTTTTAGAAAATAATGCAATTTGATATCTAAAAAATAATTCTGGGCATAATGGTGATGATTGCGTGAAGTTCTTTCGGGATAATCCCTCCAGAGATGCAATACCGTATCACAAGGAATAATTCGGAACTGCTTTTCATAAAAGCGGAACGTAAGGTCATAATCCTCGGGATACCGTTCCGGCCGAAAGGCATCACATTTTTCAAGGTCTTCCCGATACACCATCCAACACGGGGAGGGAATTACACATTCTTTATAAATCTCCGTAAAATTAGTTCCACGGGCAGTAAGTAGATTGAGCCATTCTTCATATTTGGCATATCCATCGCTAATGCCTTGCTTCGAAAAATAACGGACCTGACCTACCGCAACATGCCCCTTTCCTGAATTGCGCAAGGCAGTAACCATTTCTTGCAACCGGTCTGGGGACATAATATCGTCTGAATCCATTCGGGTTATAAAGCTTCCTGAAGCATTTCCATAGGCTGTTCGCAAGGCCGGAATTATGCCTTGACCGTTGTTTTCATAAACGCTGATCCTACTATCTTTTTGACTGTAGCCATGGACTACTTCCTTGCTTTTATCCGTAGAATGATCATTTACAGCTATCAGCTCCCAATCCTCATAAGTTTGTACCAAAATGGAGTCGAAACATTCCGGTAAGAATTGTTCTGTATTTCTAAAAGGGATTAGGATACTTACCAAGGGGATACTAACTCAAAAGTGAATATGAAATCAACAGATGACCTTCTTTCCGCCATCTAATCCAACCCTTGCCGGTTGCCTTAAAATTTGAATCCAATAATCGCACGAGTAACCATTCCTCTTTGATTAAAACAGGTTGCATAAAGGAAAAGTTACTTTCAACAGTACTGGCATGTTCCAGGGGTTTGATCTTAATTTGCTGAAAGGAATTAGGAACGAAAGCCACGGTACTTACGGACAATAAAAACTCCGGCCATAAAAGGATCTTCCCTTGCCGCAGATCAATATAGCGGGTGTTTCCATTGGCTGAGTTTACCACTACTTCTGCAAGATTAGTTCCCAACCCATGTATTCTGAAGTAAAGGATATCATAATCCAATTTTAGATGTTCGGGCAATAACCATGATGGTGCCCGGGCAATCTTAAACCCTCCGATCTCTCTTTTTTCAAAAACAATACTGTCCGTAGGGAAATGGTCATCCACAGATTTCTCCAAATTAGGATTCCCGTAAAAGTAGAGCACGGGATGTTCGAAAAAGGTGGGTGTAAAAAAGCCTAGCCCTAAATCATTTGATGGTAAACCTTCCTCTTGTTGCGAAAAGTCGGCAATGGCCAGTAAACGGGTACTTTCTACTGGTTTTGTAGACTTTAAATCTTCAGAAGGTTCAGTTGCTTTCTCACGCTGCATGTTTCGTTCATTGACCTTAAAGAATATCAACAAAACCCCGGCTAAAGCGAAGATGCTAAGAATAAGATTGATCCTGATGATAGTCTTGTGTTTTAGACGATACGCGGCAAAAAAAGATAGGATTAACGCAATCATCGAAAAAATAACACCATAGCCTAAAACGATAGCCGCAGCGGCCAGGCCTTGATTCTTTCCGGCTTCAATCCAATTAGCATATAACAATCCTATCAAAAAAAAGACCATTACGGTGAGTAAGTAGAGTAAAAGGCAAGCCGGTTTGAAGAGCTTTTTCATTCAGACGTTGCTTCTAAGGCTTCCGCCAAGGCAGCTGTCACCAACTTTTCCATGACGGCATATCCTTCCTTGGTAAGGTGAACTTCATCCGTAGTATACGCCGCTGGTAATCCATTCCTTTCGTCGGCCATAGCGGAGTAGTAGTCCAAATAGGGCACATTTTGTTCCGAAGCTGCGGACATAAGCAGCGCATTGAGCTTAGGGATCTTCACATTGGGAGCTTTCCCGGGTCTCCAGGGATAGTCATAGGCCGGTAGTACCGAACAAACAATCGGAAGGATGTTATTGATTTTTGCTAATTCCACCATCGATAAAATGTTATCGCGTATTTGCTCCAGACGCATCGGACCCGTATTCCCGGCAATGTCATTGGTACCCGCTAAAAGAACAACGATCTTGGGCTGCAAATCAATAACATCTTGCCTGAACCTGAGCAACATTTGGGGAGTGGTTTGGCCCCCTATTCCCCTGTTGATATAGGCTGGATTAGCAAAAAATGAAGGGTTGGTTGTTGCCCATCCTTCCGTGATAGAATTTCCCATAAACACTACTCTTTGCTCAGTAGATCCCTGGGATTGAAGCGCTGCATTGGCCTCCTGGTACTTTAAAAGATTAGGCCAATCCTGAGAATAGGCCTTTTTACTAGAAAACAGCAAGGACAGCATAACGAAAAGAACACTAATTTTTCTCATTGGTCTTTGGAGGGGTTATCATGATATGTGCGCGGTGCGTTCCTGGATCCATCAGCCACGCATGCCCGGGTGGAGTAGGGGTAGTTGGGAGGCCCGTAGATTCGCCAGTAGCGAAGGGGAGGTAAAAGACATAGCGAACGTATGGGTTTTCAATTTCTCCGGTATCGCTATTGACGATCCCGGTGAAAACGCACAAAGTCGATTTATCCGGCATTTTAAGTTTTCCGGACTTTACTTCAGCTTCCCGGATGTCAAAGATTTCCTGGAATTCCTTTCCCTGGGCCTTCAACTCCCTGCCACGTGCCATAAACGGGTCCAAATCCTTATGATATGCAGCGGTTGAGAACTTTTCGTTACTGGGATCATCTGCGAGCGCGATATAATCATTAGTACCCTCTTTTAGGGTCGTAAATTTTCCGTCAGCATCGTATCCATAGACTTTGGCGGCTTCCCGGTAATCTTCCGGAACAGCCATCAAGGCTGTTTTTATTTGCCAATCTTTTGGAGGGATTTCCTGGGCCATGCTAATTCCCAGGAAGAAAACGGCTGAAATTGCAAGTACTATTGTTTTCATTATATTAATATTTAGCGGATTCTCCTTTCGTTGTAGTCCTTTGAATAAAGTTGCGCAGATCATCATTGGCTTTCTTCAGATCCTCACGACGCAGATACATCATATGGCCGGAGCGATAGCCTTGAAATTCAAAGCGGTCTTTCATTCTTCCACTGGGGTCTATTTGCCACATCGTATATTTAGCATTAAAATAGGTGGTAGCCCCATCGTAATATCCGGATTGGATCAGTACATTTAAATAAGGGTTCTGGGCCATGGCCTGGCGTAGGTTGTCCCGGGTATCATCATCTTCATTGTTCCAGGGACGCACAGGCCCGAACATATTGTACTTAATATCCGTTTTAAAGCCAAGTTCCTCTTGCAAATAATAGTTTATAGCTGGTGTAAAGCTGTGTAACCAGGAGGTAATTTCCGAATTGTAATCCGGACGTTCCCCAAATAGTATTTTGTCTATGCCCCGATAACGACTATCCAATCGTCCAACTGTAAATCCACCTCTTTCCTTCATAAGGTTTTTCCAAAAAAATGCCGTTGGAACATTCAGGTTGTGATCTAAGATGTCTTTTTCCCGTAAACCTGAATAATACGCCATTTTTTTTGCAATTTCCTGACGTTCTGAAGTAGCAATGAATCCCCCTTTTGCAATAGCCGGAATGAGTTGATTGATCGTGAATTCTTCTGATTCCGGTAGCACTTCTAACAGATCTTTGTTTTGTAGCTCGGAAGGCAATGCTTTGTGATGCCAGGCCGATGCCGTATAATACGGTAAGTTAAGGGCACTGGAAACCGGTCCTCCCACGCGGATTACCTTATAATCTGCCGGCGATACCATAATAACCCCGTTGAGATACATCCATTGCTGGTTTTGCAAGGCCAGGGAAAGCCCCATAACCCGGGTGCCGCCATAGCTTTCCCCGATGATGTACTTTGGGGAGCGCCAGCGATTGTTTCGCGTAACAAAAGTGTTCATCCATTCGGCCAGATACTTTATATCCGCATTGATCCCAAAAAATTTATCCCGTTCCACCTCTTTACCGGTTTCCGGAATAGTCCTGGAGTACCCGGTATTGGCAGGATTGATGTATACAATATCTGTCACATCCAATACCGAGTACGGATTTTGCTTTACCCCGTAGGGTTGTACGGGATAGCCTTCATCATCTATCTTTAGGATCCGAGGACCCGTGTAGGCTAAATGCATCCATACCGAACCAGAACCCGGACCTCCGTTAAAAGAGAACATGATAGGTCGTTCATCCCTGTTTTTTACATTATTTCTAGTGTAATAGGTATAGTGCAAGGACGCAATAGGCTTGCCCATCTCATCCCAAACAGGTTGTGTTCCCGTGATGGCAGTGTAGCTAAAACTAACTTCATTTACGGTAACACTATGCTGTGTAGTAATTGTAGTGTCAAGAGGTAATTTACGCTCCTGTGCGGATAGCGAATAGATGGCGGCAAAGCCAACAAAGAGTAATGTGATTTTCTTCATTTACGAGTTAAAATTAGTCTTCATTAAAAATAGGGATTTTGGTTAAGAAACCTTAAAGTGACGTGCAGGCCACATCCATTTATGTATTTTCGGGAAAACGATGGCCGTTATGAAAGCAATTTCCAGAAGAAGTTTTACCAAACAGTTGACTAAAGGCGCCGGAGCCGCTGCTTTAACTTCCCATATACCCCTAGCCTGTGCAATGAAGAGTAGCACACAAAAGAAAAAGCTGGGAGTGGCCCTTGTTGGATTGGGGAGCTACAGTACCTATCAGCTAGCCCCTGCCCTGGAGGATACGGAGCATTGCTATTTGGCTGGGATCGTAACAGGAACACCCGAAAAAGAAAGTGTTTGGGCCAGGAAATACAATATTCCGGCTGAAAACATTTTCAACTATTCCAATTTTGATGGGATCAAAGACAATAAGGACATTGACATTGTTTATGTGGTTTTACCCAATTCCATGCATGCGGAATTCTCTATTAGAGCTGCCAGGGCAGGAAAACATGTAATCTGCGAAAAACCGATGGCAATGAATGTCGCAGAGTGCGATGAGATCATTAAGGCCTGTGAGGCAGCGGGAGTAAAATTGGGTATGGGATACCGGCTGCATTCCGAACCCTACACACAGGAGGTGAAACGTTTTGTTCGGGAAAAGACCTTCGGAGAAATCCTGTATGTTTCTGCTGATGCGGCATATCGATCGACTTCCAATCCCGGTCAATGGCGCTTGAACCGGAAACTCTCAGGGGGAGGAGCTTTGGTCAACATGGGCGTGTACGCTATCCAAAGCGCTATTTATGCCACAGGACAAAACCCGGTTTCTGTCAGTGCCCAGGAGTTCAGCACACGTCCTGAATATTTTAAGGATACCGATGAGACCATTACCGCCCAATTTGAATTTCCCAGTGGGGCGGTGGCCAACATCATGACATCCCATAACGTTCGCGCTAATCGGCTATTCGCTACTTGCACCAATGGATGGTTTGAACTGGACCCGGCAAGTACTTATATCCCTTTGGCTGGAAGAACTTCGGGTGGCCCCCTTGATTTCAAGCAAGAAAGTCAGCAGAAACTACAAATGGACGATTTTGCCCAACATATTTTGTTGGATACTCCCAATGTAGCCCCGGGAGAAATGGGAAAACGTGATATGATCATTGTGGAGGCCATTTATGCCTCTATAGCTAAAAATGGCATAAAACAACACCTTGATTTCAAAACCAACTACGGATTTGGAAATTGATTTTACTTAAGTAGCCCATAGCTTTTAACATCACTAATCCTATTCTTTTATAGTAAGGGTAATGCTTTTATGCATTGAAAATCAGAGAAATAAGTAATTTCCCTTGCTGTGAGATAAACTTATATTAAGACTAATTCTAAATAATAACATTCGCTTAACTGTATTAACATTAAAATGAAGTTTCCTTCATTTTAACACTACACTGAATTAACAGGGTTGGGATGTTCCGTTAGGTATTTTTGTTGTGAATCCTTTTTAACATTTCTTTCTAAACCTAAAATTCTAAAATGAGAACACTTAAAACTCTGTTGTTACTTGGAGGCCTTGTGGTGGCTACTTCTTGTGACCAAATTGACGATTTCATCGGTGACGGTGGAGGCGGTGATGAGGAGCCTGCGGGCACGATTTTTGAAAACAAATCCAACCTGGAGCCCCTGGTTTCCATTATGCCACAATTCAGTTTTGTAGACGTTTATTCCTTAATCAGTACTTCTGATGTTTTGCCTGGCAATTTCCAGATTGCCGGAGCTGCGGATGGGGCAGGGCTATTGGATGATCCTAACAGCGATGGCTTCATTTTTATGTTGAACTGTGAAGATGATTACTCTGTGGTACGGGTATATTTAGATGAGTATTTAAACCCTGTAAGTGGTGAATACGTATTGAATTCCGGGGTAGCAGACTTTGCGCGTCAATGTTCCGGTACTATGTGGGAGCGCGATATTCATGGTGGGGCATTCGATTTATATCTTTCTGCTTCTGAGAATTTCAACTACGATGTGAAAGGCATTGATCCGTATGCGCCCGCTACTCCAACAGCAGATTTTGGTATGGATGCCTTAGGGGAATTCCATTGGGAGAATGCAGTACCGCTTCCTCGTGATGCCTATAATGGTAGAACGGTTATCATAGGAGGGGACGATGATTCCTCGGGATCAGAAGGCCAGGTAACCTTGTATTACTCTGAAAATGGAGATGGAGATTTGAACGGTGGTAAGATCTATGTGCTTCGCGCTAAAGAAGTACATTCAGGTGAATTTGCTCCGGATGAAGATGACAATCTTACTATCCCAATTAATATGGATGCTGAACCAGGAGTGACCTACAATGAAGGGGATTTGTATATTGGCGCTACGTATGAGGTTGAGTTCGTGGAAATTGAGAATGGAGCAGACATGACCCGGGAAGAGATGGAAAATGCTTGCATAGCCGTCAATGCCTTTCAATTCATGCGGGTAGAAGATGTGGATTATCAAAAAGGATCTGATGCCAATGGTAGAAATGTATACTTTGCTGTGACTGGACGAGGCCCTGGAAGAGGCACTTACAACGATTGGGGAACGATATATAAACTGGAATTGGATGAAGATTCTCCGATGACCGGTAAAATGACCCAGATCATTTCCGGAAACACGGATACTAACAATATGGACGGTAATTTGGCTAGCTTGCAAAGTCCTGACAATATTTGCGTTACGGAAAACTTTGTCTACATTCAAGAGGATCCTAACTCATTTAGCAGAGGGCATACGGCGTACATCTATCAAAGTGACTTAAATGGAAACACGACCAAAGTAGTAATGGAGTTTGTGGTACGCCAGGATTTGGCCAAAGACGGAAGTGCTGGAATTGGAACCGATAATGGGGAGTTCGAAAGGGATTCCGGTGAGTACGGCGCTCTAATTGATATTTCAGATAAGGTAGGCGTGCCTGATACTTTCCTCTTGGCGCTTCAGCCCCACTATTGGGAAAGTGATGATTTCCTGAACTTGGATGGTCATGATCTTCGTACAAGACCTGATGATATCGAAGCTGCTCGGATAAGGGAAAGTTTCCCACCCCGTGAAGATGATCAAGGGTCTCAGGTTGTAATTTTGAGAGGACTTCCCAGATAAAAAATTGTATATCAAAAAGGAAAGGCTCCTAGAAATAGGGGTCTTTTCTTTATTCAATAAAACGATGTTGCTATGAAAAATGCGTTGTTATCGTTCTTTATTCTTGGTTTTTTTGTATTAAGCTGTAAACAGCAAGGGAAACCCATAGCAGAGGTTATAAACGAGGAAGAAACGGTCAATTGGAAATTGCTTAGGGATTATTATTTGGAGCATATGACCTCCGCTTTGACCTATGTGGATAGTTTGGAACAGCTACCAATGACAGGAGAGTCTACGCAAAAGATGTTTGCAAAGCTACGGGTCTCCTTCAAAAAAGCGGAACCCTTTGGTGCCTATCTTAATCCAGCTATCGGGCATCGAGCCAATGGCCCCGCCTTACCCATGGTCACAGATGATTCTCAACGCATATTACTTCCTATTGGTTTACAGAAAATTGAAGAAAGTATTTATGAAGGAGAAGAAAACGAGGTCAGGTACCGTGAAGAGCTCTCCACAATGAAGGGATTACTGGGTAATCTTAAAAGGAATATCACCGATCGGGAAGTAACGCCACAACGCTTCTTTATTTTTACTCATCAACAGTTGATGCGGATCATCAGTTTGGGGATTGTTGGCTTTGATACGCCGGTAAGCTATTTGGGCCTAAACGAAACTGTAGTTTCTTTGGAAAGCTTAAAAGAGGTCTATCAATTAGGGATACAGTCTTTGGTCAAAGAAAAAAATGAAAAACTCGACACGCAATTTCTCAATAATATTATAACCGCTCAGGAGTTTATTAAGAACAACCTGGATTTCGAGTCCTTTGACCGGTATACCTTTATTCGGGAGCATATGAACCCTATTACCCGAGACTGGGTGGACATCCGAAAAACAGTTGCTATTTGGGAACCCGTAAACAACAAACCTTTTAATTTTGACGCGCCAACCTTCTTTGAAGCGGACGCTTTTAACCTGGAGTTTTTTACACCGCCTATCAATCGAAATCCTACGGAGAAACGCATAGCCCTTGGAAAAAAACTGTTTTTTGATACCAAGCTTTCTGAAAATGGGACAATGGCCTGTGTTACCTGCCATAGCCCTAATAAAGCTTGGGCGGATGGTATGGTGGTGAACAGGGACAATGAGGGGAATCCATTACAACGAAATACCCCAACATTAATTAACTCGGCGTTCCAAAAGGCCTTTTTCTGGGATGGGCGTTCTCCCAACCTATTGGATCAGATCACTAACGTTTTTAATAACGACGACGAATTTGACAGCTCGGTACACCAGTTTTCCACAGAGATTTTACAAGACACTACCTATATTTCCCTGTTCAAAGAGGCGTACGGAAGAATCCCTAAAAGGAATACAGAGATTATACGAGCCATTTCTTCATATGTATCCACACTTAATGCATTTAACTCCAAGTTTGATCGGAATATCCGTGGCGAAGAAGATACATTTACGGAAGAAGAGAAGTTAGGGTTTAATCTCTATATGGGTAAAGCACTTTGTGCTACTTGCCATTTTATCCCCTTAACCAATGGGACTGTTCCACCATTTTTTGCAGAACATGAGAAAGAGGTGATTGGCGTTCCGGAAACAGCAGCTAATAAAACCCTGGATGATGATCTGGGAATGTATATGCTGCCGAATTCCGATCTTGAAGTATACTATGGCATGTTTAAAACTCCAACCGTACGAAATGCGGAGCTTACCGCACCTTACATGCATAACGGGGTGTATGAGTCCCTGGAACAGGTGATGGAGTTTTACAACCTGGGTGGAGGAGGAGGTATGGGCTTTGATCTTCCCTATCAAACCTTACCTTTTGACAATTTGAACCTAACGGATGCTGAGTTGCAAGCACTGGTTGCATTTACCAAAACCTTAACGGATACGGATGTAGAACAGTATACTGAAAAACCAATTTCAGAAAATGAGATAGTAAGTTCAGAACCGCTCAAAAACGCCCAAGCCAAATAAGGCGAAATCATATTTTACGGGGTCGTTAGCATCCATTTTGCGGAGATTTACATCCAGTTCAGCCAGGGCCTTTGCGTCATTTTGTTTTCGTTGTAGCAGTTTTAACTTCCTGGCCACATTCCCGGAATGCACATCCAGAGGGCAGGAAAGCTGGGAAGGCGAAAGCGTTTTCCAAAGGTTAAAATCAACCCCTTTTTGTGAGGAGCGTATCATCCAACGTAAAAACATATTGATGCGTTTTGCCGAGGAACCCCTATTGGGATCGGAGACATGCTTTTCTGTCCTTGGCAGATGTGGTAATTCAAAAAAGATTTTTTTTAATGCACTGATGGCGGGTTGCAGGCTATCTTTCCTTTGGTAGGTACTAAAGACACCTTCTAAACCCCCGTGGTGGGTATAAATGTTATTAAGGGATTGAATGAAAAAACTGAGATCATTTCCATTGAATGTGCGGTGAACAAAATCCTGAAAGCGATCTAAATCCTGCCGCTGATGCTGCATGATAAAATCGAAAGGAGCGTTATCCAGGAGGTCCATCAGAGAAGTAGCGTTGTTAATAATGCTTTTTCGATTACCCCAGGCGATGGTAGCGGTAAGGAAAGCGCTAATTTCAATATCTTCCTTTTTGGAAAATCGATGCGGCACCTGTAGCGGGTCATGCTCGAGAAACTGCGGATGCTCATACTGCTCCGCTTTTGTATTCAGGAATTCTTTGAGTTCTTTTTTTGTCAATTGAATGATTGTTTAAGGGATACCAATAACAAGAATGGACTGATAACTATGCCATTAAAGGCAGCGTGCAATACTATAGAATACAACAACCCCATACGCACCCGTATAAATGCTAAAAATACTCCGGAAATAAGTTGGGGTAATACCAGTATTGGGGTCAACCAAAAGTACTGATCATACGCTTCAAAATTGAATAGATGTACAAACCCAAAAGCAACTACCGACAGATAAAAGGTGAATGGAAAATAGTTGGATGTTTTGAACAGGCTCAAAGGTGCTCTAAAAATCAGTTCCTCTAAAAGAGGCGCAAAGATAACCACTAGTAAAAAGATCATTACTGGCGAGTAATCCTGAAGCATACGGTCTAAAGCATGTTGTCCAAGATCCGCTCCAACTATTTGACTAACCAAGGTCATTAAAGCAGCGGCAACAAATGCAATGAGTAACTTCAACCCCAGGATATTTAACAGCAGCTTCCGTTTCAGTTGTTTCGGATAGCGGTACTGCTGGTACTTCGGATTTTGAAAAAAGGCATATACTTTCTGTAATAGTCTCATCGCAGTATCACCCCATCCACCATCGTTAACTTTCGGTCGGCCATGTTGGCCAATTCCTGGTTGTGTGTTACGATTACAAAAGTTTGCCCAAACTCCTTTCGCAATTCAAAGAAAAGCCCATGTAAGTTATCTGCACTTTCGGAGTCCAGGTTCCCGCTGGGCTCATCTGCAAACACCACAGAGGGGTTGTTAATGAGTGATCGAGCCACTGCAACGCGTTGTTGCTCGCCACCCGATAACGCTTTTGGCTTGTGATGCAACCGCTCTTGCAGACCAAGAAAGCCTAATAATTCCTTTGCCCGACTTTCCGCTTCATTCTTTTTGGTCTTTTTTATAAAAGCAGGTATACAAACATTTTCCAGAGCTGTAAACTCCGGCAATAGCTGATGAAACTGAAAAATAAAACCAAGGTGTTCATTACGGAATCTGGCCAGTTGTTTATCATTTAACAGGTTAATATCCCTATTGTCTATTTGAATAGCGCATTCTTTTTTGTTCGAAGGCACGTCCAGGGTCCCCAAAATCTGTAATAGGGTAGTCTTTCCTGCTCCTGAGGGACCGACAATGGAAACAATTTCTCCGGATTGTATGGTCAGTTCAACACCCTTTAAGACATCGAGATCTCCGTAGGATTTTCGGATATTTTTAGCTGCAATCATCGGGAGTGAAAGTAAGCAATACTGTCTAGAGCACAAAAATTGTAATAATTAAGGGTATAGCGTATTTTACGACCCTATAATTAAAAGTTAAAACCCTACCTTTCATTGGATAATTCAAGGAATTGTTCAACTTTTACAATGAATGAATAAACAAAACAAATTGAACTTGGAAACTGCGATTTTTGCAAATGGCTGTTTTTGGTGTACGGAAGCTGTATTCCAACGGCTAAAAGGAGTAAAGGAAGTGACATCCGGATATACCGGTGGTACGATCAAGAACCCGGCATATCGGGAAGTATGTTCCGGAAGAACGGGACATGCGGAGGCTGTTAAAATTACTTTTGATCCACAACAGATATCCTATCAGGAACTTTTAGAGGTTTTCTTTGCCACTCACGATCCTACTACCCTAAATCGGCAAGGCAATGATGTAGGAACTCAGTACCGCAGTGAAATATTTTATACGTCGGAGGGACAGAAAGAGTTGGCTAATACGCATATCGCAGCGCTGGAAAAGGAAAAGGTATTTTCCAATCCCATTGTAACAGCAGTTACTCCCGAACACCCATTTTACAATGCTGAGGAGGAACACCATAATTATTATAATGATCATGGCTTACAACCGTATTGTAAATTTATCATTGATCCAAAAATAAAAAAGCTGTACAAAGATTTTTCTGACAAACTAAATACCGTTAGTAATTAATATGGCACCCTATCAAAGTTTAGAAGAGTATAATATTACTATCACCAATGAAGTAAAGGATCGTTACCTTAAGATCATTGATGAAATAGGGGAGGACGTGGATCGTGAAGGACTGCTGAAGACCCCGGAGCGTGCCGCCAAGGCAATGCTTTTTCTAACGCAAGGCTACAAACAAGATGCTGTAGAAATCCTAAAGAGCGCCATGTTCAAAGAAGACTACGATGACATGGTCATCATTAAGGATATTGAGCTGTATTCCCTTTGTGAACACCATATGCTGCCTTTTTTTGGTAAGGCGCATATTGCCTACATTCCCAACGGGCATATTGTTGGGCTAAGCAAAATTCCAAGAGTGGTAGATGTTTTTGCAAGGCGGCTGCAAGTACAGGAACGACTTACGCATGATATTCTTGAGTGCATTAACAACACCCTTAAGCCCAAGGGAGTTGCGGTTGTTATTGAGGCATCCCACATGTGTATGATGATGCGCGGAGTACAGAAACAGAATTCTGTGACCACTACCTCAGGATTCCGGGGTCAGTTTGAAAAGATAGAGACGAGAAACGAGTTCTTAAAACTCATTAGTGCTTCCTTATCCTAACTACTTTTAGAACCTGTAAGATTCAACGGTTTTCCGTAATTTTCGCTTATGTCTGAAAAAAGTGATAAACGGCTTAAGAATTTGATCCTGGGGCTAGTTTTTGATGGTATTGGCATGTCTTCATTACTGATCCCGGGCTTAGGGGATTTTCTTGACGTATTCTGGGCACCGCTGGCGGCTTGGCTCATGACGCGGATGTATAAAGGAAATGTTGGGAAAGCTGCAGGGATAGTAACCTTTGTGGAAGAAATAGTACCGGGATTAGATATAATACCAACGTTCACCATTATGTGGGTCTATACCTATCTGTTATCGGGAAAAACGGCAAAAAAAACCATGGAAACATAGACGTTTTGAACGCTTTTTTCCTATTGATGATTCAATCACTTACGATTTGCACGGCGGTGTTTCCTTGTCCACACGGGCAACCATCATCCGGCAATGGAGAATAGTATGCCTTTCCGCTCTTAGCGCGCAAACATAATGTAGTGTTCTTTTGCCGAAAAGACAATTTTATTGATCCACCACGTCAAAATTAAATGTACCCGTAATATCAGTCTCACCACCGGCGCCAGCCAAAGTACCGTCATTTGGTTTTGTAGGTTCATGGCGTAGGGTCACTGTCAATGCTGTTGGGCCGGCCGTAAGGGTCGAAAGACGGAATGCCAGTCCTACAGGATTACCATTATCATCGGTATCAGTAGCAGTTACAGTATCTATCGAACCCTCGAATTCGAAAATGAACTGATGCTCATCATCCTCTCGCTCAATTTCTTCCGTAACGTTTTCCGGAGGGGTCTCTGTTTCATTTAGCACTACGATACTTCCATTGTAGGTAGTATTGCCTATTAGATTTTCGGAGGTCACTTCAGGAGGATTCGGGCCATCGGCGTCAATATCACGTGTCTGAAAGATAATGGGATCCCCACCCCCTTCTGGTGTCAAGGTAATGGTCATTGTGGTAATGGTTTCTTCCTCATTTATTGGGTCCGGGTTATCGTCATCATCATCCGAGCAAGCGGTAAACAAAAAACCGGTAAACAATAGCAGTAATAAAAACTTAGTCGGCTTCATAGCAATAGTTTTAAGATTCAACAGTGACAAAAATATACTATTTCTAAAGATATTTTAAGTGATGAACTATAGTATAGATATCACTCCTTACAATAATCTCAGTCAAAAATGAAGTAATTCAAGCAATTATCTTATCGGAGTGATGCTGTATGCCATCAATTTTCTATATCCAACAGAAGCAACAATCCTTCAAGCAATGGACTGATCGTCCACCTGGCAATCGTCCTTACCACATTGGCAATACCTCTGGTTGTACAAATGGAAGAAAATGAGACCAACTGCAGGAATATAAATGGCTTGCTCGGCCAGTGGAGTGATAGCAAGTTTTTCATTTAACACTGCAAAGAACAAGAGCAACCAACTTCCCCATAATGCCATACGCACCCATCTTTTTGATGTCGTCTTACCGGACCACCAAATGGCAAGTAGCGAGATGAATAAAAAGACGAAATCCAAAATCCCCCACCAGTGCGGATGGGATTCCCCATGGCTTACTAAACCCGCTTGGGCAACAAAAAGGAATGGAGTGGCTATGCAATGTACTAAACAGAGCCCACTTGCCCATGCACCGATTACATCCGATTTTGAGGTGAATTGTATAACCTTCATGCGTTGAAATAAGATGCAAAATTAACTTAAAATTTCAAATGCAACTTAGTTGCATTTTCATTTCTTTTATTTTTGCAGAAATCATTTGAATGGTCAAGACAGTTGGACTCAATTTCGCATATCCAGGAGAGCAAAGTTTTAATTTCCCTGACATTGATTTAGTTCCGGGAGAACATTTGTTACTACTCGGACCTTCTGGTATTGGAAAGACCACCCTTCTTCATTTGCTTTCCGGTATCCTACCGGCATCAGCGGGAAAAATAGTTATTGACACTACCGAAATCACCGCTTTGGATCGAAAAAGCCTGGATAAATTTCGTGGAGCCAATGTTGGGTTAATCTTTCAGCAATACCATTTCATAAAATCATTGAATGTTGATGAAAACCTCCAATTACGGCAACATTTTCCTAAAAAAATAAAGGATAAAGAACGACGCTATCGCCTTGCCGAACGATTAGGACTTTCAGGACAGTTGAAGAAAAAAGTAAGCCAACTCAGTCAGGGCCAACAACAGCGGCTGGCCATAGCGCAGGGGGTAATACATCAACCTAAAGTAGTGTTCGCCGATGAACCTACTTCTAACTTAGATGATACTAATTGCGACAACGTAGTACAGCTGTTAAAAGATGAAGCGGATATCAGCAAAAGCAGCTTGGTCATCATTACACATGATCAACGGGTAAGTCAACATTTTTCAAACCAAATCGTATTATGAACCTTATATACCTGGCCTATCGCAATATGATCTCAAAACCATTAAATCTGGTTTTGAGCCTCTTACTTCTGGTATTAAGTGTTACGCTGGTCACTTTTATACTCCAGCTCAGTAAACAACTAAATGGACAAATAGACAAGAATATTGATCCTATAGATATGGTGGTGGGTGCCAAAGGAAGTCCATTACAACTTGTATTGTCCTCTGTTTTACATATTGATGTTCCCACGGGAAATATTAAACTGGACGAGGCAAATAGTATTAAAAACCACCCGTTTGTAGGGTCGGCCATTCCGGTCTCATATGGAGACAATTACAAAGGGTATCGAATTTTGGGAACCGAATTTGCCTATTTCGAAAGTTATGGCGCAGTATTGCAGGGAGGACGCTATTTTGAAAAATCTTTTGAAGCGGTTGTAGGTAGCAGCGCGGCAAAAAAACTGGGACTTAAAATAGGTGATGTCTTTACAAGCTCCCATGGTCTGTTAGCATCAAGTACGGATGTACATGAGGACCATCCGTATACCGTTGTAGGCCTTTTGGAACCTACAGGAACGGTAATTGACCAATTGCTCATCTGTAATTTGGAAAGTATCTGGGATGCCCATGCACATGTAGATGAAAACCATGAAGAACACCCAGGGGAAGAACATGACCACGACCATGGCGATGAAGAACATGATCACGAATCCCATGGGGATGAAGTTGATGATCATGATAAGGAATTAGAGATTACCTCTCTTTTGGTGAAATTCAAAAGCCCCTTAGGCTTGGTGCAACTACCTCGTTTTATCAATGAAAATACAAATATGCAGGCGGCGCTACCCGGTTTTGAAATACAACGGCTTATGGGTTTGTTAGGAACAGGTGTAACAACGATAAATGGTATCGCCATAGCCATTTTGCTGGTTTCCGGGTTTAGTATTTTTATAAGCTTATTAAAGACCATTCGTGAACGAAGGCAGGAATTGGCATTGTTACGAACGTATGGCTTAGGGACACAAAAACTACTACGTTTAGTATTATTTGAGGGATTGTTATTGGCGTTCTTAGGTTTTTTATTTGGGTGGTTATTGGGAAGGTTGGCTTTGATTGGGGCTTCTTCCTATCTTGAATCGGGTTATGGCTATGTTTTGCAAATAAAGGGACCGGATCTTGTGGAATTTCTATTTCTTGGAGTAACTTTACTCATTGCTATAGTGGCGGTACTGTTAGCCTCAACATCAATCTTTAAATTGAATATTTCCAAAACCTTAGCTGATGTATAAACGGTTCATACTATTATTATCACTCTTTGTAGTTCAAGGCCTGGTTGCTCAATCCGAATTGACCTGGCAAGATCTAGCCGATGCCACTTTTGCACCGGAGTATAACGAGAAGTATGAGGTGTATTTTTTGATGCCTGAATTCGGGAAAAAAATTAAAGCCTACGATGGAAAACGGATCAAGATTACCGGATATTTCCTGGATATTTCTGGGAGTGGGGAAGTGTTTTTGATCTCTCAAAACCCCATGGCTTCCTGCTTTTTTTGTGGCGGTGCCGGGCCGGAGACGATAATTGAAGTGAATTTTAAAGAGAAACCCCCTTTTAGGACCGATCAAATTGTTACTGTTAGCGGGGTACTGGAGCTGAATCCTAGTGATGTTGACCATTGCAATTATATTATGCATGGAGCGTCAGGGGTACTGTTGAAATGACATGAAACGGATAGTGCAATTGCTTGTTTTTGTATCATTTTGCCTTTGTACTGAGGCGCAAACGGCTTTGGACTGGTCTGATTTGGCACGGGGCATCTCCTGGAAAAAAAGCACCTCCAATTTGAGCTATCCCGGTTTTTTGGAAGCTGATTTTTCAGATAAACTCACCGATCTGGAAGGAAAAGAAGTTTCGTTAATAGGGTTTCTTATTGTCTTTGAAGGCAGGCAATCCGTCTATATGCTTTCCAAAAATCCAATGGCAAGCTGTTTTTTTTGCGGTAATGGTGGCCCTGAGACAATATCTGAAATCGCATTTGCAGAAAAACCGCCTTTTGGTATGGATGATTTAATCACGGTTACCGGGATCCTGCGATTAAACCGTGACGACCCTTTGCGATGTTATTATATGATTGAACAGGCAGAGGGCTTTGGACTTTAAAAGTGCTATCATGAAGCATGCGATGATCGATGATCTTCTCCAAAAGAGGGGATTAAAAAGGACGAAATTGAGAATTGCACTATTAAACCATTTTTTAAGTGCCAAGCATGCCCTGTCCTATCTGGAGATCAAAGGTGCCCTAGGAGAAAATGTAGATAAATCTACGCTCTACCGGAATCTTACCACTTTTGAGGAAGCCGGGATCATTCATCGAATAGACCATAGCGGTGTTGCCAAATACGCCTTTGGCAAAGGCCAAAATGATGGTCACCATCACGCGCATTTTGTTTGTGACCAATGCGAAACGGTCTATTGTGTAGAAAAAACAGGGGCCACAACGATCAATGTTCCAAAAGGTTTTAAAACAAAAGTTGTACAAATGATTATCAGAGGGACGTGTTCCTATTGTTAGTGTGTCAAAAACCTGAGTAATTGATGAAAAATCACATTCCGTTTTTTTTACTGTTGGTCGGCGCGAACTTGGCTGCCCAGCAATTTCAGATTCCTAAGAGTTATAGTAATATCTCCATGGACAATAAGGGAGTTTTTTTAATGGAGGATGACCAGAAATACTATGCGAAAAAAGCGGTGCCAGACTATACGCTTAAGCAGTTTTTTGGTAATCCCAAAGGCACTACAGAAGGAGTAACGATGGATTTTGGTGATTTTAAGGGGACTATCACCTATGGTTTGATCCCTTACGGGAAAGCACCCCATCCACTGCCTGTTTTTCGGTTCGTAAAAACCTTAGAAGCCGGGAAAGCCGACATTAACATTAAAAGGGATTTTCGGTACCCCTATGATTTTGTGGATTGGCAAAATAACCAAATGCTCTCAATAGGATACCGCCTTATGGACGAAACCGGGATGGTGCTATATGATGGAGAGGTATCTCTAAAGGGGAAAGGTCCTTTTACCGTTGCACCTGCAATTTATGAAGGTCCTTTTGTGAATATGCTTACCGACAGTTCAGCTACTATATGGTTCAATACAACTATTCCGATTAAAACCAGTCTATCAATCAATAACCAAAACATAGAAAGTCCGCTTGGAACACATCATGAAATCCCTGTTTTCGGACTATCTCCTGGCACAAAATATGAGTATTCCGTTAGTTATGATGGTTTTATTCAACAATATCATTTTAAAACAGCTCCAGAACCCGGTAGCAAGGCACCTTTCGTTTTTGCATATACCAGTGATAGCCGGCACGCCTCTGGTGGAGGGGAACGAAAAGTATATGGTGCCAATGCTTATATTATGAAGAAAATTGCTGCAGTCGCTTATGCCAATAACGCTGCATTTATGCAGTTCAGCGGCGATCTTATTAATGGCTACCTGGAGACCAATGCTGAAACGCAATTGCAATATACCAATTGGAAAAAGGCGGTAGAACCCTTTTGGCATTATATGCCTTTTCAAGCGGGCATGGGCAATCATGAAGCTCTAGGGTATATTTTTAGAGATAGCACAGGACGTAGCAAAGGATTTGTGGACAAATTTCCGTTCAATACCGAATCAGCTGAAACGGCTTTCGCAGAAGCCTTTGTAAATCCGGTTTCGGACCTTAAAAGTGAGGATGGAAGTATGTACGATCCTTCCTTCGAGACCATTGACTTTCCTTCGTATTCGGAGAATGTATTTCATTATCGCTATGGTAACGTTGCCATAGTAGTATTAAACAGTGACTATTGGTATGCACCTAGTCTCTCTAGAAATACCGCTACGTCAGGGGGGTTGCATGGTTATATCATGGACAATCAACTGGATTGGCTGGAAAAAACCATTACTGCTTTGGAAGATGACATCACTATAGACCATATTTTTGTAACCCAACATACGCCGGTTTTCCCAAATGGTGGCCATAGTCGGGATGACATGTGGTACAGTGGTAATAACGAAAAACGCCCATTTATCGCAGGCAAACCCGTTCAAAAAGGAATCATAGAACGGCGGGACGCCTATTTGGACATCCTCATCAATAAGAGCAAGAAAGTTTTGGCGGTGTTAACAGGGGATGAGCATAACTACAATCGTCTGAAGTTAACAAGTGAAGTTACCATCTATCCTGAGAACTATCCTTATGAAAAATTAAAGGTTTCGCGGTCTATCTATCAAATCAATAACGGTGCAGCCGGTGCTCCCTACTATGCGCAAGAGGTGCTGCCCTGGAGTGAGCATACAAAAGCCTTTAGTGTTGAGAATGCAGTTTGCCTGTTTTATGTAGATGGTCCAACTGTAAAAATGAAGGTGATTAATCCTGATACTTTGAATGTTATTGATGAAATCATCTTAAGATGATCTATTGATCTAAATATCATTCTTAAACGGTCAATCTTGTTGACTTTTTTCAGCGCATTATCGGATACTCATATTTGAGAACTACTTACCAAAACTTGTTTTCCAGCATGGAAATTAAGGCCATTCCGGCCGCAGCTCCGGATATAAAAACATTCCATTCGCGGTGTTTCACTTTAAAAATATTGAGGAAGAGAAAGGCAATACCAACAATAAAAAATACCACCAGCAGTTGTCCTAACTCAATTCCGATATTAAAACCTAATAGAGGAACAACAATGGACGAGGTACCCATGATCAGTGCCTTAAAATAATTCGAAAAGTCCATGCCGTGGATGAACCCAAAGAATAAGGCCATGACATAGTTTTGGCGCATTCTCAAGGAATTTTCGCTGGTGCTCGGACCTATTACGTTGCTGAAGGCAGTGATAAAGATGGTTGTAGGAATAAGGAATTTAATGATCTTGGAAGGGATCGTAACAAAGTCCAGGGATACCAGCACCAGGGTGACACTGTGACCAATAGTAAAAGCAGTCACCAGAATGAGAATGCTCCTCCATTGCTGGATACGGTAGACTGCGCAGAGTACTATCAGAAAGAGTATGTGATCGTAACCCGCCAGGTTAGAAATATGGTCGAAACCTAACTTTAGGTAAAACTCAAATGGATTCATCTCAGAAAATCAATTCGTAAATCTGGGTTTTTTTATTGAGCATCAGACTTTTGTCTATTCCATCAACATGAACATAGATAATGTTGTTTTGATCAAAGAACAAGTCGGTAAAAACCGCATTTTTGATTTCCAAAGATTTTAATGGTGGGGTATGGGAATATTCGAAATAGATCGATAAGGCAGTGTTGTCCCCTGTCCCGCTTAATTTCTTATACTTTATCTTAAGATCCATCATTTCTTTATCCACTTTTATGTAGAAAAGTTGATTGAGATATTCCAGTAGCAACTGATTGGCTTTCGGGGATTCGTTTGGGGTGCAAAAAGCGAGTTCGTTACTGTAGGGATCGAAACCGATAGCCTCGTTCACATCGGTCAGGAATAGCCTTAAGTTTACGGTTAGCATTTGCTTATTTGAATTGTATTCAATTTCGCATAACGATAATCGTAGGGGGTGAGCCGCCATATTGACGGACAACCCCGAGGCAAATACAACAATTAGTATTCTAAACATAGCGGAAACGAATCACTTAGGAGGCTACACCGGATTGTATCTGCTCCGCAACTGCCTGAACTTCCTTAAAGACACGAATCAAATTACCACCCCATATTTTTTTAATCTGCTCTTCGGAATACCCTCTTTTTACCAATTCAATAGTAATATTCATCACTTCACTGGCATCAAAAACCCCTTCGATCCCTCCACCTCCGTCAAAATCACAACCAATGCCAACATGATCTATTCCGGCTACCTTAACGATGTGGTCAATGTGGTCTACTACATGTTCCACCGTTGCTGGTGGATTGGGATATTTTTCATTGAGTTCTTGAAAGGATTGTCGAAGCGCTGTTCGTTCTTCTTTTGTCATTTCGCCAATAGGTTTCATACTAGCACGTAGCACAGCCATGGCGGAGTCACGAGCGGCATTGGGCGGAGCTTCCCTGAGATAGTCGGCCAGCATGGTAAGTTGTACTACACCTCCGTTTTCCGCCATCAGCGCTAACATCTCATCCGTCATATTGCGTTCGTGCTTGGTTACGGCCCGGGCATTAGAATGGCTTGCAATGATCGGTGCTTTAGACATTTTTATAGCATCATAGAACACACTATCGTTACCATGCGAAACATCGACCATGATACCTAAGCGATTCATTTCATCAACAACTTTAGCACCAAAGTCACTGATACCACCGTGCTCCGTTCCATTGGGATCAGTTGCGGAATCCGCCAGATCGTTGTTGGATGAATGCACCAAGGTGATGTAACGCACCCCTTTTTCAAAATACAAGGCAACGTTAGAAAGATCACTCCCAATGGGATACCCATTTTCAATACCAATATAAATGGCGCGCTTCCCTTCCTTTTCCAGGGCATAGGCATCATCAGGATTAAGTGCTAGTCCAACGATATTTGCGTTTTTTTCCGTTGAAGCTACGATGGAATCTATCATCTGAAGGCATAAGGCTTTCGCGCGGGTGTTGCCCTCGTCATCACGAATATCCTGCGCTACAAAGGCGGCAAAAAAGATGGCATCCAGATCCCCCTCAATCATTCGAGGGTAGTCCACCTTAGAGCCGGTTTCCCTTGGATCATGGCGCTCAGCCATATCAAAACCGGGTTCTATCATACGTAATGGAGTATCTGCGTGAGTATCAAGAGTAAGCACTCTTTTATGGATTTCAAGCGCCCTCTGGGTCAATTCATCTTCAGTTTCCGTTTTTGAATCGTTGGCAGTAGATTTTTCCTTACAGCTGTTTAGCGCCGTTACGAACAGGAATAAAAGGACATACGTTTGAGATAGCTTCCACATAGTTTATGGCTTAGGTAATAGTAATGATTTAAATATACAATAATAGATGCATCGGAGGTTAAGCAAAGTCTTCAGAAGACAATTCTTGAATCAACTTTTTCAACATTTCTACCCCTTTAACCAACTGTTCCTTGGCAATAAATTCATCAGCCCGATGTGCCTGGGCAATAGAACCTGGCCCGCAAATGGCCGATTGAAAACCTTCATTGGCAAATTGCCCGGCTTCCGCGGCATAGGATACTGTATCCAGTTTAGCGTTCCCCGATATTCTTTTGATCAAATCTACAATGGCATCATCAGCTTTAGTATCCAGGTGAGGTACGGGGGGGTGGTTTTCAATGGTCTTTATTGAAAAATCCGGGAAAATACGTTGTAGTTCTTCCTCCCTTTGCCGACAAAAGGTTTCGAATTCTGCGACTATTGATTCAATATCATCCATAGGAATGGTACGTAAATCCCAGTAAAAATGTGCTTTATCTGCAATCACATTCGGGGCGATACCCCCCTGGACCAATCCGATATGGATGGAAGAATGTGGGGGATGAAAACGGTCATCCAAACGTCCATTGGCGATCAACTGGTTCATTTTGTTTTCTAACCAAAGGATAAGGCGCATAGCCTCATGAATCGCACTAACTTCTTGTTTAATACGACTGCTGTGTCCTGCTGAACCGTTCACATAGGTTTCCAAAATATAAATGCCCTTTTGCCCCACGATAGGTTCCATCAAGGAAGGCTCGCCAATAATAGCATATTTTGGTGTTTCGGCATAGTGCGTTTTTAAGGCCCGGGCCAATTCCGGACCTGCCAGGCATCCTATTTCTTCATCGTAAGAAAACGCAAAATAAATGGGCTTTTTCAAGTTAGCACTTACCATTTGAGGTAACGCGGCCAAACAACAGGCTAAGAAGCCCTTCATATCGCAAGCGCCTCTGCCATATAACTTTCCGTCCCCTTTATCGGTTAATACAAAAGGGTCGGTAGTCCATTCCTGACCGGCAACAGGAACCACGTCCATATGCCCGGAAAGAATTACACCCCCATCAAGGGCAGGTCCTATTCGGCAATGTAATGAAGCTTTATTACCTTCTTCATTGGGAACCAAAGTCACGGTAACGCCATGCGATTCCAATACTTCTTTTATCCAATTTAGAATGCTTCGATTGCTTTCCCCGCCGAGGACTGGAAATGACACTAGTTTTGCAAGAATTTGTTCTGCGTTCATATTAACTATAATTTGTTGCTACGGCCAGGATCAAGGCCAAAAAGGCGATACTCAATAAACTGATCAAAACCGGAAATATAAAACGAATCCAACGGTCAATGGGAACACGACACATGCTAAGCATAGCGATGAGCCCTCCTAAAGTGGGATTGACCAGGTTGGAAAGGCCATCTCCTATCTGAAAAGCGAGAATAGTGATTTGCCTGGAAAGCCCGAGAGATTCCCCCAGGGGAAGCATAACGGGCAAGGTAGCCAGAGCCTGTCCACTTCCCGAAGGGATAAAAAAATTGATTACGGTCTGAGAGATGGACATGCAAATGGCAGAGGCGTATAAAGGTAAACCTTGTAATACATTTGAAAGCTGATAGGAAATAGTATCGCCGATATTACCCATTTCCATAAGTACCTTTATGGAGGTCGCAAAGCCTACCATAAAAGCCCCGGGAGCCGCAATCCCCACAGCCTTTAATACGGTTTCGCTCATGTCCGTGGCACTCATCCTGGATACCAGGCCACAAAAAAGTGCAATCATCAGGAAAACCGCCGAAAGCTCATTAATGTACCAATGCAAATTAAAAACCCCGTAAAGGATAACTAAAAGACCAGTAGTAAATATTGCGATAACCAACCAATTATTTCCGGTCATCCGATACTCCTTAAGGGGTCTGGACAAACCCAAATCCCTGACGTCAAGACCATGACCCAGGCTTTTGTGGGGATATAGTGTAATTCGTTTAAAATAGCGCACATTGTAGTAGGCCATAATGCAGAGCGCTGTAAAACAGAGTATACTTCGAAGTAATGCTCCTGAAAACATGGGCAGTTCCGCAATCTTATGGCCTGTTCCCACCGTATAGGGATTAATAGGGGACAACCCAAATCCAATGGTCATGGCCCCAACCGAAATACCAGCAGCCAAAATCAAATCTCCACCTAATGCTAGACTAAGAACAGCCGCTATAGGAACCATAGCGATATTGTTTTCGTACCCTACGGCAACCCCAAGTAATCCATAAATAAAGGTCATGATCACTATAATAAGGTGTTTGTGTTGCAACCCCAGGTTGTTTACCAATGTGCCAACAGCATTCTCCACGGCTTTGGATCTTTCCATGAAGCCAAACATAATTCCCCCTGCCAGTACGATGAAGATGATTTCTACAGCAGCCTTGAAGCCCAGCGGGATGGCTTTAAACATGTCCAAAAAACCAACGGGTGTGGAAGAAATTGTTTTGTACGAATTGGGTAATACTGTACTTCGCCCATCTATTACCACCCGTTCGTACATTCCTGCAGGTAACAAGTAGGTTAATACGGTCACGAGAACTATTATGCCAAACAACATGGTAATAGCATGTGGAATACGACTAAAAACAGATTGGATTGAAGACTTTGATTTGATCATTTGCGGATTGTAGGAACAATCGTATCTATAACGGAATCCATTTGGAACGTTATCTATTTTTATTAATTCAAGCTAAAATAGCCCCTGCAAATCAAATCTGAGTATATTTCATGAAATACATTTTCACTTTGGTTATAAATCATACCGCTAATTTGGATTTGACCAAATCGTGAACTGTCCAGTTGCAGCCGTAGTTCTTTTATTTTTTTATTTAAATAATGGGAAAGAATAGTGAATAAACAGCTATTCTTTTGCCAAAGGATATCAGAATAGGTTTTTTGAGCTGCAATGGTATTATAAATACGATCTAAACCCCTTACCGCATAAAAGTGTTGATTTTCTAAGGCATCCCTTATTATAGGATTGGTATTGGACAATACAAAAGCGATTTCTTGAAGATCGTGTTTTAGAATTAATTGCTTAACATGACGGGTGGTTTCCTTATCGAATACTACGGAATTACCAATCGATGTATAATAACAGTTCGTATTTCCAAAAGTCCTATTAATGGCATATTCAAGACAATCTGTTGGACAAACAAAATATAAACCTTTGTGTTTCAATTGGATTTCTAAACTTTAGTATGTAGCACGAAACCAGGACATCGCGATCCTGTTCTACAGGCTTTTTACATCAATCACTTCAAAGTTCTTCGCTACGAAGTAGTCGTCTAAACCATAGTCTGTATTGATAATAATCCCTCCCAACAGGGTTACCGTATCGACAGGAAATTCATCTTTACATGAACTTAAATGCTCATGTACCTTTTTATCGATTATTTCATAGGTGGCCTCTGTGATTGCTTTTTCCTGGTGTTCGCTATCTAATATTTGCTCGCGATAGGGAAGCAAGCTTTCCTCAAGTTTCATTTGTTGATAGTCGTCGTCATGTATAACCGGAGCATAATCAGTATCGTGGAAACGACTTAATGCAAGCATCAGTGCTCCGCAGGAGTTTCCGGTCTGTTCCTGCCGCGGGCGGTACATCTTGCCCAAGTCCCCATCAAGGGTAATCCCTATATGTGGGCCATAAAATATAAAGGCGCTGCCCTCATCGGGGATATGATGCGCAAAAGCAGTCATACCCGTTTGCCCGGCAAAAGGTAATCCCCCTAATCCTCCCATAATAAAGGGACCGAATAACACATTAAAGAAGGTTGTGGAAGGTACGTTAATATCATCCGAACATACAGATGTAGCCATCAATACCTTAGAGATATCAATATCATGTTCTAACTGCATTTTTCCGAGGTAATGGATAGAGGTGTCCTTCGCATCCATGGCATTTGGAAAATAGGACTTCACTATTTCCGCAAATTTTCGTTGTAACATTGCTAAATTTTTAAAGGTTTATTTCAGTCTACTATTCTTCAAGGCTTCTCTTTAATTTCCTACCATCCATAGTACCCTTTTGGGGTTACTTCATTCAAGCGTAAGTATACCACACACTGTCCCCTGTGATGAATGATATGGTTTTCCATAGCATAGAACAATCGCCATACCGGGATGGTAGTCCCTGCAAAATCACAATTCGAGAGCAGTTTCTCATCTGATAAGTCCTTTATGGACTGTCGGACAAAAGCATACATATTTTCCAGTTCTCGAATAATATTTTCTTTGGGCATCTGCACTGGAAGTTTTATACCGTCATAAGGGTTTCTTATTCCGGCCCGGCCTGCCAATTGTCCACAAGTGTAGATCACACAGTGCCGCCATTGCTCGGAAAACGTCATAGCCCCATCGGTGTACTTAAAGGTGAAAAGCCCTGGAGGCATCTGTTTGACATTGGTCATGGTCATCATCTCAGAACGATTCCAGGCAGTAATGAGTTCTTTCCGCAGTGCGTTTGTATCCACTTCATCTGTCACCAAATTGTGTTTGGCAAGATTGGCAGTAGACTTCGCTTTACCACTATCTATTCGACAGCCCAAGATCGAGAGGAGACTAAAGCCCAGAATATTTCTTAAAAAACTAATGCGATTCATTTCGATTTTAATAGGCTTTTTTTACTCCAATGCATAAGCCCTTTCCACAGGCCATTCATCATCATATCCTTTCAACCATGTTTGGGACTCCAGTTCCTTATTGGTGGCCAGACAAGCGTCCAGATCTTCCCGCATCCGTTCTTCGTCCATAGCCTGCCCAATGAATACAATTTCATTTTTTCGATCTCCAAAAGTCTTGTCCCATTCGGCTTCAATTTGCTCTTGATTTTCTAAAAAGGCCAAATATTGTGCGCGCTTTTGAAAAGGCATGCTACTCCACCAAACCCCGGCGCTATCTGTTCTCAAAGATCCTCCGGCCTGGCCCCAGATCAAAGCTTGTTCCGGTCGTGAAGCGATCCAAAACAATCCTTTACTACGGATGACGGTATTTGGAAACCTATGGTGCACATACTGCCAAAAACGTTCGGGATCAAAGGGTTTTTTGTTGCGATAAACAAAAGAACTGATCCCATATTCTTCAGTTTCCGGGGTATGCTCCTCTTTATTCAGTTCCTCAATCCATCCCGCACTTTGTTCCGCCTCCTCAAAATTGAATAGGCCAGTGTTTAGAATGGATTTAGGACTAACTCTACTAAATTTAGACGTTATAATCTGAGCATTGGGGTTCAGTTTTTTGATGATAGCTTTTAGTACATTCAAAGTATCTTCAGAGACTAAGTCAACTTTGTTCAATACGATGACATTGGCAAACTCAATTTGGTCTGTAAGCAGATTGACAATAGTTCGATAATCCCCTTCAATGTTGGTCAGGTCACGATCTATCAAAGTTTCGGGACTGCCAAAATCCTTAAAAAAGTTGAAGGCATCCACTACAGTAACCATGGTGTCGACATAGCTAAAACGCGAAAGATCAATGTTGTTCTCCTCGTCTATAAAAGAGAAGGTTTGAGCCACAGGTATCGGTTCACTGATTCCTGTGCTTTCGATAAGAAGATAATCAAATCGGTTTTCTTTGGCCAATCGTTCTACTTCTATCATCAAATCTTCCCTAAGCGTACAACAAATACACCCATTGCTCATTTCAACCAATTTCTCCTCCGTTCTGGAAAGCGTGTTTTCGCTTTTGACTAATTCCGCATCAACGTTAACTTCGCTCATGTCGTTCACAATGACGGCCACTTTTAAGCCCTCTTTGTTGTGCAAAACATGGTTAAGCAAAGTAGTCTTTCCGGCTCCTAGAAACCCACTCAGTACCGTAACCGGTAATTTATTGTTCGTTGTCATGTTCTCAAGCTATTAGCTGTGATTTGGTACAAGGAATTTTCTATGAAAACCGTTGTTCCAAGTGGCTATAAAAATAAACGAGAATTCAAACAAATGCAACTCAGTTGCATTTATATTACAAAGGATGACGAATCTCATACTCTTATAAAGGAACCCTTGTTACTTTTAAAATAGATTTAGAAGTAACAATTGGATATAATTAATGGAAAACAGAAGAAAAAGGTACCTATCACCAATACAAAGTCTGGATTTTTATCTCGATAATTTCCAGTCCTTGTGCAAAAAGCTAAAACTTGAAAATGAATTATCGGAGCTAAGGGGTATTTTGAATCGGGATTTGGAACCCTCGGTCATCGAAATATTACAATCTACTCGGTATCAAGCCCTGGTTGTAACCGATTTGGATAAGACCATTATTTGGGCCAATAACGGATTTCACGAAATGACAGGTTATTCCAAACATTTTGCCATTGGAAAACACCCCAATTTCTTACAGGGCGAGAAAACCTCCCAAAAAGCGAAAACGGAAATACGTAGCTTGTTGGAGCAGGAAGAAAGGTTTTCTAAGGCGCTTGTAAATTATCGAAAGAATGGGGAAGAATATATTTGTGAGATTGACGTAATGCCTTTGTTCAATAACAACAAAGAAGTGACCCACTTTCTCGCGATGGAAAGGGAAAAAACTGCAGCATAATCAATGACTTGCAATGTTTTTACACCCTAAGAGGTTACTTTTATGCCAAGTGCACCGGATTTCTTTAATACCCGGCTGCCTGCCCATCTTTGCGACTCTCAGAAGCACCGTGATAGACCTTATTCTCATCATCCCATAATATGGCCTGGTAGCCACCGTAGATCCCTCGGGCCGTTCCAATTCTATGTCCCTTATCCATGAGTCTGCGGATAGTGGAGTAGGGGATACCGGATTCCGTTCGTATAAGGCCCGTATTTTCCGTCGTTCTACCCATGGGACTGGCTCCTCCGGTATGGTCCCATCGAGGTGCATCTCCGGCTTCCTGCAAATTCATACCAAAATCGATGAGATTCATCACAATTTGTGTATGACCCATAGGCTGGAAATCACCACCCATTACCCCAAAGCTTACATAGGGTTTACCGTCTTTGGTCATAAAGGCAGGAATAATGGTATGAAAGGGTCGCTTTCCTGGTTCATAGGTATTGGCCTGCCCACGTTTAAGACTGAACAATTCTCCACGATCCTGTAGCATAAAACCCAATTCAGGCGGTGCCATACCCGAGCCCATACCGCGATAGTTGCTTTGGATCAAAGAGATCATTGTACCCTCATTATCAGCAACTGTCATATAAATAGTCTCCCCGGCTGAAATTTCACCGGCGCTATATTTTCCTGCGCGTTCACCAATCTGTTCCCTTCGGCCATTGGCATAGTCATCCGAAAGTAATTGGGCAACAGGGACATCAAAAAAGTCCATATCGGCATAGTATTTTGCCCGATCTTCAAACGCCAGTTTTTTGGCTTCAGTAAAAAGGTGTAAGTGCTCCGGGCTTCCAAATTCAATTTTGGAAAAGTCGTAGCCCTCTAATATTTGCAGCATTTGAAGTGCAGCAATTCCCTGGCCATTAGGAGGCAATTCCCAAACATCGTACCCCCGATAGTTGATGGACACAGGTTCCACCCATTCCGATTTGTGTGCTGCAAAGTCCTTCGCTGAGAGAAATCCTCCTTGTTCTTTGATGAATTTTCCGATGGTTTTGGCGATATCCCCTTTGTAAAAAGCATCTCGTCCTCCTTCAGCAATTTTCCGATAGGTATCTGCTAAATATGGATTTTTATAGATCTCTCCCTCATTGGGCAGTGTACCGCCGTTTTGTTGCTCGTAGGTTTCCTCAATGTTTGGAAACCCTTTTGACTTGAAGAAGGGAATACTGCGTTGCATATACCAGGCAATAAGCTCGGTCAAAGGGAAACCCTTTTCGGCATACCCAATGGCCGGAGCCAGAATTTCCGTCATGGGCTTGGACCCGAATTTTTGATGCAATTCAAACCAACCATCCACAGCACCCGGAACGCTTATCGGCAATGGCCCATGCGAGGGGATCTTTTCCATGCCTTCTTTTTCGAAATACTCCAGCGTGAGGTTGCCGGGTGAACGCCCGCTGGCATTAAGGCCATAGAGTTGTTTCGTTTTTCCGTCCCAAACAATAGCAAAAAGATCGCCGCCAATACCACATCCTGTAGGTTCCATAAGGCCTAAAGCCGCATTTGCACCAATGGCCGCATCTATGGCGTTCCCTCCACTTTTTAAGATATCCAGCCCAATTTGAGTGGCCAATGGATGACTTGTAGCTACCATGCCGTTTTGGCCCAATACTTCTGACCGTGTGGCAAAGGGCTGGCCGGTTATTCTATCTTGGGCAACAGTGAATTGGACTAGTAGTAACAGGCCGGAAAAGCAACTAATGAAGGTTTTCATAATCAATTTTTACAATTTCCTAATGTACAAAAATATCCAGAGGAAAATCGATGGAAATGCATTAAGGGTTACGTCTTAAAATACAGGGGCACGTGCAAGATTGATAACTCAGTTCTAACCACTTCATTGGGAACTTACATAGAAAAACAATTTTCGATTGGCAGTTATTTTATTCTTTCTCAAACGAGATCATTTCCATCTCATTTTTAGCAATTTGCCCATTGATTTTTGCAATGTATTCGTCCATTAATTGATTTAGGGAAGTGATTTCTTTATCCAGCTCTTTGGTAACCTCAACAAAGAATTGCTCTGCTTGATCCGTAGGAGGATAATCCCCCCTTTGGGAGTCGGTCATCAAAAATGCCAGGCGGTTATTAATTCGAATACCGTAGTTCAAAGGATCTTGTCTACTTTGATTTTTGGTCATATGAATGTTATTTTCAATGACATCCAACTTTGATTCAAAGTCCGATATCATATCTTTTAGTCCTTTGTTTAAACCCGGTTTTCCTTTGAAATACTCCAGGTCCTTCTTAACTGTTCTAATGTCAGTGATTGCAGTATTCGCCCGGCTCACCTGGTCACGCACTTTGACTAAAAAATCAAATTGCTTTTGATAATCACTCGGTGAATTCGGCATTCTAGGATCTTTGACAATTGTTAGCTCCTGTTCAGCAATTTGCCCGTTATAGTGCAATCGTATTTTGTAGTTGCCAGGTACCGCTTTGGGCCCCCTGTTCGGGGAGGAGTAAAACACCATGCCTTTGAAGGTTTTGTAACCCGGATAGCGCATGTTCCAGATAAGCCGGTTACCGCCTGATACAACTTTTAAAGGCTGGTCCGCCTCAGGATTCAGTTTATTTTCCTTAGCCCCATTTGAAAAACGTTGTATCAATTTGCCATCCGTCTCCAGAATTTCGATGGCGACCCTATCGGTTTCTTGTAGGCTTTTTAGATAATAATTGATAATTGCCCCATCGGGATGATTTTCACCCACCAACAAGGTATTCGGTACTCCCCAGCCGCCGGACTGTTGCATTCGATAGGCTCGGTCAGGTTTATATAAATAAAAGTCAGCATTGGTAATTTGTTCTGACAGTTGTTGCAGGGGAGTCAGGTCATCGATCATCCAAAAACTACGACCATGTGTGGCCGCAATTAGATCGTTATCCCGTACATGAAGGTCTCTGATCGAGGTGATGGGCAGGTTCAATTGAAAAGGTGACCAGCTATTCCCATCATCGAAGGAGACATACATCCCCCATTCCGTTCCTGCGTAAAGCAATCCCTCTCTGACCTTATCTGAACGTATGGCTCGTGTATAGTGGGTGTTTTTGATCCCTCTGGTGATCACCTTCCAGGTTTTCCCATAGTCTGATGTCTTGTACAAGTAAGGTGTATAATCCCCAAACTTATATGAAGTGGCGGCCACGTAGGCGGTGCCTTTTTGAAACGGGCTGGGGTCAATGCAATTGATCATATTAAGCTCTGGACTCATACCTGACGGAGGGGTAATATTCTCCCAGTTTTGGCCATTGTCCTTTGTTATATGGATTAACCCATCATCGCTGCCCACCCAAATAACGCCCGGCTCCAAAGGAGATTCGTTGATCGCAAAGAGGTTGGAGTAGAACTCCGCCCCGGTATTATCCTGAGTGATCGGGCCCCCTGACGATTTTATAGTTTCGGGCAAACCACGGGTAAGGTCTGGTGAAATGGTCTTCCAGGTTTGGCCTTCATTAGTGGTAACATGTAAAAAATTGGATCCGGCGTATAAGGTATTCGGTTCATGTAAACTAAACTTGACAGGAAAGTTCCAGTTGAAACGATATTTCATCACCTCGGCGCCTGAGCCGGCAGGATTATCTGGCCAGATATTGATAGAACGGGTTTGGTCTACTGAATGGTCCCTACGCATCATATACCCTTTGTAGGTACCCCCGTAAACAATGTCATTATTTTTGGGATCGGGAGCAAGATGTGCACTTTCGCCACCAGCCGTAGCTTCCCAGTCCCTTTCTGTAATACTTGAACCCGCGGTGCGATGGAAGATGCGAACGGTGCTATTGTCTTGTTGCGCCCCATATATTCTATAGGGAAAGGAATTGTCCGTGGTAACCCTATAAAACTGTGCTGTCGGCTGATTGTGATAGGTGGTCCAATTCTCTCCACCATCATTGGATACCTGCCCGCCGCCATCGTCGGCAATCACCATCCTTTGGTTGTTATTGGGATCGATCCAGAGATCATGATGGTCTCCATGGGGTGCATTTTTAAGCGTGAAGGTCTTTCCGCCGTCTGTAGATACTCCATAACTCACATTCATCACAAAAACCTTATCCTTATTCTGGGTATCCGCATAAATCCGACTATAGTACCATGCCCGCTGCCGTAAAGCCCTGTTTTCATTGATCTTTTTCCAGCTTTTACCTGCGTCCTCAGACCTGAAGACACCACCGTCTTCCGCTTCGATAATAGCCCACACCCTATTGGAATCCACAGGAGAAACCGCTATGCCTACTATACCCCAAACCCCTTTAGGTAAGCCAGTATATTTGGAGATATCCGTCCAGGTATCACCACCGTCAGTGCTTTTGAATAGTTTACTATCGGGGCCACCGCTATCCATTCTATATCCGTTTCGCTTCATTTGCCAGGTCGCCGCATATAGAATCCTTGGATTGTTCGGATCCAGTATTAAATCCCCCGCTCCGGCCTTATCACTTTCATACAATATTTTTTCCCAATTTTGGCCGCCATCCTTGGAACGATAGACACCACGAGTTTCATTGGGTTTCCAAAGATTACCTATGGCCGCAACATACACCAGGTTAGGATCTGTGGGATGAATTCGGATTCTTGAGATATGTTCGGACCCTTCCAATCCTATAAATTCCCAGGTCTCCCCTGCGTCAAGACTTTTCCAGATCCCATGCCCCGAAGACACATTTCCCCTTAGGGTTTGCTCTCCTTCTCCAACATAGATAACATTGGGGTCCGATTCTGAAACCGCCAAAGCGCCGATTGATCCTCCAAAATAGCCATCGGAAATGCAGCTCCATGTGCTGCCGGCATCGATAGTTTTCCAGACCCCGCCGCCGGCCGTCCCCATATAATAAAGGTTCGGATTGTTCAGTACTCCTGATACCGTTCCTGCACGGCCTCCCCTAAATGGGCCTACCAGACGCCATTGAATGGAATTGTACAAGGATTCGGGATAGCTCTCGATTTTGTCGTTGCTTTTTTTTCGTTGCGCTGTCAGATCGCCAAAAGGAAATGCAAACAATAATAGAAAAAAGGAAAGGAAAAAAGGTTTCATATAGTATGGTCGTTTAGAAGTACTAAAAATAGCAATAATACTTACTTATGGTTGTTAAACCACAGGATTATTGGAGGGATACATTGGCAAGTACTAAGCAAATATTCCTCTGTAATTACAGATTTTATTTTAATTCAAAAAATGAAGTACTGGAATACTACCTTTGATGAACCAAAAAAAGTAGTATGCGCCTCCTTTTAATTATAGCAGTCTCAGGGCTTTTGGGATGCTTTGGCTGTAAAAGTGTAGACAGGGAAGAAATAACGATTGAAGTAGCGACCTATGACTATGATAATCTGGATTATCCACTCACAGCTATCCAGACCCCTGATTCACTTCAAACTAATTTTATTGAAAACTTTTTTGCTCCGTGGAAGATACCCCCCGATAGTTTGTTGAGTTTTTTAGATGCTTTCCCGGGAAAAGAGCCGCCGTATTTAGAAAAGTATTTGAATGATGACGGGTGGTATGGTGAGAACAAAAAGCAGCACAAAAAGTGGCAAAGAGCAGAAATTGTTACCAATGCAAACACACCAGAGTTTCCCAATTTCGTGAAAAGGGGAATTGTAATATCCCATACAGATCTACGGCGGGTTCCGACCAATAGACCCGGTTTTGATCGTTATTCCAATGCCGGTGAGGGGTATCCCTTCGATTATTTTCAAGAAACGATGGTGTGGGCGAATACGCCCATTTTTATTGCTCATATCTCCAACGATAAACAATGGTGCTATGTCATATGTCCCTATTATAAAGGTTGGGTATCCATGCATGATGTTGCCATTGTGGATCAAGATTTTATTGCGCAGTGGACTGCGGGAAGTTATTGCTTACCTATTTCCGATCAACTCAATTTGCAAAACGATGCGTCCCACTTTTCCCTGAATGCTAAGATGGGAATGGTGCTACCGTATGACGAAACTTCAAATAACACGAACACCTTAACCGTGTACTACGCTAATGCAGATGAGCACCAAAATGCGAAGGTGTTAACGGCTGAAGTAGCCAAAAGCGAAGTGGCATTGGATAATTATGAAATTAATGCGGTTGGTCTCAGGAATTTAGTGGCGAATCTTATCGGTAAACCCTACGGATGGGGAGGACATCTCGAAAATAGGGACTGCTCCTCGATGATTCGGGATTTATGGAGTACCTATAAACTGTGGTTGCCCAGGGATTCTAAAGACCAAATAGCAATAGGGCATAAATACGAGTTAACGGGTACTGCTGACGAAAAAATTAAGATAATCAAGGACCAAGGAGTTCCGTTTTTAACGGTACTAAGAAAGAAGGGGCACAATATGTTATATGTAGGTGATGCTCCCAATGGTGAACCTTTAATTCTTCATGCTATTTGGGGGTTAAAAACGACCTATTCTAATGAGGAACTCGCAGATCTTATAAAGGTGTACCCCATAGAAGGGATTCACCAAGAGGAAGACGGAAGTCTACGAGGGCGACATATTATAGGGGAAGCGGTAATAACTTCCGTAACCATAGGATCCGGGAACAATGAAATTACGACGCCTTTAATCGACGAAATCTATGCGATGACCAATATCCTGGAAACCTTGGGACCGAATTAGTGGCCCGTAATGAAGGATTCAAGGTTTACATTGAATTGTTCGGGTGCCTCCCAAAAAGCAGCATGACTGGGGATGGCCAGCACCTTGGCATTTGGGACATGCTGTTTTAACCAATTATCGGATGATGCATACCAGGAATCCTGTACCATAAAAAGCATAGGGATCTTTCCGTCTAACCCTTTTACCACGGCATTGTAATCGCTGATCATCCCGTCGATGTACAGACTTAAAGCGGCATCGTTTGGCGTCATTAGCATTTGGTTCACCATCCAATCTGCTTCAGTACTGTCTAAATCCTTAGCTGTCATCCAGTTTGCAGTGCCAAAGGCATAGTCCTTTCGATTCTCAATTAGACCTTTCAAACTTTCCCGATACCCCTCAAATGTTCCATAGACCCATTCGCTGTTGCGATCCCCGATCCATTTCGGTGGTTCATCAATGAAAACCAGGTGACTAAGGTTTTCAATTCCAAACGCCTTCACATATTCGTAAATGGTGGCACAACCGCTTGACCATCCTACCAAAATCACATTTTGAAGCTTCTTTTTCCGGATGATATCCTCCAACTCAACAGCATGATTTTTATAGGTGTTATGGTTAGCGGTCTTGGTGGATTTTCCATGGCTTCTGGGATCGTAGGAGAGATAGCGGTATTTTTTGCTGAAATAGTCCTTTTGGGATATAAAAAACTGGGAGGTCATCGTCCAACCCGGTATGAAAAGTATGGGCTTCCCTTCTCCCAGATCCTCCAAATAGATCGCAATACTATCTTTTCCAACCGCAATAAATTCACCCTGGGTGTACGCAAATCCGCTCCACAACAAGAAAAAAACAAGAAATGAGGGTTTAGCGAAACGCATCGAAAACAAATTTTGGGAGTGATTCTTTGTAGTTGATTTGCAGGTAGTTGTTGCCATCGATCAGCGTACTAAAGCCCTGGGGTGTAATTTCCGGTGCATCCGGTCCGATCAAAGTGGCGATATCTCCTACTGCTACGTCGGGTTCCTGTCCAATAACCAGGTTACAATGACTGGCATTCACATTCACTACAGTATACAATTGGTCCTTAATCAGCACTTTGGCGCCGTTTTCAGCAGAACTGTCATAGCCATCTGCCCAACCGATGGGGAGGGTGGCGATCCATTCATCTTGTTTTACTTCATAAAACCTGGAAAAACCAATGGTTTCTCCTTTTTTAAGCCGTTCCATGCGAATAACCCTTGCCTTTAATCGGAATGTGGGTTGTAAAGGGTATTCTTTGGATTGCGATTTCACAGCCAAAGGGAAAGATCCATGTAACAAAATGCCAGGGCGTACCATGGTCATATGCGATTCTTGAAGCTGCAACAGAGACAATGATGGAGCGATGTGGGTGTTTTTTACGGGAACGCCAATAGCTATTAATCGATCTTTAAACTGCTCAAAACGTCCGAGCTGCTCTTTGGCAAAATCCAGGGAGGTTGTTAATGTTGAAAATAGCCCGGTAATTGCTATTTGGCTGTTTTCTTTTAGAGGCGTTATCCAGTCCAGTGTCTGGTCATAGGGCATACCCATACGCCCCAGACCTGTGTCAAGATAGAGTTGCACCTTCACTTTTCGACCTGGATCAACCGCTAAGGATACTATCTTTTTGCAAGATTCTTTGGAAAATGCACTCAACGTAATTTCTTCGTTTACCAGCTGAGGACCCAGAGAATTGGAGAAATCCCCCATTAGTAAAATGGGCTTTTTTACCCCGGCATCTCTAAGCGCCAGACAACGGTTATCTTTGACAAGCGCAAAGCCGTGAATGTGCGGGCTTTTATCCAAAATTCTGGCTACTTCAACATCTCCCAGGCCATAGGCGTTGTTTTTGAGAACAGCTAAAACGGGTTTTCCCCGGGCCATTTTTGAGATCAGTTCAGCGTTATGTAAATAGGCTTTTGCAGATAACTCGATCCAGGGATTGATCAATTCCCTGGGTACTCCGGGGAAAGATGCAGACTGAGGTTTTACGAGTACAGGAGCAATACCTAACGCGGTGGTTGCCAAGGCGGTTTTTTTAAAGAAGGATCGTCGTGAGGTTTTCATAATCTTGGTATGCATCATGTTGTTGCTAAAGTACTATCTGATCCCACCATTACCGTTTCAAATATTGCACGGTTTGGGAATAGTATTAGGTGCTTGACCAAAATGGTATTTTGGCTTTAGCCCTACAAGATAAAGGGGTGTACCTGTTTTTATCAAAACTGTTTTAAAAAGGTAATCTTACTGATGGTTTGGGTGCTACGCTGCACGGGATCAAAAAGATCGGTTTGGGTATCATTAAATACAATATAGATGAAGGATAACGGCATATACTCCCAACTGAAACGAATGTTCCATCGACCTTGTTCATCAAAACTATTGTATTGGTAAAAGGTGGAGAGTTGTACCCTGGGATTCAACGCTAATCGCAATGTTGCCGTATACAAATCGGTCTCCAAATCTTCTGATAATATTCCCACATTATTGATGTTATTGTGTTCGTAATCTGCGCTAAATGCGATATGGGGAAGCGGGGCATAGCGTAGTCCGGCGATGACTGTATTTCTTGCGCCGTTGTAGAAATTTCCAAAGTCATAGCGAATTGAACCCGATAACTTTTTGGATCGGTCGGAATTATAACGTACCAGGTAGCGCGTGTAACTGTACCTTCCTTCTTCAATTTCAAGGCCTAAAGGGGCAAAATCAAAGTTAATATTCTGCCAGGTAGGTCTAAAAGAGGCTTCTATAAAACTATTGTCCTTGAACCAGGTGTAGATGGGGAAAATATACAAATTGGATTGCTGAAAATTTCCAAAGTCCTCAAAATCATGAAAATAGTTAAAGAAAACCCCGGGGTCCCATCGGCGTACGAATGGCAACCCTTTAGGTCGTACAATGGCGTATCCTCCGGGGCTGTGTGTCACTACATCCTTTTGAAAGACAAACCCCATACCCGGATCATAATCGGCACTGACAACATCCGAAATGTACCCCAGGTAGTAGTTGTTCGTTAATGCTATTGCCGAGAATCGTCCTGCATACCCTGTATCCCCCGTTTCGCTATCCAGGGAAGCGGAAAGCAAATAGGTCAGAGTAATCTCGCTTTTCGGACGAATAAACCCATCAATAGAAAAAGTCGTATTATTTTGACTATCAATACCCATGCCCTCCATTGAATCGTCCAGACGATACGTAACCATAGCACCGATATTATTCTCTTCACCATAGTTTTGTGTATATCGTGCCACCCCGAAGGTACTCCCGGGGCCATCATCCGTTTCTCTTTGCCGCACGGCTAAAGCCGCAATGGTACGGTTCTCATTTCGATCGGTATACCTTACTCCGGCGTCCAGAGGAGCCGGCCTTGCATTAAAAGCGTTGGAAAGACCAATGGTTCGACTAAAAAAAGGTCTTACCCTAAAGTTGCCCGAACCTGCCCAGATCCCTGAATTTTCTAAAAAGAACTGTCGCCTTTCCGGAAAAAAGATGTTGAACCGTTCCAGGTTGTTAACCGCCTGGTCTACATCGGCCTGCGCAAAATCCGTGTTAATGGTTAAATCCAAAACAGCATTCGGACTTATGGCCCATTTTACATCACCACCTATTTTAGGTTCGTTTAACTTGTCTGTCAATACATCCCCTTCCTTGTTTTCGTCATATTGATACAACGCATAGGGCTCCACTCGAATATTAGCAGAAGGAGGTGGCACTTGCAAACCGGTAAGCTTAGCCGCGTAGGTCATCCTATTTTCTGAAAACGATTGGGGGATGGCCGGGAAAACTGTTTTTTCATAGTCCTTACGGGCCAAACGGAAAAAAGTAATGCCCCATTCTACGGGAACACCTTCTACGGGTTTGTCGTAGCGGATGGATTTAAAGGGTATAGCAAATTCCGCAAAGTACCCCTCATCCGTTCGTTGGGAGCGAACCCGCCACAAGGCGTTCCAATCTTCGTCCCTATTGGCATCGTTAAAATTTTGAACATCCTGTTGATTGCCATACGGGGTGGTTTGAAAGGAAACGGCATATTGTTTGGTGTTTTGGGCATCGATTTGAATTCCAAAGACATCGTTCTCAAGACCATTGAAATCCCTGCTTAAATCTTGCATCCGAATACCTTTTTTACCCAGGGAATCCTTTGCAAAGACCCCGAAATAAAGGTTTTTATTGTCATAGAGGATCCGCACCTCGGTAGGATTCTTAATAGCCCCCCCTTGAACCGGTTCAACCCGAAAAAAGTTGGTAACTGGTTCTGCTAAATCCCAATCTGGTTCCTCCAATCGACCATCCACAATGATCGTGTTTATAGCTCTGGAAGCCCTAATGGTGACCGGTATTTCAGGAGGAGGGAAGTTATCCGTTTCATCCACCTGGGCGTACAGAGAGACGAGGGATGCACAAAAGAGCAAAGTAAATAGGCTAAAGCGCATACATTTTACGGTTCCCTTGTTTTTAGATCGTTTACTTGCCATTAGCAACTCGTTTGTAATTTACTTGAAGTACAGTTACAAAACCTTTACCATCGCCGTAGTCTTGCTTTTCAATTAAATCAAAAGCACTGGGGGAATGAATGCTAAAATAGGTCTTCTTGGCAAAAACGCCACTGGGATTGGCATCTTTTCCGCTGAAAACCAGTGTCTTGTCGTCTTCCCATTTCCCGTTGGGGTACAGGACTACCAGTCCGTCACTGTCAAAGTACCAGGTTTCAAAAAGTTGGGTATGGGGGTTGTAGGAATGATACCCTTTACCCAAATACTGTTCTCCTTGATGTGTTGCTGCAATATCATCCGTTACAAAAGCACCATTTAAAGCCCATGCAGCTTTATACATTCCTTTTTCCGGTTCCTCAGGTCGTTTTCCATCAACATAAAACCATGTTTCGCTTTCCCATTCACCGATAAGGAATGCCAATTTTTTGGTTCCTTCCAGTTTTTCTTTTTTGGCGGTTTCCCAATCTAGTTTCTCGGTTGGATGCGATTGGGAAATCGCTATGATTACCCAAAACAGCGCTAAAAAACATAGACCCATACTTTTAGTAGATCGTGCTATTTTTGAACGAAAAGTGATGTCACCTAACATGTCAGGCCTGGTCTAAGATTCCCGCTCCACTCAACTTTTTATATCCAAAGATCCCCGTAGCAAAGAGAACAAGCGACACTACTAAGAGAATTCCCAGGCCTCCAAACTGTAGCGCTGTTTCCTTTTGATATGTAAATCTGGGAAGCGCATCATAATCTGCCTGTGAAAAATCCTGATTGTTATACAAAAAGGGCATAAAATGTTCCCTCCAGGTTCCTGAGAAGTTCACTACCTGTTTTCTAAAACCTTCATAATCTTTGGTAGCGGTGCCTGCAATTTGGTTCAGGGATTCCTGGGCAATAATCGCTGGGGAGATCCATTTGAAACGGCCTATCCAGTCCTGCTGCCTTTGCAATTGTTCTTCATAGCCATTCACTACAGGCGATAGTTCCTCTTTGATCAACTTTTGAGAAGCCATATAACGGTGCCAGAAACCTCTTTGTTGGGTAGTATCGTTCAAGGCGAATTCCGGATGATCCCGAAGGTAATTGTCCAGTATCTCATCTTGTCTTTCGGTAACCTCGGCTTTCAAGCTCCGCATCTCATTGATCATTAAGGTGCGGGAAGGCATGGGATACAAGGTATTGCCGAACTGGTTAAGCACCGAAGGCACCAAAAGTACGAATACCACCCATAGTCCCAGTAAAGCAACAGCATTCTTTGCGGAACTTCCGACCCAAAGATTGACCAAAAAAGCCAGAGCAAACCAGAAGAGCATGTAGGTAAGGACTAAACCCAACAAACCAAAATAAACCCTTGCTTGCGTAAAGGGATTGATCCCCAAAACCAAAAAAACAAGAGTCAAAGCAATAATGACCAAAACCGCCAGCCAGAAAAAACGTAAGCCCAGTTTTTGCAAGACCCAGTTTTGGATGCCGATGGGCTGCGCCGCTAATAATCGGAGTGAACCACTCTCTTTTTCAGACGAAAGTACGTTATAGGAAAAGGCAATAATGAGTAGCGGGAGGAGGAACACAACAACAAAAGCGAGGTCAAAACTTCCAAATAACAGCTGAACAGGACTGGTCATCTCCGTAAAATTCAGAGAAAAATCATCTCCGTAAACTGTAGGTTTCACATAATGCGTAAAAAGGTCTGCTTGCCCGGTGGCAATAAAGGCCATGGGTTGTGGTTCCATAGCAGCCACTCTGGGATGGTAGTTACCAACGGCCATAGGGCTGCTGGGAATGGTCCATCGGGGAACACTCACTTCAAGACCACGTTCTACGGAATCTAACAATTTTAACATCATTGCATCGTTTTCCTTTACTTCCTCTTGTGCCGCAGCAATGTCCAATTTGCGTTTTTCAACCTTTTGTATTCCATTAAATGCCGAAAATCCAAATAGCACTAATAGTACGACGCTTAGCAATTGTATCCAACGCGCTCGTAATAGTTGTTTCAGTTCATATTTGAAGTTATACGATAACATGGTCAGATGTTTTTGGTGGTGAATAAGAGTAATCCAAAAGATCCTAGAAGCCATACCCCCATTACCATAAGATTCGACCCGTTACTTTTCAAGGTCTCCTTCAATTCCGGAGGATCGTACTCAAAAGCGGGAAGCTCCTTCCAGAAACTAGCATCGGCCTGATAGGCCCAATCGCCATACTGGGAATTCATCGCAAAATTGTCATTCAGGAACTTTTGAGTTGCAACACGATAGTCCTCTGCGGCATCGGCAAAGTCCCAATGGGTAGCATAATCCGTATTGGCAATAGCCATACTCAAAAAACGTGTCGGGAGATAAGGAGAAATAGCCGCCAAGCCTCTATACACCTTGGCCTGTTGTGTGTATTGGTCTTTAAGATAATTATAATGCTTCAGGTACACCTCGGCTTCGTGTTCCTCTGACTTTTGCATCCGGTAACCGTCAAAATTAAAGGGCAATTGGTGCAGGCTATCCACTCCGTATTCCTGAAGTACCTTTTGTTCCAATAATTTAGCTTCTTTGCTCCACGGATTATGGCCATCCAATCCCTGTTTTTTATCTTTTAATATATTAGCAGCGAATTCTTGACGGCTAGGATAAGGATGTTTGTTTTCCGCTATATTACTAGCGGCTTTTGGAGCGGCAAGACAGGCAATGATCCATACACATAAGGATATTACCAGGGAAATCCCTGATTTTTTGGTTTTTGAAGAAATCAACAAAACAATATTGATAAAGATGATATAGTACCCAATGTAAACCAAATACATCATCACCAAAGAACTCCAATTGAACACCCCAAAGTCCTTGAGATTGCCCAGTAACAAACCGGCTATCAAAAACAAAGCGGTGGTGATCAGAAAAATTGGTAAGAAAACGGCCGTCCATTTTCCCAATAAAAGCTTCCATGAAGAAATCCCCTGACTTTGTAGTAAGGTGAGGGTTCCCATTTCCCGTTCTTTGGTAAAACTGTTATAGCCTAAAAGAATAATCAGCAGGGGTAGGATAAACAACAGAATAAAATCCGGTGTCAAATCCCCAAAACGAGCCAAAGCAGTTTGGTCAGCCGCAGCACTGAATTGGGCCTCATTTCGGTTGTGGGCCTCTAAAAAGATAGAGGTCCCTGCGAACTTATCCACTCCCTGGTCCAGTAGGGCCAAAGGATATTTAGGTTTAAATGCATAGGTGCCATAGTGGGCAGCAGAGTGGGGGTTCTTTTCGCCCTGGTTGTCCCATATAACGCGCTCTGCGGTTTTAGCCATGGCGTACTGGGCATTTACATTTTGGTAGTGTCGGGTGCTGATCCAGACCGCTACTCCTAATAACATGAGGACAATGATAACCGCAATACGGACACGTCCTTCGCGTAGTAATTCTTTGGTTTCTTTTAAAAAGGTCTTTGCTATCATGATGCCAGCTCTTTATAGTCCATGGTGTTGAGGTAGGCTTGCTCCAGTTCGGAGAGGGAAATGTCTTCAGCAACAAATTGTTGCTTCAATTGACCATCTTTCATAATACCGATATGTGATCCTACTTCTTTGGCGCGAAAAAGATCGTGTGTAGCCATTAGGGTCGCTACTCCCTTGGAACGTAGTTGCTGAAGGAGCAGTCCAAATTCGTTACTCGCCTTCGGATCCAAACCTGAAGTAGGTTCGTCCAGTAATAATACTTTGGCCTCCTTGGCCAATGCAATGGCAATGCCTACTTTCTGTCGCATGCCTTTTGAAAAGGTAGAAATACGGTTTCCGAAGGCATCGGCTTGCAGGCCGGCTTCTTCCAAAAAAGTCTTTAGTTGATTATTGCCAAATTTCTTACCGGCAATACCCGAAAAGTAATCCAGGTTTTCCACTGCGGTTAGACCGGGATATAACATCAAGTTTTCAGGGATATAGGCCAAAAAGCGTTTCGTAGCCTTGGCGTCGTCTTTTACGTTAAGTTGGTTGATGAAGGCACTTCCCGAAGTGGGTTCAATAAAACCTAATAATAAATTAATGGTAGTGGTCTTTCCAGCTCCATTGGCGCCCAAAAGACAATAAATTTCGCCCGCGTTCACATTGAGATTGAGGTGGTCCAGAGCGGTATGCTCACCGTATTTTTTTGTAAGGTTGTCTGTTATTATCATGACATAAAGAATTAAAATGATAACCTGGGATACAAACTTTGCCTGGTTATGGAGGAACAAAGTGTAGAAATTCGAATTTTAAGCCTTTAGCTTAATAGTATGGATCGCTTAAGCTCATAAATAGGGAGGGCCTCTGAGCAAAGAATTTGCCTGAAGTCTTTGCTGATAAATGAGATCATTCTTTAACCCGGGAACGAGGAGGGAGGCTGCAATCCCCAATAGTAGAGTCGGGAAAAACCACAGGTATAGTGTTTTCGGTAGTAATTTGGCACAAAGCTCGCAGGTAAAAGAAAAAGGTTCAAGTTGCGTAACCTGAATATTCGGGACAGTAGGAGTATCGGAGAAATGGGTGTTAAAGACATGGAGCAATTGATGTGATAACTGTACTAACAACAACAGCGCTATAGCGATCCTTAACCATTTATTTCTCCTATGCTTACCCATGATGAAAAGGGAGTGGAAGTCATCCACTCCCAGGTTATTTTACTTACAAAGAGGATTATCGTTATTCTATGGTCAAACTAAACGTCTGTGTAATATCAGTAGATCCTCCTGCACCGTCCAAGGTACCGTCATTCGGTTTTGTGGGCTCATGCCGAAGGGTTATGCCTAAGGTACCGCTACTGGCATCAGTAGTTGTAAGTGTAAAGGCAATCCCTACCGGATTGGTAGTGGTGAAGTTGGTACCTGTTGCTTCGGAAACATAATCAGATTCATCATCGGCATAAGCTGCTGTGGCGTTAAGGCCACCTCCAACAACAAAAATAAACTGATGCTCGTCGGCTTCTCCTTCAATTTCCTCATTTACCAGTTCCGCAGGGGTTTCTGTTTCGTTAAGCAACACAATCTCACCATCATAGGTAGTACTAGCCGCAAGGTTACCGGAGACTGTGATATCCGGATCATCCGGACCATCACCGTCCAAATCCCTGGATGCCAAAATAATTTGGGTTCCACCTCCTTGAGGTGTCAAGGTAACGGTCATTGTAGTGATAGTTTCCTCCTCGTTTATCTCCTCCGGATTGTCATCGTCATCCGAACAGGACACCAAAAAGAGTCCTAAAAAGGCAAACATTGATAAAAATTTAAGGGTCTTCATAACAAAAAAAAGATTAAGATTAATAATTGAGTTTTAATTGTAATAGGATATTTCTACCCAAATCATCAGCAAAAAAACGCTGGCGGTTCAGGTATTCTCTATAGGTTGTATTTAAGATATTGTTGACTCCCAGGGATGCGGTTAAGGTGGCGGTATCCCCTAGACCAAACGTCATCGTTCCATAAAAATCGAACAAATGATACGCATCCGGAGGTGTATTGATTGCTAAAGGCACTTCTTGTTGTTGTTCAGCCGAAAACACTATGATATTGGGTGGCGTTTCGTTTTGTCGGAATACATAATTGCTTCGCAGCGATACTTCCAAATCGTTCCATTCGGGTTTGCTAAAAATCAATTTGTTCTGAAGATTAGCTGCGGGAATGTTGATCAAGGCGATATCATTGTCCAAATCATTGCCTTTTACTAAAGCAAACTGGTGTTCTGTACTCCAGTTGTTTGTCCAATTGATATAGGCCGAACTATCGAATCCTAACAACCGTACATCCGTCTGACGATAGCCCCAAACCGGAAAAGCACCGCGAATGGTAAATTCCACATCTGTAGGTTCCAAGAGTATAAAGTTGGAGACAAAATGGGCGTAAGGCTCCAGGATAAACCCCCAGTTTTTGAAGTTTTTTTCCTGCGAAAGGGAAAACTTATGGGAAGTCTCACTGTTGATCCGCAAATCCCCTAACTCTATTCTTGCTGCAGAGTGGTGCAGCCCATCGCTAAATAGTTCAGCAGGGTTAGGTGCTCTTTGGGAAAGGGCATAGTTAAACTTAAAAGTACTGTTGTTATCCTTGGAAAACTGGACTCCTGTAGTGGCAGAAAAATTATTGTAGTTAAAAACGGGATTGGTGAGTAATTGTGTGCCAACATCTTCAATCACCAAATCTGCAAAATCCTGATCGTATCCTCGTTCTTCCCATCTTGAAGTTAAATAGAATTTTTTTGCATCAATTTGGGTAAAATCATAACGAAATCCGGCATCCAAGATCCACCGGGCATTGAGACGGTATTCCCCGATGGCAAAGGCGCCAAAGTCCAATCTTTCATAGTCGGGTATCAGCCTGCGAACTCCGGTAGCAGGATTGGCAAAATTGTCCTGATAGCGTCCTAAAAGCCCAATATCCAGCCTAAAGTCGTCCTTAGCATCCCATCTGAAATCGGTGGTTACCGTATGCGTGGTTAATTCCAGATCAAGCGCGGCCTGATCATCCCTATCCCCTCTACGCACATCAAATTCGAACCGGCGATTACTTTGAAAATCATATTGAAAACTCCACTTTCCCAACCCTTCAAAGCGTTTATATGCTTGCAATTTTCCCAAATGGTGCCGTACCTGTTGTCTCGGGTTGGCGATGTCATACGTAAAGGGTTCAATGGTTTGAGGTTGACCGCTATTGATGGCCCTTATCAAATCGTCGACATTACCAATGTGAGAGGCTCTTAAAATGGCAATTTCCGCATCGTAATACGCATATTTAGCGCCAAACCCCCATTCGAATAATCGTTTGCCAAATGCTAATGACGCACCAAATTCTTGAATTCCGGTATTGGAAAGGACATAATCTGGTGCTTCCTGATCTCCTAAACGTTTGTACGATCCCTGTCCTTTGAGATACCAACCTTTAGTAAAGACCTTTGTAATTGATGATGAGATATTACCACCCCGACCATTGGAAACTCCATTCAACAGTGTTTTTCCAAAAAGAGTATCCCGTGTAACAGGGAAAATACCCTGTTCTAACAGGATTACCCCGCCTATTGCATCTCCACCGTATTTTAAGGCCGAAGCACCTTTTACCAGGGAAACTCTCTCAACAGCGTTAATGTCCACATTAGGTGCGTGCTCATCCCCCCATTCCATATCCTGCATGCGTACACCATCATTTAATATAAGGACGCGGCTACCTGTTAACCCATGAATAGTAGGTTTAACAATAGTGGCTCCGGTATTTAACGAAGAAACACCGCCTAATTCTCTTAGGGCTTCTCCCAGACTTGCTGTGCTATATTTTTCTAATGTCTCTGAGGTAAGTGTTACTTCCTGTGCGGAATTGGTTTTTTTAGGGACGGCATCTCCAATCACCTGTACTTCCTCCAGCTCCTCCAGATGATGTTCCAATCGTATTTCAATCGAAGTGTTACCCGCTACGGTAATTGGAATGATCTGGGTTGTACATGAAGGGTGAGAGACCTCCAACTCATAGTTGCCATCACATAGACGATTAAAAGTAAAATTACCCTTTTCATCACTGAAAGCTTGTTCTTGCGTTTCAGTGATCAGGATAGTAGCTTTTACTAATGCCGTGCTATTGTGATAGTCCAATACTCTTCCACTAAGACTGCTAGTACAATCCTGTGCTACTACATTCGCTAAAGAATAGAGAAACAGCATAAAAAATATAGAAATTCTCATGTAATCCTTTTGTGTCCCTAAATATGGGCCATTGATCGATCCTCGGAATTGACTAAAGGGCTGGAGGAGGGCGGGTAAAGAAATAGTGTTCAAATGAATTGCGTTCCGGCTGGGATTCCATATCATCAGCCAGAAAGCTCTTAACCGCAATTTTTGTTTGGGAAGGTGTCTCTGTATATTCAGGAGTTGAAAACTCTATGTTCTGATAGTAGATAGCATGGTCACAGAGGGTACAATCCTCAGTATGTTCTTCCTCGTCGTGTTCGTGATGCAGGTGGATGTGAACGGTAGCGGATGATACCTTAAAGGCTATTAAAGCCAGAAATACTACGGTATAAAGATGCTTTTTCACCGCCATTAGAGGCAAAGCTAAGTTTTTTGAAGAAACCTAATATGTTAAGGAACTCATAATGTTTCTTTAAAAAGAAACCCCAAACCCATACGTTTCAGCATCTTTTTTTCAAAGCCCCAAAAAAAGGTGAACTGCCCAAATAACCAACCAAAGAATATCAATAGTATTTGGTAAATGGGTAAGATAATCAGTATTCGAATGGGCCAGTACACCCACCCGTTGGTGGTGTCTCTTTCCAGTCCAATAAGATGCGTTAAAGGCTCAGCCAATTTTGCGGAAATGCTACCGGTAATAGCAAAAACAATGAAAATAGCAATCATTTCCCATTTGTGGCTGACCACCCATTTATTTTCCAGCTTTTTAAAACACCAAAGGAAGAAGCGTAACAGGGGAAAATACAAGAGGGCGGTGATCCCAAGTGTAAAGGGCCATTCAAATGCTGTATTGTTTAACGCGAAAAGGTGGAGTAGTCTCCTGGAAATGATATAGGCGGTTCCGGCAAGTGATAAAAAGCCTAGAATTGGGAATACGAGTTGCCAGTTTTTGGAAATTTCCCAGCGTTGCTTAACACGGTTCATTGGTCAAAAATAGCCAATAGCGGGTATTTTTTTCAAATCACATATCAAAAAAGCCATTTGATATCACAAATGGCTTCTTCGATCTGATTGCACAGCCTGTTATTTTCCAAATAATCCTCCTAAAAGTCCACCCAGGCCTCCTTTTTTCTGACCACCACTGTTTAAAACCATTCCGGCCAAATCATCCAGCACGCTGCCGTCTCCACCGGAATCCAGGAACGATTCAATAAGCGATTGCTGTCTGTCTGCTGTGCTTCCGCCACCCATTAGTCCACCGAGTAGTCCGGAAAGGGCATCTGGGTTACTTACGTTTTGCTGCCGGGACTGTTTTCCTAAGAAACCCAATAAAATAGGAGCGGCTACTCTTAATATCTGAGAAATGGAACCTGCGTCTAATCCGGATTTCTGACTTAAGGCGTTCTCTACCTGGGGCTGTTTGCTTCCAAGTATATGGCCTAGAATTCCTGCACCATCATCCATTACAGATTGATCAACACCTCCTCCGAATAATCCACCTAAGTTGTCCAAAATGCTTCCATCATGTTTAGAAGAAAGCGCATTAAATAATCCTTGTGCTCCACCCGGGGTAGCCGTATTTCTTTTCATGGCCCCCATGAGCACAGGTAAGGCCATTCCCAGTACATCGGCGGTTTTACCTTCCGATTGCCCGGTTTGTCCAGCTACTCCGCTGATCAATTGCTTGCCCATTGGGCTGCTTAATAAGTCCAGTAATCCTGACATTGTATTAGTGTTTAGAATGAAAAAACAATGTACAAAAAGTCCTGCTCAAAATCACCTGAAATTCCAATTATTGAAAATAATCAATGATCTGTTCTGCCAGTTCTTCACTGATCCTGTTTTGGGCCTCATTGGTAGAGCCACCAACATGAGGGGAGAGGGAGATTTTGGGGTGCATTAATATCCGAATTTCGGGAGTGGGTTCGGATTCGAACACGTCAAGGCCCGCAAAGGCTACCTTTCCGTTATCCAGTGCCTTTACCAGGGCTGCTTCATCTAAAGTTCCACCACGTGCCGCATTGACTATACCTACGCCTTCTTTCATTTTTGCAATTTCCTTTTCACCTAGTATGTAGTCCTTTTGTGCCGGGACATTAATGGTAATAAAATCCGACTGTTGCAGTACTTCATTTAAGGTACTCCCGGCTATCGTAAAATGTACCTCCTGTCCATCGAAAAAGGGAACTGTAATTCTCCTTTCTTCGGGATGATAATCGTAGAACATGATTTTCATCCCCAGCGCAAGGGCCAACTGGGCCACCGCTTGACCAATTTGGCCAAAACCAATAATTCCGAGGGTTTTTCCTCGTAGCTCTGTAGCTCCTGAATAGGATTTCTTTAGCTGCCCGAACTTATGGTCTCCTTCCAAGGGCATATTTCTATTGGAATCATGTAAAAAACGTATCCCGGTCAGCAAATGGGCCACCACCAATTCCGCAACTGCGGGAGCAGAAGAAGTGGGTGTATTAATTACGGGAATTCCTTTGTTCCTGGCATACTGCAAGGCGATATTATCCATACCAACGCCCCCCCGACCGACAAGCCGCAGTGTAGGGCAAGCATCCAGAACATCTTGTCCTACTTTTGTAGCGCTGCGCACCAGTAGCACTTCAATGTTTTTATCATTAATAAAACTGATAAGTTGTTCTTGTGCCACTCTTGTGGTGATTACTTCAAAACCTTTCTCTTCAAGGAGTTCTTTTCCTGTGGCGCCGATCCCGTCATTGGCGAGAACCTTAATTGTACTCATTGCTTAATATATAAATTGTAAAGCGGTGATTGATTACCCTTTGCGTTCCAACTCACTCATGATATCTACCAGGACACCGACGCTTTCCAGCGGCAAAGCATTATACATAGATGCCCTGTACCCTCCAACAGAGCGGTGACCGTTAATCCCATTAATTCCGGCTTCTTTACACATTTCATCAAAAATCTCCTTTAAGGTATCATCCGTGATATTAAACGTGGCATTCATAAAGGAACGGTCCTCTTTTTTGGCAAAACCGGAGAAAACCGGATTAAGATCAATTTCAGAGTAGATCAATTTGGCCTTTTTCTCATTGATCTCTTCAATGGCGGCGATGCCTCCTAAATCCTTAAGCCACTGCAGCGTAAGCATGGAAGTATATACGGCAAATACCGGGGGGGTATTAAACATACTGTCTTTGCTGATATGCGTCTGGTAGTCCAGCATTGAGGGAATTTTACGCGATACTTTTCCCAAAACAGCATCTTTAACCACTATCAACGTTGTTCCGGCAGGGCCCATATTCTTCTGCGCACCCGCATAGATCAGATCAAATTTTGAAAAATCCAACTGCCTTGAAAAAATGTCTGAACTCATATCGCAAACCAGGGGAACATCGGTTTCCGGAAAATCCTTTATTTGCGTACCAAAAATCGTATTGTTCGAAGTAAGATGAAGGTAGTCCAGATCATCGGGAATTAAATATCCTTTTGGGATGTAATTAAAATTATCTTCCTGGGAAGATGCAATCTCCACTACCTCTCCAAACAACCGTGCTTCTTTAATAGCTTTCAAACTCCAGGTACCTGTATTTACATATCCCGCTCTTTTTTCTAACAAATTGTAAGCAACATTTAAGAATTGCGAGCTGGCTCCCCCTTGTAAAAACAACGCAGAATACCCTTTGCCCTCCAATCCGAGTAGCTCCAGTGCTAAAGCCCTGGCTTTTTCCATTATTGCTACAAATGCTTTGCTGCGGTGGGAGATTTCGATGAGAGAGAGTCCACTGCCGTCCAGTTCTACAACGGCTTTGGCCGCTTGTTTCATGACAACTTCCGGAAGTATACAGGGTCCAGCACTAAAGTTGTGTTTTTTCATGTATATAGTGTTTTAATGGCGTATGGTAGTCTGTTTAAGCGTCGCCAAAGTTCTTAAAATTTTATGGATTGTATCCATACCCTTTTAATCAAGTTGCAATAAAAAAGCCATGGTGTCTACCCCATCGGCATAATCATTGAGTGCGGGCAGTTGGGTTTGTCCCGGGGGTACCTCATTAGGCAAGAGATCATGGGTAACCACGCATTGAATAGCATTGGAAGAGGTTTTGATCCACTCTTTTACCTCCTCCGGATCAGTGTAGTATTCAAAAAAAACCGTACCCACCGGAGAGGCAATACCTTGATCCTCTTTTAAAATTAAAAATCCGTTATCCAGAATCTTGAATTCGGACATCAGATACACCGCCTTATTGTAATCGTAATTGTTAGCATACTTATGATTCTGAAGTATGCTTTCCCACGGTTGGATAGCCTCAAAAAACGCAGCGAAATCATATCCTTCAGGAACATAGAGTTTGGATACGCTACGGCACCCCAGGCCATAATATCTGAAAATGTCTTCTCCCAGCGATGCCAGGGTTTCTTTATTTTCTCTTCCGGAGATGACCGCCAGAGCGTTCCTATTCTTACGAATAATACTGGGGTACTTATTGAAGTAATACTCGAAATAACGTCCGGTGTTGTTGCTGCCTGTTGCAATAACGGCATCAAAACCCTGTAGTTGCTCTTCTGTGAAAAGGATACGTTCCTTAATACCAGGATCCATTGTAATAAGGTATTCCACTAGAAAGGGAAGTAGTACCTTATCGTTTGAAGATAGCTTGGCAAGCACGGTATTTCCCGAAAACAAAACACATAAAACGTCATGAAAACCTACCAGGGGAATATTTCCTGCCATGATAATCGCGATTCGTCTTGGATTGTTACGCTCGGACAGTGTATATGCCCCGAGCCATTGTGTGATATTTTCCCTGGAAAGTTGGTTGCCCCAATACCCCAAAGCATATTTTATGTTTTCAGCAGTAAACCAACTGTTTTGTGTACTGGCCTTTTCAATAGCCACTTCAAGTTTATTTTCCCACGGATTCGTAGCTGCTTTTCGGTTTTCACAAAAATTGTTAAGGAATGCTCCCAGTTTCACAAAACTGCTAAAATACGGGATGTTATGCGCCATTTTATTTGTAGAAAATTTCGCCAGGATTTATTTTTGTGTAAAAGTACGCATTGAAAAAGGAATGTTATGGCTATCATTATAACCGATGAATGTATCAACTGTGGGGCTTGCGAGCCAGAGTGCCCCAATACTGCTATCTACGAAGGTGCGGATGAATGGCGCTACAGTGATGGGACCTCGCTTAAGGGAAATGTAGTATTACCTAACGGTAAAGAAGTTAATGCGGATGAAGTACAGGAACCGATAAGCGATGAAATCTATTATATTTCCCCGGACAAATGTACGGAGTGTATGGGCTTCCATGAAGAACCACAGTGTGCAGCTGTTTGTCCTGTAGATTGTTGTGTTCCCGATGAGGATATAGTAGAAACGGAAGAAGAGCTACTCGGAAAGCAGCAATTCATGCACCCGGAGGAGTAATTAAGGAAGATTAACTATTTTCACCCGAATCATAATGATTCGGGTTTTTTATGGAGAAGGAGAAAACATATACCGGAATTTGGATGAAAATTGGATGTTTTTTGTCCGCTCTGGCCATTTTAGGGATTATCACAATAATAGGTATTTTCCTCTTTAATATTTGGCGTGGATTTTAGCCACTACGCTATTAAAACTTCACCCTATATTTGCACCCTTGAAAACGGGACTTAAATGGTTCAAGATAAATCGTATTGGTAAGTTCACAACTGATGCAAACGCTATTGTCTCAAGTCTTTGGTCTAATATCTATTGTCTTAATTTATGAAAGCCGGAATCGTAGGATTGCCCAACGTTGGAAAATCAACCTTGTTTAATTGCCTCTCCAATGCAAAAGCGCAAAGCGCGAACTTTCCTTTCTGCACGATAGAACCCAATATCGGTGTGGTTAACGTTCCGGACCATCGCCTGGAAAAATTAGAAGGGTTGGTAAATCCGCAACAAGTGGTTCCCGCTACTGTAGAAATAGTAGATATCGCCGGGTTGGTCAAAGGTGCGAGCAAAGGCGAAGGACTGGGGAACCAGTTCCTGGGAAACATTCGTGAAACCGATGCCATACTCCATGTATTGCGGTGTTTTGATAATGACAATGTCGTGCATGTTGATGGTTCCGTAGACCCTATCCGGGATAAGGAAACTATTGATATTGAACTACAACTCAAAGATCTCGAGAGTATCGAAAAACGTCTGGATAAAGCCTCCCGTGCTGCTAAAACCGGAAATAAAGAGGCTCAAAAAGAGGTTGCCGTACTGAGCTCTGTGAAAGTCGGCTTGGAATCCGGAAAATCCGTTCGCGCCATAGCGGTAAACGATGAGGACCGCTTGGAATTTGTAAAGCCTTTACAACTCATTACCGATAAACCGGTGATGTACGTCTGCAACGTGGATGAGCGTGCCGCTGTTGAGGGCAACGCTTATGTACAAGAAGTAAGGGAAGCGGTTAAAGACGAGCAGGCCGAAGTAATTTATTTGGCGGTAGGCACCGAAGCGGATATTGCCGAATTAGAGACCTATGAAGAACGGCAATTGTTTTTGGAAGACTTAGGACTGACTGAGCCTGGATCTGCAAAATTGATCCGGGGAGCTTACAAATTATTGGATTTGGAAACCTACTTTACTGCCGGAGAAAAGGAAGTTCGGGCATGGACCATTAATAAAGGGGCGACCGCACCCCAGGCCGCAGGAGTTATCCATACCGATTTTGAAAAAGGCTTTATTCGTGCAGAAGTGATCGCTTTTGACGATTATGTAAGCTTCGGCAGTGAAGCCAAGGTTAAGGAAGCAGGTAAAATTCGTGTGGAAGGAAAGGACTATGTAGTAAAGGATGGAGACGTGATGCACTTTCGGTTTAACGTCTGATAGGGCTATCAACAATCCCGCCTTTTTTATTGTTGATTACTTTCCGGGGACTACATTTTGATTTTTGCCCCATAATTTTATATTAGTCAGGATAATCGCACCGCTAATGGCACAAACCCAATATACGGAAGAGAATATTCGTTCCCTGGACTGGAAAGAGCATATCCGGATGCGTCCTGGGATGTATATCGGAAAATTGGGGGATGGTTCTTCTGCGGATGACGGTATTTATATTCTTTTAAAAGAAGTCATTGACAATTGTATTGACGAATTTGTCATGGGTGCCGGAAAAACCATTGATATTTCCATTAAAGAGAATGTGGTTAAAGTGCGGGATTACGGTCGTGGTATCCCCCTGGGAAAAGTGGTGGATGTGGTATCTAAAATGAATACCGGAGGGAAATACGATACCAGGGCCTTCAAGAAATCGGTGGGCCTAAATGGAGTAGGGACCAAAGCGGTGAACGCTTTGTCTACTTTTTTCAAAGTAGAATCTACGCGGGACGGACAATCAAAATCAGCGGAGTTTGAAACCGGCAACCTGTTGCATGAGGTTTTAGAAGAGAGTTCCAAACGCCGGGGCACCCTGGTTAGTTTTACCCCGGATCAGAGCATATTCAAAAATTTCAAATACCGGAACGAGTATGTAGAGCGGATGCTCAAGAACTACGTGTATCTCAACCCCGGCTTGACCATAGTGTTCAACGGGGAAAAATACCATTCTCAAAACGGGCTAAAAGATCTGTTGGAAGACACCAACAATCAGGACGATTTTTTGTACCCGGTAATCCACTTAAAAGGAGACGACATCGAAGTCGCAATTACGCACAGCAAAACGCAATATAGCGAGGAGTATCATTCTTTTGTAAATGGACAACACACCACCCAGGGAGGTACGCATCAAGCAGCGTTTCGGGAAGCTATTGTAAAAACCTTGCGGGACTTTTACGGAAAAAACTACGATGCTTCAGATATCAGGAAATCAATTATTTCTGCGGTATCCATAAAAGTAATGGAACCCGTTTTTGAAAGCCAGACGAAAACAAAGTTAGGTTCCACGGATATGGGTGGCGGACTGCCTACGGTACGCACCTATGTAAATGATTTTGTCGGGAAATACCTGGACAACTATTTGCATAAGAATCCGGGAACTGCTGAGGTGTTGCAACGCAAGATTATCCAGGCGGAGAAAGAACGTAAGGAACTGTCCGGTATTCGGAAGTTAGCCCGGGAGCGCGCCAAAAAAGCAAGTTTGCACAACAAGAAGCTCCGCGACTGCCGGATTCATCTGGGGGATATGAAAAACGAACGGCGCCTGGATACCACACTGTTCATCACCGAGGGGGATTCCGCTTCCGGGTCCATTACAAAATCCCGGGATGTAAATACCCAGGCCGTCTTTAGTCTTAGGGGGAAACCCTTGAATTCCTACGGGATGAGCAAAAAAATTGTGTATGAGAATGAGGAATTTAACCTCTTACAAGCGGCGTTGAATATCGAAGAATCGTTGGAGAGCCTGAGATACAACAATATCGTTATTGCTACGGATGCTGATGTGGACGGTATGCATATCCGATTACTCTTAATTACCTTCTTTTTGCAGTTTTTTCCTGAGCTCATTAAAGAAAACCATTTATACATCCTGCAGACCCCTTTGTTTCGGGTACGAAATAAGAAAGAAACCATTTACTGCTATTCGGAAGAAGAAAAACAAAACGCTATTCAAAAGCTGTCGGGGAAGCCGGAAATCACCCGATTTAAGGGATTGGGGGAGATTTCTCCGGATGAGTTCAAACACTTCATTGGCGAGGACATTCGTTTGGAACCTGTAATGTTGGATAAGGCCATGTCCATTGATCAACTGTTACAATTTTATATGGGAAAAAATACGCCTGACCGACAGAAATTCATCATTAAAAATTTGAAAGTAGAACTTGATTTGGTAGAAGAAAAAGAATTGTAAATCAAAGAGATATGTTGTTTGTATAATGGAAGAAAACGGGGAATTGCTGGAGAATAATTCAAATGAGACCCACGACACTGGTGAAACACTTACCCGGGTAACGGGAATGTACAAAGACTGGTTCTTAGACTACGCTTCTTATGTAATTTTAGAACGTGCTGTTCCGGCCCTGGAGGATGGCTTTAAACCAGTACAACGCCGAATTATGCATGCTCTTAAGGAACTGGACGATGGGCGCTACAACAAAGTGGCCAATGTGGTAGGACACACCATGCAATATCACCCTCATGGAGATGCCAGTATTGGAGATGCCATGGTGCAAATTGGTCAAAAGGAGTTGCTGATAGATACACAGGGTAACTGGGGTAATATCCTTACCGGAGATAGCGCTGCTGCCTCGCGATATATAGAAGCACGGCTGTCGAAGTTTGCTCTGGAAGTTGTTTTCAGCCCTAAGATCACGGAATGGCAGCTTTCCTATGACGGAAGAAAAAAGGAGCCTGTAAATCTTCCCGTGAAATTCCCCTTATTACTGGCCCAGGGGGCTGAAGGGATCGCTGTGGGACTATCTACCAAGATACTACCGCATAACTTTAACGAACTGATTGATGCTTCTATCAAGCATTTAAGAGGACAACGGTTTACATTATTTCCCGATTTCCCAACTGCAGGCATTATTGATGTCACCAATTATAACGACGGGCTTAGAGGCGGGAAGATCCGGATTCGGGCTAGGATTGAGAGCAAAGACAAGAATACACTGATTATAAAGGAGATACCGTATGCTACCAATACGTCTTCTTTAATAGATTCTATCCTAAAGGCAAATGATAAAGGGAAGATCAAGATCAAAAAAATTGAGGACAATACCGCTGCAGAAGTAGAAATTCTGGTACATATTCCCAGTGGTATTTCCCCTGATAAAACGATAGATGCTCTGTACGCCTTTACAGCTTGTGAGTCATCCATATCCCCGCTTGGATGTGTTATTGAAGACAATAGCCCGGTCTTTATGGGCGTAAGTGAAATTCTTAAGCGTTCTACGGACAACACCGTCGACTTGCTGAAGCAGGAGCTTGAAATCAAGTTGAAGGAGCTGGAAGAACAATGGCATTTTGCCTCCCTGGAACGCATCTTTATCGAAAATCGGATCTATCGTGATATTGAAGAGCAAGAAACCTGGGAAGGCGTTATTGCAGCGATAGATAAAGGATTGCAACCCTACACCCAGCACTTAAGGAGAGCAGTAACGGAAGAGGATATTGTTCGGCTTACAGAGATCCGGATCAAGCGAATTTCGAAATTTGACCTGGACAAGGCAAAACAACATATTGAAAGCCTGGAGGAGGGTATCCAGGAAACGAAGCATCACCTGGAAAACCTGATCAGCTTTGCTATAGACTACTTTAAAACGCTGAAGAAGAAATATGGTAAAGATTGGAACCGGAAGTCAGAGATCCGGGTTTTTGATGATATTGAGGCAACCAAAGTAGTTATTCGGAATACGAAACTCTATGTGAATCGGGAAGAGGGATTCATTGGTACTTCGTTGCGCAGGGATGAATACGTAACAGACTGTAGCGATATTGACGATATCATTGTCTTTACCAAAAAAGGACAAATGATGGTCACCAAGGTAGATGCCAAGACGTTTGTCGATAAAAACATCATTCATGTGGCTGTTTTTAAAAAGAAGGATAAGCGAACCACCTATAATATGATCTATAAAGACGGCAAGGGAGGGTCCGGTTATATAAAAAGATTTAATGTTACGGCAATTACCCGCGATAAGATGTATGATCTTACCAGTGGCAAACCGTATACCGATGTGCTGTATTTCAGTGCCAATCCCAATGGAGAAGCCGAGGTGGTTACCGTGCATCTGAGACAATCCGGGAGCATTAAAAAATTAAAGTGGGATTTAGACTTTGCAGATGTCCTTATAAAAGGAAGAGCTTCCAAAGGGAATATTGTTACAAAATATCCTGTAAAACGAATTGAACTAAAGGAAAAAGGGTTGTCTACCTTAAAGCCCCGTAAAATTTGGTTTGATGAAGTCGTACAGCGTTTGAATGTAGATGAGCGAGGGGAGCTACTTGGAGAGTTTCGGGCGGAAGATATGCTTTTGGTGGCTAACCAAAGGGGGTATGTAAAAACCATCCTGCCAGATCTGAATACCCGTTTTGATGATGATATGATCGTCCTCGAAAAGTGGAAGCCTAACAAACCAATTTCCGTAATTTACTATGAGGGGGAAAAAGAGCGGGTGTATGTGAAGCGTTTTCTCATAGAAAACTCGAATAAAGAAGAATTGGTGATCTCAGAACATCCGAAATCCCAACTGGAGTTAATTGCCACCGACTGGCGCCCTGTGGTGGAAATTGAATTTGCAAAACCCCGGGGAAAAGAGGCAAAACCCAATGAGCAAATTAGTTTGGAAGAATTTATCGCGATTAAAGGGATAAAGGCACTCGGAAATCAATTGACCTCCTTAAAAGTAAAACAGATTAGCAGCTTACAACCACTCCCTTTTAACGAGCCAAAAGAGCAAGCAGCAAGCGATATTGAGGTGATAGATGAGGAAGCGATAGCTGGAGAAAACAAGGAAACAGAGGAAAAAAACACTGATTATGATCAAACCACCTTGTTTTGATGGATAATTCCTGTATCTTCCGGCCTTTTAGTTTCCCTAATTCCTATAAACATTAAAACCTATGGATTTTACGAACCCGCTGGTATATGGGGTACCGGTCTTTATTGCTTTTATCTTGGTAGAACTGACCTACAGCAAAGCACATGGAGATGACCACATATATCACTGGAAGGACTTGTTTGCCAGTGGCTTCATGGGCATAGGTTCTGCAATTTTGGGACCGCTCATAAAGGTAGCGTTTGCCATAGCCCTTTTTGAAGGGGTCTATGAACTATGCAATCCTTACGTTGACGGGGTCAGGAAAAATATATTGGGATATACTTCCTTCAGTTATGCCTGGTACGTTTGGCTTCTTTGTCAGTTGGCGGACGATTTCACCTATTATTGGTTTCATCGGGCGAATCATGAGATTCGGTTTTTGTGGGCTGCGCATATCGTACACCATTCCTCGGATAATTATAATTTAGGGACTGCAGTTCGAAATGGATGGTTTACCATACTCTATAAACCCCTGTTTTACATGTGGATGCCGGCGATAGGGTTTCCACCTGAAATGGTTTTAGTCTGTTTAGGTATCGAAGCACTATGGCAATTTCAGTTACACTCGCAATATGTGCCAAAACTAGGATGGTTGGAAAAAATACTGAATTCCCATACGATGCACCAAGTCCATCACGCTCAAAATGTGGAGTACCTGGACAAAAACCATGGAGGATTTTTAAACATTTTTGATAAACTATTCGGTACCTGGAAGGAATTTGATGAGAACATAGCGGTAAAGTATGGTGTGATTCACGCTCCAAATTCCTATAACCCTGCCGTAATTCTCACCCATGAGTACAAGGACATTTGGAAGGACGTGAAAAAGTCGGATAAGCTATACCATAAGTTGATGTATATCTTTGGGCCTCCGGGATGGAGCCATGACGGCAGTACACTCACGGTTAAGCAGCAACAAGCCCTTCAGAAACAACAACAACGTACGGAGCCGGGAATAGTCTATCAACGGCCCAACTAAACTTATTCTTCGAGGACCTCTTCTGTGGCCGCTCTTCTTTTTCGATTCCGCATCATGCGCATATCGAAAAACTCTACCATCAAAGAGAAGGCAATTGCAAAATATAAATACCCTTTTGGGATAGATCCCACCTCATTATCAAAGACCACTAAATGCGACAGATGCGCTGCTTCTGCGATCAGCATAAACCCAATTAGGATTAAGAAGGAAAGCCCTAGCACCTGGATAGAGGGATGGCGATTCACAAATTCCCCCACAGGGTTGGCGAAAAGCAACATTATGATTACCGAAGCCACCACCGCAATGATCATAAGGATCAGGGCATCATTGGGATTAGACGAAATGCCGTTGGTCATCCCTATGGCGGTAAGAATAGAATCAAAGGAAAAAACAATATTGATTACGGTGATTTGCACAATAGCATTGGTTAATGAAGTAGATCGGGCCTTTTTTACTTCGCGTTCATCATGCCCGCGATCTTCAATTTTCTCGTGAATTTCTTTGGTGCTTTTATACAAAAGGAATAATCCGCCTAAAAACAGGATCAATGCCTGCCAACTAATTCCACCATGGATCCAGGACTCGCTAAGTACCAGGAAGGGTTTTTTAAGCGATGTGAGCCACGTAATTCCAAAAAGCAAGAGGATGCGCATACCCATAGCCAGCACCAAACCGATATTGGTTGCTTTTCTTCGATCTTTCGGTTCCAGCTTGCCCGCTGCAATGGTGATGAAAATAATGTTGTCTATACCGAGAATGATCTCCAGAAAGGTCAGGGTAAGCAATGCCATCCAGGCATCCGGGCTGGTAAAGATTTCAAACATGGTTAGTGTTGTTTATAAGCGGTTGCTTGTAGTTTTTTTGCCGAACCAACGGCGTTGAATTCAAATGTATAAGAACTATCCGTAGTGGTCAAAATTTTTATGTGTATCGATTTCTCCTCCGCCCGATTTTTGGGATGAAGTTTTTTCAAAATATACTCACAATCATTTATCCAACGCACTGTAGAAGTGTCTTGAGCACCTCGAAAAGATTCAATTTCAAGGGAGTCGCTTCGTACAAAAGTGGTTTCAAGACTATCTCCATCTAAAACCGTGTAAGAGACGAATGTTCCGGTTGTATAGTCTTTACAGTTGCGTTCGGGAATGCTAAGGCAAGAAGCGATGGTGAGCACCATCATCAGTAGTGCCAATCGGGCTAAGATAGTATTCATAGCGCAAAAATAATCCTATTTTTCGGGGTCGTAGGATTGAAAAGTACCGTCCTTATAAAACAGCACCACCTTTACCACCTCTTTTCCCTGATCTGGTTTTGGTTCCTTTACATTTTTTGAGGGCGAGGGCTTTTCTATTCTCTCCTGTGCGTCAAAAAGCGGTGTTACGGAAGAGGGTAGGGTTGTAGCAGGATCAGCAGGAAACGTTCCTTCACCATGTAGCAGCCAATAGAGATTCACTTCAGGGTATTTCCGAACCAACTTCATTACAAAATCCAAACTCGGTTTGTTTCTTCCCGAGAGCAAATGGGAAATGCTGGAACGGGGAACACCAAGGTTATCTGCAAAGCCAGAAGGGCTCAGCTGATAATGGTTGAGGATGATTTTTATTCGTTCAAGCATACGAATTTACATGTGTAAATTACAAAAGTAAAATTATGAAAAATATACATCAAATGACAGGAGTACAGTTCAAGAAATATAAAATTTATTATTTAGGTAAGATACGTTAATTAACTGATAATAAAGTAATAAATCATATAATAAAGAGAATATTAGAATTCAAACAAATACTGTTTGGGTTTGTGAATCATCCCGGTAAAATATCCAAATGGAGTGTTCACAAATATGAATTTACTTTTGTAAATAAATTGATTTCCCTGTACGCTATATGATTACATTGCATTCTTTTCTTGAAGTATTTTTAAAAAAATGTCCAAATAATTACATTTTATTTCTTAATTCCTTAATTTTACTGCTAAATTTATTGGTATGAGCAAAGTGAAACTGGATGAAATTGACCATCAGATACTTGATATGCTAATTGACAATACCCGAACCCCTTTCACGGATATTGCGAAAAAGCTTTTAATTTCTGCGGGGACCGTTCATGTACGTGTCAAAAAAATGGAAGAAGCTGGTATTATTAAAGGGTCTTCTTTAACCTTGGATTATGTTAAACTGGGGTATTCCTTTATTGCCTATGTGGGTATATTTTTGGAAAAGACCCACCAGACCAAATTTGTGTTAGAGCGGCTTACTCAGATTCCTTATGTTACCGTAGCTCATATTACCACCGGGAAATTCAATATTTTCTGTAAGATTCGCGCAAGGGATACTACACATGCGAAGAACATCATTTTTAAAATTGATGATATAGACGGTATTAGCAGGACCGAAACCATGATTTCCCTTGAAGAAAGCATCAATGACAAAAAGCGACTGATGCACACCATCTTCAATGAATTGTAGAAATTCGTATTATGAAACTATCCGTCCTGGACAGTTCAGAATACCATGAATATTACGCTCCTTACCTCAAAGTTTTAGGGGAGGCTGATCTTTTACCGGCCCTGGAAAAAGGACGGGAAGAGCTGTTATTCGTACTTCAAGCTGTCCCCGAGAACAAACTAACGTATTCCTATGCTAAAGGAAAGTGGACAGTTGCCGAATTGATCATGCACCTCATGGATGCTGAAAGAGTGTTTCAGTACCGGGCATTGCGGTTTGCAAGGGGAGATACTACCGAGCTTCCGGGCTTTGATCAGGACAGTTATGTACCGCAGTCAGGAGCTTCCGGTCGGACCAGGGAACAATTGATGACGGAATTCGAAGCAATTCGCGGGTCAACGATCAGCTTATTCCGCTCGTTTAATGAAGAATTGCTTTTGCGGGTAGGGGTGGCCAGTAGAGCCAAAATGAGTGTACGTGCGCTGGGTTTTGTGATCAGCGGCCACCAGGCACATCATTTGAAAATACTTCAGGAAAGGTATTTGTCGTAATGGCCTTAAGAAAAATCTTCACTTTCGGAATCTAACTCGGCGTCTCCTTCAAAATCGGCATTGAGCACCTCGTTATTGTGGGTTTCATTTTCCTGAGGGCTTTGTAATTCCCGTTCGATGGTTTCATCAAAGTTGGCGATGAAATTCGAGAGGCTCTTACTAATCTTTACCAGATACACGGTATCCTCAGTTTTAACTTCTACGGCTTCAACCACTTCTCCGTTAGGCTTTTTTAGTACTATGACATCGTCGTCGCCATATCCATGCGGATAGAGGTCAATTAATAAAGCTGCAACATGATGGTCAAGTTTCTTGTAATCGATAATAATTCGTCTCATAGCAGGTCTGTCAGGTTTGTTGTACCTAAACTATGAAAAAATGCCGCGATTGATCCCAAAGAGTTGTCAATCCGTTTTTTTAGTATATGTAACGCTTATTCCTTGTAGTATTTGAAGGCTTCGTGAAATAATTGAGGGGGTACTTGTATATCGGTAGCAGCGTTCCCTATGGTGTTAAGAAGCACAAAGTTAATATTGCCATGCGTATTTTTTTTGTCGTGCTTTAACAGGTCAACAATAATCTCCTCATCTTGTGCGGAGATTGACGTTTTACTGAAATGCGTTAAAAACACCCGCTTTATCTCGTCCAGTTCCACTTTGGAAAGTCCGGTAAGTTGATGGGACAGATAGCCTTCAAGTACCATTCCAATGGCGATCGCTTCCCCATGTAACAATGCCGAGCGTTTCGGGGCTTTTAGAAAGTAAGATTCAATAGCATGCCCTAGCGTATGACCAAAATTCAAAGTCTTTCGGATACCCGTTTCAAAGGGGTCCTGGCTTACCACCTCACTTTTCAGCTGGATAGACCTTTTAATATGGGCAGCAGTAGTGAAGTCAGTGCCTCCGGCCAGGCGGTTCCAATAGGAATGATCCCGAATTAAACCATGCTTCAGCATTTCCGCAAAACCACTTATGACCTGGCGTTGGTCTAAGGTTTCCAGAAATTTAGGAAAGGCCAAGATCATCTTCGGTTGTACAATTACTCCGACCTGGTTTTTAAGGGCCCCCAGATCCACTCCGGTTTTCCCGCCAATCGCAGCGTCCACCATAGCTAATAGCGTAGTGGGGATATTAATAAAATCAATACCTCTTTTGAAGGTGCTCGCCGCAAAGCCCCCCAGATCCGTAACCACACCACCTCCCAAATTAAGAAGCAGGCTTTTACGATCGCACCCCAATTCCGATAAGGTTTGCCAAACAGGTACACAAGCTGATATCGTCTTAAATTGCTCCCCCGCTTTTATGGTTATTACCCCATCGGGTTGCATCGGCACCAATTGCGTAAACACCGGTAAACAGTGGGTTTTTGTATTTTCATCAACCAAAAGCACCACCTTGGAGTAACGGTGTTGTGCTAGTGTTTGCTGTAATGCCGCACTGGCCACGTCATCAAAATGTACTTCATTTTCCGTTGTAACTACAGATTCCATAGCGATAAATCTCAGCCAAAGAAAACTATATTTTGAAAAAAAGAATATTTTAGGAGCACTTATCTTTGTTTCGTTGAAAATTTGACAAATATGAATCGAATTTTTGAGGATACGGCAACAGCCTTTCAATTAAAGAGCGACTCCGAGTTGGAAAGAGCTTATTTTTTGTTTCGGTTAATTGCCAACGAACCTCTAGTGCGTATTGGGACCGCAGTAACCAATTTTGCTATTAACGCACATTTACCTGTGGAAGGACTTATCCGGGCAACCGTCTTTGATCATTTCTGTGGCGGGGTCAATGAATCGGATTGCCTACCGATGATTGATAAAATGTATGAAAAAGCTGTATGCTCCATTTTAGACTATTCGGTTGAAGGCAAAGAAGAAGAGCAACAATTTGATTTTGCTGTGGAAAAGGTGCTGCATGTGTTGGATTTTGTGAAAGAGAAGGCTGCGATTCCTTTTGCCGTATTCAAGCCCACGGCCTTTGGTCGAATAGCGCTTTACGAAAAAGTAGGGAGGGGAGAAGAACTGGACAAGGAGAAGGAAATGGAATGGGAGAAGGTAATTGCCCGTTACCATAAGGTGTGTCAAAAAGCACATGAATTGAATGTAGCCTTGCTGATCGATGCCGAAGAAAGCTGGATGCAGGATGCCGCAGATGCCCTGGCCTGGCAAATGATGAAAACCTATAACAAAGACAGGGCCATCGTTTTTAATACCGCACAAATGTATCGGTGGGATCGCCTGACGTATCTGGAAGGGCTACATATTAAGGCGCTAGAAGCAGGAGTGAAAGTTGGGATCAAAGTCGTCCGCGGGGCCTATATGGAAAAGGAAAATGATCGTGCAGAATCCAAAGGGTATAAAAGCCCTATTTGTGTATCCAAAAAGGATACGGACACCAACTTTAATGCTGCGGTTGCTTTTATGGTGGAAAATTTAACCGTCTTTGAAATTTTTTCAGGTACACATAACGAGGAGAGTTCGTATAAGCTTGTAGAACTCATGGCCCAAAATGGTATCCCTTCCGATGATACCCGGATTTGGTTTGGTCAGCTCTATGGGATGAGTGATCACATTAGTTACAACCTCGCAGCCAGAAAGTATAATGTAGCAAAATATGTGCCTTATGGGCCCGTACGCGATGTGATGCCCTATCTCATACGGCGGGCTGAGGAAAACACCTCGGTGACCGGGCAGACCTCACGGGAACTGGAGCTTTTGAAAAAAGAAAGGGTGAGAAGGAAGCTATAAGCTAAGGTCTACTCCAACGATTTTACCAGGACCGTGGATTCGCAATTATCCAGGGTAATTACCCTTCCCTGGTCATTGCGGACAGTATAGGTAGGACAGGGTTTTGCTTTAGTATCGCTTTGACCAAAATCCACGTCACCTCCGGTAAAAAAGGAATGCCAAAGTACGGAGTCCCGGGCAAAACGGTTTTCCAGACCTTCGGCATAAGTGATCGGTTTGGCCCTAAGGTCTTTCAACACCCGGCAGTTCGGGAAGTAGCAGAATTCAACGCCTTTTTCTCCTGCTTTTTTTTGCACAAAGAAGACCAAAAACACGATGCCGATAGACAGCCCGACCAGGTACCATCCCAATCGCCGTAAAAAACCGGTTCCCATTAAAAGATCAAGAAATTAATATCGTTATAGGACAGGCCAAACCAGTCACCCACGGACTTGTTGGTCAGTATACCGTGATACATATACAATCCGTTACGTAAGCCTTTGTCAAACCGCAGTGCGTTTTCCAATCCGCCATCCTCGCCAATTTTTAATAAATAGGGGGTAAAGATATTACTAATGGAAATGGAAGAAGTCCTCGGATACCGGGAAGGGATGTTGGGCACTCCATAATGAATGACCCCATATTTTTCCACGGTAGGGTTTTCGTGATCCGTGACTTCCGAGCTCTCAAAACACCCGCCCATATCGATACTGACATCGATGATCACAGCGCCTTTTTTCATGTTTTCCACCATGCTGGTAGACACTACAACGGGGGAACGATCCTTTCCACGCGTAGCGCCAATAGCAACATCACAGCGCTTCAACGCTTTTAGGAGGTTTTTGGGTTGAATGGTGGAAGTATATACCGTCTGATTCAGGTTGGTTTGGATATTCCGGAGTTTGGTGATGGAATTATCAAAGATCTTGATGTTCGCCCCCAGGCCTAAAGCAGAACGCGCGGCAAATTGGCCTACGGTACCTGCCCCGATGATGACCACTTCCACGGGTGGTACCCCGCTGATATTGCCGAACATCAAACCGTTGCCCTGCTTAACGGAGGCCATCAGTTCCGCAGCCACCAGGATAGAAGAGATCCCGGCAATCTCACTCAGGGACCGAACAGCCGGATACTTTCCATCCTCATCCCGGATATACTCAAAGGCAATAGCGGTAATGCGTTTTTTGGCGAGCTGCTCAAAATATTTTTTGGATTGGGTTTTGATCTGCAAGGCGGAGATCACAATCGCCTGCGGATTCATCAGCTCGATTTCCGAAAGGGTAGGGGGTTCCACTTTTAGGAGTAGGGGACAGGAAAAGACCTTTTTGGTGTCTTTGGTAATTTCGGCCCCGGCGTTCGTATAGTCCAGGTCGGTATAGCTTGCCGCTTCCCCGGCACCCGATTCGATAAGGACGCGATGCCCATGGGCCGTGATCGCATTCACGGCATCCGGGGTAAGGCAAATCCGTTTTTCCTGGTATTGGTTTTCTTTCGGCAGGCCGATAAACAATTCCCCTTTTTGTTTCAGAACTTCCAGGGTCTCTTCCTGGGGTAGTAATTGTTGCCGGCTAAAGGGCGAGGCGGGTTGCTCCATACAGGTAAAGCTGACGATTCGTCAAATTTACAGATTTTTTGCAAGGGTCTCTTTGCGCTGCTCCAGCTTTTCCCGCTCCTTACGCAGCTCTTCCTTTTCTTTTAAGACCTGTAGTTCGGTATCCATGGCTTCCAGATCAATCCCATGTACATGTTTGTCATAGAGTTTTAGACGGATAAAGTAGACAAAAGGAATAACGACAACACAAATAGGTAATAACCACAAAAGATTGTCGCTATCTACAACGTCATCATTAGAAACGTATAATTCAAAAACCTGGAAAGCATACATCAACACCGGGATCAAAATGATATGGTACCACCAATGCTTGCAGGTAAAAAACCAAATTAACATCAGGTATAAAGGGACGAATTTGCTTACAAAGAACCAAGCATGAATATCGATTGAAACGAAACCGTTTTTCCCGATTTCAAACCACAGAAATTTTAGCGTCTCAACCGATTCGTCGTTAGGAAGGTATTCGTGACTTTTAAAGATAAAGGGGGAAAGCAATATCATAAATGCCACAAAAGACTCAATAAAAATCCTTTTCCTTGCTGATTTATTTATCTGTATTTTTTTCCTCACCAGGAATCTACTTTCAAACAGAACGAAAAAAGGGCAATAATAGTATCGCCCTTTTTAAATTGTGGTGTAAGTATTAATCTTAAAATTTACCTTTTTTGGGTTATTTTAGATTTTCTTACTCCAGTTTCCTGGCTGTCGACAATATAAGTTGACGCTGAAGCTGCTACGAGCATGATTACAGCCAACAAACCAAAAATTAGTTTTCTAGTGTTCATCGTACTAATTTTTTTGGTTATTAAAATGAATTCATTCAACAACAAATGTAGGAAAATTTCTTGGTTTAACTACCGTTAATCGGTATTTTTTGCATTTCAACCAAAAAAACAGCCCTTTTGTCGAGGGAACAAATTGTTCTCTGAAGATAACAAAAGCGGTGTAAGAATCAGGCTATCCTTCGGAATACTCGATACGACGGGTGGTTTCGTCGATAAACTGCAAATGGACGGCCAGATGATCTTCGGGAATCAGATTGGGGATCTTTTCCGGCCATTCGATAAAAAGATACACCCCGCTGGAAAAATACTCTTCCAGGCCCAGGTCCAGCGCTTCCTCCTCCGAAGTGATCCTATAAAAATCAAAATGATACCCAATGACCTCTCCGCTTGAATTAACGTATTCGTTGACCAGATTAAAGGTCGGGCTATGGCCAGCATCCTGCCCTCCCAATTCCTGGATCATTGCTTTGACCAAAGTGGTTTTGCCGGTTCCCATAACACCATAAAAACAAAAGAAGCGGTGTTGAGTGTTCAGCAGGCCCCCTGCAATACCAGGAATATCAGCAATTGTATATAAAATAGTCATTTTAAATTTAAGGTATTGGATTTTTAAGACAAACGAATAGTCACTTTCAATATGAGAAATTTGTAAAACTTACCTGGCAACGGGAGTTTTCTTGGCTCATTCGTATTCAATTTCGGATTAATAGATTTTCAATGCTTTTAACCAATTCCTAAAACTAGTAAAAACATATAGTCGGGTTGAAAGTTACAAGATGTTTCGTATTCTTTTTTTTTAGAATAGCAATTATTAGACTTTTGACCCTGTGCACCTTTTTAAATCTGATAGCATTATGTTTGTAGAAAATATTCTTTTCTTAATCTTGAATTTCTTATATTTCATATTCAATCGAGTTTAAGGGGTGATAGTAGAGAATCGAAGAAGCACATTTTCTAAGGAAATACTGACTGCACTTTTGATTCTGACTACATGTTTAATGCTACACTTGCACCTGTTAGTCGATGAAAAACCTTCAACATTTTACCTTTTAGGAAGGGAATTTCATCACGGTTATGTGAGTAACCAGGCATATGTTTGGTATTCCCTCTATTATTTGCAAGTTCTTGTGTATACAACCCTTTGTTTTTACTTCTGTAAAAGAAGATTTAAATACGCTTTATTGGCTTTAATCTATTGGATGATTTATGGTATGATAGCGGATCTATATCCCAAATCGTATGGAACTAATAAGCTCGTACTACAAAGTTTCGGCATGTTCATAACGGTTGTTTTTATAGGGGGTATTATAATAACAAAAATCAATCGGCAAAAGAGCTATGACTATATCTTCAAATTCAATAAATACAAGTATGATGTGGTCATAACAGTACTACTTGTTTTTCTACCTTTTTTGGAGAGAGTAATTTATCGTATGCCCGATAACCTCCAGGAAATAGATTTATCTGTTGTGAGCGTTACTAGCAATGGATTTCCGAACTTATCAACGTTTTTTTTCTATTTACTGCTAAAACTCTTTGTAATTGCTCCTACATCTTTGCTTTTCTTTGGAATAAGAAAATGGTGGCGTTATGCCCTACTTGTTCCGATTCTAATGGCTGTATTTCAGATCAAAACAGCCTTTAATTCAGATTCAGAAGATATAGATACGTACGAAATTTTTGAAGCCGCTCCCTTACTAATCATAGTATTGGCGCTATTACTCTTTCTCTCCAATACGGCCTACTACCAAGCTAAAATGCAGGAGTTATACAGGAAAACCTACGATCATGTAGAGCAGGCTATTCAAATAAGGTTTGGGGGAAGAGAGTGTTTTTTATCTCAGACCAAAACAAAGTGGCAAGAAATGAAGAAGTCCGATGATCTAAACGAGGACGAGCTATATCAGCTCAAACAACGCCTGGAACAAGAGCTTCAAAAACATGGAAGCTAAGTGCTATTGACAAACTCTTTTTTATGCCCCTATATTATAGAAAATATACTTTAAGATACTATAAATTCAGTATCTTTCTGTTTCATGCAAGTTGTTTTTGATGATAGCAGTTAATCGTAAAAATTCATTTAAAAAAGAAGTGTTGCTAGCCCTTTTAATTTTGGGTAATTGCTTTATTCCTTCATTGCACTTACTAGCTAGCCTTGAGTTCAATTCATTGGAAATTCTTGGGTATGAGTTGGTGCATTACTATCCAAGCAATCAGTCCTTTTTTTGGACCGTGCTTACCAATTTTCAAATACTGAATTATACCTTGATCTTTTTTTATCTCTGTACAAGAAGATACAAATATGCCTTACTTGCCCTTGCCTATTGGATGTTTTATGGAATAGTATGGGATATTTTACCTTGGGCAGATGAAAAATCAAAAGTGATTATTCAAATCACAAGTATGTTTTTGATTTTTGGGATGGCAATTTTCTTAGAACTTCTAAGATTTCGCAAACAGGAAAGTTGTTTTAATAGCTTAAAACTCAAAACGCATAGATCAGATAAAATAATCACTTTCATGCTATTGCTTTTGCCCTTTTTATCCCGTGCGATAAGGTTCTCAGAAGAGTTGCAAGAATTGAATTTTCTTGGCTTTACTATTACCACCTTTGGATTCCCCAATATTCATAGCTTTTTAGGATATCTATTAGACAAAATCTTTTTGTTAGTTCCCGTGCTTATGTTGTTTTTTAGCTCCAAAAAGTGGTGGCGCTATGCGCTGTTGTTTCCCATACTTTTGGCGGTTTTTCAAATCAAAAATGCTCTTGATCCTAATTTAGAAGATGTGGATGCCTATGAATTTGTAGAGGCAGCCCCTTTTTTGCTTTTAGTGCTAGTACTATTACTCTTCCTTTCCAATACGGCCTACTACCAATCCAAAATGAAGGAATTATATAGAAAAACCTACGATCATGTAGAGGAGGCTATTCAAGGAAGGTTTAAGGGAAGAGAGTATTTTTTATCGCAAACTAAAGCAAAGTGGCAAAAAATGAAGAAGTCCAATGAGATAAACGAAAATGAGCTGCATCAACTAAAACAGCACCTGGAGCAGGAGCTCCGGAAATCCAACTATTGATCTCCTTTCCCTTTGCGCCTTTCAATCTCAGCGGTGACTTCTTCTAATAAAGTCCGCAATTCTTTTTCCTGACGCGCCCGGATCTTCGCTTCAATGATCTGTTCTAATTGTTTTTGTTCGCTTAGCGGCAGCTTTCCCGTCTTTAAAATAGCTTTATCCGGATTGAGCATTTGCCCTTCGCCGGTCATCAGCCAGATCAGGTTGAGGTGTGGATAGGTACGGATAATGGTCTCAATAACATCACTCCCCACAGAGGCATGGTTTTTCTTCATACGAAGGGTATATCCATTGCTGGCACCTATGGAAAGGTCAAATTGCCGCGCACTCATTCCGGAGTATTCGATAAACTGCATTAGCCTATCAATAGTCTTGATCATACTGTTCAGGTTCTAATCGATTGTACCAAAAATACTATTTTCTATGTGCTTTCCCAATTTAAACTGGGGTTTTCCTTGTTAAAGGCCAAAATCATAGATTAATTTCTTTTTATATAGAAAATATTCTATATTTGATTTGTTATGAGAAAACTCTTTCCAAAAGAAATTATTGAGAATACAGTTCAGGGTTATCTACCACAGCATTCTGATAGTAGTAAAGCCATTAACGGCATTCTATTAACGCTTTTGGTTACAGCCTTGTCCGCTCTTCCCTTGATAAAGATACAGCTATATTCCACAGTGAGGGGAGTGGTAAAGCCTGGAAGTGAACGGACCGTGCTTACCAGCCTGCATTCCGGAACAGTCCTGTGCTCTCAATTGTCAGCAAATACGTCGGCGATCAAAGGGGATACGTTGCTGATCTTACGAAGTGTCCAGCTTAGCGAACAGCTAGCACAAGAACAGTATATCCGGGAACGGTTTCAGAAGCAAATCCGTGATTTACAACTATTGGTGAAAGGAAACCATATTTCCTGGGAGGGACTGGTGTCCAGCACCTATAAAAAAGCCTACCTGGAGTATCAGGAGCAGCTTCGGGAGCACCGTACCCGGATTACAAAGCTAAAAGCTGATTTTGATCGGAACACCAAACTGTTTTCGCGCGGTGTGATCGCCCAGGTAACGTATGAGGATCAGAAACTGGAATATGATTTGGCCCGGAATGCCATGCATCAGTTTAAAAAAGGGCAATTGCATCGTTGGCAGACTACTTTGGTTGAACTGGAAGACAAACTGCAAAGAACGAGACATGAGATTAATCGCCTGAACGAAAGCAAGAAAGAATATGTGATCACAGCTCCGGTGTCAGGAACGCTGATAAATGTTAAAAACAATGTGGCCCCTGGAAGTATGCTTACCGCAGGGGTAGTATTGGCTGAGGTTTCCCCCGATTTGGAGGTATTGGCGGAATGCTATGTAACCCCTGGGGAAATAGGTCTCATTGATCCTTTCAAACCCGTCAAATTTCAAATCGATGCTTATAATCATAATCAATGGGGATTCGCCACTGGTAGTGTCCTGGACGTAGGAAAGGATATTGAACTTGTTGAGAATACCTCGGTATACAAAATTCGCTGCAACAACATAGATCAAGACTATTTGCAACTCAAGAACGGCGCTAAGGGAAGCTTACGTAAAGGAACGTCCTTGACAGCACGATTTGAATTGGCCGAACGCAGCTTATTTCAACTCCTGCATGATAAAGTAAATGATTGGATTCACCCCGGAACTGACTAGTTCAATACACTTTTAAAAAAATGAGCACCCACTTAACCAGGAAATTAGAAAACATGTTGCTATTGCACAATCAGATCAAAGTTAGGGAAACGGGATCAGCGGCGGTAATTGCCCGCGCACTGGAAATTCCTGAAACAGAGGTTTATTACCTGGTACAACAGCTGATGGAATTGAACCCATCCCTCCGGTATCATCCGGAAAAAAAGACCTACTACTATGGTGACGGGTTTCCAGATCACATAGCGATCTCTGTGGCTGTAGTTCGAGGGAGCGATGCTATTCAGAAACTCCTTAACGTCACTACCCACGAACCGATTACCTATAACTTCCTCTTTACTTAAATCTGATTGACCATGGCCAGGATCACCATTAAACAACACGATATTACCGATTGCGGGGCAGCTTGCCTTGCTTCCGTGGCGGCACATCATGGGTTGCAATTGCCCATTTCCCGAATACGACAGTATGCCGGAACCGATAAAAAGGGAACCAACGTTTTTGGGTTGATCAAAGCAGCCGAAAAAATGGGATTTGAAGCCAAGGGGGTACGGGGAGACTTTGAAAGCATTTTTCAAATCCCAAAACCCGCCATCGCCCATAGTATCATTAAGGGACAGTTACATCACTATGTGGTCCTCTACCGAATTACAAAGAAACATGTGTTCATCATGGACCCCGGTACCGGAAAATTGGAAAAATGCGCTCACGAGCGTTTCAAAAAAGAATGGACCGGGGTTTTAGTCTTGCTCTTACCCAACCAGGATTTTAGGAAAGGAAACAACAAGGTATCCATTTATAGCCGATTTTGGTATCTATTGCAGCCGCATCGCACTGTGGATGAGATGCGAATAGAGATGCTTAAAAACATAAGTTTAATCCTAAGAAATTGGGGGATCACCGCTTTTGTTGGCAACAGTGGTTATGGGAAATCCACTTTGGTTTCTTTGTTAGAGTGTATTTACCCTGTCAATAGTGGGAATATCGTCATTAGGACCACGACTTTGAAGTATATCAAAAATGAAAGTTTATGACTGTGGGTGGCTATAATGCCACAACAGTTACCGTGCTTTACAGTAAACTAAAATCTGCCAGTTAAAGAATATTGAATCACACAAAATCAAAGCAATGAAACAGTTGACCAAGCAAATTGCTCTTTTAGAACGCGTGGACCAATTGATACGTTTGCGCGCCACTGGCAGACCGAAACAATTGGCACAACGACTTGAAGTCTCCGAGGCCACCGTATTTCGGATCATTGACGCTATGAAAGCTTTAGATGCACCAATTTATTATGATCCGGCAAGACAAAGCTACGTTTATTCCGAACCCACAGAATTTAAATATGGCTTTTATCTGGAAGAATAAAGCCATGATTCGGAAAGACTTTTATTGGGATCTACCAATGAAAATCTAAACCCCCTCTTTAAAGTTTTCCTGATCTACTTTTTCAACTATCATAGGTTGCGGGTGTTATTAAAGATTGTTGAGTTGTAATCAAAAATTGTGTGAAGCTTTCTTTATTCACGCTAATTACTTTTGCATTTCGGTCCTAAAAAAAGAGAAATTTCCAAAAAGAATAGGTTTTCATTACAATTTGGTATCAACCCAAAGAACTTCAAGGCGGCAAGAGGATTTGTTATTAATCTAGAAGAACCTATGAATCGGAATCCTAAAAGCTCTTCTTTTATCCAAAAAGTCTTCGACTAACGATATACAACCAAATCACTTCCCTTCCAACACAACAAAAGGCACAATCATCTCCTCTAAGGAAATCCCGCCATGCTGATAGGTATTCCGGTAATAGCTTACATAGTGGTTATAGTTATTAGGATAGGCAAAAAAGAGGTCGTTCTTGGCAAAGATATAGGAGCTGCTCACATTGATCCGGGGCAAGTGGATGTTTTCCGGTTGCCGTGCGGCTAGGACTTCTTTTTCATTGTAGGTCAGACTTTTACCCGTTTTATACCGCAGATTCAAACTGGTATCCCGATCCCCGATCACTTTAGAAGGTTGTTTTACATTGATGGTGCCGTGGTCCGTGGTGATGATCAGTTTCATTCCCAGGGCCTGGGCCTGTTGGATGATTTCCAACAAGGGGGAATTCTTAAACCAACTTAGGGTCAACGAACGATAGGCCTTGTCGTTCCCGGCTAGTTCCTTAATCACTTCCATCTCCGTTTTGGCATGGGAGAGCATATCCACAAAATTGTAGACCACCACGGTAAGATCGTTATCTCTTTGGGTTTTAAAATTCTGTACCAACTGTTTCCCCTGTTTTAGGCTGCTGATCTTGTGGTATTCCCATTTCAGGTCCAGGCGTAACCGCTTAAGTTGCGCGCCCAAAAACTCGGCTTCAAAAAGGTTTTTGCCGCCTTCATCCGTATCGTTCTTCCACCAATCAGGGTGACGTTTTTCCATCTCCAGGGGAGTAAGCCCTGAAAAAAGGGCATTCCGAGCGTATTGGGTAGCAGTAGGAAGAATACTGTAATAAGGGATCTCTTTCTGCTTTCGGTAAAAATTGGTCACTACATCTTCTATGGCCCACCATTGATCGTATCGAAGGTTGTCAATAACCACCAAAAGGGTAGGGGTATCTCCCAATTCAGGCCGCACCAGCTTTTTAAATAGGGTATGCGATACTATCGGGCCTTCTTCTTCCTCAAACCAATCCCTGTAATTTTTTTCCACATACTTGCTGAACTGGTTGTTGGCTTCCAGTTTTTGCGACTCCAGGATCTCGAACATGCTGTTGTCCTCAATAGCTTCCAACTGCAATTCCCAATAGATCAATTTCTTGTAGAGCTCCGCCCACGCTTCATGGGAATTCACCATAGAAAGGTCCATAGCAATCTTGCGAAATTCTTGTTGGTAATTGGCTGTAGTACGCTCTGAGACCAGCCGGGAATTCTCCAGGTTCTTTTTTAAAGAGAGCAGGATTTGGTTCGGATTAACAGGTTTTATCAGGTAATCGGCTATTTTACTGCCAATAGCCTCATCCATAATATACTCTTCCTCGCTTTTGGTGATCATCACCACAGGAAGAAGGGGATCTTTCTGTTTTAGTTCGGACAAGGTTTCCAAACCGGACAGTCCGGGCATGTTCTCATCCAGGAAAACCACATCAAAGGTATGTTCAGTAACTTCTTCAAGGGCTTCCTGTCCGCTTTGTGCAGTAGTCAATGTATATCCCTTGCCTTCGAGAAATAAGATATGGGGTTTGAGAAGTTCTATTTCATCATCCACCCATAGAATGGAAATCTTTTTCATACAGTGTTTATCTTTACAGCTTTAAAAATAATGGATTGGCGAAGACCAACAAGCTTAAAATATTTAACGATCCGATTTATGGTTTTATTGGCACCCCCAATGAATTCATTTTCAATTTAATTGCGCACCCCTATTTTCAACGACTTCGTCGCATCTCCCAAATGGGGCTTTCCTATCTCGTCTACCCTGGGGCGCACCATACCCGTTTCCATCACGCCCTTGGGTGTATGCACCTGATGCGGAAGGCCATCGATATTTTACGATATAAGGGAGTTCAGATCACTGAAGCGGAGGAAAATGGGCTATTGTGTGCCATTTTGCTGCATGACATCGGGCACGGTCCTTTTTCACATGCGCTGGAACATACCCTTGTGCCGAATTACGATCATGAACAGCTTTCCCAGATCTTTATGGAGCAACTCAATCAGGAGTTTCAGGGGCAACTGGATATGGCGTTGGCTATCTTTAATAAACAGCATCCCAGGACCTTTTTAAATCAACTGGTTTCCGGTCAATTGGACATGGATAGACTGGATTACTTAAAACGAGATAGTTTTTATACCGGCGTTACCGAAGGAAACATCAGTGCCGAGCGATTGATAAGCATGCTCAATGTGCACAAAGGGGAATTGGTAGTTGAAGAAAAGGGATTGTATTCCGTGGAAAAGTTCCTGATGGCCCGGCGATTTATGTATTGGCAGGTGTATCTGCACAAAACCAGCCTGGTAGCAGAACAACTGCTGATTAAATTGGTAAAGCGGGCCAAGGATCTGTTGGGGCAGGGAAAAGAGGTGCCGGGTTCACCCACTTTTCTGTACTTCTTAAGGGCCAATTCTGAGATGCCATTTGATGAAGAGAACCTTCGGCAGTTTTCGCTTTTAGATGATGTGGATATTTTGGCGGCTATAAAATTATGGCAGCATCATGAGGATTTCATTTTGTCCAAATTGTCCAAAATGTTATTGTACCGCAAACTCCTAAAGATAAAAGTCAAAAACAAACCTTTTGAAGGCGCTAAACTGGAAAGCAAAAAAGAATGGGTTAAGCAGCGTTATCCCATCTCAGCGCAAGAGGTGGATTATTTTGTATTTGATGGCAAGATCAGTAACCAGGCCTATAATGCGGCGCAGCAAAATATCAACATCCTGTCCAAGGGGGGTGAGGTAATGGATGTCGCAGAAGCATCCGACCATCTTAATTTGGTCGCCCTCTCAAACGAAGTGATAAAATACTATGCCTGCTATCCCAAGAAAAGCGTTTGACAAAATTTCTTACTTTTGCCGCAATGAAATTCACAGCCACCCAAATCGCAGGAATTTTAGGGGGAGAGATTGAGGGTAATCCTCAAATTTCGGTAGATAAGCTTTCTAAAATAGAGGAGGGCGAAAAAGGTTCTTTAACCTTCTTGGCAAATCCAAAATACACCTCTTTTATATATACAACCAAAGCATCGATCACTATTGTCAATAAAGATTTTATTCCTGAGCAGGAGATCTCTACTACCCTGATCAAAGTTGATGATGCGTATAAATCGTTTTCCCGATTGTTGGAATACTACAATCAGGTTAAAAACAACAAGGTGGGGATTGAAAGCCCCTCTTTTGTAACGGCATCTGCAAAGTACGGCGAAGGCTTTTATCTGGGTGCTTTTTCTTATTTAGGAGAAAACGTACAGATCGGAAATAATGTAAAGGTGTATCCCAATGTATATATTGGTGACAATGTGGTTATAGGCAATGATTGCATTATTTTTGCTGGCGCAAAAATTTACTCGGAAAGTATCATCGGAAATTATTGCGTGATCCATAGCGGGGTTATTATCGGTGCTGACGGTTTTGGTTTTACTCCTAACGAAAATGGAGAATACAGTAAAGTACCTCAAACAGGAAACGTGATAATTGAAGACAATGTTGATGTAGGAGCGGGAACGACTATTGATCGGGCAACGCTGGGCTCCACCATTTTACGCAAAGGAGTAAAGTTAGACAACCAGATTCAGATCGCGCATAATGTGGAAATAGGGGAGCATACGGCAATCGCAGCGCAGACCGGTATTGCAGGTTCCACAAAAATTGGCAAAAATTGCCTGATTGGGGGGCAAGTAGGGATAGTAGGTCATATTACCATTGGAGATAGGGTGAGGATACAGGCACAATCCGGGATCGGTAGAAATGTTAAGGACGAGGAAGTGCTGCAGGGTTCACCTGCATTAAATTATGGCGATTACAACAAGTCCTACGTACACTTTAAGAACTTTCCAAAGATCATCAATCAAATTTCGGAACTGGAAAAGAAACTGGACCATGAAAACCAAAAGCACTAAGCAAACTACGATTGCTAATCCGGTCACACTTACCGGTGTTGGGCTTCATACGGGAGAAAATGTGACCATGAAGTTTTTGGCTGCCAAGGAAAATCACGGTTTTGCTTTTAAGCGGGTAGATTTGGAAGGGGAGCCGGTTATTGAGGCGGATGCCAACTACGTGGTCAATACTCAAAGAGGGACCAACCTTGAGAAAAACGGGGTAAAAATTCAAACTTCGGAGCACGTTCTGGCTGCGTTGGTCGGCATGGACGTCGATAATGTGTTGATCGAGTTAGATGCTCCCGAACCACCAATTATGGATGGCTCTTCCAAATTCTTTGTCGAAGCTATAGAGCAGGTGGGGATAATAGAGCAAGATGCCGAAAGGGATGAATACATTGTTAAGGATGTGATCTCCTACAAAGATGAAACTTCGGGAAGTGAAATTACGGTAATCCCGGCAGACTCCTATCAGGTAACGACCATGGTAGATTTTGGGACCAAGGTATTGGGTACCCAGAATGCTACTTTGGAGCATTTAGACGATTTCAAAAATGAGATTGCCAGTGCCAGGACCTTTAGTTTTCTTCATGAACTGGAGATGCTGTTGGAAAACGGTTTGATCAAAGGCGGTGATCTGAATAATGCCATAGTTTATGTAGACAAAGAAATTTCGGAGTCCACGATGAAAAAACTGGAAAAGGCGTTTAACAAAGCCAAGTTGTCAGTAAAGCCGAATGGTATTTTGGATAATTTGACTTTGCATCATCCTAACGAAGCGGCCCGACATAAACTACTGGATGTTGTGGGTGATTTGGCGCTTGCAGGAACCCGAATTCGCGGTAAAGTGATTGCCAATAAACCGGGACACTTTGTGAATACCCAGTTCGCCAAGAAACTTCAGAAAATCATTAAGCAGGAAAGAAGGCATTATGTTCCGGACGTCGATTTACACGCTAAACCGGTAAAGGATATCAACCAGATAATGGAAATGCTGCCGCATAGGCCTCCGTTTTTACTGGTAGACAAAATTATGGAGTTAACGGAGGAGCATGTCATCGGGATCAAAAATGTAACGATGAACGAGCCCTTCTTCGTGGGGCATTTCCCTGGGGCACCTGTCATGCCCGGGGTACTACAGATAGAAGCAATGGCACAGACCGGCGGTATTTTAGTATTGAGTACCGTGCCAGATCCTGAGAACTATTTGACCTATCTTTTGAAGATTGATAATGTGCGATACAAGCATCAGGTAGTTCCGGGTGACACCTTAATCTTTAAGTTAGACTTACTTACGCCAATTCGTCGCGGGATCTGCCAGATGCAAGCCAGGGCGTATGCGAACGGAAGATTGGTGTCTGAAGCAGAAATAATGGCACAGATCACAAAAGTAAAAGGAAACTAGAATGAACCAACCACTTGCCTACGTCCATCCCGGAGCGAAAATTGCTAAAAACGTAGTGATCGAGCCATTCACCACCATTCATAACAATGTTACTATTGGAGAAGGTACCTGGATTGGATCCAACGTCACTATTATGGAGGGTGCACGAATTGGAAAAAATTGCAACATTTACCCGGGTTCGGTGATCTCTGCCATACCTCAGGACCTAAAATACAAAGGAGAGGAGACCACGGTACATATTGGAAACAATACTACCATACGCGAATGCGCTACCATAAATAAAGGTACAGAAGATAGAATGAAAACCATTATTGGCAACAATTGTCTCATTATGGCCTACAGCCATATTGCCCATGATTGTTTTGTGGGAGATGGTTGTATCTTCAGTAATAATTCTACCCTGGCAGGCCATGTAACTGTTGGGGATAATGTGGTCCTAGCGGGCATGGTTGCCGTACACCAATTTGTTTCTGTCGGGAGACATGCTTTCGTTACAGGAGGTTCCCTTGTTCGTAAAGATGTCCCTCCATTTGTGAAGGCTGCCCGTGAACCCTTGTCCTATGTTGGTATTAATTCGGTAGGGCTGCGTAGACGAGGGTTTGAAGCGGAAAAAATCCGGGAAATACAGAACATTTACCGCATTTTGTACCAGAATAACTATAACAACTCTCAAGCCGTCGAAATTCTTGAAGCTGAAATGGAAGCAACCCCGGAGCGGGATGAGATACTGCAGTTTATCAGGGACTCGCAACGAGGAATAATGAAAGGATATTTTAGCAATAACTAAACCCGCAAATGGCAAATACGTCTGACATTCGAAAAGGATTGTGTATCAAATACAACAACGATATCTATAAAATTGTGGAGTTCCTCCACGTTAAACCGGGAAAAGGACCTGCTTTTGTCCGAACAAAACTGAAGAGTGTGACTACCGGGAAAGTGGTCGACAATACCTTTTCCGCCGGTCATAAAATTGAGGACGTTCGCGTTGAGACGCGATCGTATCAATACCTCTATCCTGAAGGCGACACCTTTCACTTCATGAATACCGATGATTACAACCAGATTGCCTTACAAAAATCTTCTTTAGATGCTCCTGATTTGCTAAAAGAAGGGGAGGTGGTAACGATCATTTTCAACGCAGAAGATAATATGCCACTTTCGGTAGAAATGCCGGCAAGTGTTATTTTGGAGGTTACACATACCGAACCGGGTGTAAAAGGGAATACCGCAACCAATGCGACAAAACCGGCGACTGTAGAAACAGGAGCACGGATCAATGTGCCTTTATTTATTAATGAGGGGGATCGCATTAAAGTGGACACTGAAAAGGGGGCGTACATGGAAAGGGCAAAAGAATAAATGAAATTCCCGAGGACCTACGCATTAAAGGAAATTGCAGCGCTAATAGATGCCGAATATATCGGTGATCCTGATTTTCCGGTGTTGGGTATGAATGAGATCCATGTGGTTGAAAATGGGGATATCGTTTTTGTCGATCACCCTAAATACTACCAAAAAGCCCTGGATTCTGCCGCAACAATTGTACTCATCAATACCAAAGTAGATCGTCCGGAGAACAAAGCCTTGTTAATTTCTGACGACCCTTTTCGAGACTTTAATAAATTAACACAACAATTCAGCCCATTCCAAAAAGCTACTGCTACTATTTCTAGCACGGCTAAAATTGGTGCTAATACGATCCTTCAACCCAATGTGTTTATCGGCAATAATGTCACCATAGGGGAGAACTGTCGTATTCATGCGAATGTTGCCATTTATGACAATTGCCATATCGGGAATAATGTGATCATACATGCCGGGACGATACTTGGAGCGGATGCTTTTTATTATAAGAAAAGAGCTGAAGGCTATGATCGGTTGCTTTCCGGAGGCCGAGTGGTCATTGAGGATAACGTGGATATCGGTGCGGCGTGTACAATTGATCGGGGTGTAACCGGAGATACGTTAATTAAGGAAGGCAGTAAACTGGACAATCAAATTCAGGTGGGGCATGATACGGTTATAGGTCAGAAATGCTTGATTGCTTCGCAATGTGGAATCGCAGGTTGTGTTATCATAGAAGATGAAGTAACCCTTTGGGGACAGGTTGGGGTAACCAGCGGAATAACTATAGGGGCAAAAGCGGTCGTATTAGCCCAAACGGGAATATCCAAGCCACTGACAGGTGGAAAGACCTATTTTGGAAGCCCTGTGGAAGAAGCGCGCGAAAAATTAAAGCAACTGGCCCATGTAAAGCAGATCCCGGACATGCTTCAAAAACTAAAAAACATTTGAAACCGTCGCTTTATTTTTCATGAACGATATCCTATTTTTGTCCAACTTAAAAAAACAAAGATGAGCGTACTGGTCAATAAAGACTCCAAAATAATTGTACAAGGCTTTACAGGGAGTGAAGGAACCTTTCATTCCGAACAAATGATTGCGTATGGCACTAATGTCGTAGGCGGTGTAACTCCTGGCAAAGGAGGGAATGAACATTTGGGAAAGCCGGTATTTAACACCGTTGAAGAAGCAGTAGAAAAAGTAGGAGCGGATACCTCAATCATTTTTGTTCCCCCCGCGTTTGCAGCCGACGCCATTATGGAAGCCGCAAATGCAGGAATTAAGGTGATCATTACCATTACGGAGGGAATACCTGTTGCGGATATGGTAAAGGTATATGATTATATCAGCGACCTGGATTGTACTTTGATAGGGCCGAATTGCCCGGGAGTTATCACCCCGGGAGAGGCTAAGGTGGGTATTATGCCAGGCTTTGTTTTTGAAAAAGGCACTATTGGCATTGTATCTAAATCCGGAACACTCACTTACGAGGCAGCGGATCAGGTAGTACGCCAGGGCTTAGGGATTACTACGGCTATTGGTATTGGCGGGGATCCGATAATTGGAACCACAACCAGGGAAGCCCTTGAGTTGCTAATTAATGATCCTGAAACTGAGTGCGTGGTAATGATAGGGGAAATTGGCGGACAATTGGAAACAGAGGCAGCGCGATGGTATAAAGAAAGTGGCAGTGCTAAACCGGTGATCGGTTTTATTGCCGGGGAAACAGCACCTGCCGGACGAACCATGGGGCATGCCGGAGCAATAGTAGGCGGAAGTGATGACACTGCTCAGGCCAAGAAACGGATTATGCGGGAATGCGGCATTCATGTCGTAGAGTCACCTGCCAAAATAGGCGCAACGGTAAAACAAACCATTGCCTAAGGATTCCGTTAAAAGCATCCTAAATCCCGATACACTCGGGATTTTTTATATCTGCAAATCCTCCACTTATCCTATCTTTGAAGCTTACCAACCGAACAATTTAACGTATGCAACTATTACAAGATAAAAACGTACTCATTACCGGAGCAAGCCGGGGAATAGGAAAAGGTATAGCCCAGCTATTTGCGCAACACGGTGCTAACGTGGCATTTACCTATAGCTCCAGCGAAGGTCCGGCCCTGGAACTTGAAAAAGAATTATCAGCCTTAGGGGTGAAGTCCAAAGCCTATAAAAGTAATGCGGCCAGTTTTAAAGAGGCTGAAGAATTGGTAAGTGCCGTGCTTGAGGATTTTGGCGGTCTGGAGGTATTGATCAATAATGCAGGTATCACCAAAGATAATCTGCTGATGCGGATGGGAGAGGAAGATTTTGACCGGGTGATTGATGTAAATCTGAAGTCCGTTTTTAATATGACCAAAGCTGTCCAACGTACCTTCCTAAAGCAACGTAAAGGATCTATTATCAATATGAGTAGCGTTGTTGGGGTCAAAGGAAATGCAGGACAAGCCAACTACGCTGCATCCAAGGCAGGTATTATCGGATTCACTAAATCCGTTGCTTTGGAGCTGGGATCCCGAAACATTCGTTGCAATGCTATTGCCCCGGGATTCATTGAAACCGAAATGACCGAAAAACTAGATGAAAAGACCGTCCAGGGATGGCGGGATGCAATTCCCCTAAAGAGAGGAGGGACCCCCGAAGATGTTGCCAACGCCTGTCTATTCCTGGCTGGAGATCTTTCGGCTTATATTACCGGTCAGGTACTGCATGTAGATGGCGGTATGTTGACCTAAAGACGAAATTGATATATGCAGGTCCAGATAGTACTCCTACTACTTTTAGCGTTCGTTATTGCTTTGGGCCTGGTACTTTTTCAGTATTTCTACCGTAGCAAACGAACAAAGCTGTCAGGGCTCTTGGCCTTTCTTCGATTCGTGACCTTGTTTTGCGGCATAGTGTTGCTGATCAATCTTAAGTTTTCCAGGAAGGAGTACGAGCTGGAAAGTGCTAACCTGATTGTTCTTGCGGATAACTCTTCATCAATTCAAAAACTAAATGGCCATGATCAAGTACGAAATATAGCTACTGACATTGCTGCCAACCCTGGATTGAACGAGAAATTTTCGCTGAAGCAGTTTCGTTTTGGAGCCTCCCTGGAAGTTTTGGATAGCCTTTCCTTCACTGCCAAACGGACGAATATCTCCAAAAGCCTGGAAACCTTAGACGAAACCTTTGCCAATACACAAAATGTCATTGTACTGCTTACCGATGGCAATCAGACCGTTGGAGAGGATTTTGAATTTCAACGTTTTGGCAATAACACCGCCGTTTTTCCGGTTGTAGTCGGGGATACTACTTCCTATAGCGATATGGCCATCGGCCAGGTAAATGTGAATCGCTACGCTTTTGTAGGGAATACCTTCCCGATAGAAGCTGAGGTCCTCTACTCCGGGGAAGTACCTGTAACTGCTACCATTCAGCTTTTTTTAGAGGGAAATCCGGTATACCGTGAAACGCTGGAATTCGCACGAAACGAACGGGTAAAAACAATTAACACTTTATTGGAGGCGAAATCAACAGGAATAAAAACCTTAGAATTCAGGGTGAGTCCACTTGATAATGAAAAGAATACAGTTAATAACAGGCAACAACGTTTTCTGGAGGTTATTGATGAGAAAACAACAATAGGGATTGTCTCCTCCATTAAACACCCTGATATCGGAGCGCTTAAAGAAGCTATTGAAACCAATAAACAAAGATCCGTACGGCTTTTAGCGCCCAACGCCACTTCGGAGGAACTGGACGATGTAGATGTCTTTCTACTTTACCAGCCGAACCGCTCATTTTCATCGGTTTACGATGTAATTGAACGTAAAGGAGGGGGGGTATTCACCATTACAGGACCTGAAACAGATTGGTATTTCCTTCAGAGCCAGTCCAAATCGATCAGCAAAGAGGTAGTTGGCCAGGAAGAGGTAATATTTCCGGTTAAAAACGAAGCTTTTGATCTTTTTGATACTTCTGATTTCACCATGCTGGAATATCCGCCGTTGTCAGGGGAACTGGGAGACATCGAAGTATTTACTTCAGCAAAAGTGATCGCATATCAGAAAATAAGAGGAGTTGCCCTGCAGGCCCCGCTTTTCTTTATTTTAGAAGAAGATCGGAAACAGGCATTTCTGCTGGGAGCGGATATCTGGAAGTGGCGCGCACAGTCCTTTAGGAACTTGGGAAGTTTTGAAGCTTTTGACACCTTTTTCGGCAAGCTATTGCTCTATTTATCAGATTCGGAACAAAAAGAGCGTTTGCGGTTGAACTACGAAAATCGTTATGACAATTCCACCACGGCCAGGATAGCGGCCAGTTTTTTTGACAATACCTATGTTTTTGACCCGGACGCCGCATTGAAGCTGAAAATTATTGGGGCAAATACAAATTTTGAAAGAGAAGAACCCATGCTGTTACGCGAAAATCAGTTTGTATCAGACCTGGGTGATCTGGAGCCTGGGGAGTATACATTTACGGTAAAGGAGACCAAAGAGAATATTTCCAAGTCCGGAAGCTTTTCTATCTTGGATTTTGACCTGGAAGATCAGTTTTTAGCGGCCAATGATGATAAACTGGAAAGACTTGCTGAAGCCAATGGGGGCCAGCACTATTATCCAACACAGACGGATAAATTACTAACAGATTTAATAGCAGATGAACGTTTTACACCCATTCAAAAAAGCAATAAAAATGTGGTATCTTTAATAGATTTTCGATGGCTCTTGGCCCTTATGGTCGTAGCCTTAGCTTCTGAATGGACGATAAGAAAATACAACGGATTATTATAAAAGCGAGATAACTATGGATCGATTACCTAAGATTGCGTTACCTACGGTATTTGCAATCATTTTACTAATTATTTTAATTTCTAAATCAGCGGTAAATATCAGTGCCGGAGAGGCAGGCGTACTTTGGAAGCGCTTCAGTGGTGGTGTGGTTACCGATAGACCTCCGTTAGGAGAAGGTTTTCATCTGGTAGCACCCTGGAACAAGGTGTATGTATACGAAGTGCGACGACAAGAGATCTTTGAAAAAATGAAAGTATTATCCTCTAATGGTTTGGATATTCAACTCGACGCTTCCGCCTGGTATAAACCGGATTTTTCACAACTGGGAAAATTGCATCAGGAGATTGGAGAGAACTATTTAAACAGGATTATTTTACCTACAATTCGTTCTGCAGCCCGAAGTGTGGTAGGACGATATACGCCTGAACAGTTATATTCCAGTAAGCGGGATGCTATTCAGCAGGAGATTTTTGAGGAGACGCAGAAAATTGTTGGGGAGCAATACATTGTGCTCGACGAAGTATTGGTACGAGATGTTACCTTACCGCCAACCATCAAAGATGCTATTGAACGCAAACTAAGGCAGGAACAAGAATCTTTGGAATACGAATTCCGACTTGAAAAAGCAGAGAAGGAAGCGCAACGTCAGCGGATTGAAGCCCAGGGAAAAGCGGATGCCAATAGAATCCTCAGCGCTTCCCTAACAGACAAAATTCTCCAGGACAAAGGCATTGAGGCAACACTACAGCTTTCACAATCGCCCAATGCGAAGGTGGTAGTTGTGGGATCCGGGGACAAAGGGCTTCCTTTGATTTTGGGAAATAACTAGAATTTGCTTTTTTGTATTAAAATTTAGTTTTACCTTCGACCTCATAATGAAAGTAAGAATTTCACATCATCATATCGACAGCATCGCTCAAGCGAGGTGACGATATTTTGTATGTATCAAAATAACCTGACCCGTTTGAGTAATCAAACGGGTTTGTTTTTTAACGGGTGTTCCTAATGGACAATGTGATTTAAAAATAATAGGGATGCCAAATAGGAATGTCAATAGCAAGAAAGACGATGACTAAAATTAGGATTGCCATCCAAAAAAGCGGGAGATTAAATGAGGACTCCCTAAAAATTTTAAAAGACTGTGGAATCTCCATTGATAACGGTAAAGACCAATTAAAGGCCAATGCCAGAAACTTCCCCCTCGAAGTGTTTTATTTGCGCAACGGAGACATTCCCCAGTATTTAAAAGATGGAGTAGTGGACCTCGCGATTATTGGAGAGAATATTTTGGTAGAAAAAGGGGAGGGGATTGCGGTAGCCGAAAAACTGAACTTTTCCAAATGTAAGGTGTCTTTAGCAGTTCCAAAGTCCAGGGAATATAGCACTTTAAAGGATTTTCAAGGAAAACGAATAGCCACTTCCTATCCGAATACGGTATTGAAGTTTTTAAAAGAAAAAGGGGTGGAAGCCGATTTACATATCATCAATGGCTCGGTTGAGATTGCCCCTAACATAGGGCTTGCGGACGCTATTTGTGATATTGTTTCCAGCGGCAGTACTTTGTTTAAGAATAACCTCAAGGAAGTAGAGGTCTTACTACACAGTGAGGCGGTCCTGGCGGTTTCTCCGAAAATTAGCGACGAACGGAAAGTCATTTTAGAACGACTCCAATTTCGGATTCAATCAGTGTTACAAGCCCGAAAGAATAGATATGTACTCATGAATGTGCCGGATGATAAACTCGAAGAGATTATTGCCATCTTACCGGGAATGCGTAGCCCCACCGTTGTACCACTTGCTGAAAAAGGCTGGAGCTCGGTACATACCGTGATCAATAAGGATAAATTCTGGGAAGTGATTGATGAACTGAAGGCTGCTGGTGCCGAAGGGATCCTTGTATGCCCAATTGAAAAAATGGTGCTGTAATGAAGAGATATGTTAATCCAAAACCCTCCGAATGGGCCAAAATTCTTTCAAGGCCAACGCAGTCATTTGAGGCTATTGAACCTGTGGTGCGTGAAGTATTTGGAAAAGTCGAAAGTGAAGGGGATACTGCTTTAAAAGCGTATACACAAAAATTTGATGGGGTTAACCCTACTGATTTCCGCGTATCGGAAAAAGAAATAGCGGAAGCAACCGGAAGGGTTTCGGAAGGACTGAAAAGTGCAATTAAAACGGCTCGGGATAATATTACCAAATTCCATGAGGCGCAAAGAACGAACAAAGTAATCCTTGAAACGATGCCGGGAGTCCAGTGTTGGCAGGAGAAGCGGCCTATACAAAAAGTGGGCCTATACATCCCCGGGGGATCCGCACCTTTGTTTTCTACGATATTGATGCTGGCTATTCCTGCCAAACTAGCGGGATGCAAGGAAATTATCTTATGTAGTCCACCGGATGAAGAGGGCAAGCTCAACCCGGTGATCTTGTACACGGCACAATTGTGTGGTGTAACAAAGATCTTCAAAATAGGGGGAATTCAGGCTATTGCCGGGATGACGTTAGGCACTGAAACCATCCCCAAGGTGTTCAAGATATTTGGGCCCGGCAATCAATATGTTACCGTCGCTAAACAATGGGCGACTAAAATGGGGATAGCTATTGACATGCCGGCAGGCCCCAGCGAACTGTTGGTAGTGGCTGATGATACCGCCAATCCTGCCTTCGTAGCATCTGATCTGCTGAGTCAGGCAGAACATGGGGCAGATAGTCAGGTGGTGTTGATTTCAACATCGGGAGCCTTGCTGGATAAGGTTGAAAAGGAGTTAGAAAATCAGTTAGCAGCATTACCAAGACAAGAAATTGCTCGACAAGCGATTGCCCATAGCCGAATGATATTGGTTGACAACGATAATACAGCTTTGGAGATCATTAATGAGTACGGTCCGGAACACTATATTGTTTGTGTTGAAAATGAGGACTTTTACATTCAAAACACGGCTAACGCAGGTTCAGTTTTCATTGGAAATTATACCCCGGAAAGTGTAGGGGACTACGCATCGGGCACCAATCATACCTTACCCACTAATGGTTATGCAAAGCAATATAGCGGGGTTAATCTGGATAGCTTTATGAAAAGTATGACCTTCCAAAAATTGAGCAAAAAAGGGATTCAAAACATTGGTAAGAGTGTGGAACTAATGGCTGCGGCGGAAGGCTTACAAGCGCATAAAAATGCAGTGACACTTCGTCTGAATGAATTAAAAGGTTAAGATGTCATTTCCAGCCTGCCTTGTCTACCTACGGCAGATAAATCGGCAGACAGGTGCAGTCGAAAAATCTTGAAAATGAAAAAGTTTAACATGGATAACATAGTAAGGGAAAATGTAAAGACCCTTACACCCTATTCTTCAGCTCGCGATGAGTTCAAGGATTTTGATACCGATATGGTGTTTTTGGATGCCAATGAGAGTCCTTATGAGAACGGAACAAATCGCTATCCCGATCCCCATCAGAACAATCTAAAGACCCGGATTGCCAAGCAAAAAGGGATCAAGGAGGAACACATCCTTTTGGGAAATGGAAGCGATGAGGTGTTGGACCTAATTTTCCGGGTGTTTTGCGAACCTAATCACGATAACATCATTACGTTACCGCCCACCTATGGCATGTACAAAGTGCTTGCCGGGGTTAATGCTGTTGAGAACAGGGAAGTTTGGCTAACTACAGATTTTCAACCGGATATCAATGCAATACTGGAGCAAATAGATGCTAATACCAAACTGTTATTTATTTGTTCTCCGAACAATCCTACAGGTAATGCGATGCATGACGAAATTGTGGAATCCTTATTAAATCAATTCCATGGGATGGTAGTGATTGATGAAGCCTATGTAGATTTCACGGGGACTTCTTCCTGGATAAATGCATTGGATCGATTTCCCAATCTCATTGTGACCCAAACCTTGTCCAAAGCCTATGGCATGGCGGGTATACGTTTGGGCATGTGTTTCGCTTCTAAGGAAATTGTTCATATTCTCAAAAAGGTAAAGCCACCGTATAATGTGAATCAGCTAACCCAGGACCAGGCATTTCTGGGTATTACCAATCAGGATGAAGTCTCGGCTAATGTCCGGGAAATCCTCTCGGAAAGAGCGAGACTTTTCAATGCATTGGGGAAATTAAACTTTGTGAAACGGTGTTTTCCCTCAGACGCGAACTTTATTCTGGTTCGGGTAGATGATGCCAACTTGCGCTATCAACAACTGTTGTCAAAGGGAATTGTTGTACGCAATCGGAGTACCCAACCGCTGTGCGAAAACACCCTGCGCTTTACGGTGGGGATACCTGAAGAAAACAATACACTAATTCAAGTACTAAAAACACTGGAATAATGGCAGAACGACTTCTTTTTATAGACCGGGATGGGACATTGATCAAGGAAACCCATGATGAGCAAATAGATGCCTATAACAAAATGGTATTTTACCCGAAAGTCTTTTCCTATTTGAGTAGGATTGCCAAAGAATTGGACTTTAAATTGATCATGGTGACGAATCAGGATGGATTAGGTTCGGATAGTTTTCCTGAAAATACCTTTTGGCCGGTTCATGACTTCATTTTACGATCCTTTGAAAGTGAAGGAATACATTTCGATGCAGTACACATTGACAAAACATTTCCCGAGGAGAACGCTACCACTCGTAAGCCTGGAATTGGGATGCTTACCGAATATTTTTCTGAGCAGTATGACCTTGAAAATTCCTTTGTCATAGGAGATCGTCTTACCGATATGGAACTGGCAAAAAATCTTGGGGCTAAAGGAATTTTCATTAATGATGAAACCCGTTTAGGAACTGGGGAGATCTCAATTTCTGAAAAGGAACTTCAGCAACATATTGCCTTGGAAACCAATGATTGGCAAAAGATATACGAGTTTTTAAAACTGGAAGACCGTGAAACGGCGATCCATCGCAAAACCAAGGAAACCGATATCCGGATTCGGCTCAATCTTGACGGTACCGGAGAAGCAAACATCGACACCGGGCTTAAATTCTTTGATCATATGTTGGATCAACTGGCACGACACGGGCAACTGGATTTGGCGATTAAGGTCAAAGGCGACCTTGAGGTAGACGAACATCATACCATTGAAGATACGGCGATCGCCTTAGGAGAAGCATTTCACCAGGCCTTAGGAGATAAGCTGGGCATTGAGCGCTACGGCTTTGCCCTACCTATGGACGATTGTTTGGCTCAGGTAGCTTTGGACTTTGGAGGGAGGAACTGGTTGGTTTGGGAAGCCGATTTTAAACGCGAGAAAGTCGGGGATATGCCTACCGAGATGTTCCTGCATTTTTTTAAATCCTTTTCGGACAGTGCAAAAGCAAATCTGAATATCAAAGCCAAAGGGACCAATGAGCATCACAAAATAGAAGCGATTTTTAAGGCTTTTGCAAAGGCGATCAAAATGGCGGTAAACCGAGATGTAGAAAAAATGGTATTACCATCAACCAAAGGAATGCTATGAAATTAGTTATCGTTAATTATGGTGCAGGAAACATTCAAAGCATCAAGTTTGCGTTTCAGCGTCTGGGCATTGAAGCAGTGCTCTCCAACGATCCCGAAAGCATTCAGAGTGCTGACAGGGTAATCTTTCCCGGAGTGGGAGAAGCCAGTAGTGCTATGAACAAGCTTTGGGAGAGTGGTTTACACGATCTAATACCTACGCTAAAACAACCTGTTTTGGGGATTTGTTTAGGCATGCAGTTGATGTGCAATTCTTCGGAGGAAGGCGACACCAAAGGACTTGGTATTTTTGATACTGAAGTGTTGAAGTTCAATTCAGGACTCAAGGTGCCTCAAATCGGTTGGAATAAAATTGAAGATTTAAAATCGCCGCTGTTTAGGGGAATGGACGAAGATTTTATCTATTTGGTGCACAGTTTCTATGCTCCCAAAGCAGCCGAAACCATTGCCACCAGCACTTATGGCTTAGATTATAGCGCTGCGTTGCATAAAGACAATTTTTACGGCGTACAGTTTCACCCGGAAAAGTCCGGAGTATATGGGGCTAAAATCCTGGAGAATTTTATTGACCTATGAGTTCAGGAGAAATACATATTACTACGGATCGTGAAAAACTAGATACTGCCTTTGTACATCGCTATTTATCCAAGGAGGCGTATTGGTCAAAAGGAAGAAGTCTGGAAGATGTAAAACGATCGATCGCAAATTCCCTCTGTTTTGGGGTTTTTGAAAAGGGCTCAGGAAAACAGATCGGTTTTGCCAGAGTAGCGACCGACTATGTCGTATTCGCGTGGATAATGGATCTTTTTATAGATAAGAACTACCGCGGGTTAGGGTATTCGAAGAAGCTTGTTTCGGCTATTATCAACCACAACAAACTAAAAAATGTCAATGGATTTGGACTGCGAACCGAAGATGCACAAGGCCTTTATAGTCAATTTGGATTTGGTCAAATTCCCAACCCTGACACCTGGATGTTTAAAAAGAACAGCGCATGAGGATCATACCGGCAATCGATATTATTGATGGAAAATGCGTACGCCTTTCCAAAGGGGACTACGATACCAAAAAGGTATATAACGAACACCCTTTGGAAGTCGCCAAACAATTCGAGGATCACGGAATTCAATACCTGCATTTGGTGGATCTGGATGGTGCTAAATCCAGGCATATTGTAAATCATAAGGTATTGGAGCAGATTGCTTCAAAGACCGGTCTGAAGATTGACTTTGGTGGCGGTTTGAAAACAGATGAGGATTTACATATTGCCTTTGAGAGCGGTGCAGACCAAATCACCGGGGGAAGCATAGCGGTAAAAAATCCGTCCACCTTTTTCAATTGGTTAAAGACCTACGGGCGGCAGAAGATCATTCTGGGGGCTGATGTTAAGAACGAAAAGATTGCCGTTTCCGGATGGCAGGAAGCCTCAGAAGTTTCGTTGATTCCTTTTGTCAAGCAATTTCAAAAGAAGCGCGGTAGCTACGTTATCTGTACCGATATCGCCAAAGATGGTATGCTGGAAGGTCCGGCATTTGAGTTGTATCAAAAGCTGTTAAATGAAACCAAAATCCATCGAACGGATATCGGACCCAGTGGGGTGGAAGATTTTGAGGAGATAGGCATTCGACTAATTGCCAGTGGCGGAATTTCGACCTATGAAGAACTTCCGAAGCTACAACAAATCGGTTGTGAAGGGGCCATTATCGGAAAAGCGATCTATGAAAACCGGATCAGTTTAAAACAATTGGAACAACATATTTTGGACCATGGAACAGCTTAGTAAATTTCAGGAAGAGTTTATCGAAAACTCTTGTTTTCGTATGGAGGAAAGCTTACGGATGATCCGTATTTCCCTGGATAAAATTTCAGAAGAACAGCTTTGGCAAAAACCGAACCCGGCGCTGAACAGTATTGGTAATTTGATCCTGCATCTTTGTGGGAATATGACCCAATATGGGATTGCTTCCTTAAAAGGCATTGACGACGAGCGAAATCGGGATTTAGAGTTTTCCACAGAAGGGGGTATTGCTAAGGAAGCCTTATTGGCCAAGTTAAACGAAACGGTGAACGAAGTAAAAACAACGTTCCGGGAGATTACTGTTGCGCGTCTTCTTGCAAAAAAGAAAGTACAGGGATTTGAGTTTTCCGGAATCGGTAACATCGTGCACGTGGTAGAACACTTTTCTTATCATACCGGTCAAATTGCGTTTTGGGTAAAATTGTTGCAGAATGAACAGCTCGGGTTTTATGATGGACATGATTTGAATCGGTTGAATGAAGAATGAAGAATGACGAAGTACGAATGACGAATGACGAATGATGGAATTAAGGATTTCCACATGTGGTTTAATTTAATGAGTGATGAATGACCTAAAAATGAGAACACAGAATTTTGCATTTAACTGTTGGGTACTTTGTAAAGAATTCCCAAAATCCAGGGAATTTGATGCATGGGTAAGGCAGTTAATTCGAAGTTCGAGTTCTGTTGGGGCAAATTATCGGGCTGCTTGCAGGGCGAAATCTAGAAAGGATTTCATTAATAAGCTCAAGATAGTTGAAGAAGAGATTGATGAAAGTATGTATTGGTTAGAACTGTTCTCCAAAGCACAGGACAATCATAAGGAACGACTTGATTTGCTTTGGAAAGAGGCCAATGAACTTATTGCGATCGTTGTCAGTTCAATAAAGACAACTAGAAATAATTCATAATTCTAAATTCGTATTTCGTACCTATAAAATGCTTACAAAAAGAATCATACCCTGCCTGGACATCAAAGACGGAAGGACCGTAAAAGGTGTCAATTTTGTGGAACTGCGAGACGCAGGAGATCCTGTGGAACTGGCACAACGCTATGCTGACGAAGGCGCTGACGAATTAGTGTTTCTGGATATTTCAGCAACGGAACAAAAGCGAAAAACCCTGGCCGACCTCGTATATCGGGTGGCCGAAAAACTGAATATCCCATTTACCGTCGGTGGTGGCATTAGTTCAGTAGAAGATGTGGATATCTTATTACAAAACGGGGCGGACAAGGTCTCCATTAATTCATCTGCTGTGAAGCGTCCACAATTGATCAATGAGTTGGTCGCTAAATTCGGTTCGCAGTGTATCGTTGTGGCTATTGATGCTAAACAAATTGGAGGGGAGTGGAAAGTACATTTGGTAGGGGGTAAGGTACCTACCGATGTGGATTTATTTGAATGGGCAAAAGAAGTGGAACAACGAGGGGCTGGTGAGATTTTGTTCACCAGTATGAACCATGATGGTACAAAAAACGGATTTGCAAACGAGGCACTGGCAAAGCTCTCCAACCTAGTGAACATTCCGATCATTGCTTCCGGAGGGGCAGGGAAAATTCATCATTTTTCGGATACTTTTGTCGCGGGGAAGGCAGATGCTGCATTGGCGGCCAGCGTGTTTCATTTCAATGAAATTCCGATCAAAGATTTGAAAAAAGAATTACAGGCGGAAGGAATTCCGGTTAGAATATGATGATGTAAATCGTTGTACGTTGCTCGTTGTTTGTGAATTTGCAGTGCGGACAACGGGCAACAGACAACAAACCACCAAAACATGAAAGTAGATTTCAACAAAAGCCCAGATGGTTTGGTTCCGGCAATTGTACAAGATGCCACCACCAAAAATGTGCTTATGCTAGGGTATATGAATCCCGATGCCCTTCAAAAGACACAGGAAACCCAAAAAGTAACCTTTTTTAGCCGTAGTAAGCAACGCCTTTGGACAAAAGGGGAGGAGAGCGGTAATTTTTTGGAAGTAGTGGATATAAAAGTGGACTGCGATAACGATACGCTTTTAGTTACGGCAAATCCCCTGGGGCCCACGTGCCATAAAGGAACGGGCACGTGTTGGGGTGAAGAGAATACCAATACCTATGGATTCTTATCGCAATTGGAGGAGATCATCGCTTCCAGAAAGGAAAATCAACATGACGAGAAGAGCTATGTAGCCGCCCTATTCCGGAAAGGGATCAACAAAATTGCACAAAAAGTGGGGGAGGAAGCGGTTGAAACGGTAATCGAGGCCAAAGACAACAATGACGAACTATTTCTGAATGAAAGTGCGGATTTGCTTTTTCATTTGCTGATCTTGCTTAAAGCAAAGGGTTTTGGACTTAATGACGTAGTAAATATTTTAGAAGGAAGGCACAAATCATAAAGTGCTTTTCCAATTCATCAACCTGCCTGCCGCCAGGCAAGCCAAAAAACAATACATATGATTCACGGAAAGTTGATCATTACCCTGGCAACGTGTTGCTTTTTTATGTTTAGCGGGGCTCAACAGACGGCAATAACCTATGCCTTAAATGGCCGGGATACCGCAGCCAGTAACAACCCCTTCGCAAAATTTATTGGCGAATGGACCTTAAAAGGGGATAGTTGGACCCAAAACTGGGGCAATGGCACCGAGACTATAAAAATCCCAGGACATCATACCGTTTCTGCTCAGATAAACACAGATAATAGTTTGCTTTCCATCATTGATGGCCCTGAACCCAACGGTCATATTTTTTGGTCCTATAATCCCAATACCAAAGAAGTACGTCATCTTTCCAGTTTCGGGGCGATACGTGCCGGAATAGGGCAGGGGACTCTAAACGAAAATGGAGATCTTTCGTTAAAGATCGTCTTTGAAGGCGAACCTGAAGACACCTATCGGATTTACAACTACACATGGTTGACTATCGATGCCTACCATATGAGATCAATGCAATACACCAAAGACGGTTCCCCTACAGGTCTGTTTTATGAGGGCACTTTTGTACGACTGGAAAAAGATGTGGATACCGAGGTGAAACCACAAATAGAAGCCATCTTAAAAATATTGGATAATAACGAAATTGCCGTTGAAGAACAGCTTAAAGTGTATTCGGAAAACGTGGTGCATATGGCTCCTGGTAGTGCTGTACAGATCGGAAAAGAAGCCCTTGGGAAGTACTTAACCGAGCAACGGCAATACGGAACCGCAGATATGAAACATGAAATTATAGAGCTTGAGGAATATGAAGATATCATCATCATGCGGGGCCAGGTCTCAGGAACCTACTACCCTAAAAATGGAACCCCTCCGGTGGCCTTTCGTACAAAGAACCTGTTTGTCTTTGAAACGACCACAGGGGGGATAACGATCCAAAAAGTGATTTATAATAATTCCCCTTTGGAATAGGGCTTTAATCTCTTCGATTTAATTCTGAACTTCCCGATAAGTTTTGCCGTAATATCTCAGGGTTGCCTCTGTAAGTAAGGCTGCTGGAACCAGAGGCATCAATTTCGATGGATTGGGTTACCGATAGAAAAGCGTCGCTTGATCCTGATAAGTCGATAGCCAATCGTTGTACCTGTAAATCGAAATCTTTCAAGTCACTACTCCCCGATAGATCGGCATTTAATTCTTCTACCGCACCAAAAATATCGACATCTGAAGCGCCACTGGTTCGTATTTCCAATTGGTTAGCTGCAACTTCTCCCTTAAAATTGGAGGCCCCGGACAATCGTATGTTTCCATTATCGATTATCCATTGATCTTCCAGGGTTAGTGTTGAAGCACCTGATATTTCGAAGTTGGAAAGGGTATTCGTAGTAATAAAAGCTCTTAGCGTAGGATTACCCTTAATTTGCAAATTATCTTCCGGTTGTATCCGTAGCGTAGTACCATCTACACGTACCACAAGTCTATCCTGTAGATTTTCATTTGCTTCGATGCGTACCGATTCCTCTGTCTCAGAAAACCGTATAACGACGTCAAAAGCCCCACCAACTCTTACGTTAGTATAGCCGGAAAATGTGAATTCTCTGCTAGTAACTTCACCTGATGCCCGTATGCTGTCATTTTCGCATGAGGTAAATACCAGTACCGTGGCCAATAGGCCAAAGATGATTTTTGATTTCATATTGATTGATGATTTAAAGTGTATTGATTGATTCTGTTCGCTGCTTATTTTCTGAGATAACAACAGGTATCCATCGCAGGGGAACATGATGGCGTTGGTATTTTCCTTTTTTGACATACACCTGATTGTCTTCGGTAAATACTCTAATTGCGGCGATGGATTGTTTTTTGATTAATGCTTCCATGAAATTGATTTTTGACCTGCCTGCCGGTTTACATACCTTCGGCATGCAGGCAGGTTGATGGCATTCTTAGTTTAATTGTTTCTTATAGCGATTGCGCCCCATATTAAATATCCCCAGTTTAATACCTATCTCTGTACTAAAGCCATTGATACGGTCAATTGGACTGTCGGTGAGCTCAATTTCACTGGAGAACCGATATTTTACTCCTGCTTCGATTTGCGCATAGCGTGAAATATTAAAAAGCGCGCTTACCCCGGGTTCCAACACAAAAACGGCGTCCAGATCATCGTCCTCAAAATCAAAATCTTCTTCATTGTCGATGATATCCCGATCCACATAACCCACGGCCCCACCACCGATAAATACCGGGAAGGACAAGCTCACCAGGGATTTACCAAAAAAGATTGGTTCCAGGTGAAAACCGGCATAACCGGCAAAGAGATCATCGTTATCTCCGGAACGAGGATTAAAAATATTCTGCCGGGAATACAATCCCCTGGCTAAAAAGCCTACTTCAAATTGTTGGTTGGCGACATAGGCCACCTTGAAGCTGCCGATATAAGTATCTTCTCCCTCAATCTCACCGTAACCAAGGCCAAATCCCAGGTACACCCCGTGCACTACATTGCGCCGGTCGTTAAAGGTGATATAATCGCCGTCTTCATCCTGAGCTTTGGCCCCAAGTGCAAACCCCAATAGCGCGAGGAGTAAAACTGTTTTTTGTTGATTCATGGTGTTAGGTTTTTTGACCTGCCTACCGGCAGGCAGGTTGATTTCTTCTAAAGACAATGAATTCTTTAAAAGGTTGCATTTTTTCAAATAATTATTCACGTATTGTAACAATTCCTTTTAATCCGTTGATACGGATAGCGCCCTTTTGATCGCGGCCATAGGTGGCATCGATTTTCCGAAGCTTCCGACCTTTATCCAACATTTCTGAATTTACATTTTCAAAAGATTTGGGCAAGCGGACTACCCCTTGTTCCAAGGTCGCCTGGAATCGATGAGAGAAATCGGTTACTTGTATGCTGATATCCGAGGATTCCTGTTCAATGGCAATTTCGGTTTCAGGAGCAATGATTTGTTCTACAGTGAAATCCGCGATTTTCATCGTCATATCCATGTCCTCGCTCAGCTGAGCTACATTCAGCGTGCTGAATTTTAAATTCCCATAGAGAGTGCCTACCTCGTTTACCCGGATATCATCCTTATTGGAATACAGCTCCAGGGCATTTACAGTTCCTAAGGTCATCTCAGTACCGCTTCCGTTTATTCGCATGCTTTTGGCATTTTCCATATCCAGGCTGCCGTTTTTCAGGTTCAGGCTGGCATAATTCAGGTTCCGAGCCCGTACTTTTCCAAATTTCAGGATAATGTCTGCCTTGCTCAGATCTTCTCCTAACCAGAGATCGCCATGTTCAATCAAAGTACTCAGTTCACCACTCCAATCTTCAATAAGAACATCCCCAAAACGATTGGTGACCTTTAATTCCGCTTTTTTAGGCAAAAACACTTCGTAGTCGATCTGGACATGGCTACGGTCAAAATCGATGGGATTCGTACGATTAAAAAGATCTGCAAACCAGCCGGTGTTCTTGTTGGCGATTTCCGAAACTATGGAAACGTATTGGCTCCCCGAAGTGATCTTGGGACGTATACGTCCCAGCAAGTTCTCCGCATTTTCCCGTTTGCGATGGTTGACCCGAACATCGATCTTCACGGCGACTTCATTCTGCTCCCAACCGGTGACCGTGATGTTCCCGTATTTGTTTTCCAACTGTAGTTCTCCCGCGTTGGTGAGCGGAAAACGTTCTTCCACGACTTTCGATACGCGTTCCTGGGCGGTACTCACAGCTACCGAAAATAGCAGGAGTGCTATCGCCAGGAGGATTTTATAAGGTGTAGCCATATTCATCATCGGGTTGTTTAGCATCGTTTAGTTGTTGTAATAAATTCTCAATGAGCTCAATACGCTTTTTGTAATTGGCCACAATTGCCTCTAACACCCGCTCATTGTCCAGATTGTTTCGCATTTCTTCGCGTAGCACTTCATATTCCGCGTCCAGTTCGTCCATAAAGGATAAAAACTCTTCTTTATCGGCTGGAGCAAGGTTAGGATTGTTCTGGACCAGTTGCACCTGGTAGGCCACCAGGCCTCTATAGTGTTGGTCAATGTCCAGCAATTCTTTAGAGACATATTGGGTCTCTGTTGTGCTGCTACTTAGGACAGACAATCCGATAAAACCGGCAATACCCAATAACAGCACAACGCTTGCGGCAATGCGAAGCATCGGGCGTTTCCATAAGGGGAGCACCTTGGGGGCTGGTGGTTCCTGTTCTAAAGCTGCGGAGATGTTCTCCCATAGTTTTGCACGATCCGCTTTTTGGGTGTCGAATTGGGCAGCGTTCTCCCGAATATGTTTTTCAAAATTGTCCATTACAATCCTGCTATGATTTCTAATAATTTTTTCTTCGCCCTGTGATATTGTGATTTGGAGGTACTGGTTGAAACACCTAAAATCTCCCCAATCTCCACATGGTCGTAGCCTTCAATCAAATACAGACTAATAATCTGCCGGTATCCATCAGGTAACTGGGTGATACCCAACTGTACCTTTTTAACATCCACCGCCTCTGCTTCTACGGGTTCCGCTTCAGCCAAATGGAACTCGTGGTCCGCAATTGGTACCACCGCTATCCGCTTCGCTCTGAGGTGGTTGATGCTTTTGTTGATCACAATGCGTTTCAGCCAAGCCCCAAAACTACTCTCGTATTTAAAGCTGTGGAGCTTCTTAAAAGCATCCACAAAGCTGTCCTGCACGATGTCCTCAGCATCTTCCGTATTCCCCAAAAACCGAAGCCCTACGTTGAACATTGCATCGACATATAGGCCATACAGCTCGTATTGTGCGCTGGAATTGCCCTTCTTGCATTGCTCCACCAGGGTTTGATGTGTAAATCGGATGTCGGTTTCCAAGTGGTTTCGGTTGATGTGCCTTAACTGATACTAAAGACAAACACAAAAGTAAAGGGTTGCATTTAGGTGAAAAAAAGTAGGAAGTGGAGAAGTACGAAGTACGAGGTAAGAAGTGGGAATGACAAAGTGAGAAGTCAGAAATAAGAAATATGAACTGGAACTGACGGTTTTTTTGATTGCGGTATTGAATTACTTCTTAAAAAGGCTTGTTGTTCTATCTAGAAATTTTAAATTCGTATATCGTCAATAAACGATTTATTAATGTAAGCCATCTCCTATGCGCAAAATGTTTCTTGTTTTACTGTTCCTGAGCTTCGTTTCCCTTTCAGCACAATCGTTACATCCCTTAGAACCCGCTAAAAGCCATTATGCCGAATTGCAGCAGCTCGATGCCGGTCCTAATCCTGAGCGAAGCACTCTGGATGAGCTTTCTTTTACGCCAGACCAGTACAATTCGGTGGCCTTGTCCTATACCTTAATGGCACCGGCGTATTTGACTTCTGCACAGGTAGAAGAATTGAAGACGAGTATAAATTTTCCAGCCAACAGTTCCGACCAAACCAGGGCAGAGCTGGACTTTCTGCTGGAATGGCAAGAAAAACGTACTCCGGCACAAGTGGAACGAACCTCAAAAGTCTTGGCGCCAATTGGTTATTGGCCCCATATGGCTGTCAAGGAGGACCATGAACGGTATACAAAGAATGCACGAGATCTCATGTTTGAGGGTAGGGAAGTGCTGGGTGAACACTGTACGGCTGCTAACTATCCGGCAACCTTTACATTGATGCAAGGGGTGACCAAAGACATGAGGATCATGGAGTTTACCGTAAAGTACTATTTGCTCCGTGCCCGCCCCTATGTGTTGGAGCCTAAGTTACAACCCTTGGCCATTATGGGTTCCCCGTCTTTTGCTAGCGGACATACACTATGGGCCTATATCCAGGCCTTTACCTGGAGTGAGTTGGTTTCGGATAAACGCCAGCAATTCTTGGATCTGGCCTACGAAATAGGGGAGTCCCGGGAAATTATGGGGATCCACTATCCTAGTGATGAAGAAGCGGCCCGGGTATTAGCGCATAATATGCTCAACACCATGTGGTCCAATCCTAAGTTTCAGGATGATCTAAAAGCGGCAAAAGCAGAATGGTAGCAAAACGGTGTAAGAGCCTACCACTGTCAACATAGTTGAACGTCTGGAAGAAAAACAAGAAACGGTCTGAATGTTAACCCAAACCGTTATCATTTTTACTATCGTTGTAGCAGTTGCTACTTCATGTAGGTATCAAAAAAGGCGAGCATCTTTTCAGGATGGATGCCAAAGTAATTATACCCATCAAACCTTCGATTTGTCCCCTCAATCCAGAATAGTTCTTTTTCTTCCGAACCAATAGCATCAAAGATTTCCTGGGCATCTTTGGGGTTGTCTGTCCAGATGTCATCGATGACTTGTGCCATAAAGTAGGGCACTTTTACAGCATGAGCATAATCCTGTGGGTGCATTTCTTCATTAGTAAAGCCCCCCAGCTTTATTTGTTCCAAATCCATCAATTCCATGTAGTGATTTAACCCCATCAATCCGGCGAAAGACGTCATCAAGGCTGTCATGGAAACGGTTAGAGGGCCAAAAAAACATTGGATATTCTCAAATAATTCCGGGTGTCTGTACATTGCCTCATAGGCCGCATTACCGCCAGTACAGCGGTTGTATAGCCCTACGGTCATCTTACTTAATTCAGGATGGTTGTTCACATAACGTTGTGCTCCTACAACATCGCGCCATTCGTAGCGACCAATGCCACAGATCCCCCCATTGGCAGCACCACTGTTGCCGTGATTTCTCAGGTCATAGGCTAATAGGTTATATCCTGCCCTTGAGAGGTGACCCATATGGGCAACAAAATCAATTTCAAGGGTGTCCACCCCGGAAAATGGCTCCCCAAAATGTCCGGTAAATCCGGAACGACTCATGGGCATTGGATGGTTGATGATAATCAATTTATCGGATTTTCCCTTGACCGAGGGAATGTACCAACCTTCTAAAGGAGTGCCATCACTGGACGGAAAATAGATATTTTCCCAATCCTTCATACGGTGGTCCGCAGGTGTTTTATGGACCGGTGTCCGAAACATGGGGCGTACGGCAAACTCCGCTAAATACTTTATAGTACCGTATTCTTGTTCCGAAATTGTCTTTTGTTGTTCCATTGCTTTGGCATACGCAGCTTCCCCCAATCTGCTTTTTAAAGTGTTGTCTATGGTATATTCCAGTGTTTTTTCGAACATGATTGTAGCGTTTAAGGATTACGCTAACAAAGGTCTCCTGCTTTGCTATAAAACCATGAAAACAAATTCCGCTAAATCGGATACAAATTACTGATGTGAAAAATGGGATGGGGATACCCCAGCCACTTTTCGAAAGAGGCGGGAGAAATAATTGGGGTACTCAAAACCCAATTGATAGGCGATTTCAGCAATTGTTGTTTTTTTCTGGACCAACAAGGACTTCGCCACATTGATGATGTGCTGATGAATATGTTCCAGGGCAGGTTGGCCGGTATAGAACTTCATAACATCACTTAAATAATTTGGCGTGACATTCAGTTGCTTCGCAAAATAGTTTACTGAAGGTTGCACCACCTTCTGGTTTTTTTGATAGTAGGTGTCCAACAGGGTAAAGAAATCATCCACCAGCTGACTGTACTGCTCTTTCCGTTCACCAAACTGCCTTTCGTAAAACTGGGCAACATGCGCAAAGATCAGATTGCAATACGCCAGAATCAGGTCTTTTGAAAAGACAGCCTTTTGGTATTCCGCCAAAGCAGCCTGATAGTGTTGGGTAATTACTAGTTCTTCTTCCTTTTTGAGGTAAAGGGGTTCATGAAGCCCATAGTTCAGGAAGGAATAGGCCAGGTGCTGATGATTAGAAATTAAATCTTCGGCAATATTGATAAAATAACCCTTCCATGGAGTATCCGTTTCCCATGCTATGGGTTGATTGGGACTGGAAAAATACATAAAACCCTTTTCTTTGGCATCCTCCAGGCCGTACTTGATGGAGATCCGATAGAAATTAGGATATACCGGGGGAGAAGCCAATAAAAAGTCTTCGGAGTATTCCCCAATATCAAGCAGATCGTGTTTAGGCGGCCGCATATTGGTATACGCATTAAAGGCGTGTATACTATCAAATTTCATGTTTTCTTCAAATTATGACCTAAGGAAACAACTTACTAAAGTTTCTATATCCGTTTTACTTATCATTACATATAGGCATCAGTGTATTTTTTCCTTCGAAAGCAACACCCCATCCTCATCGGAATAGACGTATTCTCCGTGTACAATTTCGGTGCCGTCGATCCGCAGGGTTTCCCCTTTGGCACCAACATTTTGTTTCCTGCTTTTCACAGGACATGTGCCTATGGCCTTTATCCCGACTTCCATAGTGGCGATCACTTTAGCATCCCGAATACAACCATAGATGATAATGCCTTCCCAGCCATTATCTTTGGCTAATTTGGCAATGTTGTCACCTACTAAAGCACATCTTTTGGAACCGCCACCATCAACCACCAGTACTTTTCCGGTTCCATTTTCCTCTAAAGTTTTTCGTACGTACGAATTATCCTCATAGACCTTAAGGGTGACGATTTCTCCGCAGAAAGCGGTCTTCTTTCCATAATGGGTTAACTCCAAAGGCAACACCTTTAGCGCTGTGGTATGTTCATCCCATAGATCTGCTGTAGCAATTTCCATTGTATTTGCTTAAAAAGGTTTTAACCTATGTTCAACTTCCTTATAAAGATAACCAACCCCATTTGAGATTTGAAATTTGAAATTTGAGATTTAAATTTTGAAATTTTCACCCCATTGCCATTATCTAATGTTACGCACGCTACCATACGAATCCCTGCTTGCAGAAGGCAGGCTCATGTGGTCTTACGAACTAGTGCTAATACATCTCAAAAACCAGAATGGTAGCTAAAAAGCTCTTTGCTCCTGAATGATCAACCGCATTGATAAAAACATACACTTTTGTATTCAAAAGCAATCCGACTTCTATTAGTTTTTGGTTCCATCATCGATTTCTTCTTGGATCACGTTCTTATCGTTATGCCGTAATAGTTGATTTGATTTGTATTAATTGACCTAATACTCTTGTTTTCTCAATCAGCTCTGGTCGTCCTATTTCGTCTGCAATTTTGGCGATTTCTAAATTTAGACTTTCCACTTCGGTTGGCCTTTTATTGAGAATATCCATGTAGGTGGAAATCAATTGACCATCAGATTTTTGACTGATTAGCAATAGATTCTCTTTTATTTCGTCCTTATCCAGGAAAACGCCTTGAAGCTCAGCAATTAAAACACATTCCGCTATAATGGTCAGGGCTAGTTTTTCCGCTTCGGGGTTTCTGTAAAAAATTCCATTATCAATTTCCAGTAAGGGACAGATGGTATTAAACACGCAATTGGTTATGGTCTTCTTCCAAACGTATGTAACGATATCGGGTTCGCTTCGGAATTCAAACTGTGGCGTATTGATTTGATCGATCAAATTTTCAAGTCCTTCGTTCTTCCCTTCTATATTTCCAATTGGTGAGGCTTTGACCGATTTAAATGTGACGGCATTATCACCAGTTACTTGACTGGTCGAAAACAAAACACAACGAAAAACGCTTCTAAAATTTTGGAAGGGATGATCAATATTAAGACCATTTTGAAGTAAAACGATGGAAAAATTACCTCTTATGGCACTCATTTTTTTGGCAATAATAGCATTGGCAAATGTTTTGGTTGTGATGAGGACAATTCCATGAATCGCCGAAATAGTGCTAAAAGTAACCGTGGTAATTCGCTCTTTGAGCGTTTCATGTTTGCCAATTACGGTAACCTCATTTTCGGTATCCGGGATATTGTCAACACTTCCCCTGACAAGTTTTACGTTTTTGTTTTCCCTTTTTAAGAAAACCGCTAATGCTTTACCAATAGCTCCGGAACCAACAATATATATTTCAATAGTATTCGAATGCTCCACTTTCATACGAGTAACTTATAATTAAGTATTGTTTTGACCCTTTTAGGGATCATCACATTGGTTATGTTCTGCTGTAGTTTTCTAAAGCCTCACGCAATTTGGTTGGCACTTCGACCGGTTGTTTTGTTTTGGAATCTATACAGACTTGGGTCAATTCCGCAGAAAAGGTTTTGTCCCCTGATACAAATCCCACTACAGAAAATACGAAGGCACTCCTACGTATTTCTTTTAGAAAAACACGAATCTCAAGTTCATCATCCCATGCCATTGGTTTTAAGAAGTCAACTTTCAAGGAACGGGCGGGAGGTAAAACCCCTAAGTCCATTATTCCCCGCTCTGCCGAAGTACCCAGGCAGGTGGATACAAAATCCAAAATAGCTTCTACAACAAAATATCCGATTCTAGGGGTATACAGTACTCCGCCCGGGTCGCAATCTCCAAAGCGGACTTTCCTCTTTATTATAAATGCTTTATTCATCTACTACTAGTGTCAGCAACTTGATTAATGTTCCAGGATCATATTTTAGAAGACCCTGCATGAAAACTTTGGTCATAGGAACTTATCCGGATTTTACGTCCCGCCTAAATCCAAAAACAGGGAGCTGTTCCTGCATAAAATCCAGATCTTCGGACCTTCTAAATCCTAATTTTTCATACATCCCCCAAGCGGTTTTCATCGCCCTGGTGGTATGAATGATGATCTGTTCTGAATGCGATCTTTCCCCTCTTTTTATACACGCCAATGTCAAATCTTTTCCTAATCCCAGTCCTCGTAATTGCGATTCAACCGCAAGTAATCTAAAGCCACAAGCATTTTTTTCTCTTGTTGCGGAACCACCTGATCCATAGTCCTTCATATCGTGAAAGTAAACGACGGCCCCACCTAATTTTCCTTGTTTTGAAACCGCGACGATGAGTTCAACGTTTGGGTTTTTGGTGAGTTCTCCAACGTTTTTTAGCATTTTGTAATACTCCGGTTGCTCTTCTATTTTTGGAAAATCGGAAAGCGATGAATACACCTTGACCATTAGTTCTCCGACGGCTCCAAACTCATCGTTTTTTGCATTCCTAATGGTGAAACCGTAATAGTTTTTCAGCACCTTTTTTTCAAGAGATGATTCCAGTAGGGATTGGTTCACCTCCTGTAATTTTTCCAGGAATTCAATTTTATCGGATTTGAAAATGTGCTGCAATTCGATGGCAAACGATTCCCATAGGGCCTCTAATCTTGGCCGGAGCGCAGTCCCTTTCTCCGTTAGTTTGAACAGCTTAGAACGTTTATCATGAGGATTGGTGATAATTTCAATAATATTTTCTGACGCAAGTTCCTTAACCACGTTTTTTACCGTTATCCGAGAATATGAGATCCGTTCTGTAATTTCCATAACGGACAATAAACGGTTATTGTAGGAGATGGTATAATATATAGGAAACCAACTCGATTTAAACTTTATGCCGACGGATGCATATACCTTATCTCCCTCAAGTTGCAGTTTTTCGTAGATCCCTCTCATTTGAGAGCCAACCGAGAGATAGCCTAGTTCGGTAATTGTTTTTGACATCCCAATATGTTGTTTAAGAAATGAGTTTCACAAAAATATGAAAGATGTTTCATAAATACAATGTGTGGTGCCAAAACCCTGTACAGGAGTGAAGACATAATACTTGTACTAGGTGAAGTTGGTTTAGGGCAATTTAATTCTTAATGCCCCTCAGATACCCGTTTTGTTGTAGTGGCCTTTTTGCAACGTATCGTTGACATTTGACTTCTGTTCCCTTCCCGACGCCAATCGGGAACTTTCGGGATTATCGTTTCATCTTGTGCTGTATTCCCTCTCTTTCCATCAATCCCAGCCCGTAGTTGCGGATGGTTTCAATAATGGGGATGGTTGTTTTTCCTTTTTCGGTAATGGAATACTCCACCTTCGGCGGTACCACGGGATAGACCTTTCTATGGATAAACCCTTCGGCCTCTAGTTGTCGCAATTGTGAGGTAAGCATCTTGTCGGTAATGTGAGGGATATCCTTTTTTAACTCGCCATAGCGGAAGACCCTTTCCTTTAATCGCCAAAGGATGGGCATCTTCCAGGTGCCTCCAATACGATCCATGGCGAACTCTACGGGATTGTAATAGACCTTATTGTTATAGATAAAATCGGGCATAATGAGTTGAATTGAAATTTGAAAATGAAGGATTGAAAATTGAAAATTAACGGTTTAAACTTGCTTTTGTGGTTTTCACAATACTTGCCAATATTTTGATGAGTTCTGTTATTTGAGTAAGATAGGTTTCCGAAGTTTCTTGGGATATGTAATCACCATCTCGTAAAAGCTACAACCAATACTCCGATTCATTAGCTTCTTTAAGTGCGATATTCATCTTGTGTAAAAAATCCTTTTTTGATTCCGCATGTTCCGCCTCTCGTATTAGTGCTCCAACCGAAGTCCCACTTCGTTATAACTGTTTGGAAAGCACATACTCCCGCTCGTTTTCAACCAAATCTTTATACAGTTTGATGATGGCCAATGCAAAATCATAGGACTTCTTTTTAATTACATTCTCTCGTCCAGCCATCTTCCATTTTTGATTTTCAATTCTCCATTTGTTATTAGCATTCCTACACACTTTCTAAAAAGTAAGTATCGCTCTATTGGGTAAGTATATTGACTTGGGGAAGTTAATCAATCAATTTTGTATACAACAATAAAAAGTTCACAAATGGATAATACAATAACAGAAATTCAACACTATGTACACGCGCATGGCATGCCGTTTAAAGGAAAAATTTTGATGGTCGCCAGTAGCCCGGCCGTTTCAGAACAAACCGGTTGGCCTATTGGGTTTTGGGCGGCGGAACTAACACATCCCCTACACGTTTTTCAGGAAGCCGGATACGAGGTGGAAATCGCCTCTACGGAAGGCGGAAAAATAGTTATGGACGCCTATTCCGATCCTACCGATCCCAGTGGCTATTCGGCCCACGATGTGATCTCCCTGGGGTATCTGCAACTGGATTGGTTTAAAGAGGTATTGGAGTACACCAAAAAACTGAACGAGGTGAAGGCAACCGACTATGACGCTATTTTCCTGGTAGGCGGGCAGGGTCCGATGTACACCTTTCGGGGGAATACCGACTTGGAACAGTTGTTTACCAGTTTTTATGCATCCGGAAAACCCAGTGCCGCCGTTTGCCATTCCACCACATTGTTGTTGGAGGCAAAAAAGCGAGATGGCAGCCTATTGGTCAACGGTAAAACCTGGACCGGTTTTGCGAATGCGGAAGAGGCATTTGCCGATCAGGCAGTGGGACAAAAGATTCAGCCGTATTGGATAGAGGAGGAGGCTCGTAAATTGCAAAACACCACCTTTAAAGTAGCAGCGCCCTTTAGTGCGTACGCTATCCAGGACGGTAACTTGATTACCGGGCAACAACAAAACTCAGGCGCCGACGCTGCGCAATTGGTGGTACAACAGTTAGCGAAATAAGACATAGTATTTCATTACAGGCTCTTTTTCATAAAAGCGTTTTTTAAATTGTACTTATCATTCCGCACCTGTCTACCGACAGGCGGGCCTGTTGCGGAATCCATTGCTAAAGTTAGATTCCTGCTTTCCCTTCGACTGCGCACTTCGACAGGCTCAGTGCCCGCTCAGGGTGACACGCAGGAATGACAAGTCTTAAAAGCAGTACAGAAACTGAAAAAGCTACAAGGTCTTATTAATTTGCGTCACCCTGAACTGGTTTCAGGGTCGCACTACTTGAGCCATACAAGAAAATAGATGATGAGATGCTGAAACAAGTTCAGCATGACGTAATTTCAAAACAAAAAGATGAAACTAGCATTTATCGGCATCGGCAAGGTAGGTTTTGCCCTGGCCAACAACCTACAACAAAAAGGGCATGAGATCATCATTGCCCATAACGATATACAAAGCGAAAGTGTGGTAAAGGCCCGGGAAAAGAACCCTGCCTTTTCCGCCTTACCCATTCAAGAAGCGATTACGGCCTCAGACATTGTCTTTTTGGCCACACCCTTTAAGGTCGCTGAGACGGTAGTACAATCGTTGGATTTTGAAGGAAAAACCTTGATAGATTGCACCAATCCCGTAGGGCTGGGCATTTCCCATGGCCTGGAAAGCAAAATTTCCGGGGCGGAAAAGGTGCAGGAATGGTCCACAACGGCCCGAGTAGTAAAAGCTTACACCATTTATGGCTTTGAAAACCTGGAAAACGCTAGCTTTCCCAACTATACTATAAAACCCGTGATGCTGATTGCAGGGAATGACAATGTGGCTAAAGCCCGGGTAGCTAAACTCAATACGGATCTAGGCTTTGAAACTTTGGACACGGGCGAACTATCCCAAGCCCTGCATTTAGAACATATGACCTTGCTCTGGGTAAAAATGGTACGCGTTAATGGGCACCACCCGCATTTTACCTGGGCGTATTTGGAAAGGTAATGGTAGTGCATCAGTATGAAATTGGAATTTGAGATTAGAAAATACGAAGTTCGAAGTTAGAAATACGAAGTAGAAAGTTGGGATTTGAGATTTGAATTTTGAAATTTATCCCCGATGAATATCAGGATGGTGATTTGAGATTTCCCCTCGGGGTCAATTTACCTGGGCGTATTTGGAGCAATAACAATGGTTCTATCAACTTCCTCTCTGACGGTTGTTAGGATAAACAATGCCAAGTTTGTCACTTCGAGTGATTTTGTTCACTAAGCGTAGTCGATGTCAATCAAATCGTATCGAGAAGTAAAACTAAAAAGTAGGAGGTTAGAGGTACGAAGTAGGAAGTACGAATTACGAAGTGGGAATTCAGAAGTATGAAGTTGGAATTTGAGATTTGGAATTTGGAATTTCTGCTCTTGGGCCTATCTGGAACAATGAGTATTTTTGGGTACAGCTATTGACCGTTTAGTAAAATAAAAAAGCGGTTCGGTTAACCATCCGAACCGCTATTACTTAAATACCTGGTAGTGCATAGGTCGTACACTTAACCCAATGCTTTAATTACTTTCAACTGTTTTTCACTGTAACCGTAGTATTTCAAGTTGGTCTCGATTACTGTGGGCTTGTCCAATACACCTTTGAAGTGTGAAAAACACTCAAAACTATATTTGCCATGATACCGCCCCATCCCACTGTTTCCGACACCCCCAAAAGGAATATTTGGATTGGTAACTTGCATTACGCAATCATTGATTCCACCGCTTCCGAAAGGAATCTCATGTAAGAATCGTTCTTTGATTGCACTGCTATCAGAAAATAGGTAGGCAGCTAATGGCTTTTCAATTTCTTTGATAATATGGAAAGCTTCATCGATAGTCTCATATTCGAGCACCGGAAGGATTGGGCCGAAGATTTCCTCTTGCATCACTATGTCTTCAAGTGATACATTGTCAAGAATCGTAGGATGGATCCTGCGATCAGCGCTGTCATATGTTCCGCCGTAATACACTTTATCAGGATTGATCAGACCAACCACTCTATCGAAGTTTCGTTCGTTAATGATCTGCACAAAGTTGTGATTCTCCGGAGAAAAGTTTGCTTTCTTAATTTCCTTTACAGCAACTTGAAGGAACTCCTCTTTAATATCCTTGTGAACAAGAGCATAATCCGGAGCGATACAAAGCTGACCTGAGTTCACAAATTTTGACCAGATCATTCTTTTAACACCAGTCTTTAAGGAGGCATCCCTATGGAAAATGACCGGATTCTTTCCTCCCAATTCAAGAGTCACGTTGGTTAGGTGCTCGGCGGCAGCTTTGTTAACAATCTTACCTACCATTGGACTTCCTGTGAAGAAAATCTTGTCGTAACGTTGCTTCAACAAAGCCGTAGTTTCGGGAATGGCCCCTTCAACAACTCTCAAGTAATTAGGGTCAAAATTCTCGTTAATGATCTTCGCCATTATTTTGCTGGTCTCCGCAGGAAGTTCACTGGGTTTCAGAATAGTAGTATTCCCTGCGGCCATTGAACCGACAACTGGCGTTAGTGATAGGTTGTACGGAAAGTTCCAGGCTCCGATCACCAAAGTAACACCAAGCGGTTCAGGTACTAGGTAACTTTTTGCCGGGAAATTCAACAAGTTGGTTTTTACACTTCTATGCTGCATCCATTTCTTCAGATTCCTTATGGAGATGTTGATTTCGTCAATTAGCGGGAAAAACTCGGTAAGTTGATTCTCATATTTTGACTTTCCAAAGTCTTTTAGGATCGCTTCATGCATTTTGTCCTCATGTTCAAGTAAAATTGCCTTTAGTTTTTTCAACTGTGTAAGGCGAAATTCGGCGGATCGTGTGGCATTGCTTTTGAAATAGGCCCTTTGGTTTGCCACCAATTGTTGCACTTCCACTTCAAAGGTTGTTGCCTTGTTTTCTATTGTATGTTCTGCTACTGTATTCATAATTTCTATTTTTTTGAAGGTTAAATTGCTACTTAATGGACTACGGATTGTTTTTTGATTCTTTTGATCAAAGCTTCTGAGGATAAGAAGGGGATGAATTTTAACTCCATACGTTGATTCCAACCCAAACCAGCAATAACTTCTACTTCGCCTTTCTCCATGGCTTGGTACCCTTCCAAGGCAACTTCCCGGGCACTGGCGGGCTTTCTATAAATGGCCGTTTTGTTCATTCCGGAATGTTCTCCAAAAGCAGTTTTTGTTGCCCCCGGTAATAAGGCTGTGGACGTAACTCCCGTATCACTTAATTCTCCATATAGCGATCTATTGAAAGAGGTTACATACGCCTTAGTGGCAAAATAGACGGCCTGGTACGGTCCGGGAACCAGACTAACCGTAGACGATACGTTTAAGATGCTCCCGGAATCCCTTGCTACAAAATCTGGCAGGAACTGTCTTGTCAATGAAGTAAGTGCTAGCACATTTACTTGGATCATGGCCTGGTCTTTGGCCCAATCCCTTTCATGGAAAGCACCGACACCACCAAACCCAGCATTGTTGATAAGGTACTCCACTTGAATGTTTTGGTGCACTACTTCATCGTGGATCTCTTGTGGGGCGGTTAGTTCCGTAAGGTTTTTTACAATGGTGTATACGTCTACTCCATGCCTGCTTTCTAACTCCTTTTTGAGTTCTTTTAAACCTTCGGCGTTCATGTCCACGGCAACAATGTCACCTCCGTTTTCAGCGTGGATTCGAGAGAATTCCTTTCCTATGCCACTTGCTGCTCCTGTGATTAATGCTACTTTTTTCATGGTGGTATTTTTTAATGATTAAACAACACCACAAATGTCCGTGAAGGGATTGGGCGAAAAATTACCCTATGGTAAAAACGAAATTTTCAGATATTTTTTCTGATTCTGCTCAAGCTTTGAGGGGTAATTCCCAAAAAAGAAGCAATGTGGGAAAGCTTAGCCTTTTGAAATAGCAGCGGATGTTCTGTGATGAGTTTTAAGTAACGGTCTTCCGCAGTTTGGGTATGGATGCTCATGATTCGTCTACTTAAAACCATGGCAAATTCAGCGAGTAGGTTCCTATAGGCTTTTTCCGTCGATTCTGATTGGGAAATGATGGTATCAAGTTGATTATGACTCAATAGCAAGAGTTCAGTATCTTCCAAGGCTTCAAAGTACAGAATGTTCTTTTCCTTCTTAAAAAAGCTAAAAGGCGAGGTAATCATGGAATCTGTTGCCGAAAACCAATGTGTGATTTCATTGCCATCCAAGTCAATATAATACACCCGAACAAACCCTTTTAAAACATAATAGAAGTAGTCACAATGTTGCCCTTCCTCTAAAAATAGTTCCCCTCGTTTTTTAAATGCAGTAGCGAGGTCAAGTTGAAGGCTGATATTCCAATGCAGCAAGTCTTCTGCTTTAAAATATTGGTAGGATCTAATCATAAAGGAGAGTAGTGTTCATAAACGATGTATCACGCTTGTATAAAAATAACCATTCTAATCAAGGCAACCCTTTCAAAGTATTGTTTGGAATTGACTACAAAAAAATGTTGTCAAAATGCAACCCTTCTTGTTTTCGTTTGTCTCTTGGTGGTGAAAATGTTTTACAACCATCAAAAATCAAGAAATGAACAAAAAACGAGCGGTACGCCCGGTAATCAAAACCACGATTTGGTTGCTTGGGCTTTATTTTTTCGGCCACGCCTTAGCCTTTGGCCAGCAAAGCCATACGATTAGCGGAACCATTACCGACCAAAGCAATGGCGAAACCCTGTTTGGAGCTTCCGTCTTCCTTACTGGCACTACCATTGGGGGGATCACCAACGAGTACGGTTTTTATTCCATTACCGCCCCGGAAGGGGAGTATGTGTTGAACATCTCCTATATGGGCTATACCGATGTGAATATCAAGATTACCTTAAACCAGGACATCAAACGGGATGTAGAGATCTCCGAATTTTCCACCGAACTGGACGAAGTGGTGGTCACCGCAGAGGAGCCGGAACGCGCCATCTTGCGAAAACCGGAGATGAGCGTGGTAAAAATGAATGTAGGGACCATCAAACAGACCCCGGTGGTCCTGGGAGAAGTGGATGTCCTCAAATCCCTGCAACTCTTACCCGGGGTGACGAACAACGGGGAAGGTACTGGGGGTTTCCACGTTCGGGGTGGGGCACAGGACCAGAACCTCGTGCTCCTGGATGAGGCCATCATCTACAATACCTCCCATATGTTCGGTTTCTTTTCGGTTTTTAATGCGGATGCCATCAAGGATGTGAAATTATACAAAGGCGGTATCCCGGCGCGTTTTGGGGGTCGGGTGTCCTCAGTGCTGGACATCCGCCAAAAGGACGGGAACAGCAAGAATTTTGCATTAACCGGTGGCATCGGGGTAATTTCCAGCCGACTCACCGCTGAAGGGCCGGTCTTTGGGGATAAGGGTTCCTTTTTAGTCGCGGGTCGTAGGTCCTATGTGGATCTATTGTTGGCCGCAGCAGGGGAGGACAATCGCGTTTCGTTTTACGACCTGAATCTAAAGACGAATTATACGATCAATCGCAATAACCGCCTGTTTTTATCCGGCTATTTTGGTCGGGATGCCTTTAATTTTGCCGGACTTTTTGAAAACAGCTATGGCAATGGTTCCGGGAACCTGCGATGGAATCATATTTTTAATGACAAGTTGTTTTCCAACCTTTCTGCCATTGTAAGTCGTTATGATTACGACCTCAACTTTGACCAGGACGATTTTGAATGGGTGTCCTCCATTACAAATTACAACCTGAAATACGATCTGAAGTACTATCTCAGCGATGGCTTTTCGTTGGACTTCGGGGCCAATGGCATTTATTACGATTTTGATCCCGGCCAGGTGCAACCTACTTCAGAAAGCTCCCCGGTAAATCCTTTGCAACTGGACCAAAAGCGAGCCTTGGAAAGTGGCGCGTATATCAATGCAGAACACAAACTTACAGACCGACTCAGCGCACAATACGGACTACGCTATAGTGCCTTTTCGCGTCTGGGAGGGCAACCCATTACGCAATATGCCAACGGGCAACCCGTAGTCTACAATCCCACCTTAGGTATTTACGAACGAGGAGAGGCCATTGGAGAAACCGATTTTGCCCGCAGTGATGCCATCGAGACCTTTGGCAACTTTGAACCCCGGATCTCTCTGGCCTACTTGTTGAATGAAGACACCTCCATCAAAGCAGGCTTCTCAAGGGTAGCGCAGTACATTCACTTGTTAAGTAACACAAATTCGGTGACCCCTTTGGACGTCTGGACGCCCAGTGGCCCCTTCATTGAACCGCAGTTGTCCAATCAGTATGCCTTGGGCTACTTCCGGAACTTTTTAAACAAGAGCTATTCTTTGGAAGTAGAAGCCTATTACAAGACGGTAGACAATCGTATCGATTATATTGACGGGTCCGAATTGATTGGGCAGAACACCATAGAAACCGAGATCCTGAACGGGGAAATGCGTGCTTATGGCCTGGAGTTTTTGTTGCGCAAGAACGAAGGGGACTTAACCGGGTGGATCGCCTACACGCTTTCCAAATCCGAACAACGCACCCCGGGTGGTGCTGCCGGTGGCCCCGGGATCAATAATGGGGAGTGGTACAACACCTTCTTTGATCGTACCCACGATCTTTCTGTTTCCGGTTCCTATCGCTTAAATGATCAGTGGAGTTTTGGGACCAATTTGATCTTTCAAACGGGTCGCCCTGTGACCTATCCCAACGGGCAATATGAATACGAGGGATTGTCTATTGCCAGTTATGCGCCGAGGAATTCGGATCGTTTGCCGGCATATCACAGGGTAGATGCCTCGGTCACCTTTCGGCCACGGAAATATCAGAACAAACGCTTTAAAGGCGAATGGGTACTCAGCGTCTACAACTTATACCACCGCAAGAATGCCGCTGCGATTGCTTTTGGGCAGAACGTAGAGACTGGCGCCAACGAAGCCACCCGAACCGCCATTTTCGGCATTGTGCCATCAATAACCTACAATTTTAGATTTTAAGCTATGAAAACTTTTAAAAAATATATTCAAGACCTTTTAGGCAAAAATTCGTCACTTCAGGTGTTCGCGTTAAGCGGATGTATCGAGAAGCGAATTTTGGAGATACAAACCTTGGCTGCCCGGTTCCGACCGCAAGAGTTCTCGATACCTGCCCGACGGTCAGGCGGGCGTTTTCCTTCGGAAAACACTCGAACTGACAGTTGGTTCGGTTTTAATCTTTCACGAGCGGTTGGCGTATTGCTGCTAGCCATATTTACCTCCTGCACCGATGTGGTAGACGTAGAAGTGCAGAATGGCCCGGAACGCCTGGTAATAGAAGCCTCCCTGGACTGGGAAAAAGGCACTTCGGGGAACGCACAAACCGTACGCCTTCGGAAATCAACCCAATTCTTTGATACGAATAGCGTTACCGATGTTACGGGCGCTTCCGTAATGGTCACTAACGATACGAGTGGGGCAAGTGTCACTTTTGTCGATCAAAACAACGGGGAGTATCAGACGAACAGTTTTCAACCGGTACTGGGGCAGTCCTATACGCTGCGCGTTGAATACAATGGGGAAGTGTACACCGCTCAGGAAACTATGACCCCGGTAACCGATATTACCAATGTTTTTCAGGATAGGGAAGACGGTTTTGATGACGAAGCGCTAGAGGTACATGTGGTCTTTACCGACCCCCCCGGGGATGAGAACCAGTATTTGTTCCGATTTCAAAGAGAAGGGGATTTGCTCCCCGATTTGGAGGCTGCGGAGGATGAATTCGTAGATGGCAATGAAATCGACTGGTGGTACGAGATTGACGATGATGATGATCTGGAGCCCTTCGCTCCCGGAGATGTCCTCAGTATCGAAATGTTTGGCATTTCCCGTCCGTATTATGACTATATCAAGATCCTGATCGACCAATTGGGTGGGGTAGGGTTGTTTGAGGCCATACCCGTGGCGGTTCGCGGGAATTGTATCAATACCACCAACCCGGAGAACTATGCTTTTGGCTATTTCCGACTTACCCAGGTGGTGCGCACCCAATACACTTTTGTGGAAGATGAACAAAGTACGAATGCAGAATGACGAAGTGGGAAGTACGAATGACGAATTGGGAATGTAGAACTTGAAAACCACCATTTTCCAAAAGCACTTCTAAAATCTCAAGACTAACATCTAATGTCTTAGAAAAGTTAGGTTGGTTTGATGTGTGAAAGTGTCGGGTTGCTAGCGCCCGGCACTTTTGGTTTTGTTAAAGTATTCTCAAATATTCAATGCAAACAACCTCCCAATGCAACCCTAAAAACTCGAATTTGTCTTTAGCGTATAACATAAAAACCCATACAATGCAAAGAATAGTAATGACCCTTATGGTGGGTATCGCCACCCTATTTAGTACCAACGCCCAAGAGTACAAAATTATCACCAGTGTGGAGTCCATAGTGCCCAGCGGTCTGGGGCGTTCTCGGATTATTAATGCTCAGGAAGATAAGGACTACCAGGAATACACCAGCGTCCAAACCGAAGAGGACAATACCCGTAACAAATCGGACAGAAGTGCGATTCGTGTAAAGAACTTTGAGGAAACAAAACTCCTCAACTTCTTTAACCTGGGAGGTATCCGATTTCAAAATATTGCTGCTAATGATGCATTACTGACCTCCAAAATCAATGCGATGATCGCCGAAGGATGGGAGTTGGCTTTTGTGACCAGCGCCGTAGAGAGTGCCGGTGGGAAAGGAGATGCCAATGGTATTTTTATTACACGCTATATTTTTAAACGATAGGTTGATGACCTGATGATTGAAGCAGCTGTCCGAAGCGCTAAAACTTGTCATGCTGAATTTATTTCAGCATCTCATCCTTATGGGAACCTGAAATACACTTCGACTGCGCTCAGTGTAAAAGTTCAGGTTGACGAAGAACAAGCGCTTCAGACGGCTTTTTTGCGTCAAAAATGGCATTGTACAATTTCTTCTGTTTTCCTGTTATGCAACAGATGCGTGTTCACCCAAAGCATTCTGCGTTTCGCAACAATTGTTTTCTTCAATTTCAGATATTTCCTACGTTCGTAGTACCAACAGCGCTATGGACAAAAAGAAAGGAATCCCGTTACGGTCAGGTTTTGTAAAGCATCTTTTAAGTGTAGGATGTTTTTTAAGCCTTTCCTTCGGGTTTTCCCAAACCGGACCGGGGGGCGTAGGGACCAACGATGGGAGCTCTTCCTTAAAAATATGGTACAATTCGTCCTCCGGGGTAGTCACTACAGGTACAACCATTGACTCCCTCAGAAATCTCGCCGGGGTCGCTGAACTTGACGTGGGAGAAGTCGGCGGGCAGCGCCCCACATTGGTGGCCAATGCGGTAAACGGCTATGACGAGATCAGTTTTTCAGGATCAAATCGGCTACGAACCGGATTAACTCTGACACCTGCTAATTTTATTACCAACGAAGCCTCTTCGTTTTTGGTTACCCGCGCAGACAATCTTACCCAACGTTCTTGTGTGTATACCACAGATCCCCTGGTAGGTTCTACGCGTTTCACGAATCACATTCCCTGGAATCGCACCGTATATTACGACATCGGTACCTGTTGCGGCAGTAACGCGCGCATCCAGGTAGGCGGGCTAAGTGGCTTACTGAACTATTCCTACTGGTCCTATGACGCCCATCCCTCCACAGGGAAGCAATTGTACCGGAATGGGGCTTTATTACAAAGCAGAGCGAATACAACCACCTACACCAGCTACGCCTCACAACGTTTTAATGTTGGGGGGAATACCTCCGGGACGCAAGGATATAGCGGCGATGTTACCGAGCTTATCGTTTTTAACCAAAGGGTAAACTCAGCACAACGTATCATCGTCGAAAACTATCTTTCCGCTAAGTTTGGACTCTTCAGTACATCCAACGATGTCTATGACGAAGATGACGCTGCAAACGGCGACTTTGACCATGATGTAGCTGGCATTGGGCGGGTGGATGCTTCTAATTTCCATGATGATGCCCGGGGCACCGGGACCATCAGGATATCAGGGCCTACCGATCTTGACGACAATGAATTCTTGCTGTGGGGGCACAATAATAGCACCCTTACCATCACGGCCACCACGAATATTCCGGTTGGGATTTCCCGCGCACGCATGGACAGGATGTGGCGGGTAAGTGAGGTTGATCTTTCCGGGACTTCAGTAGATGTTGGCACAATTCGCATGACCATTGATATGACCGGGGTTACCGGCTTTACTACTTCCGACGTTCTACAACTCTTAATCGATACGGATAATGACGGGAGTTTTGCGGATGAAACCCCAATCCAAAATGCTGTCGCACTGGGAAGTAATGTGTACCAATTCAATAGTCTGGTCGCTTTAACCAATAATGCCCGCTTTACGTTTGCCGTGGGCACCATCAATACGGTTATTACCAATCGCAAAATTACCTATCGGGTAAAACCCAACTAGCGGCGATTACCACCAGACAACGAATAATTTATCCAAGGTTCCATCAGCACGTTTCATCCATACCATCGGTGCATTTTCCTTAACCATTCGTAGGTTGACTTCCAACAAAGTTTCAAAGTGATTCATCCAGGGTACATTATCATGAGCTGGGATAACCCATTCCGATTTCCTGGGGATATAATAGTGAAAGGAGTGGAATTCATTGGTATTAAACGCATCAAAGGAAATCCAGCTGCCCACAATACAGGCCGTATTTAGGGGTCGGATAGCAGCGGTTTTGCCATAGGGTGCAAAGAGTTGCGCTTTAAAACAGCATTGTTGCTCAATTTCGATCGGATCAATAGGTACGGTCTCCCAATAGGGCGCAAGGCTTTTATGAAATAACAGGGGGAATTGCTTTTCCTTGAGCTTATCCAGTTTGGTGTAAAACATATCCCTTCGATTTGGTCCCATGAGGCGATAGATCGGTTCGGAGATCTCCGGGTTAATAATGTAGAATTTATAGGCCAGTTCCACATGAATTAGCTTTTCCGACCGGGTGTGACGTAATATAAAATCCAGTTCGCCCAACCTGATTTTTCCCTCATCGATCAGCAGATTAGAAAAAACAAGAGAATAGTCATTGGATATACGGATCAATTCGCTGAAAACAACTTCCATTTGATGGCCCAAACGCAGATGCTCCGGAAGGTCTATTTTAGTAATAGCCTTCGGATCAACCTTCGGAAAATGAAATTGTTGCAATCCGAATTGTTGATGCTTCCATAATGGGCACGTAGCAAGAAAACCTTGGACCAATGTGTATGACATAAAACAAACCTAAAGGAAAGCGTTAAGTTTTCTTTAAAAAGGTAAAGCAAAAAAGAATATGCTTTAATTTTAACAAATGGCTATGGAACAAAGAAAAGGATTTCGTTTTACCACCTACGAAGCCCCGGACCAGTCTCCCTTTGAAAAATTATTCGAAATTTTCCAGGAACTCATCACCCATACTTCCGGAGATTTTGACGAAGCGATTGATTGGTTGCGGGAACTGGACAAGGAATATGAGCTTACCGATGACGATTACACCATTGATGATTTTATTGAGGATCTAAAGCGGAAAGGCTATATTCGGGAAGAGTTTGAAGATGGAGCGGGTGACCCGGGAGAGGAGGGCGAAGAGGGTGAAGACGGAGAAGGCCCTAGGGGAAAAATAAGCATTACCGCAAAACTGGAACGTATGCTTCGGCAACGGGCGTTGGATCAAATTTTTGGAAAGATCAAACGCAGTGGCTCAGGAAATCACAGGACAGGAAAGTTAGGACAGGGCGATGAGCACTCCGGAGAATTCAGGGAATACCGCTATGGGGACTCCCTGGAGCGTATCTCTATGACAGAAAGCCTCAAAAATGCGCAGATCAATCACGGCATGGGAGATTTTATAATGAACGAGAGTGATTTGGTCGTGGAAGATACCGAGTTTAAAGCGCAAATGAGCACGGTGTTGATGATCGACATTAGCCATAGTATGATCCTTTATGGTGAAGATCGGATCACACCGGCGAAGAAGGTAGCCATGGCCCTGGCAGAATTGATCACAACGCGATATCCTAAGGATACACTTGATATTTTGGTGTTTGGTAACGATGCCTGGCCCATACCCATTAAAGAATTACCCTATTTGAAAGTGGGGCCTTATCATACCAATACAGTGGCCGGTCTACAATTAGCAATGGACATGTTACGGCGCAAACGGAACACTAATAAGCAGATATTTATGATCACCGACGGGAAGCCGAGTTGTATTCGTTTGCCTAACGGGGAGTATTATAAAAACAGTGTTGGATTAGACGACTATATTGTAGAGAAATGCTACAACATGGCCGCGCAGGCCCGCAAGCTGCATATTCCAATCACAACATTCATGATCGCCCAGGATCCTTACCTGATGCAATTTGTCCGGGAGTTTACAGTAACAAACCGTGGAAAGGCATTTTACACCGGGCTAAAAGGGCTGGGAGAAATGATCTTTGAAGATTACGAGAACAATAGAAAAAAACGCATAAAATAATGAAATGTCATTTCGAACCCCGAGCAGCGCTAAGGGGTTAGAAATCTAGATTTCTCAGTCGTTGGCTTCTTCGAAATGACCATTCACTGAAAAGCATATGAAAATAGAAAAGATTACCACTTTTGGGGCCTTAAAAAAGGCTGGGTATCAACCGCAACGTATTAAGGAGGAATTACGCAAAAACCTTGTGGCCAAAATACGAGAAGGCGAAAATGTATTCGAAGGGATTTGGGGTTATGAAGACTCTGTAATTCCTGAATTGGAACGTGCCATTCTTTCGCGCCACAACATCAATTTGTTAGGCTTGCGCGGGCAAGCCAAAACCCGTTTAGCACGTTTGATGATCAATCTGTTGGATGAGTTCATCCCCTATGTCTCCGGTTCGGAAATTCATGATGACCCGTTCCAACCGATTTCCCGATATGCAAAAAATCTATTGGAGGAAAAGGGGGATACTACTCCCATTTCCTGGTTAGCGCGAGAAGAACGCTTTTACGAAAAACTGGCTACTCCGGATGTAACGGTAGCGGATCTTATTGGGGACGTAGATCCGATAAAGGCGGCAAATCTAAAGTTGAGCTATGCAGACGATAGGGTAATTCACTTCGGCATGATCCCCCGCGCCAATCGATGCATCTTTGTGATCAATGAATTGCCGGATCTGCAGGCACGTATACAGGTGGCCCTGTTCAATATTTTGCAGGAGGGGGATGTGCAGATCCGAGGGTTTAAGCTGCGATTACCTCTTGATGTCCATTTTGTGTTTACGGCAAACCCCGAAGACTATACAAATCGTGGGAGCATTGTAACACCGCTAAAAGACCGCATTGGGTCTCAAATACTGACGCATTATCCCGAAAATTTGGAAACTGCAAAAAAGATCACGGAACAGGAAGCACAATTGGATGTCCGCCAATCCCAGGAAATCTACGTTCCGGATCTTGCAAAGGATCTGTTGGAACAGATAAGCTTTGAAGCCCGAGACAGCGAATATGTAGATGCCAAGAGCGGGGTAAGTGCCCGGATGAGTATTACGGCTTTCGAAAATTTACTGAGTACTGCTGAACGCAGGATATTAAAAACCGGAGAGCAGGATACCACCATACGGCTGGCAGATTTTATGGGTGTAATTCCTTCCATTACCGGAAAGATCGAGCTAGTGTATGAAGGGGAACAGGAGGGTGCAGGTTTTGTAGCTGAGAACCTCGTTGATGCTGCGGTGAAAACTATATTTCCCAGGCTGTTTCCTAAGATCAATAAGTTAGAACGAAAAGATGCCCCAACACCCTATGATGATTTGATTGCGTGGTTCTTTGAACAAGATGGTTTTGAACTTTTGGATGAAGAAACCAATACCATTTACCAAAAGAAATTGGATGGTATACCACCACTCAATGATTTGATAAAGGAGCATGCTTCAGAGATCCCAAAACAAGACCAATACTTCCTTAAGGAATTGGTGTTATGGGGATTGGTAGCGCATAACAAACTGAGCAAGTATCGCTTTAAAGAGGGACTTCGTTTTAAGGATTTATACGGAAGCTATATCAGCGGGCTTTGATCTTTTAAAGGGAAATTGCTTAAAGAAGGTCAGGCCGCGCCAGATCCATTCCAGGGGATCATACTTGAAATGGGCTAACCAGATTTTGCTGAACCACGTAAGGCTTCAATGATACCGATACACTCAAAAGAGGCTGTTGGAGGAGTTGTAGTGTTCAAAATGATACGGTTGTTACTACCATAAGACATTTCGAAAAAATAAATGTTACAGTTTCCTCCGCTTTTTTGTGAAATCATAATCTGCACTAACGTGTTGCAGCACAGCCTGATAGCACCGTAAAAGGAAAAAGCATCTTTTTTGTATTTTAACATGAATAAGGAATAAGACATTTGAGTCCGAAAATCTTATTTCCCTAGCCCTAAAGGGCAAAGATTTTCTTGAAATTCGATAGTTTCTAGGAATTTTTCTCCCCTGTCTGCCGACAGGCAGACTTTAGGGCCGGGGAAAGGAAAAATTCAATCTGAAAGCTTATCCCTATTCATGTTATTTTAATAAATACTTCTTGCGGTGCCATATTGGTTATACATCCTGATCGTCATAATTGGAATTTATCTTGGGATAAGTCTGATACTTTATTTTATCCAGGATTATATGTTGTTTAAACCGGAAAAACTTCCCAAGGACTTCTTGTTTGACTATGAAAATCAAGTTACGGAGGAATACAATATTGAAACCCGGGATGGCGCCATTATCAATGGGTTGCACTTTAAATCGGCCAAACCAAAAGGAGTTGTTTTTTACTTAAAAGGAAATTCCAAGAGCATCAAAGGCTGGGGTAAATTCGCAGTAGATTTTACAAGACACGGGTATGATGTGATCATGGTGGACTATAGGGGGTTTGGTAAAAGTACGGGCAGAAGGACGCAGAAGCACATTAAACGTGATATGCAGGTCATTTACAACAAGATTAGGGACAAAGTTTCGGAGGACTATATCATTTTGTACGGAAGATCATTAGGTTCAGGATTTGCCGCAAAATTGGCTTCCATGAATACCCCGAGAATGTTGATCTTAGATGCACCCTACTACAGTCTTAGCAAAGTAGCAAAAAAGTTCATCCCGTTTATGCCGCTTTCCCTCTTAATTAAATTCCCCATGCCCACCTACAAATGGTTAAAATATGTGAATTGCCCAATCCATATCATTCACGGCACGGATGACAGGCTGATCCCCTATAAAAGCAGCGTTAAACTCTCCAAAATAAGGCCAAAGCATACCACACTGTATACCGTGATTGGCGGAGGACACAAAGATTTAAATACCTTTGAATCCTATCATAAAATGTTAGGAGATATCATTAATTCAAAACCGAAAAAAGTAGACCTGGAAGGATCAAGTATTTCAGTACGCCATGCCAAAAAAAAGAAGAATACAACAGCACCTTAAACGAATTGGGATTGTCGTCGGCTCCGGTCTTTTACTTGTTATGGGACTTTTATACGCTTTTCAGGATCGATTGATCTTTTTACCGATGGGTTTACCCCAGGATCATTCCTATACCTTTTCCGTGCCTTATGAGGAATTTACGCTTGAAGCCGAAGATGGAGCGCTACTAAATGCATTGCATTTCACACGAAAAGATCCCAAAGGCGTTATTGTCTACTATCATGGTAATGCCGGCAACCTTGAACGGTGGGGGAGTGTGGTGCAGTTCTTTGTCCAAAAGAACTGGGAAGTAGTGGTTATGGATTACCGTGGGTACGGTAAGAGCACCGGAGAAAGAAGCGAAGAAGCACTATTCTCAGATGCCCAGTTGTTTTACCAATACGTGCTGAAACACTTTGACGAAGCTGAGATTTTGGTCTATGGCCGTTCTTTGGGTACGGCAATGGCCACAAAGATCGCCTCCCAGAACCACCCTGCACACTTAATCCTGGAAACCCCCTTTTACGATCTGCATGATATCGCAAAAAAGCGGTTCCCGCTATTGCCCTTGAAATCACTGTTGAAATATAAATTCAACTCCTATCAATACATGCAATCGGTGAACAGCCCGATTACCATCTTACATGGTACTGAAGATACTGTAGTGCCTTTGGATTCCGGTGAGAAGCTATATAATAGTATTCCCGGTATCCGAAAAAAACTGGTAGTGATCCCGGGAGGAGCCCATAACAATCTGGTAGAGTTTCCGGAATATTTGGAAGAAATGGAAGTCTTATTAGGCGTCAAAAATATTTGACGATAAATACCGGTCCCCACGGTCACAAACAATAGAAACAATGGTACCTTCCTCTAGTTGCTCTGCTAATCGCAAAGCGATAGTAGCGGCACCGCCACTGCTCATTCCTGAAAAAATGCCTTCTTCTTCAGCCAGGCGTTTGGCCATAGCAATAGCATCCGCTTCAGACACATACAGGATGTCGTCTACTTTTTCGGCGTTGTAAATGCTGGGCACATAATCCGGAGACCATTTTCGTATTCCGGGGATACGGGAACCTTCTTCCGGTTGCACCCCAATAATACGAATGTCCGGGTCCTTTTCCTTTAAGTAGGTGGAAGTTCCGGTAATTGTTCCGGTGGTACCCATACTGGAAACAAAATGGGTAATTTGACCCTGGGTATCCTTCCAGATCTCAGGCCCTGTCGTTTTGTAATGCGCCTTCCAATTGTCAGGATTACCAAATTGGTCCAACATGAAGTACCCTTCGTGTTTCACTTTGTGCTCTACATAGTCCCGTGCTCCTTCAATGCCACCCTCCGATGAGGTCAAGATCACTTTTGCGCCAAAAGCACGCATGGTTTGCACCCGTTCTACAGTAGAATTCTCAGGCATTACCAATTCAATATTAAGGCCATAACACCCCGCAATCATTGCCAGGGCAATACCCGTATTGCCACTGGTAGCTTCGATAAGCTTTGTTGAACCGGAAATATCGCCACGTTCCAATGCGCTACGGATCATATTGTAAGCAGGCCGATCTTTTACGCTACCTCCAGGGTTTTGGCCTTCCAATTTAAACAGCAACCTTACCTTGGGGTTGGTATTTAGTTTTTTGGAAACCACCAAAGGGGTGTTCCCGATGAGTTCGAGAATATCAGGCATTGGAGACGGTCTTTATTTTGATTTCTGGAGTATGAAAAACAGTGGAATTCGCGGGAACGGAAGCGGTTATCCATGCGTTTCCTCCAATGACGGAATTCTCCCCGATAACGGTTTCACCTCCTAAAATGGTGGCGTTGGCATAAATCGTGACATTGGTCTCAATTGTGGGGTGTCGTTTTACCTGATGCAAAGATTTATCCACATAGAGGGCCCCCAACGTTACGCCTTGATATACTTTCACATGATCCTTTATCACGGCTGTTTCTCCAATGACCACCCCGGTGGCATGATCAATGAAAAATGATCTTCCAATTTGTGCCCCTGGATTAATATCTACTCCGGTTTGCCTGTGGGCGTATTCGGTCATCAGCCGTGGGATCAATGGAAATCCTTCTTTGTATAGCTCGTGTGCCAAACGATAGATAGCGATAGCGTAAAAACCAGGATAGGCCATATACACTTCTTCAATGGAAAGCGACGCCGGATCACAATTTAATATCGCTTCAGCATCCAGGTTCAGCTTTTCTAAAACCGCAGGAAGCTGCATCACATAACGTTCCCATATTTTTGAACAGGGCTTAACCGTGCTCCAGCAGGCCAGATCCACGAGTTCCTTAAAATTTTCCTCCAGGGTATCCAGATTTACTTCCACAGGCGTGTTGATATCAAACAAAGTGTAGAATAGGGTATCGGTGAAGGCTTCCGTTTTACTCTTTATCCTATAGTCTAAATAGGGTTGTTTTTTATGATGTTTTAATTGCGCTATGATTGATTCCTTGTCCATAAAGCGTTTGTTGATTCGTCTGAAAAGTAAAATTAGAAATTATGTAAGCCCACGGGCACTTGAAATGGTTAACTTTAGCATAAAACTTTGATATAGTATCGCATGTCTCAACCCATCATTACAGCAGAAGCGCTCGATTTTTTAAGGGATTTGAAAGAAAATAACAACCGAGCGTGGTTTACCGACAACAAAACCAGATTTAAACAAATTGAAAATCAGGTAAAACAGTTCTATGAAGAGGTCAAAGCATCATTGGAAAAACACGACAAGATAGAACGGTTAAAGATGTTTCGAATTTATCGGGATGTCCGGTTTTCAAAAGACAAATCGCCGTATAAATCCCATTTTGCAGGTTCCTTTTCTCGTGCAGGTGCTGAGTTACGAGGAGGGTATTACTTGCAAATAAAGCCTGGTGAAACTTTTCTTGCTACCGGATTTTGGGAGCCCAATAAAGAAGATCTGTTCCGAATTCGGAAGGAATTGGAAATGGATGCGTCGGAGTTTAAGGCTGTAATTGGTAAAGCGTCTTTTAAGGATATTTGGGGCGATATCGTAGGGGAGGGCGTAAAAACCGCGCCAAAGGGTTTTGATAAAGAACACCCCGACATTGACCTCATCCGAAGGAAACAATTCATTTTTGTACGGAACTTTTCGGATGATCAGGTACGCGCCAACGATTTCATAAGTGAAGTGGATCACTCCTTACGGGCTATCCGACCCTATTTTGATTTGATGAGTGATATTCTCACAACCAATCTGAATGGAGAACGCATTATTTAGACCAAAACTTCCTTTTCCAGCAACTGAATTTGATCCTTAAGACGCGTGATTACCATATTCATCATTCGTTTGTTTAGCGCAGACGAATTATGGATATAAATATCATATTCTTCCATCGTAAAATGCCCGATAACCATACCTTTAAGAGAATTACGGAACTTTATGTCTTTTTGAACAGCCTTTTCGATATAGGACAACCGTCCTTCCATAGAAAGCTCATAGAACGTTTCCTTATGCTTTCTAACGTAATTCTTAAACGCTGCTAAGAACAAGGTATTCTGTAGTTTGATTATGGGTCTTAGGGTGGTATTCTGAAAGGACTCATCACTGGAAGTTTCTGAACTCACTTTTGCCGAAGCGATCTTTGGACGAATTCCTTTCAGGTGGGATGACCTATTGTCCATAAAGAAAGTTTTGTTAAAGGTACATCGTTGTGTTTTTTGTTTTAATGGTATGTGCAGTAGTTTTCCACGAGGATATGAACAAGAAAGCCGCATTGAACATGCGGCTTTCTTCTAGGTCCTTTCATTTTTACCTGCTTTCAAGAAATTCGTCAAAAGACTTGAACTCCAGTTCCTGTTTTTTAAGGTACTTGTCTCTAATTTTCTGAAAGTCCTGTTGGGCTTTGTTAAAGCGAGCGGATATAACAGCGAGATTATTGAGCTCTGCGGCAGTGGGTTTATCATAGCTGGAAGCGACTTTGCTATATAAATCTGCCATGTGCTCCCTAAGCTGCGGCTCTGCCGATCCAACATAGTTATCACCCGTTGTAATGACAAGGGTCTCTTTTAATGCATTCAACTTCGAAACCGTTTTCTTATCGCCTTTAAGCTCTGCGTTCCTCACGATCTCATCCAATTCGTAAACCAAATAGGCCAACTCCTGCGTCATATCATATAATTGCATAGTAGTTGCATTTTTTAATTCGCGATCTTTTTTGGAGAGTGGTGAATTCTTATCATAAACCAGATTGAAACTGTGCTCATAGGTTTCTTTCCCTTTGGTCATTACCACTTTATACGTTCCTTCTGGCACCCTTGGGGCAGTAAACCCACCAAAACTAAAGGTTTTTCCTTTTGCTATTTTTGGCAACTTTCGACGGTAATTCCACGTCACAATGTTGATTCCCTTTGATTTTCCTGGGCTCAGCTCCGCCATCTGGTTGCCATCCATATCCTGGATTTCCATGGCCATCTTCCCGAAAGTATGCCGCTTTTTCAAATAGTATTTGATTTGAACACTTTTCGTCTTATTTGGGCCTACAAATTGTGTTTCCGTTCCAAAGCTTCCTGAAAAAGAACTGGTTTCATCAATTACAGTGTCCGGAGTGTCAAAGAAGTGCACATTCTTTGCCAGGACCTCATTGTTTATGCTTCGCAACGGCGAAATATCGTCTATAATGATAACGCCCCTTCCATGGGTGCCCAGGACCAGGTCGCTTGTTCGTTTTTGTAAATCAATAAAATGTATGGCTACCGAAGGCATATTATTGGTGAATTTTTTCCAGGTAGCACCTCCATCCATGGTAATGTAAAGTCCGAATTCCGTTCCTAAAAAGAGGAGATCGGGATTTACGTAATCCTCCTGAATATTGCGAACGAAACCTACCACATCTTCTGAAATAATGCTTTTCCAGCTTTGCCCAAAATCCGTGGTTTTGTAAGCGTAAGGTGTCATATCATTCATGGTATGGCCATCAAAAACGGCATAGGCCGTTCCTGGTTCAAAAACGCTAGCCTCAATATGATAACACCAGGTGTTTGCGGGCAGGTCAGGGATATTCCCTGTGGTGTTCGTCCATGTTTTTCCCCCGTCCCGGGTCACTTGTACATTACCGTCATCAGTTCCTACCCATATGACGTTTTCATCCAGAGAAGACTCTGCTATCGTAAAGATCGTAGTATGGTTTTCGGCACCAGAGTTGTCCACAGAAAGTCCTCCGGAATCCTCTTGATTTTGCTTGGAAGGGTCGTTAGTGGTTAGATCCGGGGAGATGATCTCCCAGGTATCTCCCATATCTTCGGATTTATGTACGTACTGACTTCCCATGTAGAAACGATCCGGCTGATGTGTACTAACCGCCATAGGGGCATTCCAATTCCATCGGAGTTTTTGATCTTCACTAGTGGGTAGGGGTTGAATGGTTTTGGTCAACATCCGGTCCACATCGTAACGCCAAACGTTGTCCGCTCCCTGCATTTCGGAATAGATGATATTCTTTGTAGGGTGCTTTAATACGCGAAAGCCGTCACCAAAACCCACAGAGTTCCAATCCCGGGCTTCTACACCTCCCGGAGAAGACGAAGGTCCCCACCAGGAACCATTATCCTGAAGTCCGCCGTAAACATTGTACGGTTCGGCATCGTCTACACTTATATGGTAAAACTGGGATAAGGGAAGGTTTTCTACAATTTCCATGGTTGTCCCTCCGTCCCAACTACGGTAAACGCCACCGTCAGTTCCGACGTACATGATATCGGAATCTTTAATATTGAAGGCAATATCATGAATGTCTGAGTGCATATTTCCAAGGTTTTTAAAGGTTTTCCCACCATCGCGGGAAATGGATCCGCTTAGTCCTCCTTTAACTACCACATCTTCGTTTTTGGGATCGACAACGATTCTCGAGAAGTAAAAAGGACGCACCGTAATTCCGAAATCGTTATTAAGTTGCTTCCATGACGCCCCGGCGTCGTCACTGCGGTACAATCCTTTTCGTTCGTCCTTTTCCGCTTCTATCACGGTGTACAGGACGTTGGGATTGGAGGGGGCTACAGCAATGGCAAGACGACCTAAATTTCCTTCGGGAAATCCATTGTGTATTTTGTTCCAGGATTTACCACCATCAGTGCTCTTATACAATGCACTGTTGGCTCCCCCTGATTCGAAAGACCAACCTGTTCTGCGAAATTCCCACATAGAAGCATATAAAACGTTTGGATCGTTGGGATCCATCGCTAAATCAGCACATCCGGTCTTTGGATTTACATAAAGCAACCTTTCCCATGTGGTACCTCCATCCATTGATTTATAGACGCCGCGTTCCTCACTATCTCCCCATAGAGCACCAAGCACACCTACATAGACTTCCTGGGAATTTTTAGGGTTTACAATGATATTGGCAATACGTTCGGAATCCTTAAAACCGAGTTTCGTCCAATTAGCTCCCCCATCCGTAGATTTGTAAAGGCCATCTCCAATAGAAACACTGTTCCTTGTCCAGGTTTCCCCTGTTCCTACATAAATAGTCCTATCCGGATCGTTGGGGTCCAGGGCCACTGCACCTATAGATTGACAATACTCGTCAAAGATGGGATTGAAGGTGGCACCCCCATCGTTCGATTTCCAAACGCCCCCTCCGGCTGTTCCGGCAAATAGTATTTTACTATTGGTAGGATGTACCTCCATATCGTTAATGCGACCGCTCATTAGTGCCGGCCCAATATGTCTGGCTTTTAGATCACCAAAAAGCGCCTTACCATCAATATTCTCAAGGGTCTGGGAAATCCCAAATGGCATGCCGGCCAAGAAGAAAACCAGCAGAATACTTAGTTTTTTCATCATTAGCTGTTTAAAAAAAGACCCGCACCGGGTCTGTCCATTATTTATTTTTCTTCTGCAATTTCTTCCGGAAACGCAAATGCGCTTTCATCTATGGCAGGATTGATTTCGATGTTATCCATGCTCATGGTCCATATTAAGTTGCCGTTGACGTACTGCGTAGTAGAATAGGCAAAATACAGACCACCCGCTTCCTGATAATCGCTCATGGTAGTTTTAGACATTTGACCCTTGCCTTGACCAGAGGTAATCTCTGATTCCACAGCAATAGGTACAAAGTTTTCCGTATCGAAATAATAAAAGGAAACATCATCTTTTTCAACACCATCAACAGTAACGGGCTCTTTAACCAGTTTGATCTTGAAAGTTTCCGTACCGTCTGTGGTCTCCTTTCCAATAAGTTCCACCGTATATCCTTTGGCCTCATAGTCTATGAAAGCATCCGGAAAATCATTGGTATTCAACTTAAAATTAGCTGTCTGTTCGGCATCTGCCTTCTCCGCTTTCATCGTCATAAAATTGGTATTCCATAAGGTTTCACCATCATAAACCCCTTGCTTGATTTCTTTTCCCTGAAAAACAAAAGAAGACATCTGTCTTCCATCTTTTAATTGTAAAATGTTAATTGGGAATTCCATGCCTTGTTGATTGACCTTGCCAGCGATCTTTAAACCTTCCAGGGCTTTCCAGTTGTCTAAGCCTCCTGTGTTTTCAAAATAATTCGTTAAGATTTCATCTGCGGTTTGTGCTTGAATTGGAAGTATCAAGGTAAAAAATAGCAGCGTTGTTAAGATTTTAAGTGTTTTCATGTTGTATTTTTTTAACTATAGGTAAGTATTAAAAGTAAGTAAATTGTTACAACCTAATTTGATATTCAGGCAATATTTTTATTGCAATAAAGGGTTCTCCACATACGCTTTCAATTGACTATCTTTAGACGATAATCCATACTACAGCTATGAAATTTGGTAAGGTAGATACCCCTGCGCTGATAGACTTTACACTTCCGGAAGATCATCCGGAAACTGCGGTGCTATTGTCCAAAACAAAATCGTCAAAAGCGTTGAACGTTTACGTAGGTTGTGCCAAATGGAACAGACAGGATCTTAAGAACTTTTATCCCCGGGGCACAAAAGATGAATTGGGATATTATTCCACGCAATTTAATAGTATAGAGCTCAATGCCACATTTTACCGATTGTTTCCCGCCGAGCAATTTTCAAAATGGTATGATAAAACCCCTGAAGGATTTAAGTTTTTTCCAAAGCTTTCCCAAGACATCAGCCATCTACGACGCTTAAATGATAAAGTATATCCTTTTGTAGATGCCTATCTGGATGCAGCCAGTAATTTAAAGGAAAAATTAGGCACCATTTTTTTACAGATGCATAACAATTTTGGCCCAAAAAACTGGGATAGGGTGGTGCGATTCGTAGAATACTGGCCAAAGGAGTTTCCCCTTGCGATAGAATTCAGGCATACGGACTGGTTCAACGATGAACAAGTCGCTAATGAACTATACCATCTTCTGGAGACTAATACTATTGCCAATGTGCTTGTGGATACTGCTGGGCGAAGAGATCTATTGCATATGCGACTGACCAATAACGAAGCATTTATTCGTTATGTGGGTGCCAACCATTCCTCAGATTATCCGAGGTTGGACGATTGGGTTCAAAGATTGGAAAAATGGGTAGCAGCGGGACTTTCTGATATTCATTTCTTTGTGCATCAGAATTTGGAAGTAGAATCCCCATTACTATCGGCCAGCTTTATCGAAAAATTGAATACTGTCTTGGGGACGCAATTGCAGATTCCGGTTACTCAAAGTGCCTCGCAAAAAAAGCTCTTTTAATAGCTCATCCCTACTTCTACAAAGGTATTTTTGTTGTGAAATCGAGGAGATATCGGAGCTGCCATACAACAGGTAGATCCCAGATAAAATAACCCAAGCTGATGCAGCTTATCAATTTTTGCTCCTAATTTCACATCAGGATCCAGGGCTATGGTTCCCACCGCAGGGCCTCCCACAATTGACATATACCAGGTTCTCCCCAGGGCATCGGTAAGGTCTATATTGTACCGCTCATTTCTAAATGCTGGGAGGGAGGGGTTTTGTTTGTAAATCCATGGTCGCAATACCACCAGATCACCCGGAACGTGCTCAATACGGGTAATTGTTCCGTTAATTGGCGCATGTATCCTGTGATAGTTCTTGTTGTGTAAAAAAACATTAGTAAAGGTGTAATCTGAAGGAATGGTATCATCCGCTAAGCCAAAAACAGCATTCACATTGCGCGTATCACTTTTTACATGGGCCACTTTAATAGTACTCACCTTACCTTCTTCACATAACAATCCCTCACAGGGCCACACCCAGGGACTGCCATTTTCCGGTAAACTTTTGAATTCCCTGGTAAAGAAATCCTGAAAACTTTCAAAACGATCTTTTCCCTCGGGCGGTACAAACTTGTCCAAATAGTACCGATCTGAATAATTAATAGCCAAATAAGGTCTGATCAGGTATTTTGAGAATGTCGTATTATACACCGAAGCGTACCATGCAGAAATACCTTTTTGCAGGGGGCTTGGAATATTTCCCCAAACTTCAACAGATAGGAAGCGATAAAAAAAAGCGCGCCATTTTGGCACTTTGAATACCCTAAAGGTAGGATCGAATTGAAATGGTGTTGACGTGTTCATATCTTGATTAGGTTTGATGAATGGACCGTCAAGTTATTTTTTTGATAACAGCAGAACTAGTGAATTAAGAAAACTTTATTCTTGAGTTAACAATTTTTAGAGAATGTGAATTTTTAGCAGCGTAGTATGCTTTGCGTGATCGGGATGCAGATTTATCTCTAATTTTGAACCAAAATTGCATGCCATGAAATTTCACACCAGAAAATGGGTCAAACCCGAAGATCTCAATGCGAATGGTACTCTTTTTGCCGGAAGGGTGCTGGCATGGTTGGACGAACAAGCGGTAATTTATGGGATTATTCAATTGGAAAACAAACGGGTGGTAACTAAATATATGTCGGAGATCAATTTTATGAGTACTGCGGTTCAAGGTGATATTATCGAAGTTGGAATAGAAGTAACCAAATTTGGTAAGAGCTCCCTGACCCTAAACTGTGAAGTACGGAATAAAATGACTCATGAAACCATTGTTACCGTGGACAATATTATACTTGTGAATCTTGATGCCCATGGAAAGCCAACTCCCCATGGTAAGACCAAAGTAGAATACGTAAAAGACCGCCTGGAAAAACAGGCCACTGAGCTTCCTTAAAGTCGTTTGCAGACTGGCACAACGGCTTTGTAAACGTTGTAGCTAATTTCAAGATCAGTAAATCTGTTCCGCTATCCCGATAAGGATTGTTTTTACTTGAATTAACAATTGCATTTAAATACTATAAATTGTTTACTATCAAATAATTGCCCAAAAAATACTTACGTATTTATCTCTTGAATTTAAATGGTTTCAGTGGCTAACGGGTACCTGAAGATACATAGTTTTTATTTCCTTTTTAGCCCGGAAAAGCTGCAATAGCGCGTGAGAAGGAGTATCCCATACCTACAAATTAGGTGTTTTGACAACAAAATATCACTTCTAGAGAACATTTAGTTGTAGACGGTGCATGAAATAAAGAGTTTTAAGGTAATAATAACCAGATTGTTAGTCTTTCCAACAATCTTTTGAACTCAACAGCTTGGATACACGGGAATTATTAATGCACTTGGAAAAGTTAGAAAGTGGGTTGGATAGCTTCTCATTTTCGGAACTGAAAAGTAACGAAGCCTCTGCCCTGAAGAAATCCTTCGAGTCTTTTAAGAACGGCTTGGAAGAGAAGGTTTTTGGGACTGACCCTAATACTATTGACAAACATCAGGAGATCAAAGATAGCTCCAATGCTTCGGTACAGGAACGCTCTTTTGTCGCTAAGGTGAGTCACGAAATACGCACCCCTTTGAACGGTATCATAGGTTTTCTGGATCTGCTAAAGGAAACCTCGCTTACCCCAAAGCAAATGGAGCTAATAAAAGCTATGGATTCCGCTTCCACTAACTTGATCGAACTGATCAATGAAATTCTGGAATTCTCAAAACTCGCTTCCGGTCAGGAGAAGTTTGAAAGCGTACCCTTCAATATTGCCAATGTAGTCAATGAAATTGCCTTTTTATCCAAAACCCTTATCAATGAGAAAGATGTGGCATTTGTTATGCACTACGATGAAAACATCCCAAAACTATTGCTAGGTGATCCTTCTAAGCTGTCGCAGGTATTACTAAACCTAACCGGCAACGCCGTTAAGTTTGTGGAAAAAGGGGAGATACGCTTAGAAGTAAACCTTAAAGAAGCAACGCGTAAAAAAGTATTCCTGGAATTTGTGATTTCCGATACCGGAATCGGGATAGCCAATGAGGATTTGAAAACCATTTTTGATACCTATCGTCAGGTAGACGCTACCGTAAAACACAATTATGGAGGATCCGGATTAGGGCTAAGTATTGTTAAGGAGATTATCGAAAAACAAAACGGTTGTATCGCTGTTTCCAGTGGCTTGGGATCTGGAACGACTTTTAAAGTGGTACTCCCGTTTAGAAGAACGCAAATAGGTAAAACCGAAAGGGTGGTAACAGATCCTTCGCCGGTGACCCATAAGCTGGAAGGGAAAAGCATTCTCGTCATTGAGGATGACCCCCTTACACAAAAACTCATGGAAACACGGCTTAGGCAATGGGGATGTGGTTCTTTCATAACAGACAATGCCTTCGAAGCCATTCAACTCCTGGAAAGGCAAAAAATAGATGTGATCTTATTGGATATGCATCTTCCGGGATGGGATGGGATGGAAATCGCTGAAAAGATCAGAAAAAACTACACGCCCGAGAGGCTACCTATTATTGCGCTCTCTGCAGACATTCACCTGTATGAAAAAAGAGCTACCTACGGCACACTTATCAATGATTTTATCCTGAAACCGTATACTTCCGATGTATTGGCAGAAAAAATAGATCAGAACACCAAAGAAAATAAGGATAATGGGACTTCAATTGAAAATACTGCTTATCCTTTTGGTAATCTGGTAAATCTGAATCCCATTTTAAAAGAGTGTTTGGGAAAAACAGCATTACTGGATGAACTCTTACAACTGTTCGAGAAAAACATACTGGAATTTGTTGGTAAAACAAGGATGCACTTGCAAAGCCATAATTATCAGGGAATAGGTTTTGCGGCACACAAAATCAAGGCATCCCTTAAAATGCTCTGTGCTTACTCTTTGCTTGCGATAAGTGAGGAAATAGCAGAAGAATGCAAGGGAAACAGCAATCACAACCGTTTAAACACTCTTTTTGAGGCATTTCTAGCCGAATACCCCAAGGTGGAAATTGCTATTAGAGAGGAAATGAACCGGTTAAAAAACCCATGATGTTATGGCAGAACGAGAGTTACTCTTAGCGGAAGATGACCAAATGTTGGCTTCTCTATTGCACTACAGGTTGGAGCGGGAAGGATACAAGGTAAATATTACCTATGACGGCAGAGCCGTAAAGCAAGAGTTGCAAACCGCCATTCCGGACCTTATCATCTGTGATATCATGATGCCCTATCTCTCCGGAATTGAATTGGTGGACTATGTGAGAAACGAATTGAAGTCTGAGGTTCCAATCATTCTGATTTCTTCCGCTTCCAACGATCAGAATGTGGTAAATGCTTTTGAAATGGGAGCAAACGATTTCATTGCGAAACCGATGAGTCCATCAGAATTGATCGTTCGGATCTCACGGGAGATTAAACGACATTATTGTTCTTAAACCAGTATAACAAACGTTCTTGATCATAGGTAGTCTTTTAAAAATACACACGTCATTGCTTTGGGATTTAGCCTTGTTATTTACAGGTTTAAGCACCCTTTACTTTCTCTGTGTTTTCTTTTTAAGACATAACTTCCGTATACGGGATAGGAGAACAAGCGGGAAGCGGCGAGAATTGGCGCCGGTAATAAGTAATTTTTTGTTTCATAGCCCGGAAGACCCCAGGGAGGAACAAAAAGAGTACGTTACCCTTAAAATCAGCATCAGGGAATACCTCCATAAAAAGAAATATAAAATAATCCTTTCGCAAATACTGTTTGATCTGCAAAAAGACGTGGCCGGTGCCACCCGGGAACGGCTTTACAAGCTTTACCTGGAATTGGGTTTACACCATGATGCCCTGACCAAGCTAAAAAGTTGGCGTTGGTATACCGTATCGCAAGGAATTCTGGAGCTTTCACAAATGAAGGTGCCGGACGCCGATATGTTAATACGGAAGTTTATCAATGATAGGCGCGGTGTAGTCCGAAAACAGGCAGAACTGGCCATTGTGGGGTCTATGCCGGAAGGTGTTGAATACCTACTCGATACCACAACCTGTTCCCTAAGTGAATGGCAACAGTTAAAGTTGATCGAAACCCTTGGGAATATTCCCAATTATCGCCCTCCTAAATTTAGTAGTTGGTTACTATCTAAAAACAAGGACGTGGTGTTGTTTTCTCTACGCCTTATAAAACATTACAATCAAAAGGGAGCAGAAGCGGCGATCACCGAATTGGTAAAACATAAAAATGACGAGATCAAAATAGCTGCCGTACAATGTATTATTGATTTTAATTTTTGTGATTCCCTTGCGCTTTTGAGCAGAGTTTATGAGATAAGTCGCGAACCCGTTAAAATAGCAATACTAAATGCCTTCATGGTTTTGGGTACGGAGGAGCACCTCTCTTTTTTGCAAAGAATAGCCGCTACAGAGAAGAACTTTTCGGCACATACCAAGGCTCTTGCGGCAATGAACGCTATCCTTCCGGAATCTGTTTTACCGTCTTCAGACCTTTTGGATATTACAGTTACCGATAGCGATATAATCGAAGAAATTATGCCAGATGCCCAGGAATTCCTTCGGGAAGATCCCCAGCCGCATGTCCAGGACGAGGTGACTGAAAATAATATGGAAATCCTTTCCCTGGAAGTAGTTGATCCGGAAGAACTTAAGGGAGAAGAAATGATCAAAGAGGAGGAAGAAATCATCCAGGAGGAACCTCCTTTGCAGTTCGCGCCGGAATTTGAAGTAGCGATTTCACAGGGAGAGGATATTGTTTCACAGGAAATAGAAACCAATCAGGAGGCTTCCCCTTTTCATTCGATCTCAAAACAGGATTTGGAGGTTGCTTATGCGGAAATGTCCGAAGGAGAGAAGCAACAGCTACTCGAAGCTTTTGAAGACAACACAGAGGACCTGGCAGCCAAAGAGCATGCTTTAGTTAAGTTTATTGCTCAAGAAGAAACGAATTCGGAGTTGGGGTATAGGGCCTTTAGTATTTTACGGTCTCAAATCCAGAACAACGACGAGCAAACTGAGGCTACAGTGGTTGCAAATGGGGAAAGCAAGGAACTTCCGTTGTCCAATCATACTGTTTTTTATGAGCTATATCAACACGCGGCTGACCTGGACTCGCGTCTAATACTGCTTCGGGAAATGGCGCTAATTGGAGACAACAAAGAGCTGCCCTTTTTGTATGAGTTAGCCGTGGACAACCTCCCGAAAATAAAAGATTTGGCAGACGAGGCCATAACTGCCATTAAAAAAAGACTGGAGGAAGAAACTATAGTGCAGGGGGATGACAAAAAAGAAGTAGTGGTGGATACCACTGTTTCAGCCGAAATCCGGGAAGATCATCGTCTTCCATTAGAATTGGCATTCCTCTATGATCAGGTGGGGATCTTACCCGCGAAATCTCAGGAAGCAGAAGCTATTTTCGATTTTGACCTTTCGGAAGCGTTTGAAATACGATCTGATCGGGAAATGGAAGGATATGGACAGTAGTTTTTTTGACATAGGGATCAAGTATATGAACATCGTGTTTACGATGTTTACCGTGGTGCTCATTCTCATGTTTGCCATAATGGGGTACTTATCCTCACGCAATGCGCTGCATTACAAGCATAAAAACAGCTTTGTGGACCTGTCCAAATTAATGGCATCACCTTTGGCGCCTTCTATTACTATTATAGCTCCAGCGTTTAATGAAGGTGTTAATATCGTCGAGAATGTGCGATCACTGCTCTCCTTAAAGTATGTAAACTATGAGGTAATGGTCGTTAATGACGGTAGTACAGACGATACCCTGGAAAAATTAATTGCTGCCTACAAACTTCAACCCATTACACCCATTGCCCTACCGCAATCAAAATCAAAACCTATTCGGGCAATTTATAAGTCGGATCAAAAATCATTTGCCAAGTTAACCGTGGTGGACAAGGTGAACGGAGGGAAATCGGACGCGCTCAATGCAGGCATTTATCTTTCAGAAAGTAGATATGTAGGTTGTATTGATGTAGACTGCCTGTTGCACCAGGATGCGTTGTTGCATGTAGTAAAATCCTTCGCCCAACGGTCCCGGAAAAAAGTAATTGCAGTGGGGGGAGTGATCCGTGTTGCAAATTCTTGCCAGATTTCCGGAGGAATGCTGGAAAAGATACAACTCCCTAAAAGTTGGTTGGCGCGATTTCAGATGTTAGAGTATACGCGCTCCTTCTTAATAGGTCGAATGGCCTGGGGGCGAATAGATAGCCTTTTGATCATTTCCGGGGCTTTTGGGTTCTTTGATCGTGAAACGGTTGTTGCCGTAGGAGGGTATAGTACGGATACGGTTGGAGAAGATATGGAAATCATCTTTAGGATGCGCCGTTATATGCATGAATTGAAAGAAGCGTATACTATTGAATATTTACCCGATCCTCTATGCTGGACAGAAGTACCGGAAGACATGGCTACTTTTTTGAATCAGCGTGATCGTTGGGCCAGAGGCAACCTGGAGACCTTGTACAAGCATAAGGATATGCTCTTTAATTCGAAATTCGGAAGATTAGGGCTAATCAGTTATCCCTACTGGTTTTTTTACGAGTGGCTTTCACCCCTCTTAGAGTTTTTCGGTTTTCTGACGGTGATTCTGTTTTGGCATTTAGGCATCTTGAATTGGGATTTTTTCCTGGCCTTAACCGCTACCATCTACACCTTTTCCGTGATGTTCACTTTCTATGCCATCATCTGGGAGGTGTTTACCTATAATCAATACCGTAAGATCAGCGATATGTTCAAACTTGGGGTTTGTGCCATTATTGAACCTTTTGTATTTCACCCTGTGGTGACCTGGGCTTCTGTGCGTGGGAATTACAAAAAAGTAGTGGGAAGGAAGGCCGGATGGGGCCGGCAGGCAAGAAAAGGATTGAGCCGTGCAGCATAATCTATGATATGAATACCAGCAAACTAGACAGATACACCATAAAGCACTACACGCGACTGATAATCGCATTCTTTCTCAGTCTGCTTTTACTGTCCGTTTTCCAGTATAGCATCTTATATTTCAAAGGTGTAATAGAGACCATATTTAGCTGGAGCCTATTCATTTCCATAACACATCAATTAGGATATGCTTCTATCATAGCCGTTGTATTGACGCTTCCTTTTAACTTTTGGGAGAATTATCGCCCAAAATGGGGATTTCATTTGGTATTCGTTGTACTGGTAGCGCTGTTGATCATAGAGGTAATGCTTATCAGCTATTATTGCACGGCCTTAGTTCCGCTAGGGGCAGACCTCCTGGGCTATAGCCTTGCAGACATTAAAGAAACTGTTTCCAATTCAGGCGGGGTTTCCTTCGTCATGATTTTTGGGCTGCTCGTTGTTATTGCCATATTCTTCGCCTTTTATAAAGTTACTTCGAAATACTACCATTACATCATCAAGATGTACCCTTTTACCATTGTCCTTTTTAGTCTTTTTATAGCCACCTTGTTCCTTGAAGGAAAACCGATCAATCAAAACAAGACCCATTACCTGGCAGTAAACCTGTATCAAAGCTCCACGGAAAACACTGATTATGAAGCAAATGTTGAGTACCCTTTAATTCATGAGAGACCTATTAGCAATGTCCTGGGAAGCTATTTTGAACTAAAAGATGAGAAGCCCAACATCGTGGTTTTCATCGTAGAGGGTTTGGGAAGGGATTTTGTGGGTCAGCATGCGGAGTTTGAAGGGTTTACTCCATTCTTGGATTCACTATCCGGGAAATCTTTGTACTGGGAGAATTGTTTGAGTAATACGGGAAGAACATTTGGCGTATTACCGTCTTTACTAGGATCCCTTCCGTTTGGAAAAAGTGGTTTTATGGAGTTGGAAAAGTACCCCAATAAGCTTACGCTATTCAGCATTCTGAAAAACAATGGGTATCGCACCTCCTTTTATCAGGGAACGAACAGTTCGTTTGATGGTGTGGATCGCTTTCTCCAAAGCGAAAATGTGGATTTTGTTTTGGACAAAGCCGGTTTTGGACAAGAATATACGCTTCAGGCCGAAGATGCAGCCGGTTCTACCTGGGGGTACCCGGATAAGGAGTTGTTCCGCAAAAGTATGAGCCTGTCCCGGGAAAAAGGGCAGTCCCGAATGGAAGTGTATATGACCATCAGCAACCATGAACCTTTTATCCCACCGCAGCAAGAAGTATATGAAGAACAAGTAAACAGGATCCTTTCCGAGCGCAATTTTGACAGTAAGGTCAAAAAGATCATTCGCAAGAACAGCAATATTTTTGCCACGCTGTTGTATACGGACAGTGCACTGCAATATGCACTGGAAGCCTATAAACAGCAACCGGATTATGATAATACCATCTTCATTATAACCGGGGATCACCGTTTAATTCCAATTCCGCTACGGAACAACCTGAGCCGGTTTCACGTTCCTTTGATCCTTTATAGCCCTATGCTAAAATCGTCCCGAAAAATCAGTGCAGTTTCCTCCCATATGGATGTTACCCCATCTCTTTTAGCCCTTTTGGAAGGAAAATATGAAATGAAAATGCCCAAAAAAGTAGCCTGGATAGGGGAGGCCCTCGATATGGAAACACAATTCAGATCTGTGAAAGACATTCCGCTGATGCGGAACAAAAACGAGCTTAAGGAGTATATCAGTGGCAACAAGTTTTATACAGACGGGAAGGTCTACAGCCTTGAAGATGGCCTGAATCTGGGAAAATCGTTCTCCGGAGACAACATTGAGAACAAATTAAAAGCTTTCAAATCCGTCAACTCTTATGTCACGCAAAATGACAAGATCATTCCTGACAGCCTTGCCATTTTTACCGTGAAAAAGGAAAAATTCACCGAAAGCGAGTTGGTTTGGATTAGTAGCCTGTACAATGGCTTTAACTCCGATACTTATTATAAAATTGCCCGGAAGCTGGCTTTTGATGATGAATATGATAAAGCGCTGTTGTTATGTCGGTATATTCTTTCGGAAAGACCAAGTCATATGGATGCCCGGGTGCTTTCCGGTAGGATCAATGCATGGCGGGGAGAGCGCGAAACGGCAATAGCCATTCTTAAGGAATGTATTAAACTAAATCCGAATTACATCGATTCCTACGCGGCCCTTTTTGATGTCTACTATTGGGAGGACAGACACAAAGATGCTTTGGAGTTAATTCAAATTGTAAAGCAAAATAGTTCGGGCGCAGGTGAAATAACGGACAAAATTGAAAGAGCAAAAAGATTAGCCAGAAAGCATGGTATTTCTTATGTGGGAGACATCAAAAATACGCTTGCCCAAACCGACCAATAATGACCAAAATCCAACATCTATATCTACTGTTTCTCTTGTTTCCCCTGTTGTCAGGCTTTGGGCAGGATTTGGCATATGTTGGATCAGAAAAATACGCCACTGCCTATCGGCTTGCGCATCAAGGGGAGCATCAAGCCGCACAGGAAATGTTAACCGCAATGACGGCCACTAACCCCAGGAATGTGGAAGCTTTATTGTTATTAGCCAAAGTTCATAGTTGGACCGGAAAGTATGACAGGGCAAGAAGGGAGTTTAACAGGATCACCTCCAAAGAAAGAAACAATAGGGAGATATGGATTGCAGCAATAAAAAATGAATTGTATGCCGGGGAAGAAAATACAGCCCTTGGACTTGCCAACAAAGCGCTGAAATATTTGCCCTATGATTCGGAAGTCAAGCGGCTTAAAACCATATCCCTGGCTCGCATTGCAAAAAGGGAATATCCTAAATATCCGGAACAAATTGCAGGAAAGACCCCGCCCAGATCAAAGACAACAAACGAATCCGTAGTCCAGAACCGCGTGGTTCGTGAACGGCAGGAATTGCCCAATCGACTTAATCTGGGCAATACAGTTACCGTATTTGACGACCGTGATCCGATGGTGTTTTCAAACCTCTCTTACCGGCATCTTATACCTTCCGTAGGGAGTATTATTCCCAGAATTAATTATACCAATAGAGAAGGAGAGGGTGGCGTACAGTACGATCTTGATTTTTACCCAAGATTCCTTAAACGGTTTTATGCCTATGTGAATTACGGATATTCGAACTCTGAGGTTTATCCAAACCACAAGGCCGGAGGAGATATCTACGTCAATCTTCCGAAGGGAATTGAGTTTTCGGCAGGAGGACGTTACATCAAAACCAACACCCAGGATATTGTTGCTGTCACGAATTCTGCCGGATACTACACGGGCAACTACTACTTCTCGTTACGGTCCTACATTACACCCCGCCCTAACGGGTTAACCCGCTTTTCTGCCAATTTGTTACTTCGCAAATATGGGAAAGACGCGGAAAACTTTATGGGGGTTACTATAGGTATGGGGGTTTCTCCAGGGTTGCGACAATTTATAGTAGACAATGAACTGTTAGCGGAGACCATTTTTTACACCGAGTCGCAACGGATTAACTTTGGATATCAATTCACCGGTAAAAAACACGATAACGGGTGTCGGATAAATCTTGGCGTGCAGCGACAAGAGGTAGCCTTTGAATCCGGCAACTTCTTTTGGGCATTTACAACAGGAGTAACGTATCAGATCAGATTGTAAGATCAAAACCCCTATTGCACAGGTTGCCCTCCATATTCATCAAAGATCCATTTGTCCGCATACATCCCATATATTAAACCCAATTCATTCTCCTGAACGTACTTTTCATCCTTCCCAGGATCAAAATTTACGTTGTAGACATACACTTTTATCCCTGCTTTTCTAAGTTGATCAAGAAAATCGGTTTCGCGACTAATAATTCTTCGGGATACGGCAACATGGGTAATGTTATTGATCTCAAGGAAATCCATCTTATCGCCCTTTAATCCCATAAGTACTTCCTGGGAGATAATTACGGTAATGTCGTTATTCACCGCTTCTTCTATAGCCATTACGCTGAATAGTTCCATGGCCAAACGCTTTTTATCTACAAATTGATTCCCAAACGCAAGGGGCGTATTGAGCTTATCCGTAATCAACAGCGCATCCGGATGATTTTTGAACCATTCATTGATCCCTTGCATATCCAATGTAGTGTAGGAGCCGTATATCTTACGTTTTAAGAATTCCTGATGGGTAGGAGGTAAGGCATCTTCATAATCCGTAAAGCGGGCCCACATTTTCCAGTCATGTGCAGCCACGAATTTGTTATCAGCAGTAGTAATGATATCCAGTTCAAAAAGTCGGAATCCTTTTTGGTAATTCTCCTCCAACGCTTCCAGGGAGTTTGTGGAAGCCACTCCATCAATTTCCCCGGCCGCATGTGCAATGTATCGGTCATTGCTAGGGGTAAACTCATAGGTGATCCTGGGAAAGTATTCCTCCGCTGTTAACGGACTTTTTGCAAGCGAAATCTCGGTAGCTACTGTGATATCTCCAGATACTTCATAAATCTCCCCGTTAAGATTGTGCATAAGATACGCCTGCCTTCCTTTTAGTGCCGCAAGTTCCGTAATGCCCAAAGCTTTCAATTCAGAAGCATGTCCAAAAGTTCCGGAAGTGGCAGAATCATGAACGAGTAGTGCAAAAAGGGCATTATCCGCTTGCATTTTTTGAAGTAACGCAAAGACTTCAGCGGTTGCCGCTTTATCGCCATAGGTATCAAATGTTTTGTGTTCAAATGCCCCCGATGGAAGAAAATGAATAAGGGTCAAGCCCCGTCCGGGTTGTTCTACCTGACCGTTAATAACAAAGCTACTTCGCTTCTTCGCATTAAAGCTATTACTGTTGAGTTCCACCTTTACCTCGAGAGGATTGGTAGTTTGCGACAGTAACAATCCTGCTAAAAGCAAAAATAGCGGTAGATGAAAGCCCCAGTTTAATCGGTATTTTGTATTCGTCTTTCGTAATCTTGTCAGAATAGCCAAAGCACTGCATTTAAAAGTTCAATACTTAGAAAACGATATATTAATATCCTTATTGCCAATTAATTACGTTATTTAGGCCAGGCTTTCAAAAGCTACTTTCTTAACAATTTCACAACACTTTTTTGCAAGTTCACCACAAAATATTGTGATACTATAATCTTTGAAATATGTTAGCGTTAATCAAAGTAGCACCCGAATTAAAACCTAATCTACAACTATGTTATACGATACGTACGGCGAAGAGTATCTAGCCTTTTTGCAGGAACTCAATGAGATTTTGAGCATGAACGAATTAGCAGAATTAGATTACTTATAAACTTAGCGCTATGGACAAGCAGAATCAGGAAAACAGTGCCTATACCAATTTCATCAAGAATTTAAATGAAATTCTAACGAACTACAATATCAACCAGTTGAGTTGTTCTTAAGTTTAAGTGTTTATCAAAAAAAAGGGCTTCAAAATGAAGCCCTTTTTTTATCCCAAATAGGTTTTTAATATTTTGCATTTAGAGCTATGGCGTAATTTCCGAATTGCCTTTTCACGAATTTGCCGAACACGTTCTCTGGTAAGATCGAAGGTACTGCCAATTTCTTCCAGTGTCATGGACGGCTGCTGTCCTATACCATAATACAAGCGTACAACATCTGCTTCCCGCGGTGATAGGGTATCTAAGGCTCGATTGATTTCGGTATATAAAGACTCATGCATCAACTCCTTGTCTGGCCTTGGTGATTCTCCCGCCTTCATCACATCATAAAGATTAGAATCTTCCCCTTCTTTTAGTGGGGCATCCATAGACACATGCCGTCCGGTATTTTTCATGGACTGCTTCACCTCGGTAACCGTCATATCCAACTCTCTTGCGATTTCCTCAGCCGAAGGTGGCCGCTCATGGGCCTGTTCCAGGTAGGAAAAGGTCTTTTTGATCTTATTGATAGAGCCTATTTTATTCAGCGGGAGCCGCACTACCCGTGACTGCTCAGCAAGTGCTTGCAAAATAGATTGCCGTATCCACCAAACGGCGTACGAAATGAATTTAAAACCCCGGGTTTCGTCAAATCGCTTTGCCGCCTTTACCAAACCCACATTACCTTCATTGATCAAATCCGGAAGCGTGAGGCCTTGATTTTGGTACTGCTTCGCTACGGAAACCACAAAACGAAGATTGGCATTGGTCAATTTCTCCAGGGCAGCTTGATCTCCGCTTTTAATTCTTTGCGCCAATTCCACCTCTTCGTCTGCCGTAATCAGCTCAATTTTACTAATATCCTGTAAGTATTTGTCTAGGGACTTGGATTCGCGGTTAGTTACCTGTTTAATGATTTTTAGTTGCCTCATTCGTGTTTACGGTTTAATGGATATAAGACCTCATTATACATTTTTAAACCCGTAAATCCAAATGGGTATTTGTAATATTTTACAAAAAATATCAGCAGTATAAACACCGATGATTTGTTAATAGTATCTTGATATTAAGGCTTTCTTAAATTTTCATAGCGGGCCAAAAATCTACTAATTTTGTAAGGTTTGCTAATTCGTAGCCCTAAGCTGTATTACTTTGGAGATTCAAAAAGAAGTTGTTAGGAAAACCCTTTATGATTATCAACAGGAAGATCTGCAGAAGATCTTCTCCACTATAGATGAGCTCCCGGAAGGAAGTAATCTGTTATATCAGCTTCCCACCGGAGGAGGAAAGACCGTGGTTTTTTCTGAAATTACCCGAAGGTATATCCAAAATACCCAAAAAAAGGTCGTTGTACTTACCCACCGGATAGAGTTGAGCCAACAAACCTCAAAAATGTTGCAAGGTTTTGGGGTGAGCAATAAGATCATCAATAGTAGCGTAAAGGAACTTACCGATCAGGACGACTACATGTGCTTTGTAGCCATGGTAGAGACCTTGAATAACCGGCTGCAGGAAGAAAAGGTCCAAATAAACAATATTGGCCTGGTAATTATTGATGAGGCGCATTACAACTCTTTTCGAAAGCTTTTTAAATATTTTGAGGACGCCACAATTCTCGGTGTTACGGCCACTCCTCTGAGCTCTAACATAAAATTGCCCATGAAAGATCATTACAAAAAACTGATCGTGGGCAAATCCATAAAATCCTTGATTGAAAAGGGCTTCCTGGCTAAAGCCCGGCTCTTTAACTACGATGTTAGCTTGAAAAGCTTGAAGCTTGGAATTCACGGAGACTACACAGTGAAATCGTCCGACGAGTTTTACGGGAATCAGAATATGCTGGGAAAGTTGCTGAATGCTTATGAACAGGTGGCAAAGGGTACCAAGACCTTGATTTTTAATAACGGGATCAACAGTTCCTTTTTTGTGTATGAGACATTTACAAAGGCCGGATATAATATTCGGCATTTAGACAATCGCAATACAGCCGCTGAGCGTAAAGAAATCTTGGAATGGTTTTCCAAAACACCAAATGCCATTCTTACTTCCGTAAGTATTTTAACCACAGGCTTTGACGAGCCCACTGTGGAATCTGTAATACTCAATCGTGCTACCCGGTCCCTTACACTATATTTTCAAATGATAGGAAGGGGATCGCGGGTACTCCCTAACAAGGACGAATTTAAGGTTGTTGATCTCGGAAACAACATCGCCCGTTTTGGCCCCTGGGACGAGCCCATAGACTGGCAGGAGATTTTCCATTTTCCTGATTTCTACCTTGAAAACATTAAAAATGATGAGGAAATAGAACGGGAATTCGTCTATGAAATGCCGGAGGAATTACGAAAGAAGTTTAGCAAATCCAAGGAGATCCATTTTGATGTAAAGGCAGAGTATAAGAAGGTTTTTGCGGAGGGGAAAAAGTCCAAAGTGGTGTTGGAAAGAAGCATAGAACAACACGCCCAAATATGTGTGGAGAACAGCGAGGATGTTTTCGATGCCCGTATATTGGCTAAGGCCTTAAAAGAGGAAATTTCTTATCGTGTACGGCAATACTCTTACTGTATAATGAACAATACCAAGAATTATAAAGAGTGGCTGGAAGAGGACTATGAGCGGAAACTGCGTTCCAGTATTTCTAAGAAGTTTGCCGAACTCCTGTAAAAATGCCTGTATATCGTATTAGGTCATCCATTTTGATTTGAATCCGGAAAACCAAAAAAAAGTCCTGATAATTGGTCATCATTGGCCGGAACCTGCTACAACAGCCGCCGGAGTGCGAATGACGCAGTTACTAAGCGTTTTTCTAAAGCAGCATTATCAGGTCACTTTTGCTACTACAGCGGCCAAAACAGCACATACCGCCAATTTAAAAGCTCTCGGAATTCGGGAAGTGACAGTTCTCTTGAATGATCCCGAATTTGATCGCTTTGTGGCCCATCTAAGCCCGGATCTCGTAATCTTTGACCGCTTTATGGTGGAGGAACAATTTGGATGGCGGGTGGCGGAAGCTCATCCGCAAGCCGTTCGTATTTTAAATACCGAAGACCTCCATTCGCTTAGGGAATATCGTGAATTTTGCGTGAAACAGGGAATGGATTTTACCCCCAGGGAATGGCTGCAACAGGACAAAACAAAACGGGAAATGGCCAGTATCTACCGTTCTGACCTTACCTTGCTCACATCATCTTTTGAAAAAAAACTACTGCAGGAACAATTACAGCTCGCACCCGAACTGCTCCTGTATTTACCCTTTATGCTACCCATACCCAGCAAAAGGACAATTGCAGAATGGCCGTCGTTTTCAGCACGAAAGGACTTTGTGTCCTATGGTAATGGGAAACATGCTCCGAACTTAGATTCGTTTGTATATCTAAAAACCACCATTTGGCCGTTGATTAGGGAAGCCCTACCGACGGCCAAACTCCATATCTATGGGGCCTATTTTCCTAAGCAACTTCAACAACTTCACAATCCTTCGGAAGGTTTTCTGGTCCAGGGATGGGTGGAGGATCTTGAGGGCGTTGTAAACCAGGCCAGGATTGTTCTGGCCCCGGTCCGTTTTGGAGCAGGAATAAAGGGGAAACTCACTTTCGCGATGCAACGGGGTACTCCCAGCGTAACGACTACCACAGGAGCAGAAGGCATGCATGATGGTTTGCCATGGAGTGGGGCAATTGCCGACAGCCCCGAACAATTTGCGGAAAAAGCTGTAGCGCTCTACACCAACGAGCAAAAATGGAAAGAAATGCAGCAGTATGGCCTGGATATTCTCAAGGGGATCTATTCCAGGGAGAAATGTGCTAAAGCGTTTTTGGAAACGCTGCTATCCCTAAGTGATTCACTGGAAAATCACAGAAAACAAAACTTCATTGGCGCGCTGTTACAGCATCAGATCATGGCTGCTACTAAGTATATGGGTAAATGGATAGCCGAGAAGAATAAGAATAAAGACAATTAACCTGAAATAACTGCTATTTCTTTTAACTCGGGAATCGTTTTGACCCCCAATTGCACCATATTGTTCTTTAAATCATCAATTAGAATATGAGCGGCGTGATCTCCTCCATATTTCCCCAGAGCGGCGACCCCCCAAACAAAAGCCCTTCCCAGAAAGACGAAATCAGCACCCAGGGAAATGGCACGCATAACATCCAGTCCGCTTCTTACCCCGCTATCAAAAAGTACCGGTACTTTTCCATTAACGGCTTTAACAATATCCGGCAGGGCTTCAATACTGGTAATCCCTCCGTTAAACTGTCTTGCCCCGTGGTTGGAGACATAAACACCATCTAATCCTATTGCCACGGCCTGTTCGGCATCCTTTGGATGCAGTATCCCTTTGAGTACCACCGGACCTTTCCATAGCTCTTTTACTTTCTGGCAGTACTGCCAATCCAAAGTGCCCCCTAGACGATTCCCCACAAAACCACTAACAAATTTCATATCCGTATTGTTCGTATAGTGCTCCACGGATCGCAACCTGGGCAATCCCCGAAGCAGGGTATGATACGACCATACAGGATGGGTAATCCCCTGCCACAGCATTTTTGGGGTAATTTTTGGAGGGACCGATACCCCTGCTTTTCTACTGCGTTCCCGTCTGCTGGCCATGGGAACATCTGCTGTGATCACAAGGGTATGGAACCCTGCATTTTTGGCGCGCTCCAAAAGGGAATCCCGTATTTCGGCATCCTTTGGCGGATATAATTGGAACCACCCCATTTCGCCTACGGCAGGCCCTACGGTTTCCGGAGTTTCTGTAGCAACAGTGCTTAAGCAATAGGGAATTTGCATCCGTTGTGCAGTAGCAGCAAGATAGTGTTCGATACGGGGCCACATCAATCCGGTCAACCCAACGGGGGCCATCCCGATAGGTGCAGCGTAGGTTTTGCCAAATAGGGTTGTGGTAGCATCAGCATACAATTCCCCCTTGCAAAATCTTGGCAAGAAACGGATCTCCTGAAAAGCCTGAGCATTGCGATACAGCAAATGTTCATCCCCAGTGCCCGATTCCAAATACTCCCAGGCGACCTTCGGGATCCTTCTTTTGGCTTTCAATGCTAAATCATCAATCCTCGGGTAATTATTAGCAAAGTATTCTAACTTTTTTTTTAGCATAAGTGTTGGTTGGTAATGCAGAGGATTCTCAATTGTATACTTATGATCTCCTTACCATTGTCAAGCCAGTAAATTTAACAAATCCGTATTTGGAATAGTAATCCAATAAAATAGGATTAGCGTTTAGGAATATTTCTTCAATGTTTTCGCCAAGTCGTAACAGTTCCTTTATTATGATTGAACTATAACCTTTGCCTCTGAAAGCGGTATCTACTATAATATCATCCAGAATTCCACGGAAACAACCATCTGAAATAATACGGCCAAAACCGATTAATTTGCCTGAATGCCGAAGGCACACTATTAAGTCATTGTTGTTCAGCATTTTTGAGACACTTTCATGACTACGCCTGTTGGCCCATGAAGTTTGTAAAAAAAGCTCCAACAATTCTTGAGCACCGGGTTTCTTGTTTATTTCTACTTCCATCTTTTAATCTTAATTGGGCAAATATCTATGATTCAAATTACCGTTAATCCACTGTTGTGTTAAACTACGTGCTTCAAAACTATTTTTGGCCACATCCATTCTCTTTATCTTTATCAAAAATTAAATATGACTCAACCCGACTGGCAAACGGCTATCGATTTTGATGATATCACCTACAAAAAAAGTAATGGGGTAGCCCGTATTGCGTTTAATCGTCCGGAAGTCCGAAACGCCTTCCGCCCAAAAACCACAAGTGAATTATATAAAGCGTTCTACGATGCCCAGGAAGATACTTCCATAGGCGTGGTATTACTTTCGGGAGAAGGTCCTTCCCCAAAAGATGGTAAATGGGCCTTTTGCAGTGGTGGCGACCAAAAGGCCAGGGGGCATCAGGGATATGTTGGCGAGGATGGCTATCATCGCCTGAATATTCTTGAAGTACAACGTTTGATCCGGTTTATGCCAAAAGTGGTGATTGCCGTAGTGCCGGGTTGGGCAGTAGGAGGGGGGCATAGCCTTCATGTTGTTTGCGATATGACCTTAGCCAGTAAAGAACATGCGATCTTTAAACAGACCGATGCTGATGTGACCAGTTTTGATGGTGGCTACGGATCGGCTTACCTGGCCAAAATGGTAGGACAAAAAAAGGCGAGAGAGATCTTCTTTTTAGGAAGAAATTATTCCGCCCAGGAAGCCCTGGAAATGGGTATGGTCAATGCTGTAATTCCCCATGCTGAATTGGAAGACACCGCCTATCAATGGGCGCAGGAAATATTAGCAAAGTCGCCAACCTCTATTAAAATGTTGAAGTTCGCCATGAACCTTACCGATGATGGTATGGTAGGACAACAGGTTTTTGCCGGGGAAGCTACCCGGTTGGCCTATATGACGGATGAAGCAAAGGAAGGGCGAAATGCCTTTCTTGAAAAACGAAAACCGGAATTTGGGAAGAACAAGTGGATCCCTTAAAACTAAAAAGAGCCTTGTCTATTGATCAAGGCCCTTTTCACGAGAACACTATATGAAAATGAAAAAATTTACTTGTCTTATTATTACATGGTAAATGTACTACAGGACTTGAGTGCAGTGAAATTATTGTTGTGAATTGCCTTTGTTTTGTGGTGAGGCCTAAAAAAGCTGTAATTATAACGACTTTCAAAGGCTATTCAATAGCCTCCGATAATGCAGCCAGAAACCCATTGATATCAAATTCCGGGTATTCTGCCAGGCCGGTTCGTACGACCACCAACTCCTTGGAAGGAATAATAAACACGTATTGGCCCTGGTAGCCATTCATGGAATAGAGGTCCTTGGGGACATCAGGGTATTTACCTCCGGCATTTAACCAGAAATGCGCGCCATAAACGTCCTCGGAGTTTTCAGTAGGTAGGCATACATAGTCCACCCATTCCGGTGCGAATACTTGTTCCCCGTTCCAATTTCCCCGATTCAGATAAAGTTGCCCTAACCGACCCCAGTCGCGGGTACTGCCCCACCCATAGGAAGAACCCACAAAGTTGCCTTCCAGATCTGCTTCAATGAGCATGCTATGTGCGCCTATTTTATCGATGAGTTCGGCATACGGAAAGTCAAGGTACTCCTGGTGAGTCCTAAACTGTTGACGTAGTATCCCGGACAAAAGATTTGTGGTGCCGGACGAATAATTCCATATCTCCCCGGGAGCGGCGACAGCTTTTTTACTGCTTTGCCCTTTGGTCATATCACTTTCCAGGAACAACATTTTAGTGACGTCAGAGATCTTATCATAGCTTTCATCCCATTCCAGACCACTCTGCATTCGCAAAAGGTGATTAAGCGTAATTGATTTGCGATCATCTTCGTTCCATTCCGGGATAGGAGCCGGCCAGTTAACTTCAATCTTGCCCATATGTTCCAAGACGCCATAGCAGGTAGCGAGTACGCTTTTGGTCATGGACCAGCCCAGAACAGGAGTGTTCTGATCAAAACCGTCCGCATAATTTTCATGCAGCAAATGCCCCTTGTAGAGCACTAGTAAGGTTCTTGTTTTTTGAATTTCAGGACGATCGAAGGGTAAGGCCACCGCCTTACGCATGGCATCATAGTCGATTTCAGGGAAAAGAGTATCTTTTGCAGGTAAATGTCCCATGGGGTAGGGAAAGGAATCAAAGCGGACCTGCCTATTGGGTTGGAGATACTCCTTGTCCGCAGTGTAATCTCCATTGACCAGCACCGCTCCCAAGCCTTCGCGATTAATGGTCTTTCGTTCCAACAAGCCGTAGACATTGGAAACCGCCAGGTCTTCTCCATTATCAAACTTGGTGGTAGCGAGATTCACTAAAGGAATATTCAGATCATTGGCAACGATATCCGGAGGGTTTCTTTTTCCTATTAAAACACTAGAAGCCATGTATTTGGAGGCGTATCCCGATATGATATTCAATTTGGGATAGTTTTCTAAAGCCGTTATTGCGATGATTATTAGCAATAACAATAAGATTCTCTTTAACCATTTCATAGGTGGGAAATAACTATTGTTGTAACTTTCTTTGGATAAATATAACCATTTGAACTATGTCAAACACTGGGTTGGTCATTGAAGAACGCAGTAGGGATATCGGTGATTTCTTAGTTGGTCGTTTGATTCCTTTTCGAAAAAAAAGAATGATAGGCCCTTTTATTTTTATTGATCACATGGGGCCTACGGTATTAGGCCCAAAGAAATATATGGATGTGGATCAACACCCCCATATTGGGCTTTCAACATTAACCTATATGCTGGAAGGCGAAATTATGCATGAAGATAGCTTGGGTACCCGGCAGTTGATCCAGCCAGGAGCGGTTAATTGGATGACGGCCGGAAGAGGCGTTTCCCATACCGAACGAACACCGGAGCATCTCAGGAATGGAAAACAATTTACAGCCCACGGCTATCAGATTTGGGTAGCATTGCCAAAAGCGTTGGAGGATATGGCCCCGGCTTTTCACCATATCCCTGCCGAACAACTACCAAGGTGGGAAGAAGATAGCGCATCCTTTACCCTTGTCGCCGGAACCGGATACGGAAAAGTGTCGCCCTTGCCGGTGTATTCTGAATTATTCATGGTGGAGATCAAAAACAAGGAATTGTTTTCGCTCAATGTGCAAGGAAAATTACAAGGTGAGATCGGGGTCTGTATTGTTGAAGGAGCCATCCAGGCTTGTGGCGAAACCATAGGTAAAGGCAATATTTTGGTTTCCAAAGTGGAAGATACCTGTGATCTAATATTGCTTCCCAACACACATGTCTTGTTATTCGGAGGGGAACCTTTCCCTGAGGAACGCCATATCTTTTGGAATTTTGTAGCTTCTTCCAAAGAAAAAATTGAAATTGCGAAACAAAACTGGCAGCAAAAGACATTTCCCATGATGGCTCATGACACCACCTATGTCCCACTTCCATAATTCAATTCATCCTAATTTTTGATCGCTTCATGAAGAAGCAAATGAAACGCATTTCAATACTTTGGATCCCGGTACTTGCCTTGTTTGCCTGTAAAAAAGATAAGGAACCTAAAGAAGTTGCACTCTACAACACCTATTGTGTAAGCTGCCATATAGCGCCGGGCATTCATGAACTTCCTAAACACATTTGGGAAACCTCGGTACTTCCTGATATGGCCGCTAGAATGGATATTGGTGAAATGTATCATGATCCGAATGTTGAACCCTCTGGGTTCCGGCCAAAGATCAGCTTTTACGATTGGATCGCCTTGAAAAACTACATTATATCGCTGGCACCCGATAGTTTATCATCCAATCCCTTGCCCGCTTATAGCGCTCTGGGAGGGTTTAAATCGCATCCGCTGAAAATAGATCAGAAAGATGGTGCAAACTTGACCTTTATGCAATACCGTGATCAAGATGCAAAACTGTTTCTTGGCGATATGTATGGTGCGCTTACCACTTATGACTTTTTAACACGAAAAACACAAAAAATATATCAAGGACATACACCTATCACCTGGTATAGCCAAAATGCTGCCATGGAATATATCTCCGAAGTAGGCATCCTGGATCCTTCGGAACAGGTAAAGGGGAGTATCATTACACGGAAGGAAAAAGACACTAGCACTTTTCAAAGTTCCCTTCATCGACCGGTCCATCTTTTGGTTGCTGATCTCAACAATAGCGGTACAGAGGAAGTGGTGGTCGCAGAATTTGGCAACGAAACCGGACGTTTGTCGTTGCTGGAACAAAGGGATACTGTCACTGTTGAAAAGAAGGTGCTATTAAACCAACCGGGCTGCATCAAAACAATAGCAAAGGACATGGATCGGGATGGGAAATTGGACTTGGTAACGCTGACCTCTCAGGGCAATGAGAGTATAACTATACTGTATCAGCAAGATGAGTTACAATTTAAGGCTGAAAAAGTAATAGAATTCAGTCCGGTATATGGAAGCAGTTGGTTTGAACTAATTGATTACGACAAAGACGGATACGAGGACATTATCACGGTTAATGGCGATAACGCGGACAAATCCTATGTGCATAAACCCTACCACGGGATGCGAATCTATCTCAATGATGGTAACAACAATTTTACCGAATCCTACTTTTATCCCTTGAATGGTGCAACACGATGTCTTGCCAGGGACTTTGATCAGGACGGAGATGTGGACATCGCGCTTCTAAGTACCTTTCCCAATTATGAAGATGCTCCTCAACTCAGTTTTGTATATCTGGAAAACAAGGATAGCGAAGCCTTTACATTTGAAAGTCAGGTATTGGACGATCCCAATGCAGGGCGCTGGTTCTTGCTGGATGCCGGTGATGTAGACCAGGACGGGGACCTGGATATTGTATTGAGCAGTTTTACCTACATGTTTACCCCGGTTCCGAAACCGCTGTCCCAGCGATGGTCTGAAACAGCTATCGATCTTTTGTTTTTAGAGAATACGTTACATTAGTGTTCATGAAAAGGACACTACTACTATTTTTTGCACTGGTATTTTTAGGGTCACATTTGGGTAGAGCACAGAATATCACAGAACAACTCTATGCCACCTATGAGAAGTACAAGGAACCCAGTTTACAGAAAAGAAGAATAAAATACGCTGATTTGCAACCGTTGATCGCGCGGGTAAGGTCCAACCCGAAATTTGAAGTGCAAAAGGTTGGCACATCCATTGAGGGCAGGGATTTGACCTTAATTTCCCTGGGCGAAGGAACTACCGATATCTTTTTATGGTCCCAAATGCATGGGGATGAACCTACGGCTACACAAGCCATTTTTGACATTCTCAACTTTTTTATTGCTCCTGATTTTCAGGAGGAAAAGAGCGAAATCCTCTCCCAGCTTAGACTGCATTTCTTGCCGATGCTCAACCCGGATGGCGCGGAAGTCTATCAAAGGCGGAACGCCCTTGGCATAGACATCAACCGCGATGCGTTGCGATTGCAGTCCCCCGAAGGACAAACCTTAAAAAGGATACGCGACAGTTTGGAAGCCGATTTTGGGTTTAACCTGCATGACCAAAGCCGGTATTACAATGCAGAACGCACTCCAAAACCGGCGACGATATCGTACTTGGCTACGGCCTATAATTATGAGAAGGATGTTAATGAAGTCCGCGAAAATGCAATGAAGGTTATTGTTTTTATGAACGATGTCATTCAAAAATACGCACCAGGTCAGGTGGGTCGCTATAGTGACGATTTTGAACCCCGGGCCTTTGGCGATAATATCGCAAAATGGGGAACCAGTCTAATTCTTATTGAATCCGGCGGATTTACCAATGATCGTGAAAAACAGGAGATCCGAAAACTCAATTACGTTTCCATGCTTGCGGCTTTGTATACCATCGCTCAAGGAAGTTACAAGAGCATTTCGATAGAGGAGTATAAAAAGATCCCAAGAAATGACAGGAAGCTTTTCGATTTGAAGATCACCAATGTGACGTACGAGCTTTTAGGAAAAAAGTACATTCTGGATTTGGGAATTCAACAGCAGGAAATCGATTTGAAAGGTCACTCGGAGTTCTACTTCAAAAGTATCATTGTAGATCAAGGCGATCTTTCTACCTATTATGGGTATGAAACCTTCGATGCCACCGGTTATACTATCCTACCCCCAATATCTACCGTGAGGAATACCGCATCATTGTCGTCTGCAGCAGCTATGGATCTTTTAAAACAAGGGATTGCATACCAGGTAGGTCCGCTTCCAAAAAGAGGATTTTTCACTACGGAACCTATTCACCGGATGGCAAAAGCACCAAATACATCGGATTTTCATCTGGCTGTGGGGGAGAACCCTACATTCTTCCTTAAAAAAGAGGGTACGATCACACATGCTGTGATCAACGGCTTCCTTATTGATGTAGCTCAGGAATTATCGGAGCAACATTTCGGGAATGCGCTGATCATCAGATAGGCCTAATACCCGAATTGCAGGCTAATTTCAGAGCCATATCGCATTAAGAAGGTAAACATGGTAACCAATGTTGTGACAATTGCAGAAAACAACAGCAGTACCAGGCTTTTACTCCAAATAGGGAGCAATCCTAGGGGACCATTTTGCATAATTTCTTTAATAACACCCATAATCGTAAGTTTTAGTTCAAGTTTAGTGTTTGGATGCTGATAGCTGTTGTTTATCTTAAAACAACGATCATGCCAAAAACCCTACCTTATTGCCTTACGGGGTAGTAAAGAAATTACGAGGAATAGCCGCTCATAGGATAGTTTTCAATCGATTGTACCCTATGGAGAGGCGTATCCCGCAAGAATACGACCCAACAGGCATATCGTCACCTAGTGTGTAATGCGGCCAAAGAATACCTAAAATAGGGGGCTTACTATTTTGGAGTACTTACCTCAAACTTTCGAAATTCTACCGGGCCATGATCGCCCTGGATCATGAAAGGGCCAGGAGCAGCTTCGTCACTATCCAAAGCGCCTCCGGTTATCCCGGGAATCGTCTGATCTTGAATTATCGTCTTACCGTTGGCTACTATGGTAACCCGCCTCCCGATTAAAGTAATTTCATAGGCCTGCCATTCTCCTGCCTTTTTAGCTGCATTTTCATTGGGTTCTAAAAAGCCGTAGACCCCACCAAAATAAATATCCATGGGTGGTAATCCATAATTGTCCGCAATTTGGACTTCGTAACGCCCTCTTAGATAAATACCACTATTACTTCCTTCGGGATACCGAAATTCGATATGGGCCTTAAAGTCGGTGAATTTCTCATCACTGATAAGATTAGCACCGGATTTTGGGTTTGTAAGGATCCCATCCTCAATCACCCACTGGTTTTCCGCTTTGTCCGCCTGCCATCCGTTTAGGTCCTTGGTATTAAACAGGGCGACGGGTTTGCTCCATTTTGGATCGGAAGTATGTGCCAAAGCTGGTGCCGGCTGGCCGGTCCACGGAACGACAGTTCCGTCTGTATAGATCATAGTTCCTTTCAATCTCCCTTCTTCCAGCGTACCGTGGAAAACCATATCGTTCCCTTCCGGTTCCCATTGTCTGGGCAGACTGAAATTAAATCGGTTGTCTACGGTTTTTACTTCAGCAATAGGTCTGGCGCTTCCAAAGGCAAAAACAAAACGCCCTACCAGGGTTTCATGGCCGGAGTGGCGCACTTCAAGCCAGGAGGGTACGGTTTTCCCCATGAACTCCATTTCCAAATCCCATCTGCCTTCCAAAGGATGCCCTTCCTGGCCTAAAAGGCTGAAAGGTACGAAGCTACAAACTGTAAAAAGTAGACCAATGATCAGGTTTTTCATCATATTCCATGTTTAGCCATGGAAGATACAGAATATTCCAGAAAGCTTTTGAACTATTCGCAACCGCCGGTGAATCCATCGGCCCTAAATCTGGTTTGGACCGCTCCTTGGCGAACACCATCAGTCAATTGAATGACAAGGTTATTTTCTCCACTACCATCACGCTTTGGGGTGCAGTATTCGAAAAGATAGAAACTATTTGCCTGCTCGGACACCCTGGCGGATATCTGGTTAAAAGTAGCTTCCAATTCAGCCGCATTTCCTGCAACTACACTGGCTGTTTTTCCGATTTCCTCCAAAATCTGCTGGTCGATTTCGGATCCAAGTCCGATCGTGAAGAACGAAATGTTAGGATCGGCATCCTCTACCGCATCCAATGCGCTTTCTTCGCTAAACCGAGAGGCCTGGTCGGTACCATCTGTAAATAATACTACCGATGCTGCAACAATAGGGGACCCTTCAGTATCCCTGCCTTCATCAATAAGATCCTCTGCAATATCCGTTGCTTTGATTACGGCGCCATACAAGTCGGTAGACGGATCGTTACTAATATTTTCATCGATCCCTGCAATAGCATTACTCAACTCCGCAGCGGAGGAAGAAAATGGGTTTAGTTCATGAAGGGTATCTTCCCCGTCAAACCAATAAATGCCAATCTTAAAAGATTCCGTTTCAGGCGATGGCATTACATTGGTTATAAAACTGGTCGCTGCAGTTTTGAGTTCTTCGAGGCTACTTTCCAACACGGAATTACTCAAATCCAACACCAGAAGCGTATTGTTACTAAATACCTGACTATTCGGGGAGATACGGGCCAAAGACTCTGAGGAAGAAATGGTGTTAAAACAATCGTCATTCCGGCCTTGTTCATAAATCGTAAATTGATTGGCAGTAAGATCAGAAATCGGATTTCCTTGTGTATCCGAAACCCTGAAAAGAATAGATACCTTGGCGGGTAGCGTCACAAATTGGTCTTGAATAGAAAGCAACAACTCGTTGTCGCCAAATTCCAGGCAATCGTCGGGTTCTTCTCCCTGACCGAGCTCTCCTTGATTCGGGTCAAAATTAACATCATCGTCTGCGTTCCCACAGGAGACACAAAGAAATACAACTAAAAATGCTGAAAAAACAATTAAGATCGCAGCTTTCATTTTCATAGGTTTAAGGTTCTTTTCTCCAAACGCAAAAACCAAGCCAATAGTATTCTCAATGAAAAAATTGTATTTTTCCGTAGTAACACGAAGTATCATGAGATGGGTTTGTTTTCTTTTTAGTCTTCTCACTTTTTTGCAGTGGAACTGGTCACAAAGCCTGGCTGAAAAACTGGGATATCCGGAAGACTCCAAATTGTTGATCATTCATGCCGATGACCTTGGGGTCACCCATTCGGAAAACCGGGCGAGTCTACTGGGCATGCGCCAAGGTTGTGTGAATTCTGCCAGTATAATGGTGCCTTGTCCCTGGTTTTTAGAAATTGCCAAAGAAGCTGCATCCCACCGGGCAATGGATTTTGGCGTTCATCTTACGTTGAATAGCGAATGGGACAACTATAAATGGGGGCCGGTAACCCGTAACAACCAGGTAAGTAGTTTAGTGGACAGCAATGGGTATTTTTTTGATAACGTCCGGGAGTTAGCAGAAAAGGGGAAGCCGGAGGAAGTACAACTCGAACTCAAGAATCAGGTGGAAATGGCCCTTGCTAACAAAATTGATATTACTCACCTGGATACTCATATGGGAGGGGCTCGGTCTACCACCGAATTTCTCCGCGCCTATCTTGAAGTGGGTAATCAATACCAGTTGCCGGTACTTTTGGATAAGCGTATCCTTTCAATTACCGATCCCACGATAACCCAACTCATCCGGGAAGGTAATCAGGTGGTGGCTGATAATGTAGTAAGCGCATCACCGCAACATTTTGCATCGGGTATGGACACATTTTATAAGGAGGTCCTTGGTAATTTGGACGTAGGACTTAATGTATTGCTTATTCATTTGGCTTTTGACGATATGGAAATGCAGGCGGTAACCATTGATCATCCGAATTGGGGAGCTGCATGGCGACAGGCTGATCTTGACTTTTTTAGTAGTGCCACATGCGCTGAGTTAATAGCACAAAACAACATCGTCCTGGTAGACTGGCGTGAAATCCGGGATAAGATTATTAGAGCGGAATAATGCAACCTTAAACCTTTGTTAAATACCACGCTTCTCTGTTAAAAATTCAAACCTTGGAAGTATTAATTGCTAACTTCAACAAGACAACATAAACAAACACATTATGCCAACGTATCAAATCGAAGTCAATGGAACCACAAGTTCTGTTGATGTTTCAACGGATACCCCATTGCTATGGGTATTGCGCGATCATTTAGACTTAGTGGGCACCAAATATGGCTGTGGTATAGGTCAATGTGGTGCGTGCACCGTACATGTAGATGGAACGGCCATGCGAAGTTGTGCCTTAACTCTGGAACAGGTCCAAGGCAAATCCATACGCACAATAGAAGGTCTTTCGGAAAATGGGGATCACCCGGTTCAGGAGGCCTGGAAGGAAGTAGATGTACCGCAATGTGGATATTGCCAGGCGGGTCAGATCATGACCGCTGCTGCTTTTCTGGAGCAAAATCCTGCTCCCAGTGAGGAGGAGATTAAAAACGCTATGCACGGTAATATTTGTCGCTGCGCAACGTACAACAGAATTCATCGTGCGGTTGAGAAGGCCGCAGAAAACATGGGCTAACCTAAAATCGCAAGAAAATGTCTAAGAATCCTAATATACAATTTAGCCGAAGAGCTTTTATGCGTACCACCGGACTAGCTGGAGGAGGCATGTTAATCGGCTTTAACTTGTTCCAAGCATGTAAGCCGCAAGTGAAACCTCCTGTTGACCTTTCGCAATTGGATTACAATGATTTCAATGCCTTTATAAAAATAGCGGACAACGGTGCCGTAACGATTTTTTCTCCCAACCCTGAAATTGGACAAGGGGTAAAAACGTCAATGCCGATGATCATTGCCGAAGAGCTGGACGTGGCCTGGAAAGATGTTTATGTTGAGCAAGGTATTTTGGATACGGAGAATTATACCCGCCAGGTAGCCGGAGGAAGTCAATCCATCCGCTTTGGTTGGGATGCACTGCGCCAGACCGGGGCTACCGCTAAGCAAATGTTAGTGAATGCCGCCGCTGCTCGTTGGGGAGTGGAAGCCTCTGACTGCACGGTAAGTGAAGGCGTAATTACTAATACCAAAACTGAGGAAACGTTGGGATATGGCGATGTGGTGAATGAGGCATCGCAGTTGGAAATTCCCGAAGATGTTGCGCTGAAAGCACCCAAGGATTACAAAATTATTGGAACGGAGCAGCGCAATGTGGATATCGATGACATCATTACCGGCAAACCACTCTATGGCCTGGACTACAAAGAAGACGGGATGGTATATGCCGCTGTGGCGCGGCCTCCGGCATTCGGGCAAAAACTAGTCTCTTTTGACGATAGTGAAGCTCGGGCAATGCCAGGAGTTATTGATGTCATTCGGTTTGGAGATAAGGTGCACAAAATGGCCGAAGAAAACCCCCGACTTTCCGGGATGATGGGAGAAAGTGAAAAGGTGGCGGTAATTGCCAAGACCACATGGCAAGCCTTAAAAGCCAAAGAAGCATTGCAATTGGAGTGGGAAGATGGTGACCTGGAAAGCACGGAAGATCATGACAAAATTCTAGTCGATCTTCTGGATGGTAACGAATTCAGGACCATGCGATCCGATGGCGACGTTGACAAAGCTTTTGCAGGCGCTGATAAGGTGTTGGAGCGTACCTATGAATCCCCGTTCCTTCCACATAATTGCCTGGAGCCCATGAATTTCTTTGCTAATGTTACCGATGAGAAAATTCATATGGTAGGCCCAATTCAGACCCCGGAAGGCACAGCCAATATGGCGGCGGGAATACTGGGGAGGACCCCGGAGGAAGTACATTTGGAAATGACCCGAATGGGCGGTGGCTTTGGAAGAAGGCTGTACGGTGACTTTGCCCTGGAAGCAGTGGAGATTGCAGATCAGATAAAAAAGCCCGTTAAAGTGGTCTTCTCCAGGGAGGATGACATGAATGACGGCATTTATAGAATGGCGATAAAATACCGTATCAAAGCGGGAATCAAAGACGGAGAAGTAGTAGCGTATCACCTTAAAGAAGCGGCCGTTAATTCCAACATGTACGGATTAATTCCCCACTTTTTCCCGGCCGGAGCCATAGAAAATTACAAGGTGGATGTGGCCAGTTATGACAGTAATATTACTACCGGGGCGTGGAGAGCTCCCTATACCAATTTCCTGGCCTATGCGGAGCAGAGTTTCTTTGATGAATTGGCCGAGCTAATGGATGTCGATAGGGTACAGTTGCGGCTGGATCTATTGAAAAAGGTAGATGCCGAGGCCGATGAAAATATCGCGTACTCTCCGGAACGGATGATCGATGTTGTGAACAAAGCTGTGGAACTATCCGACTGGGGGAACCAACCCAGCAATGTCTATCAGGGTTTTGTGAACTACTATTGCCATAATACCCACGTAGCGGAAGTGGCCGATGTTGAGATCCAAAACGGGGAAGCTGTTGTAAAGAAAATTACCTGTGTGGTGGACTGCGGCATTGTGGTTAATCCACTGGGAGCATTGAATCAGATTGAAGGCGGAGTCATTGATGGGGTAGGGCATTCGATGTATGGGGAGTTGGCTTTCGAAAATGGAAAGCCTATGGCCACCAATTTTGATACCTACCGCTTAATCCGTATGAAAGAAGCGCCAAAAGTGGAAGTACATATGATGCAAAATGAGTACTCTCCAACAGGGCTTGGAGAACCCACGCTTCCTCCCGCAGGAGGCGCTATTGCCAATGCATTTAAGGCGGCTACAGGAAATCGCTTGTACAAACAGCCTTTTGCAAAATATCCCGAATTGTTAAAACCAAAACAACAGGAAATAATAGGCTAAAAACTATGACCGTATTATTGTTTGGGGTTGCCAAAGATATTGTTGGCAGCCCTTCACTTTCCATACCTACCACTGCAAATGGCAAACGGATTCCAAAGACCGTAGGAGAACTGCGGACTTTTCTGGGAAAAAGTTATCCGGAACTGGAGCAACTTTCTTCCCTGGCCATTGCCGTAAATAACGCTTACGCACAGGATACCGAAGAGATCAATTCCTATGACGAAATAGCACTTATTCCTCCGGTAAGCGGGGGGTAAAAGGTAGTGGAGAAGTGTTCAGTTTTTAGAAGTAAAATACTATGTTAATAGATAATCATAACAGGAAAATCAATTATTTACGTCTCGCGGTTACGGATCGTTGCAATCTAAGATGTAATTATTGTATGCCGTCAGAAGGGATCAACTTCGCAAAAAATGAAAAGCTACTGACTATTCCGGAGTTAAAGCGTGTTGCTGAAATTCTGGTGGAGCAGGGCATCGATAAGATCCGGATAACCGGGGGAGAGCCCTTTGTTAGAAAGGATCTCATGGTTCTATTGGCGCATCTTTCCAGGCTTGATGGCCTTACCGATATTTCCGTGACAACGAATGCCAGCTTAATAGGTCCGCATATTGACCAGCTTAAGGAGCTGGGCATACGGAATATCAATGTGAGCATGGATGCTATAAACCGTGAGACCTTTGAACGGATCACCCGAAGGGATCAGTACGATACAGTACATGAGAATCTGATCCGATTGATCACAGAGGGGTTTAATGTCCGTATCAATTTTATTGTACTGGATGGCCAAAATGAACAGGATATCCTTCCCATTTTGGAGGTGATGAAGCACTACCCGGTTGCAGTACGTTTTCTTGAGGAAATGCCCTTTAACGGAGGGTCACGTAGTTTTCAAAAAATTAAATGGGATTATAAAACCATTTTGGAGTACATTACCCAACGCTATCCGGACTACAAAAAGCTGCAATCCCCAGTTACATCCACTTCTGTTAACTACCAAATAGCAGGGCATAAAAGCACCTTTGGACTAATCCCTTCGTTTAGTAGGACATTCTGCGGTACCTGTAACCGATTGCGGGTGACGGCAACCGGAGATGTAGTTACGTGTCTTTATGGAAAACCAAAAACCAATTTACGGGATATTATCCGAGCGGAAAACTCCGAGGAGAACGTTAAAAAAGCTATTATTTCTGCAATTGGCACTCGGGCCAAAACCGGTTTTGACGCACAACGGGAACATACCTCAGTGTTCCAGAGCAGCATGACTTCAATTGGTGGATAAGTCGTATTTTGATCAAACAATACAAAACAACGAAATGAGCAATATCCCAGTACTTTACGGCCTGGTCCTGTCCGGGGGCAAAAGCACCCGAATGGGTGCTGATAAAGGCTTATTGGAGTATCATGGGGTACCACAACGGGAGTACTTTTATACGCTCCTGGAGGAATTATGTGATGAAGTATATTTAAGTCTTCGTAGTGACCAACTGCGGGATGTGCCTCAAAGTTTTAAATACATCATTGATACGGACCGCCATCAAGGTCCTTTCAATGGGATACTGAGTGCTCATCAAAAGTTTCCTAAAGCGGCTTGGTTGGTTTTGGCTTGTGATCTTCCGTTGCTGGACCTGGATACCCTTAAGACACTGGTAGCGGAGAGGGATGCAATATTGGATGCAACCGCTATGGCTACAAAAAAGACAGGCTTGCCGGAACCCCTGGTGGCTATTTGGGAACCTTATGGCTTGTCGGCTGCCATGGATTACTTACAGTCCGGCGAAGGTTCCTCACCCAGAAAGTATTTGATAAATTCGAATAGCAAAAGGGTACACCCGGAGGAAGACAAACTGCTATACAATGCCAATTCCCTGGAAGAATATCAACTTGCCAAAACGCTATTGCCATAATGGAAGCTGCCTCCCGATATACACGACAAACCAGTCTTCCTGATTTTGGTCCGGAAGGCCAGGCTAGATTACAGCATAGTAAAGTACTGATCGTAGGCCTGGGAGGATTGGGCATTCCTGTTGCGCAATATTTGAATGCGATGGGAGTAGGTACCTTAGGCCTAATGGACAATGATACCATAGCGCTGCATAATCTACAACGACAAGTACTCTATTCGGAGAACGATATTGGAAAACCTAAGGTGTCCGTAGCGGCGCAAAAATTAGCCGCACAGAATAGTGATACCCGGATTAATGTCTACGCCAACTATTTGAATCCTGAAAACGCACTTGAAATCATAAAGCAATACGATCTCGTCGTCGATGCCACGGACAATTTTGGCACTCGTTATTTAATTAACGACGCTTGTGTAGTGGTAAAAAAGCCATTTGTCTATGGTGCACTTCAGGGGTTTGAAGGACAGGTTTCGGTATTTAACTATAAGGATGGCCCCACCTATCGCTGCGTTTTTCCAGATCCTCCGAAAGCGAGGGAAATTCCCAATTGTAATGAAAATGGGATTTTGGGCGTACTTCCAGGAATTATTGGCACACTTCAAGCGCTCGAAGCTGTAAAAGTGCTTTCCGGTAAAGGGCAGGTATTATCGGGAGAGTTGTTGTTATTTGATGGCAATACACAGCAAAGTCGTAAAATCGGGTTAGAAGTAAACCCAAAGAATAAACAATTAACTACACTTCAATTGCACTATGAAATACCGCCTTGCGAAACGGAAGTTCCCGTAGTAACTATCGCAGAGTTTTTACACTTGTCGGCGGACCTGCGTTTACAGTTAATAGATGTTCGCAACCCTGAAGAATTTGCTGGTAACGCCATACGATCTGCCGTCAACATTCCTTTATCCAAGTTGGAGGACGAGTTGATAAGAATCGACTTTACGTTACCAGTTTATTTTATATGTCAAAGTGGAGTACGCAGCAGATCAGCTGTGCAAATCGCCCAGGATTTTAAGCCGCAGGCACAGGTCTACTCCATAGAAGGCGGCATGACAGCGCTTCCGGATCCCATCAAAATTACAGTATGATTACATTCGAAGAGGCCCATAAAATTGTCCTCGAAAACAGCGCTTCCTTTAGGGAGGAGCGGGTTCCCCTTAATGAGAGTTTGGGTAGGGTACTTGCAGAAGATATCCCTGCAGATCGCGATTTCCCACCCTATGACCGATCCACCAGGGATGGTATTGCCATTCGTTTTTCGGCCTGGGAAGCCGGGATATCTTCCTTTACCGTTCAGGGTACCGCGGCAGCCGGCACACCACAAATGACACTCCAAAACGACAGCTTCTGTGTGGAAATCATGACGGGCGCTATGGTGCCGATCAATGCAGATGCTGTAGTGATGTATGAACAGCTAAACATTGAAGATGGACAAGCCACCGTGTTGCAACCGGTGCACTTAGGTCAAAACATTCATAAAAAAGGGGGAGATACGGAAAAGGGAGAAATCGTCCTAAAAAAAGGGACTAAAATCGGCCCTTCCACCATTGGAGTTCTGGCTTCCGTCGGAAAAACCAAAGTGCAGGTTAAGAAGTTGCCCAAAATAGCCGTGGTTTCCACCGGAAACGAGTTGGTAGCGCTTCATGAAATGCCCGAACCCCATCAAATCAGAACATCCAACAGTTATACACTAGCTGCGGCCCTGGAGAAAGAAAAGATTGCGGCTACCAGGCTTCATTTTTCGGACAATAGGGAAGAGATAAAAGCAGGCATAGAAAAAGCATTTCACAATTTTGATGTGGTGTTACTCAGCGGTGGCGTATCCAAAGGAAAATACGATTTCTTGCCAGAGGTTTTTGAAGAACTTGGTGTTGACCAACTATTTCATAGGGTAAAACAACGCCCCGGAAAACCCTTGTGGTTTGGAAAACATAAGGCTTCTGGTACCACCATCTTTGGTTTTCCGGGGAATCCCGGATCAACATTTGCTAATTATCATATCTATTTTCTGCCCTGGCTGTCCAAATGTTTAGGATTGAAATGGACTTTCCCTAAAATTCGTTTAACTGAGGCTTTCCAGAACACCACAGATTTTATGCGTTTTATCCGGGTAAGCGCTTATGTAGAAGGCAATGAATTATGTGCTAACTTAGTAAAATCAAGTGGTTCGGGAGATTTAACAAGTTTGGTAACGACCAGTGGTTTTCTGATCATTGCACCGGAAAAAGAACATAGTCCCGGGGACCTGCTGCCCTTTATTCCAACTGAAAAGATACTACCGTAATGATGCACGAATTAAAGCATATAATGAGCGCTTACAGTGATGCTGTCCAACACGGAAAATCCTGTGTATTGGCAACAGTAGTAGCACTGGAAGGGTCATCCTATCGAAGACCCGGTGTACGAATGTTGATACTGGAGGACGGAGAAATGATCGGGGCGGTTAGTGGCGGATGTGTAGAAAAAGAAGTCTATCGGCAAGCAGATAGTGTCTTTCAGAACGGAATACCCAAAGTAATGACGTACGATGGCCGGTATCGCCTGGGTTGCGAAGGAATTCTGTATATCCTTCTGGAGCCCTTTCAGGTACCACAACAGACACTGGAGCAATTTTGGAATTGGGTAGCGCTACGAATACCAATCAGTGTTCAAAGTTATTTTCAACGGGCACATGGCACGAATAGTAATTTTGGTTCCTACATTGCTGTAGAGAACAAGCAATATACTTTTCGTAAGGCCTTTCCCCTGGAAGCAACCCCTCCTGAAGTATACGAACAACACTTACCCCCTTGCTTCCGATTAGTACTAATTGGTGCCGAGCACGACACCGTACAGCTGGTCGCCCTGGCAACCGGAGTAGGGTGGGAAGTTACTGTAGTCACGGAAGCCAGGGAGGAAAAACATGAAAAAGACTTTCCGGGAGTTACGCATTTCATTACCAATGATAGCGATACCCCTGAGGTCCATGTAGATACAGAGACCGCTGTAGTACTTATGACGCACAGTTTTGTGAAAGACCTTAAGTATCTGATCGCGCTCAAAAACAAATATCCTGCCTATCTCGGTCTTTTGGGCCCCAGCCGAAGAAGAGAAAAGCTCTTTAACGAACTGCTGGAGCGGGAACCGGAGCTGGAAGAAGAATTTCTTTCACAGATTCATGGCCCGGCCGGTCTTGATGTCGGAGCAGAAACCCCTCAGGAAATTGCGGTGTCTATCCTGGCGGAAATCTTAGCAACCACCCGGGGGAAAACGGTAATTCCATTGCGGGAAAAATTAGGGACCATCCATGCCCGCTAAAAATACGATTACAATAGCAGGACTATTGCTGGCAGCGGGTGGTTCAAGTAGGATGGGAAAACCAAAACAGTTATTGCCCTGGCAGGATACCACACTGTTGGGTAATGCCATTGAACAACTACAAACAGTGCTCAAGGACCTTTTTGTAGTAGTGGGTGCCCGCAGGGAAGAGATTCTGGCTACGGTCAATGATCACCCCGTTCTCCCGATCCATAATCCCGAATGGAACAAGGGAATGGGCACATCAATTGCCAAAGGGATGCAACACATCTCCACTACCGGCGATTTTGATGCGGTATTGGTCTTTTTAGCAGATCAACCCCTTCTGGATAGTGCGTATTATGAAAAAATGATTGCGCATTTCCACAAGGGGGCACACCCCATTATTGCGACCAACTATGGAGAACGTTGTGGAGTGCCGGCAATTTTTGACCGATCATTTTTTCCGGCCTTACAGGAATTGAATGCCGACTTGGGCGCAAAATCCCTCATTAAAGAACATAAAGCAAAGGTGTTCTGCTTAGACGCTGAGGGTAAGGAGCTGGATGTGGATACTCCGGAACGGTATGAACAACTTCGTAAGTGTAGGGGGTAAGCGGAGACTACCACATTTCACCTATTGTGCATTTTGATAAATTAAAGATAAAATAATGTCGAAATCTTCCCTCTTTTCCTCTTATCCTAAAGCCTGCCAGCCGGCAAGGCGGGGACGGAGGGAAGATTTCTCTGATTATCCCTTTAGGGAATAGGAAAAATCGGAGAAATCCTTACAAAAATCTCAAAAGGCACAACGGGTTATATCTCAAAAATATACCGGTTGCTGCTTTATGATTTGCCCCTTAACGTAGTCCAGTATGGACATCCAATTCATTTTTAGAATAAGCGCTGCGGTAGGCAGGTTATCTTCCTCAATAGCGCGAACGATGGCCTCATTTTGGTTATCGGTCTGTTCGTAAAAGGCAGCATTTGTGATCAATACCTGTTCATAGAACAGTATTCTGGACTCCAGATCCCTCAAGAGTTGTAGCAAAATTACGTTTGGACAATTTTTCACCAAACACCGGTGGAAGGCCACACGGTGTCGTAATCGGGCATCATCCGTATGTGCTTGCTGTAACCGTAACAACTCGTGAGAAAGTTGGGATACCGTTTCCGCATCAAAGGTGGAGTGCTCCAACGCCATGACCTCCAGTTCCGCAACGGTATGATACAAATCCGTAGCCTCTTGCAGCGAAAGCTCGGGAACAATAAAGCCCCGGTTGGGAACCGCTTTTAATATACGGGACTGCTCCAATTGGCTTAAGGCTTCACGAACAGGGGTTACACTAACTTTTAAATCCCGGGATACCTTAGCCAGGTTAATGGTTTTCCCGATTTTCAACCTTCCCTTAAGAATTTCTTTTTGTAGATGTGCTTTTACCCTGTTTCGAAGTATCATCTTAAATCGTATACGATTACAACCTGCAATCTATATTTTTATTGCCTTATATTTAACTTCAATACCCAATTTACTGGCAATGACATTGAAAAACTACCTTTTTCTAATCGTTTTAAGCATCGCAATAGGCTGTAAAAAGGAACAGGCTATAACAGCAACCTCCTTTTATGAAACACAATTGTTTAAAGATGTTCAACTAGCAGCTATCTACGAGGATTCGAAGACTTTTGTGGATTTGGTGCCCAATGCACATTTCACCGCGCTGGAAGAAAAATACCTTGTAGAGCGGCAAAAGGAAGGGTTTAACCTGGAAACTTTTGTTGCGACAAATTTCACGGATAGATCAATGAAGTCCCTGGAGTTCACTACTGACACCACCAAGACCATGTATGAGCATATTGAACTGATGTGGGACAAGCTTACCAGGGGCCCTGACGAACCTATCGAAAATGCATCCCGTATACCCCTCCCGTATAAGTATGTGGTGCCTGGCGGACGATTTCAGGAGATCTATTATTGGGACAGTTATTTCACTATTGAGGGGCTATTAGCGGCGGATCGCAAGGATCTCGCAAAAAATATGGTGGATAACTTTGCTTTTCTTCTGGATTCTATCGGTTTTATCCCCAATGGTACAAGAGATTATTACCAGACGCGTTCACAACCCCCTTTCTTTTCTCTTATGGTGAGCGCTCTGGCGCAGGACACCACGGATATGTCCTTGTACTACGCATCGGAATTATCTATTGAGTACGATTTTTTTATGGATCGCGATAGTATCAATGATACTTATGGTGCCAGTAAACATGTCGTCCAGATGACCGGAGGCGGATATCTCAATCGCTATTGGGATGCTGCCGATACCCCCCGGCCTGAAGCGTATAAGGAAGATCTTCATTTAGCCTCGGAGCTCAATGATTCGACCGCCAAAAAACAACTATTCCGGGATTTGCGCTCTGCAGCCGAATCGGGTTGGGATTTTAGTTCTCGATGGTACGGCACGCCAGGGGAATTTTCGAGTACAACCACCACTTCCATTCTCCCTGTTGATCTCAATTGTTTGCTATATCATCTGGAGCAACAATTGGAAAAAGCGGCCCGAAAGAAAGGAGATCAGGAGGCAGCAGGCCGTTTCCGGAACGCACATGTACAACGTAGGATATGGATCAATGAATACCTTTGGAACGAAGCAGAACAATTCTATACCGACTATGATTTTGTCCGTGCGGCTCCAACCGGCGAATTGAGCCTTGCCGGGGCGTTTCCCTTGTTTTTCGGGATAGCCTCCAGAGAGCAGGCCGAAGGGATAAAAAATGTGCTGATGGATACATTTCTAAAGGAAGGAGGATTAGTAACTACCCTGGTGCATTCCGGGCAGCAGTGGGACGCACCTAATGGCTGGGCTCCGTTGCAGTGGATAGCGGTAAAGGGATTGCTTACTTATGGCTATGAGGAAGAGGCCCGGGAAATTATGGAACGCTGGTTGGCTTTGAACGAAAAGGTATTCAAGAATACAGGGAAAATGATGGAAAAATACAATGTAGAAGATCTGTCCTTACTTTCCGGAGGAGGGGAATACGAAACACAGGATGGATTTGGATGGACCAATGGTGTGGCCCTGGGATTTAAGAAAATTTTGGATGAAATGGAAGTGTCACAAAAATCGAAATAACTACTTTGAGTTTGAGATATGTGAGAACACTTTCTAATACAGTTTCTAAACCTAGTGAAATTCCTCTTTCCCCTTTTGGGCAAATGCCCGCGAAGTTACAAACAGGGTGAGGATCCTGATGACTACTTTCCTTGTTTATTGTGTATTGTTAAAAATCATAGTTTTTTAAAAACCAATTGTCCTGTTTCCCAATACAAAATCAACTCATTGTTGTTGATGGCGTATCTTGTGATGTTATTGACTTCCATCACTAGAATTTCATCTATTCTCACTAGTTTTGAATCTACTGGGGCTATTTCGGTTAACTCCTGATACGCGGTAAAATCTATGCTTTTCTCCTCAACCCTATAAGTTCCGCGAGCGGCGTTTACGCTTGTGTCTAAGGTAAAATTGGAATCGTCGGTAAATCTTAGGACATAAGACATTTCTTTTGGATAGTCATTCTTCGATAAGTTTGTACGCTCATTTTCCACAAGGACTGACGTTAACAGCCAATCTTCCTCTAAAATGTTTGTAACGATTTGGCCTTCGTTCGCGTCTTGGGCATTATCATCCGAACACCCTGAAAGAAAACCGGATAAAACCATCAAACTAAAAATTGAGGATAAAAAAGACATTATTTTCATGGTTTAGGTTTTTGAATATAGTTGCAAAGCATTAAAGGGCTTTTTTATTTATGATTACGTTAATGCTTTCATTATAACAATGAGATGACACACCAAGAAAATAGTTGCTATCCAAATATGGCAGTTTTACAAATTTAACATGAATTTGTCTTCGTACAAGGATTGTTAGCATCATAAAACAGCTGGAGCTACATCATGTCTCGTTCCGATTCTGTCCAGGAGGATAGCCATTATTCAATTTGTCATCCTATCAACAGGTATTGCCATATGACAAATCTGGTTTAAAACAGAAGAGTGGTAACCAATATTGTAAGAAGGGGACGTAGGAAATAAGGGGGGCGGTAGCCCCCCGGTTCTTAGTTGTTATTCAACTATGATTTGATGGGTCTCCTCAATTTTTCCACTTTTGATCAATAAGAAATAGTTTCCGAAGGGAAGGCCGCTCACATCTAGTTTAACATCTTCCCTTTTCCCATCCAATTCCTTTAATTTAACTGGGTTTCCACTAAAATCCAAGAGGGTAAGTTCAACAGCACCTTCAAGAACAGGGATATAATCATCGGCGGTTTTATACTCCTTCGATTCCACCACATTGATTTCATCACTTGTTGGATTGGGGTAGACTGTTGTCCTATAATATCCTCCAGTACAAGGATATATATACTGAGAGGCTGTTGCAGTACCACATGTTCCTTGAGCGGATACGTGTAGATATGCTCCATTACAACCAACATATCGCGTTGTGTACGGAACACTGGTTGTCCAAGTCGTATTACTATTTAACCTCCAGTTATATGGGGACGAACCACCGCTAACCGATGCATTGATCCAACCGTCACTGGCAGGGCCATTTACTGATAACGATATAGATGTGGTTGAACCGCCACTAGACGTAGTGTTGGATTGGATTACATATGGATTTGCACAACCGTTCGCTGGCGTTATGGTTGCACGTACCCATGCACTGCCTATGACACCCGTTGCCGTAAAAATACATGGATTTGATCCTTGTGGAGATGTTCGCGAAATATTGGCACTATGGCTCCAACTGATTGTTGAACCTGCGGGAAGATTGAAAACCTGAAAACTGGTTCCAGTACAAGACACTGTAGAAGGTGTAGATAAAGTAGGTGTTTCCCAACCATTTGTCGTCACTGCTCCAGTGCCGCACGGATCCAGCCAGTCCCTCAATCTAACTGTGTTATTTGCTCCATCCCAAGAGGCAAATATTTTACCATAGTTTGCAGTATCCGTGGTGGGATTGCTACAATTAGCGTTATTGCAAAATCCCGCTCCCCAAAGTTGACCTACGACCCGTGATGCATTGTTGAACAACGGTGAACCTGATGAACCGGCTTCAGTTACGGAATGCCCGTTTGCAGTTGCCAGCCAATTTACCTCCCAAAAATCTGCATTGGGCAGGTTTACAGTCTCGCAGCCATTGGTATAATTGAAGTCCATACAAGTTGAATTGGCCAATTGCGTATTATATGTTGCAATTTTCTTTACATCGCCCATTGGATGATGTATGCCAACACCGCCTGTAGTAGCATTGTTCCGCCTGTCCCAACCTGCATAATACACATCATATGACTGATCGGGCATTTCGGACAACTCCAACAACGTAAAATCTGAAGTGAGACTAGTAGAACGTAAATCGGCACCTGATATTGATCGGGATACGCTTCCGTCAGGACCGTCACATGACGGGCTCTCATAGTTAAAGGTATAAACCGTATTTTCCGCAACGACTTGGTTACAGATACAATGTGCCGCGGTAAGTACATATGGTGTTGCGTCCTGACTCGTATTGTTCAAAAGCGCACCAGTACATAATCCTGTGCCATTTATCAACAACCGAACAACAGATTTCTTCTCGTCTTGCCACGTATTGCCCTCGTTACAGTTGATATCCACTTGGCAATTTCCGGAATCTCCGAAAAATCCATCTTCTGAACCATATATCCCATGGGATACCTTGTTAATTATTAAATTGTTCTTGAGCTCGATGCCAAAAGGTTCAAAATATTCAATAGTAATTTGCTCTGCAGAAATGGATTCAACGGCAAGTCTCTTATTCTTTTTGTTATTATGGTTTGAAAACATGCCTAAGATATGGTTATAACCTTCGCCGTAGATAAAAAGCGTAGCATCTTCAGGAACCTCATACACACCAAAAATTACATTAAGGGATTTTGCTTCCAAGGATTTAATCTTTAAACGATACAGCAAACCAGTTTCCAGGGAGTCGACCCCAGCATTCTTTTTTATATTAATATTGACATCAAAACCATGGGCAAATTGAAATATTTCACCGTTCAGCTCACTATTTCTTTTTTTGATTTCATCAATAGTGCTTTGCTCCAATTTGGGCATTTGAATGACAGGTATTTCCTGTTTTAGTTTTCTGTTCATTGATGTAATTTCTAAACTAAGTGGAATTCCCTCTTTCTCCTTTTGGGCAAATGCCAGCACCGTTACAAACAGGGTAAGGGTACTGATGATTACTTTATTTATTTTCATGGTTTTTGGGTGTTATTGCAGATTATATTTTTTAAAAACCAGCTGTCCCCCTTCCCAATACAAAATCAACTCATTGTTGTTGATGGAATATCTTGTAATGTTGTTGACTTCCATCACCAGAATTTCATCGATTCTCACTAGTTTTGGGTCTACTGGTGCTATTTCGGTTAACTCCTGATACGCGGTAAAATCTATACTATCCCCCTCCACCACATAAGTTCCACGAGCAGCATTTACGCTTGTATCGAAGTCAAAATTGGACTCATCAGCAAATCTTAGGACATAAGACATTTCTTTCGGATAGTCGTTCTCTGATAAGTTTGTACGCTCATTTTCCACAAGGATTGAAGCTAACAGCCAGTCTTCATCTAAAATGTTTGTAACAGTTTGGTCATTGGTTATGTTTTGGGTATCATCATCCGAACATCCTGACACAAAACCAGATAAAACAAGTAAGCTAAATATTGAGGATAAAAAAGACATTGTTTTCATTGCTTAGAGTCCTAAATTTAGTGATATTATGGCATTGTAAGTATTTACCTACATTATTATTGTGTTAATACTTTCATGTATGATGCTAAGATGACACGACAAGAAAATAGTTGCAGTCGTAAGTTGACGTTTTAATAATTTAACACCATGTGTTCCATACAGTAGTAATGAGCACAGGAAAATTACTGGAACTCCATAACGGGGTCACGCGTGAAGGGACCACACATAAGTGCGTAATTGATGACAATGTCCTTGATTTTGTGCATTTGTTCTGCACTACCTATACGGAGTTAGAGGCCAAAGCTTCTATTTGCAAATCCCTGCTGAAAAAGACGGGGATGCTCTGGGTGAGCTGGCCTAAAAGCAGTTCTAAGATCCCTACAGACTTAAAACGTGATACTATTCGGGAATACCTGCTTAAAATCGGTTTGGTAGATGTGAAAGTAGCAGCTATAAATGCCGATTGGAGCGGGACTAAAGTTCGTATACCGTACCAAAGACCGTTAAGATTTTGTACCACTTATCGATTAGTCATCTGGTAACGCACTAAAGCACCTTCCCTTGCGTTATGCCTGCATAACCTCAAAAAACTTACTAAAAATGAAAAAACTAAAAATAGGTTTTTACATCGCCCTAAGCGCTTTGATCTTTGCCTCCTGTAGCGATGACGCAGAAGACAATAATGGCGCTATTGAGCAAGAACTAACGCAGACCGAAGTACAAAGCATCCTGGAGACTGATGAAGTTACCAGCGTGGTAGATAATGCGCTGGCCGAGCTCTATGAGGCGAACACCACTACCGGCAAATTTTCCTCACCTACCGCTAGCAGTAACGAATGTTATAGTGCCGAGTACACCGAAAATGGGTTTACAGCTACATTTAACAACTGTGTGTTAAACAGCACGGATAACGTCAATGGCACATTAGTAGTAACCTATGGCGTTGACGGGTCAACCGCCTCCTATACGGCTACTTATGAAGATTTCTTTGTGGGCGATATCAAGGTTAACGGGACACGGACGTTTACCCTTATAGGTTCTGAAGAAGAAAGTTCGGTATCATTCAGCATTACCAGTAACATCTCCATTGAATTTGAAGATGGTGAAACCGTTTCCGAAAACGGCACAAAGACGTTCGCCATCATTTTTGAAGAAGGCCAGGATACACTTTGGAACCTTTCCGGCAATTGGACCGTACAGGTGGATGGAAATACCTATGCCATTTCAGGCGACGTTTCCAAGAACTTTATTTGTGAGTATTGGACACAAGGTATAATGACCGTTACTAAAAACGGACTGGGCATAGATGTAGACTTCGGCGACGGTACTTGTGATGATCAGGCCACGGTAATTTATCCGAATGGTGCAACAGAGGATATTTCCTTGTAAAGTATAAAATAGTGAGAGCGTTAAAAGCCCCTTAAATAGGGGCTTTTTTTATGCAGGAGATAGGCAATTTGACTATCTTACGAGGTGAGAATCACTAATAACCTATCTAATGAAAATTACTTACCCATTCGCATGTCTCGCTTTACTCACTTTCTTCTTGCTTATGCCGTTGACCGCCCAGGAAAAGGGCGACAAAAAAGAAGACATTTACAGTGGACTTGAGTTTAGAAATTTAGGTCCGGCCCTTACTTCCGGAAGGATTGCGGATATCGCTATTCATCCTAAAGACGAAAGTACCTGGTACATAGCCGTAGGGTCAGGTGGGGTATGGAAAACCACTAATGCCGGGACCACCTTCACCCCAATTTTTGATAAGGAAAAAAGCTACTCTATCGGTTGCATAACTATCGACCCTAATACCCCCAGCACCATTTGGGTAGGGACCGGTGAAAATGTGGGGGGAAGACACGTAGGTTTTGGACATGGTGTTTATGTAAGCCATGACGCCGGTAAATCCTGGAAAAATAAAGGATTGCCTGCTTCGGAGCACATCTCCAAGATCATTGTACATCCGGACAATTCCCAAAAGATATATGTTGCGGCTCAAGGCCCTTTGTGGAGCAAAGGAGGAGAGCGTGGCTTTTATACTTCTGAAGACGGAGGCAATACCTGGACAAGGACCCTTGGAAATGATGAATGGACCGGAGTGACAGATATGATCATGCATCCCACAGATCCCGATATCATCTATGCAGCCACCTGGGATAGACACCGGACGGTTGCCGCCTATATGGGTGGTGGACCTGGTTCCGGGATCCATAAATCCACAGACGGTGGTAAAACCTGGAGCAAACTTTCGTCAGGTATCCCGAAATCTAACCTCGGTAAGATCGGATTGGCCATTTCGCACTTTGATCCGGAGACCATTTATGCCGCCATCGAACTGGATCGGAAAAAAGGAGGGGTCTTCATTTCGAAAAATGGCGGGGCTTCCTGGAGCAAACAATCCGATGCGGTTTCCGGAGGTACCGGACCGCATTACTATCAGGAATTGTATTCCTCTCCACATCAGGACGGACGCTTGTATTTAATGAGCAATTATGTCCAGGTTTCCGTTGATCATGGAAAGACGTTTACCACAATGAACGAAAAAAACAAGCATGTGGATAGTCATGCTATGGCCTTTAAAAAGGACGATCCCAACTATGTCTTGTTCGGTACCGATGGTGGCCTTTACGAATCCTATGACCTCACCAAGACATGGCGGTATTTTGCTAACCTTCCCGTTATCCAATACTACAAAGTAGCCGTAGACGACGCGGCCCCATTTTATCATATTTATGGTGGCACCCAGGATAACGGATCCCATGGGGGTCCTTCACGTACCGATAGGGCAGATGGGATCTTAAATGAGGATTGGTGGATCACCTTAGGTGCGGATGGCCATCAATCTGCCACGGAACCTGGTAATCCGGACATTACCTATGGGGAATTTCAACAAGGTTGGCTCTGGCGTATCGATCAAACTACAGGAGAAACGGTCTTCATTCAACCCCAGCCGGCTGCGGGGGATCCACACGAACGCTTTAACTGGGATGCACCTATCCTGGTAAGCCCACATAAACCCACTCGTCTCTATTTTGCTTCCTACAGGGTTTGGAAATCTGAAAACAGGGGAGATGATTGGACTGCGGTATCCGGAGACCTTACACGAAACGAGGAGCGCATCACCCTTCCCATCATGGGCCGACAGCAGAGTTGGGACAATCCATGGGATGTAGGGGCAATGAGCGTTTACAATACCATAACGTCACTTGCGGAATCCCCTGTTCAGGAAGGGCTGCTATATGCGGGTACTGATGATGGGATACTTCAGGTTTCTGAAGATGGTGGTGCCAACTGGCGTAAGATTGCGTTGGGCAGCATAAAAGGCGTCCCAAACAGGGCTTTTGTTAACGATGTACGTGCCGATCTGTATGATGCAAATACCGTATATCTGGTTTTAGACAACCATAAAGAAGGGGACTACAAACCGTATCTTCTGAAAAGTACGGATAGGGGCCGGAATTGGAGTTTTATCAATGGAAATCTTCCGAAAACCTTGTTGACCTGGCGTATTGTACAGGACCATAAAGAGCAATCCCTGCTCTTCGCAGCCACAGAATTCGGGGTTTATTTCACCAAAAATAGCGGAACGACCTGGACGCAGTTAAAAGGAGGGCTTCCTACGATTTCTCTTCGTGATATTACCATACAACGCAGGGAAAATGATTTGGTCGCCGCCTCATTCGGACGTGGATTCTATGTCCTGGACGACATCACACCTTTACGGGAATACGATACCTCAAAGTCCGGAGAAGCCCAGTTGTTCACTACGCGCGACGCTTACTGGTATGTTCCCAAAGATGCTATTTACGCCCAGGGAGATAATAAGTACAAAGCAAAAAACCCAGCTTTCGGGGCATTATTGACGTATTATTTGCCGGAGAAATTGACAACGCTCAAAGAGAACCGTACCAAGCGTGAAAAAGAGCTGAACAAACAAAACACTTCAATTCCCTTTCCCGGTTGGGATGCGCTGGCGAATGAAACGAATCAGGAGAAGCCCGGTACCATCATCATCATCACGGATGCTGACGGTGCCATGGTGAATACCGTAAAGGGCAGTAACAAAAAAGGGTTCAACAGGGTGAATTGGGACCTGACCTATGCAAGTAGGAGCGGTATCCCCCTAAAGATGCCAAAACCCAGCGATGAGGAAGATTTCTTTGGTTCGCCGTACATGGCTACACCAGGGACCTACAAAGCGGAATTATATCAACATGATGGTGGGACCTTAACCAAACTAGCCGGTCCGGTTTCCTTTGAAGTGAAGCGCCTTCGGGAAGGAGCTCTTCCTCCGAAACCGACATCAGAAATAGTGGCGTTTAGGGAACGCTTCCAAAATTTCCAGCAAGACCTCAAGGCAAGCAATACCACACTCAAAAAGAACTTGCGGGTAGTGGACGCCATGAAGCGGGCCTATAGCCAGGCAAAAACCCCATCTCCCGATCTTTATTCACAGATTTATGCAGCTGAGAAAACACTCAAAGCAATAGATGAGAAAATGAATGGTAACGCTGCTAAAAATGAGATTGGTGAGCGGAACCCTCCAGCACCAGGTGATGGCTCTTTCGTGGGTTATGTTGCCTTAATAAACACCTATGGTCCAACAGGCAATCATACCAAAGCATTTAATCGGGCGAACCAACAACTACAACAAGTGAAGGGTGAACTTCGAACGGTTACCGAAACTACCTTGCCTGCTCTTGAAGCAGCATTAAAGGCAGCTGGTGCACCATGGATCGAAGGGCAACCTTTACTAAGAAATTAAAATATTTGGAAATATTGTCCAACTGAAGGAGTTATAAACGTCGGATAATAAAAAGGATAATGGTACTGAAATACACTTGCTTTCTATTGGTCTTGGTTTGGACCCAGGTCACCTGTATTGCCCAAGAAGCAACAGAAAGCAAGTTGTTCACCATGATCTACACTCCGGGAGAAAAGTGGGATCACACGATTACTTTTGACCAGCAGCCGTTTTTTAAGGAACACTCGTCACATCTACAAAAACTTCGAAAAGAGGGCAGAATTGTCATCGGGGGAAGATATTCGGACAAAGGATTTATGCTACTCAAAGCAAAAGACAGTATTGAAGCTGATGCTGTGGTCAAAATGGACCCTTCGGTTACCCATCAAATATTTGAGGTAGCGCTATTCGAATTCAGCACGTTTTACAAGGGCTGTGTGGAACGCAAATAGACAAAAGAGTATGACTTCAGAGTTTGAAGCCTTCAAAAACATATTTACCAATGAAACGGAAGCGCTAGGAATGGGGGTTAAACTACGGCAATTGATCTTTGACTCCCTTTCGGATATCGAAGAGTCCATCATCGGGGGATCAAAAGTAAAACTGGCCTTGTACAGTAGGAACGGAAATAACAACGTGCTTTGCGGTATTCAGGAGGGGAAAGAAGATACCTGCCTTTTATATGTGCATCACATAAATACGCTATCTCATGAACGCCTAAAATTCAGTGGTCGTGGGAAGCATGCCAAGCGCATTAGATTTCATGATGAAAGCGAAATTGTCCCTGATGATATTACTTGGCTGCTGTCACTCGTTAACCAAAATGCCCCCTATTAATCTGGTGGCGGCTTCAAAGGAATTAGAGAGAAGATCATTGTCTCTTGGAGGATAAGGTTTGTCGTAGCGGTGGTTACCGTCGAATGACGGCAATACCTTGAGGCTACCGTTCGGAAAGTGTGGTAGGTAATTCGTAAATCTCCAGATCAAAATAGGGAACAGCCGCTATTAGATGGTCAAAGATGTCCGCCATGATATACTCATAGTTTTGCCAGCGTTTGTCACTGCTAAATGCATAGATCTCCAACGGAATTCCCTGGGGGGTTGGCGCTAATTGCCGGGTCATCATGGTCATGGTCTCATTAATGGCAGAATGGTTTTCCAGATACGACTCGATATACTTTCTAAATACTCCGAGATTGGTAAGATTTCGTCCGTTGATCAAAAGTGTTTTATCTGCTCCTTTCTCCGTATTAAATTCCCGTATCCTGGTGTTGCGGTTGCTCAGATAGTCCGTGATTAACTGTATCTTTCCCAACTGCTGGATATCTCCCTCAGTTAGAAACTTTACACTTTGCTGCTTTATGATCACCGCGCGCTTTATACGCCTTCCCCCTGAGGATTGCATGCCCCTCCAGTTTTTGAAACTATCGGAAATCAACGCATAGGTAGGGATCGTAGTAATCGTTTTATCAAAATTTTGGACTTTAACCGTCGCCAGGTTGATCTCAATAACATCACCATCTGCGCCGTACTTTTCGAAAGTGATCCAGTCGCCAATGCGCACCATATCATTGATACTCACCTGAATGCTGGCTACGAACCCTAATATGGTATCCCGGAAAATGAGCAGTAAGATCGCCGACGCAGCGCCTAAGCCTGTAAGAAACTTCCAAATATCCGTATCCGTGACGATCGCCAGGATGGTCATTACTCCACCCGCCCAGGCAAATATCATAAAGACCTGGATGTAACTGTTGATAGGTTTATCCTTAAATCGTGGTAAGGTTTTCAAATAATCACTCACGGTACGGAGCAAACTGCGAAACAATCGTAACACCAGTAACACACCAAGAATTTGAAGGCATTTCATCCCCACATTCTCTGCATATTGAAAATCGTAAAAAACATAAGGCAACAGTTCAAAAGCGAATAAAAGGGGAAGTATGTGCGCGAGGAAACGCGGTAAACGGTTGGTCACCGCAAAATTGTCAAAATTGGTTTTGGTACGTTTCGCAAGTTGTGCCGAAAAGCGGCGAAGGATCTTCCAGATGATGTAATCCACAAGAATAACCACAAGCGTAGCCACTATAAAGAGTAAGAGCGCATTCCAGAAGGCCGCCTGACTTTCGAGAACACCTTTTTCCAGTAAAAAATCATGTAAAATTCGATACCAGCTGCTTTCCATAGAATACTTCCGTTTTCAACCGGTAAAAATACAGAATTCGCGGTTGTCGCAAATATCCATCGGCACAAGAAAGGTTGGAAAGTGGCATGGCATTACAATATTTTGTACCTTAAAATATGCTTCATCCGAGACATTTACGAAATAGCGGTGCGCTACTAAAGATGCTACTTGGACTATCGCTGTGTTTTGGGCAGGAACCCAATTATTCGGAGCAGCGCCAGCAGATGGTTGAGCTACAACTCCAGGGAAGGGACATTTATGATAATAACACCTTAGGTGCCATGCGGACCGTTCCGCGGCATCTGTTTGTGCCCAAAGCACAACGTGCGTATGCCTATGCGGATGGTCCTTTGCCGATCGGGCATCGACAAACCATTTCCCAACCGTATATTGTAGCCTTTATGACACAGGTGCTGCGCTTAAAAAAAAGAGACAGGGTTTTGGAAGTAGGCACAGGAAGTGGGTATCAGGCCGCAGTTCTCGGAAAGCTGGTTGATTCCGTATTTACGATAGAAATTGTGGAACCCCTGGGACTTGAGGCAAAAAAGCGGCTACACTACCTGGGATATCCCAATGTTGTGGTCAAAATAGGGGATGGCTACCACGGCTGGGAGGAAAAAGCCCCTTTTGACGGCATCATGGTAACGGCTGGTGCGGAGACCTTACCGCAACCGCTGGTGGAGCAACTGGCTGAAGGAGGACGAATGATTATCCCGTTGGGCCCACATAATGGCATACGCCAATTGGTATTGGTACAAAAGCGAAAGGGGAAAATTAAAACCACGGAGCTTATGCCCGTACGGTTCGTCCCTTTTACCCGTGAGCACTAATCCTTATTTTTCCACTTCTGCTAACAAGGTCTCGTAATCTTTGATCCAGGTGTACAGATGCCCTCCGAGATTGATGATCGGATGTTGCAAGCTGTCCAGGGATTGGTTGAGCATTTTGGATAAGCTTTCTTTTACTGAAGGCTTTTCAGAAAGTAGGATCTCCTTAAAGTGATAATTATTCGCTTTTAGCTGATTCACAATGGTGTCGCAAGTACTACACTCCTCAAAAGTATACAGGGTGATCGGTTTCTTTGGTGTGATCATTTTAGGGGGGACCTCGATAACAGTAGACTCTGGTTTCAGGGCCCTTGGCGAAAGGCTGTCATTCACCTTGAGCGAATAGGTATATTGAGGGGTCTTGTCCCGCAACAGAATAATCGTTTTCAAAAGTACTTTTGAAGTAGCGGGGATACGAATCCAACGTGGGCGTGCCTTACTTTGCCTAAAATTGCTCCCCTTCACTTCAAAAAGAACATCGTAATCTTTGAAATCTTCGTTTAATCCATAAAATGCTATGCGATTCCCGCGTTGCTCCTCTGCGATACGCACCGGCTGATCCTGCGCTGCTCCGTGTAAGACAGTAAACAAAACCAGTAAGCATCCTAACGTTTTCATATGCAATTTGTATTCCCCTCAAGATACTGAATTCATTTTTTATGAAAAGACTAAAAAGTCAGTTTATTCGCCGTAATATTGGACATTACTAACAACCATTACAATGGGTGCCAACCGTGCTACTACCCTTATTATTTTAGCATTCTTTGCTATTTACGTCATCTGGGGGTCTACCTATTTGCTCAATAAAATAGCGGTTGGGGAGCTCCCTCCATTTATGTTGGCAGGCGTCCGTTTTATCACTGCCGGATTACTCATTTTTGTAATAGCCCGCATTAGCGGAAAATCCATAAAGATCACGGCACGGCAGTTCCGGAATACGGTCATAGCAGGATTTTTGTTCCTGAGTTTTGGCAATGGGATAGTGGTTTGGGCCTTGCGGTTTGTGGATAGCGGATTTGCCGCTTTGGAAATCGCGGCACAACCCCTTGTGATCTTATTGATGATGTGGCTACTTCAGGGGAAAAAGATCCAACCGATGTCGATCGTAGGGGTGATTCTGGGGTTTATTGGGATTTATTTGCTGGTAGGTCAGGAAGAGATCATTGCCCGGGAAAATAGCGTATTGGGTATGATCATGATTTTTGCCTGCATGTGTAGTTGGGGCTATGGGAGCTTGTTTGTGGGAAAAGCGGACTTGCCTAAGAATTATTTTGTGAATACCGGCTATCAGATGTTTACCGGTGGTATCCTGCTGGGATTGATGAGCCTAGCCTTTGGGGAGCCCTGGTCCGCTCCCTGGGAGTGGAGTGGAAAAGTGCAATGGGTGATGGTATTACTGGTCCTTTTTGGAAGCATCGTTGCATTCACTTCTTTCAATTACCTTTTGCGGACGGTATCTCCGGAGAAAGTGGCGACTTCCACCTATGTAAACCCTATCGTCGCTTTGCTCTTAGGATGGTATTTTCTGGACGAAACCATTACAGTACAGTCTCTTATGGCGGCAGTTATCCTACTAACAGGGGTCTATTTTATCAACACCACCAAAAAAATAGTTCTTTTTGCCCGTTTCAGAAAGCGAATGCACTAAATTGAGGTATGAAGTTCAAGGATAGGATATTCTACTACAGTTGCTTTGCGGCAAGTCTAGTACTGCTTAGTAGCACCATGGGGTGTGGGATTGAAGCGAGTAGCAGCCTGTTCAATGGTGAAGATCTGGATGGGTGGTACATGGACGTTCCCTTGCTGGACAGCCTTCCAGAGGCTAGAAAGCCTTTTGTAGTTCGGGAAGGGATGCTGGTCTCCCTGGGGGAACCCAGAGGGCATTTGCTCACAACGGAGGAATATCAGAATTATCGCCTGGAAGTAGAATATCGCTTTCCCGGACAAGGTGGAAATTGTGGGGTCCTGGTCCATGCCTCAACGCCCAGAGCGCTGTATAGTATGCTTCCGAGATCCATAGAGGTACAAATGGAGCATGGCAATGTGGGGGATTTTTGGGTCATTGTAGAGGACATTGAAGTAGATAATATGGTTGCTCGAAGGGGGCCAAGAGCGCAATGGGGCACTGTAGAAGGTGCCAATCGAAGAATAGTTAACCTTACGGATAATGCTGAAAAACCGCTTGGAGAATGGAATGCTATAATGATTGAATGTTTGGGAAGTGAGATCAAGGTGTGGGTTAATGGTGAGTTGGTCAATTACGGTTTTAATTCCACGGTACGCCACGGCAAAATCGCCCTTCAGGCGGAGGGGGCTGAAGTAGAATTTAGAAAGCTGGTACTTACCCCAATTGAAGAACTTACCCGGTAAAAGGGCGAATACCGGATAGTTGTACAATTCACTACATAAAGTGTCCTGTTCATTACAATTCGTTTTTTTTGTTTAAAGACTCCTATGATATTTGTGCCATCATCAATCAAAAAACGAACAATCATGAATCAGGCAGTTAAAATCGGAGTCACTATATTGACTAAGGCTATTTTGCTAATAGCCCTTTTTTGTGTCTCTCAACTAGAAGCGCAGCGGAGGAGCACTTCCGTAAACGTCAATAGCAATGGGAAGACCACAATTTCCATCAAGAACGGTTTTGGTAATAATTTTTCCATTGAGTACCAAGGAGATATCACCCTTTCGGATGACGATACCGATGTAGTGGACATCTCCAGAGGCGGCTATATGGAAATCAAAAAATCGGCGTTTGGCAACCGCAGGCGCATCTTTATGGAGCCCGACAATAGCGGGCAACTCATAAAGAAGTATTATGTTGGAGGTTCACAGCGCAGTTTTGATATAGAAGGAAAGAAATGGCTGGCCGAGATCTTGTTAGAGGTCGTACGTTCTACCACCTTAGGATCGGAGAAAAGGGTCGATCGCATGTACAAAAAAGGAGGGTATTATCCTGTATTAAAAGAGGTAGATCAGATTACAAGTGATTATGTACAAGCCCGCTACCTTAAACTATTGTTAGATAGGAACCTGGATGAGAAGGGTTTGGTAGCTACCCTAAAAAGGGTAGGGGATATTGATTCCGATCATCACAAGGCAAGTATTCTAAAGTACAATACAACATCCTTTCTATCCACGCCCGAAACCACTACGGGATACATCCGAGCAGCTTCCAGAATAGATTCGGATCATCATACGGCCACGGTACTGATCCCGGCACTTAATGAAACTTCCATTTCAGATACCCAGATAAAGGCATTGCTTGAAATTGTCCGGGACATTGATTCGGATCATCACAAAGCTACCGTATTGATCAAATCCCTCGAAAGCCGGTCCTTACCACCTGAAAGTTTTAAGTTACTGCTAACAACAGCGGCTACGATCGATTCGGACCATCATACCGCCTCGGTATTGAAAAGAGCGCTTTCCGATACGGATCTTTCAGCAAGTGAAGAACAAACGGTACTTGCCACTATCGAAAATATAGATTCCGATCATCATATTGCCAGTGTACTCATTGAAATGCTGAAAAACCCTTTGCAAGAAGAATCGCTGGTACGTCTTTTAGGGGAAGTGGATCGTGAGATGTCCTCGGATATGCACAAAGCTACGGTGTTGGCCAGGGTCATTCAGCGGCAAAATGTAAAACAAGGGCTTGACGCCTTTTTGGATACACTTACAGATATCGATTCGGACCATCATAAAGCAGAAGTGTTTCAAAGGCTTTCCAAAGAGACCTTTGAGGCCAACCAACTCATTGCCATAGTGAGAGCAACCGGCAGTATTAATTCAGACCATCATCACGCTGCCTCCCTGATCAGTTTTGCTCCAGCCGTATCCAATGCCGGACAAAGGGTGAAAGATGCGTATTTGGAAGCCGCCGAGAGGATTTCCTCAGATTCCCATATGGGTAAGGCCGTAAGAGCCATTCGTTAGGCAACTTTGGGCTTCAGCATGATCTTCGCTTAGAGAAGCATATTATTCCCTAATTTGGGATCATGCAACAGGCCTTTAAACAACTACTACACCAACCCACCGTGAGAAAACACCTGAGCCTGTTTGTTATTGGTTTTACCCTGGGGGTACTTGTTTTCGGATTTGTCAATTTTGAACAGGTTCAAGACATAGCACCGACCATTCTAAGCGGGCTCTTGGGGGTTTTCCTGGTATACCTTACCGTCTATTCCAACACGCCCTTAAACCGTTTCTTCCCTTGGAAAAAATGGACCGGTATCCGGCTCCTCCTAGGTATCTTGTGGAATAGTATTTCTGGTGGTTTTCTTATTTTTCTTAGCGTATGGGGCTATTCCCTTACACAGGGAAAAAGAGTAATAACAAAGGCGATGGAAAACGACATGCCCGTTAAACTCGGGATATTGTTGTTTTGTGGTGCTCTTATTTACAATGTATTCTACTTTGCGTTTTACTCCTACAACCAATACACCCAGGAACAGCTGCAAACGCTGCGTTCACAACGTAAACAATCCGAGCTACAGTTGGCAGCACTAAAATCGCAACTAAGCCCGCACTTTTTGTTCAATTGCATGAATTCCTTGTCCGCCTTGTTCCAATCCGATATCGAAAAGGCGGAAAGCTTTATTCGGGCTATGGCAAAGTCCTATCAATATATCCTGGAACAGTATTCTTCTTCCCTGATTACCGTGAAAGAAGAATTGGAGTTTGTACATTCTTACGGATTTCTTTTAAAGACCCGGTTTGGCGAAGGGTTTCAGCTTAAGGTAGCCCTGGAAGCGGAACACCTGGAAAGCAAGATCCCGCCTTTAACCCTTCAGATCCTTGTAGAGAACGCTTTAAAACACAATACCGTGAGCAGCACTGATCCGGTTACCGTGAGTATTCGAGCCAACGGGAAGGAATTACAGGTAACCAACAATAAGATCCCCAAAACTGCACATCCCCCTTCCACAGGGATCGGTTTACGGAATATTGCAGCGCGCTATGCCATTTTATCCAAGTCGAGAATCCAAATTACCGATGCTAAAGAATTTACAGTAATCTTACCACTACTGTCATGAGGACCCGACTCTTTGTACATCATCCAATGTTTCGGATATTTAGTCCTCTTTTTGGGGGGACACTGGTATACCTACTTATACTGCTCCTCAACAACTCCATAGCTGTTTTACAAGAGACATTTTTAGGGCAGGAATTGTATGTCTGCATCGGGTTAGCCTATCTTATCCAGGAATTCTCCCGTGCCTCCTTAGTATTTTTCCAGCGGTTAGAGCGACCGAAGTCGTTTCTGCTAAAAGTAGGACTTCAGGTGGTCAGCTCCATAATTATCACGATACTACTGGTTTCGCTTTTTATGTACTTTTACTTTAAGTACTTGCTGCTCTATACGCCTAATACCCGGGAGTTATTTATCTTCAATAGTATCTTTTCCTTTATTACGCTACTCTATGTGGTGGTATACCTGGGGCATTATTTTCTATATCGACGAAACACTGAAAAGATTGAAAAAGAAGTCGCTGCCAAACAGGCGGTAGAAACCGATTTTGTTGCGTTTAAAAGAGGGATAAATCCGGATTTATTGTTTGAAAGCCTTGAAGCAATGATCGTGGTAATGAAGGTAGATCCCTGGAAAGCGGAAGCCTTGTCGGACAATTTTTCCACCATTTATCGCTATATCTTATCCAGGAAAGCCCGGGAAGTTGTCCCTATAGCTGAAGAAGTCGCAATTCTTGATACTTTGGTTACCTTATTTAATCGACTGCCGTATCGCAAGATTTCCCTGGAACAAGCTGCCCTTAGTGAAACCTGGGTGGTCCCTTCAAGCCTCCTAACACTTGTAGAACGCATTATACGCACCACAATTGCCGCAGAGGATAGTCCTTTGACCATTAGCATCCAGGAAGAAAAGGAGCACATCGCAGTACGCTACACCCCTGAAGAGAAGTTACAGCACCAACTGGATGTTCAAAGTATCGCAGACCTCGCACACACCTACCGTTACTATAGCGAAGATCCGATACGTATTCGAAATGACCAGGAGGGGACAAAAACCATTCAACTACCAAAACTGAACTATCATGAAAGTAGCCATCCTTGAAGACGAGCCCCTGGCAGCTGAAAAACTAAGCCGCTATCTGCAAAAATGCGATCCTATGATAGAGGTGATTCAAGTACTGGAATCCCTGGAAAAAGCGATTCCCTGGATACGCGAACACAATGCCGGGATCGATCTTTATTTTATGGATGTACAATTGACCGATGGGCTAAGCTTTGATATCTTTTCCGAAGTACAAATTGATAAGCCCGTGATTTTCACTACGGCTTTTGATGAATTTGCCATTGATGCCTTTAAGGTGAATAGCATCGATTACCTGCTAAAGCCCATTACCTTTACCGACCTGTCTACCGCCTTAAAAAAATTAAGATCCCTGCAACGGCAATTTTCCAGCGGGGAACAGCTCGCCCCGGTAGTGAAGGAATTGGCGCGAAAAGCGTATAAAGATCGTTTCCTGATACGTATTGGCAACCATATCAAAGCTGTATCAAGCCAGGATGTTTTGCTGTTCTATGCCGAGGGCAGGGATGTTTCCCTTATGAATACCGATGGGAAATCCTACCTGATCGACTTTACCATTGAAGCGCTGCTGCCGTTGTTAGACCCCCAGCACTTTTTTCGCGTCAATAGGAGTTATATTGTGGCCCTGGACGCCATCGCTGACGTGGTGGTGTACTCCAGCCGACGTTTGCGACTCTACCTCAAACAGCCTTTCGAAAAGGAAATTGTGGTGAGCCGGGAAAAGGTGGCAGAATTCAAACAATGGTTTGAAGGGAACTGATCCGATATAAAAACGTAATCGGCTAAATTACAGTCTTCTCATAGCTTCAAACCGCTCTCATTTAGTGGACTCCTTTTCGTATTTTTGAGTATGCGCGGGAGTATATTACATCTGATGGTCTTGTTTCCTTTGTTGCTTCCGGCACAGCAAACACTTTCTAAGAAAGAGAAGCGCGAACAACGCAAACTAGAAAAGCTTTGGGAGCAACATCAGGAGGTGGTACTGGCCGTTAAGGATACCACTTTTAGTTTCTTCCCGTACAAGATCACTTCTGGGACAAAAATCGGGGATGATGCAGGCATGTTTACGGTCAAAAAGAATTCCGTGACTTTTATTAATGTATATCTCCCTGGGGTTAGCAATGATCCTTATGAGCGTATAGCGTCTCACTACACCACACTAGAACAATTCGCAACACAACAAGAACCCACTACAGAAGACGTCGTTACTTCCTTTGGTTTTTCCTATCAAAATGTGGCCTATACTTTTATTTTCGAAAAGGCAAAAAGTCAACAATGGGCCATAGGTAAATTATATAAAAGAGCGGTACTGATCGGCACCTATGAAGGTGCATTAAAACCTTAGCTTATGCGATTATTTAGCACTAAAATGTATTTCTATTTTGTCCTGGTATGTATCACTATATCCTGCCAAAGCCCTACACAGTTTGATCAGGTCCTTCAGGACGCGCTCATTTACGATGGGAACGGGGAAGCGCCCTATCGTGGGGATATTGGCATTGTTGCAGATACCATAGCCGCAATAGCCGCGTCCAATACCCTTCAAGGGAAAGCGATACTACCTCTAAATGGGATGGCCACAGCTCCCGGGTTTATCAATATGTTGAGCTGGGCTAATGTGGCCTTGTTGGAAGACGGTCGTTCGCAAAGCGATATCCGACAGGGGGTTACGCTTGAGATTATGGGAGAGGGACGATCCATGGGCCCTTTGAGTGAGGACATGAAACAGGAAATGCTGGAGAACCAAGGGGATATCAAGTTTGATATCAACTGGACGTCATTAGGGGAATACCTCCAATACCTGGAGGATAAGGGAGTGTCTACCAATGTGGCTTCCTTTGTCGGTAATGGCACCCTTAGACGGCATGTGATCGGTTATGAAAATCGCCCGGCTACCCCGGAGGAATTAGAGCAAATGAAGGTCCTAACCCGCGAGGCCATGGAACAAGGGGCTGTAGGCATTTCAAGTGCCCTCCTCTATGCCCCCAGTATGTACGCCAGTACCGAGGAATTGATTGCCCTGGCTAAGGAAGCCGCAAAGTACGACGGCATGTACATTTCCCACATTCGCAATGAGGGGGATTATCTATTGGAGAGCCTGGATGAACTGTTGGAAATTGCCCGGGAGGCCGACATTCGTTCCGAGGTGTACCATCTAAAAGCTTCAGCACAACGGAATTGGCAGAAACTCGATACGGCTATTGCCAAAATTGATTCGGCAAGAGCTGCAGGTTTACCGGTTGGCGCAGATATCTATACGTACAATGCCAGTTCTACCGGAATACACGTGCAGTTGCCCGATTGGGCTCGGGAAGGCGGGATCGCTGCAATGTTGGAGCGCCTGGGGAATCCGCAAAACAGGAGAAAAGCCATTGCGGAGCTCGAATTCCGTAACGCTCCCGAAACGATCTTGCTAGTAGGCTTTCGATCCCAGGAACTTCGGAAATACATTGGAAAATACCTTACAGAAGTCGCAGCAGAGTGGGGGAGTTCCCCTGCTGAAACCCTGGTCGACTTACTATTGCAGGATCAGAGCCGTATCCAGGTGGTCTATTTTTCCATGTCTGAAGAGAACATCAAAAAGAAACTGGCGCTCCCCTGGGTGAGTTTTTGTTCCGACGCCGGTTCATATACCAACGAAGGGGTGTTCATAAAACAAAGTACCCATCCCAGGGCCTATGGTTCCTTTATTCGTGTCTTAGGAAAATTTTCCAGGGATGAAGGGGTCATTTCCCTTGAAGAAGGGATCCGGAAGTTAACTTCACTGCCTGCCGACAATCTGAAATTGCCAAAACGCGGTAGGTTAGCTGTAGGGCATTATGCGGATATTGTGGTTTTTGACCCAGATGAAGTTACCGATAAGGCCACGTTTACCGATCCCCATCAATACGCCCAGGGGGTACTGCATGTATTTGTCAATGGGGAACAAGTACTTCAAAACGGGAAGCATACGGGCGCTACCCCAGGTCGTTTTATAAAAGGCCCGGGATTCCGGTAGCAATTCCGGGATACGAAGTGAGCACTACTGTTCCCTTTGGTATCGTAACCGTTTACACATTCCCGATTTTTGGCAAAGGTTTTGTGGAGTAATTTTGAAATGAACTCAAAAAACAAGCGTATGAAAATGAAAGTTCTTGCCTTATACTGCATAGTCGTCCTCCTGCTCGCAGCTTGTAGCAGTCAGAAAGTCTCCCATACCGCTGCGGAAAAGGCACAATTAGAGGAAATGGTAACTGCCAAAACGTTCCGGTTACGTGCCCAATGGGCCAATCCCCTGGCCACAACGAGTGTAACCGCCATCGTCAATTCGGGACTATTGCTACCCGGGAGCAGTCCCAACCGGATTGATATCATTTCAACCACCGCCTATCTGGAAGTATCCCCGGATAGTGTTAGTGCACAACTGCCGTATTACGGGGAACGTCAAATTGCCAATACCTACAACCCGGCGGACGTGGGCATCCAATTTAACGGCGCACCGGAGGATCTCAAAATTAAGTACAACGAAAAAAAGGACACCTACTTTTTTTCTTTCGATATTGTTAACGATCTGGGCGAAGGATTTAACGTTAACGGTACATTGTTCCCCAATTTAAAAACTAACTTTTACATCAATAGCTCCCAACGCTTCACTATAGGCTATTTTGGGGTGGTAACGGATACAAAAAAGGAAGAATTGCAGTAATGAAAATATTCAAAGTAAATTGTTTGCTGGGGATCTGTCTCCTTTTGATCACAGGGCATAGCCGGGCACAAAGTGTATTTACAGGAACCTTTATGACGCCCAATGCAGCGGTAAGCCTGCAGTTAAAAGCTATGGATAATGAATTACACGGTTTGCTGGTATCCACCGAAGGGATGTACGCCTTGAAGGCCACTGCGACTTCCAATACGATCAGCGGCACTGTATTTACCAATGTGGGGAACTATTCATTTACAGGGCAACCTATGCAGGGCGGGCTGAGCATTGTTTCCGAAGGGGTGACCTACAGCTTTTACCAAACGTCTACTGAACATCAGCTTGGAGGTGTAGACCTTACTCCCTATTTTGGAAATACCACAGCGCAAACCCAAACCCAAACGCAAACCAATACCAATACTTCTTCCACAACTACCTCAAATCCGAACTATTCGGCATCGGAGCAGGAAATCTACAACTATATTGCCGGGGGGCAATTGGTCTATTAT
>JANQRG010000023.1 GCA_028284665.1 Croceivirga sp.
CTTTATCGGCCAGGTTCGCTCATACATATGTACATGGCCGTACAAACAAAAATCCACTCCATATAATTCGTACAGCGGAACGAGGTCACGGATGGCCACCACACCATAGGTAGATAAACCGATATAGGTATCCCCATTATCATTTTCTTCCGAGCTATAGGGCGGATGATGATGCATCGTAATTTTCCAGGTGGCGGTCGATTTCGCCAAAGCTTGTTCTAACCAATTGTACTGCTCTGAGTTTTCGGTAACGTCACGATTGGTATCAATTACAAAAAACTCGGCGTTGCCGTAGGTAAAGGAATAATAATACTCCGGTTGTGGGTTTGCCATGTACTGATAGTAGTATTCCGAATCATTTTCATGATTCCCCAAGGCAGTATACATGGGAATGCGGCTCATTAACTTATGTCCGTCAGGCAGGAACTGTTCGGTCCAGTCGGTGACCCTCAACCCATTATCGACCAAATCTCCGACATGGACCACAAAATTTGGCCTGCTGTTCCATACCTTTTCCGAAATTCGCCTCCACACTATCGTGTCTTTTACTTTACTTTGATTTCTTTGGGAGTCACCGACCAAAGCGAAAGAAAAAGCAGTGTTATCATTTACATTTGTTTTAAAGGTAAATACCTTGCTTGAGAGGGTATTTCCATCTTCAGATGTGATGTCTACCCTCCAGAAATAGTTGGTTTCAGTTTCCAAACCAACAAGCTCAACCTCATGCATTTGTTTAAGGCCCTCGCTAGCAGCGCTTAACGAAAGATTAGGAGCTTCAGCGCCGGCTAAAGCATTTCCATACCGAACGACGGCCCTTGTGGGGCCTTCGGTTTCAAACAAAATACGCATGCTCGTTTTGGTCGAATATTGAAGATAGGGTTTAACCTTAAACTCCTGGGAATTGAGCCTTGAGAATACCACTATTAAAATGAAGATTGATACTAGCTTTTTTTTCATTGACCAATAGCGTTTAAAGGTGCAGGCACAACTACGAATTTATTATTTGTAAACTTTATTTACTTATTTTAAATATTATGATAGTGTTAATGATGCAGAATCGAAGAGAAACCAAGTGCAAGGGTTAAGCGTAAGCGTTCTGGATTCTTCCGGTAATTGCCTTAACGGTTAACTGAGGGTGTGCTGAAAAACGCAATTAAACGTGCAATTAAAATCACCGTCTACTTGATTATTTTAACTTCGAATAAGGTCATGCTAGACTTTATACTTAGGTTAACCAAGAGGGTTCACGTCCTCCTTTTTATTTTGACAGACCGGTGTAGATTGCTCCGAGAATCAGAACAATGAGTATAGACATAAATATTGGCAAGTTCAACGCCAATAATTCACTATAATCATTTCCGGATATGAAAATTAATGAAAAGGCAAGGATAAAGATCGAGAACACTATTAAAAACATCCAGGGAGTGATTGTAAAAATGAATCCGGCAAAACAAAACATTCCGAAAACATATATGATCAAATAGGCAATGAAAAATTTCATTCTTGTCTTTTTCCTGGAAACGATTATCACAATAGATTTATTTTCTATTATTCTAACACTGCGGAATCGTAGGTATCTGACTACTGCTCCGCCGATCAACATATAAATAACAAAAATATCTTCATACCCCTCGAGTATAGAAAGGTTCAACCAATCGAAGAGCGAAATTATTTTGCTTCTGATCGCTGATCTATAGAAGGTTACCCCATCCAGTATGAAACCTTTCCAAGCAAATATTTTATCCGAAAGTGATGCTATTGAACTAACCGAAAGGAAAAAAGAAAAAATCAGAAGTATCCTAATAAACCAAGAAGACTTGCTCCAAAGGTCTTTTAATTCCTCAAACTCCTTTTTCCACTTCATTATTCCAAATCAGATTGTTTACCTTCATTTTTAAGTTGTTGTTTTATTTCTTCATACTTGATGTGGGCTAAGTATGCATCATTAAAATGTAGTTTACCCAATTCTTTTGGTGGTGGCGCAAGATCGGGAGAATCTAATGGAACCGGATCGATATAATCTATTCCTCTTTTACTTAAAGCCATTTTCCACTCCCTTTCCACCCAATTGGATTTAGAAGCACTTTTGGACCAAAACAGATAAAAGATATCTTTTGAGGGGACGTGTTTGTTTAATTTCTCCTCCCAATCATCTCCGGACCTTAGAGAGATAACATCCAGGAAAATGTCCATATCCGGGGCAACTTTTTTGATTCCTTGGATGCGAGATAAAACATTAGCCCTGTCCCTACTTGCATACGATGCAAAAGCGCTTTGAATCTTTTGTTTTTCTGTTTGTAATTCCTTTCGATTGGAATCTTCTTTTGTTGTAACCGCTACTGTAAACCATAGCTTATGAATTCTTAAACCGTCAATGGATATAGTTGCTGAACCAGGATATTCCCCAATTTCTAACTTACTTGGAACTTGGATAAGAAAAGATGTGTTTGCTGGCGTACCACTCCAGGTTAAGTAGCCAATAGGTTCAAGAATTATCATGCCTGGAATTGCTATTTCTATTTGTAGTTGTTCCCCTAATTCAACAGCAAGGCCCATGGCCAATCCTTTTACGGAATCTCTTCCTGTAGCATTTGCTAACTCATCCACAAGCTTTTTATCTTTTAGTTGAAAAGCCCAGATATCAAGGAGAAAGGAACTATTGGATTTTACCCTTTGTGGTCCGTTAACGGAAAGATTAACTTCAGCTGGCTCTCCCGGAGGAATCTTCTTAACTGGAAGATTCATTTTTGGGAAGTATATAGGCTCCAATTCCTCCTTTGTAATGCGCCCCCTAGGAAGCATTTTATCTTTATACCTTACATTATCTTCCTTTACCTCTTCTTCTAATTTAGGTTCTTCGACTTCCTTTAATATAGGATCTTCGGCTTCTTTGTCTACTATTTTCTTACCCCAGGTTTGTTCCCTTCTTCGGTAAACGGGTCTTTCCTTTTCCTCATACTTTTTAGATCTTTTTTGTAAAAAAATCAATCTAACAACTATCAAAAAGGCAAGAACTATCAAGAGTATCCCAACCCAGAAATAATCATCCCAATCCATACTGAATACTTTATTTGTTATAAATCATTTGGGGGAATCCGGTTACGGATATATAGAATTTCTTAAAAGTTAAGAATTAAACCTTTAAGCGATCTCAGAAACGTTTTCTTTCCCGGGGAGGCTGGGAAATTTACCCAGGTTTGTCAAAAACCATGGCCTTACAATATATAGGTTAATTTCAAAAAATGTATTACAGCAAAACCTTAAAAATACTATGGTTTTTACCTAATGGAAATTGCTGCCTTTTTTACTATTTTTCTGCATAACAACAGATTATGAAAAGGCTAATAGCACTTCTGATAACAACCCTCATTTTTTCCAGTTGCGAAGATCTCAAAAAAATGCAGCAAGCCCGCAACCTTCGCATGAGATTGTTGGACACTTTGGAAACAGGAATTGGTAAACCAATTGATAGCACGCTTCTTGCAAAAAAACATGATTTTTCGAGGCAGCTTAAAAGTCATTCCTTAAGGCATTCGGTCTATTATAATGATAGTACCAATTTGGGGTATTTTATAGAAAATGAAGGCCAAATTTTGAGATATGTAAACTTTGATAGCATTAGTGTAATCGAGGAATCTAAAAGAATTGTAGATGAACGGGCAAACAAGATCAAATCTCAATTTAGTGGATGGGATGGCAGTCATATTAAGCTAGAACAGGCCATAAAGAATTCATTGAATGACCCAAATAGCTACGAACATATCGAAACTGATTACACAATCTTAGACAATAAAATACATATCCTCACGACATTTAGAGCAAACAATGCTTTTGGAGGAAAAGTAGTCAACCAGGCAAAAGCAGTTTTCACTCTGGAGGGAGAGCAAATTTCTGCGGAATTTTTAAATTAATATCTGCAAAAAAAACTAACAATTAATTCTTCAATATGAAATATGATAGAATAAAGTTGATAGGCTCGATGTTAGTATTGATAGCCGCAATCAGCAGTTTTGTTGTCACTATTTTGGAAATAGTAAATGTAGACACAGTCCTGGATTTAGACTGGGTTTACATTCTATCAATAGGTGGGAAATTGTTAACAGGCATTATGGCCGCCTTTCTGGTAAATATTGTATTTCTATACGGTGTGAGAATATCTAAAAACAACAACAACGTTTCGGCCAAATCTCTAAAAAAAGAAATCAATCAGAGATTTATCAATGCAATTGATCAAAGCTCTTTAAATCCAAAAACTAAATCAAAAGGCAATAATTGACCATACTATGGATAAGTCGCAAGAAAATGCCAATAAAGATGATTTGAAAGAATTATTGGATAAGGCCAATCAAGAACTGGATTCCATTGAACATAAACCATTTTCCGAAAAGGCATTCAATTTGTTAAAAACCTACATATCGATATACATTTCAGAACTGGTTGTTGAGTCCATTCGAAATTCAAAAAGGGGCAAGGCAGATAGTGTTTCTGCCTCTCATGTAGAAAAGGCTAGTTCCTACCTTATTTCTAAAAGAAGGGGAAAAATGAGACAGTTAATGGGAACGATTGGCGGTATTTTTCTAGGAGCCACAATGTCGAACGTATTGGGAATAGCCATCAATGGGGATCAAGTCACGAGTACCGGGTATATTTTTACTATTGCTTTTGCAATCCTTGGGGCTTTCTTAATCGCCTGGAATTTATTGGGGGATTAGCATTCTAAAACACGATATCATGGCCAGACCAAAAGTATTTATTAGCTCTACCCATTTTGATCTCAAGCATATCCGTAGTTCGTTGGAAAATCTTGTGGAAAGCTTAGGATATGAAGCTGTACTTTCAGAAAAAGGAAATATAGCCTATGACCCTGATATTCCTTTAGATGAATCCGCTTACCGTGACGCCCAAAATGCTGACATATTCGTGCTAATTGTCGGCGGACGTTATGGTTCTGCTGCAAGTACAGAACCGAAAGAAGTGATTAAAGAATTTAATACCCGGTATGAAAGCATTACAAAAAGAGAATTTGCCTCCGCAATTGAGCTCGGGGTACCGGCATACATATTAGTTGACAACGCTGTCTATTCCGAATACGAAATCTTCAAAAGAAATCGGGACAATACAGAAATCAGATATGCTGAAGTGGATTCTGCTAATATTTTTCATTTTATGGATGAAATTTTGAGTCTTCCAAGGAACAATCCGGTTCATCGTTTTGAAAAATATCAGGACATCGAGGATTGGCTAGTAAACCAATGGGCAGGGTTATTCAGAGAGTTGATCCAAAAAAGGAGCAATCAAAAGGAATTAAAGGAATTATCAGCGCAAGTGCAGGAACTTTCTAACCTGAATAAAACCTTGAAAAGATATCTCGAAGAGGTGGTCACAAATGTTGCTAAAAATGAAGGAAAGCTAATAATTAAAGAAGAACAGCATAGGATTTTTGAACAAAATATCCTGAACGAATTTAAAGGTTCATTCTTAGGCAAGGACTTGATGGTCATATACAACTTGGATGATCAAGCAATATTAGAATTGCTGAAAAGTGCCAATAACACTACTGATGTTGTTAAAATACTCGATAAATATTCCCCAGTTGGTGATAATGAATATGAAGTGAGACAAACTTGGGAATCTTTAGGTTACGATGCAATGTATAATAAAGCAAGATCGGCGTTAGGGCTTCATATTATAGAATTTAGTTCGCCTTAATAAACTAATATCAATTCCAAAGATTCAAGACTAAATGATAAAACTCGAAAACTGGACCACTGGCCAGATCCTGTTGCTGGTATTGTTAATCATCCTAATCGTTCCCAACCTATTAACGCTTCCGGCCATTTGGTCCAGGTTAGACTTTTCGGAGACCGGTCAGCTAGGAGATACCATTGGCGGGCTTACAGCACCCTTTATTAATGGGTTATCCGTGGTATTGGTGTATCTGGCGTTTAAAGAGCAAATAAAAGCGAACAAGTCTTTTGAGCGGTTGGAACGGCAAAAGATGGCAACTGAAGAGTACTATGATTTACGTGCGCGAATTCCAGATATAAAGACACTACTACTCAATTTGTCAAATTCATTAGAGGAAAACCCGACAAGTTTTGATATTGAAGACTACCGAGACTTGGATAGAATTCACTTTTTTCTAAGTGATTGGATTATTCATTTGAACAAGGTTGAAAATAATGAGATTGCGATGTTACAGCATAACGTCAATCTATACAGAACATACTTTCAATCCGCCGCTACACATTTTTATCGCTGGAAAACTAACTATTCAGAAGAGGTTAAACCTAAATATCAAATAATAAGAATAGTTGAAAATAAAATGAATGACATTGTATCAAAACTAGAACCATACGTTGAAGATAGCTATACTAGCATATAGAGATTGTTTTATTGTGGGCTTCATCCAGCTATGCGAAGTTTGAAACTTCGCACCTTGTCACATTGTCTTACTGCTGCGAAAGGTGTCACTTCCCAGCACCCACGTGCACAACCCGGCTTGACATTTTCGGAAAACAAAAAACCCGCGCTTTCCAGCGCAGGTTTTCTGCTTGATGTGGGTCCTACTGGATTCGAACCAGTGACCCCCTGCTTGTAAGGCAGGTGCTCTGAACCAACTGAGCTAAGAACCCTCTTCTATCTTTGCTCTGAACCCCGTCCGAACGGATGACTCCTTTCATCCGGGTGGGCCTGTCCGAATGGCTTGGCCGGGCGGACAACTGAGCTAAGAACCCAAAATTGGAGTGCAAATATAGGATGTTTTTTTGGGATACCTAAGCAATTGTAAAAATATTTAAACCACCTCTGCCACTACAAAAGTACTCCCTCCAACAAACACCAAATCGTCCTTATTTGCACGGGTCAGTGCTTTTTTCAGTCCATCTTTTACTCGGGCATAGCTATTGCCCCGATAGCCTAGTGTTGCCGCCATCTCCTGCACCTGTGCTGCTTTCATTCCGCGAGCTACTTTAGGGGTCACAAAATAATAATGCCCCTCCGGTGGAAATAGCACCAGCAGTTCCTTGACATTTTTATCATTCACAAATCCCAGAACCAAATGCAACTGCCGGTACTTTTGCTGTTTAAGCTGTTGGATCACCAATTGCAATCCCTCGGTATTATGTGCTGTATCACAAATGACCTTTGGTTGGGTCTGCAATTGTTGCCACCTCCCTAAAAGACCGGTATTTTGGGTCACTTTCTCCAATCCCTTTTCAATAGCAACTTCAGGGATATCAAAATGCTTTAATTGACGTAGACAGCTTACCACCCCCTTTATGTTTTTCCGCTGATACTGCCCTAGAAGATCGGTTGTATAGTTCGGGAAGTCCTGATCCTCTGCAAAGAGGATGGGCGCTCTTTTCTGGCCGGCAATCATCCTGAATATAGTTGCTGTTTCCTTCTGACGTTCACTTATGATCACAGGAACATTCCTTTTTATAATCCCTGCCTTTTCCATAGCGATCTTCTGCAGGGTATCACCTAAAATCTCCTGATGGTCATACCCTATATTGGTAATAAGGCAAGCTTCGGGGGTAATGATATTGGTAGAATCCAACCGCCCTCCAAGTCCCACTTCCACAACAGCGATGTCTACTTGCTGTGCTGCAAAATACTGGAATGCCATGCCTACGGTCATTTCAAAAAAAGAAAGCTGATACTGTTCCAAAAAAGGGCGGTGCTTCGCAATGAAGTCCTTTACGACATCCTTTCCCACCATTTTTCCGTTGATCCTGATACGCTCTCTAAAATCCTTTAAGTGAGGAGAGGTATACAAGCCCGTGGTATAGCCTGCTTCCTGAAGAATAGAAGCCAGCATATGGCTGCTCGAGCCTTTTCCATTGGTCCCGGCGATATGAATACTTTTAAACCGCTTCTCCGGATTCCCAAGATAATTTGCAAAAGCGATGGTGTTCTCCAGTTTCCCCTTAAACGCAGTAATTCCTTTGTTTTGGTACATCGGAAGTTGGGCAAACATCCAGTCCAGGGTAGCTTTGTAGGTCACTACTGCCCCAATTTAAAATTCACTACCACAAACCCAACTTGTTGATTTGGGGCTTTGGCGTCCAAATTCCACTGATGTAAAAAAGCAGTTTTTTGGGCGGGTTCTAAAAGACAGGGCGCATTGTTAGTGGTACCTTTCACTCCCGGTGTTGCCTTGATCACTTTCCCATTGCGATCCACTACAATACGCACCACTACCCGACCTTCTTCATTACATTCTTGCTGCACCTTTCCCTGACTTACCAAAGACCTTCCACTAAGACCATAGCCACCGCCTCCGGTGCCCGGTGCACCATAATATGAGGTAGCATAGGGATTTCCTTGCGGACTTCCTTTATCACCCGTCCTATCGTCATCCCCTTCACTTCCCGTATCATTACCGTCGGACTTTCCTATTCCGCCCATAAGCGCGTCTAACTTGGCCTTTTTGGCGTCCTGTTCCTGACGCAAACGTTCTTCCGCAGCTTGTCGCTCACGCTCCCTCCTATCCGCTTCTTCCTGCGCTTTTTTAGCAGCATCGGCAGCTTTTTGCTCAGCGGCTTGCTGCTGGCGAAGTTTGATCGCCTCGGGATCTTCACTGGTCAACACCTTTTCCGTAGGCTGTTCTTGCTTAGCGCTTTCCTTTGGTACTGTTTTTTCCTCAACGATCTCTTTAGGTTCCTCAGACTGCGTTGTGGCAGGTTGTTCAGGACGTTGTTTGGGTTCCGATCGTATCTTCTGTCTCGGCTGCTGGTTGCCACTTCCAAAATCCATGGTCCCGAAATTCACCGCAATCCCCTTTTCCTCGGGAGGGTCCAGATAGGTAAGTCCAATATAAAATAGCAGTAATACCAAAATGCTTAGGAGCAGGGTAGTAACTGTAAAGGATTTCTTTTTGTGTCTCGTATCTAAAAACGACATTATCGGGGTCGCACCGCCAGAATTACCTTGTAACTGTTCCGATTGGCAATGTCCATTACGTTTACGGCTTCGCGGATAGCGACGCTTTCCTCCGCCCTAAGAATAATGGTAGGCTTTTCCTGGCCTTCAAGTGCTTTCTTTAATTCAATTTCAATGTACTCTCCGTTAATCTGCTGGTTGTTCACAAAATAGTTCAGATTCTTGTCGATCGTGACCGAAACATTTTGCGTATTCGTTGACTTGCCCTTGGCTTTGGGTAGCAATAAGTCCAATGCATTTGGAGCATTGGAAGTCAACATAAAAAAGACCAGCAGTAAAAAAACAATGTCCGTCATTGAAGACATGCTAAATTCCGGACTTATCTTATTTCTTCCTTTTAGCTTCACGTGTTCTTAAACCGGTTCGTTCAACAAATCCAAAAATTCTACCGCATTCGCTTCCATCTTATGCACTACTTTATCGGTTCGGTTCACCAAGTGGTTGTATCCAATGTATGCAATAATACCCACAATTAACCCAGCGACAGTTGTAGTCATGGCCGTGTAGATCCCAGAGGCTAAAGACCCCATTTCGGCCTGTCCCCCACTGCTTGCCATTTCATGGAATGCCAAAATCATACCAATTACAGTACCAAGGAACCCTATCATTGGAGCAGCTCCCGCTACTGTGGCCAAAACGTTTACATTCCTTTCCAGTTTATACACCTCCAGGGTACCAGCGTTTTCTATGGCGGTATTAATGTCATCCAAAGGTTTTCCGATACGTGCCACACCTTTTTCAGTTAATCGCGCTACCGGAGAATCGGTTTGCGCACATAACAACTTGGCTGCCTCCAGTTTTCCATTCATCACGTGATCCCGGATCTGATTCATGAAGTTTTTGTCAATCTTTGATGCGGCGCTGATAGCAAAAGTGCGCTCAAAATAGATATAAAGTGCTACAAAAAGCAGTACGAAAAGCACAATCACAATAATAGTACTTGCCGCGCCTCCGTTAATGATCAAATCAATTACCGAAAGTGTTTTCTCTTCTGAAATATCTGCTATGATCTCATCAGCAGTAGCCTGATCTTGAAGTAAACTCATAAGTGATCCCCAATTTTATTGCAATAATAACGGGGATTTACGGAATAAAGTATATTAAAATAAAAAATCCCGCATTGCTATAAAGCAGAGCCCCCCGGCGACGAAACCGATAAAGGCCAACCAGGCTATTTTCCTAAGATACCAGAAAAAGTCTATTTTTTCCATCCCCATGGCCACTACCCCGGCAGCGGAACCGATTATTAACATACTGCCTCCTGTACCGGCAGAATACGCAATAAAATGCCATAACGGATGATCCGGCCCCTCAGAGAACATCCCCATACTGGCTGCCACCAAAGGAACGTTATCAATTATGGCTGATCCAATCCCCAAAAGCATTACCACTATGTCCGTCTGGGGAATGGCCTCATTGAGTTGCTCTGCATAATTGAAGAGGATACCCAAAGACTCTAAGGCCGCAACAGCCAACAAAATCCCCAGGAAAAACAGAATACTGGGAAGTTCTATCCGTGTTAAAGCGGAATGTACCGGACTGTGGTGTGCTGTTTCATGATGTTCTTCATCCACAGCAGAGCTGATGGCAAACTTCGCGTTGCTGTAGATCTCGGCAAACGTAGCTACCACGGCCAGGGAGAGCATCATCCCCACATAAGGCGGCAAATGGGTTATCGTCTTAAAAAAGGGAACAAAAACAATGGAACCGAGTCCCAGATACAACATGGTAGGGCCAAATTTGGATTTCAGTACTTCCTGCTTTTCTTCCACATCTACCTCTCCTTTAAATGCTTTAAATCGCATGGCTACAACCGTGGGTACGATCATACAAATAATAGAAGGCAGCAGTACCCTAACTACCAATGAACCCGCTTCAACTTTACCTGCTATCCAAAGCATGGTGGTCGTTACATCGCCAATAGGAGACCATGCCCCTCCGGCATTGGCGTTGATCACAATAAGACCGGCAAACCACAACCGGGTCTCCCTGTCTTTGATGACCTTTTGCAATATGGTCACAAGCACTATCGTTGCGGTAAGGTTATCAATTATTGCGGAAAGGATAAAGGCTAGAATTGAAAAGATCCAAAGCAACTTACGCTTACTTCTGGTTCGAATATATCCCTTGATGGTTGCAAAACCGTCAAAATAATCAATGATCTCCACAATGGTCATCGCACCTAGTAAAAACACCAGTATTTCCGCTGTTTTCCCCAGGTGGTGGAGCAGTATCTCGTCAATATGGGTGGGCTCCAGCTCTTTTAGCTGTGCATTGACCTCGAAAACATCCATATGGGTTAGCGCAATGATTGCCCATAAAATGGCCATCATTGCCAGGGCTGGGATAAGCTTGTCAATTTTAAGGTTGTGTTCTAAGGTAATTGCCAGATATCCGGCTAGAAAGACAATGATTACTATGGTTTCCATATATTCAGTTGGTTTAGTAGTTTGCCAGACCGTGCCTCGCTAAATTGCAAATTTTTAAAAAGGCACTTTCGGAACAAGTTAAATATAAGGATTGCCCCAAGAAACTACCAAATAGCAAAACCACTTTTTTATTTTATCCAATTCTCTGTTTCAAGGCGATTTTCTTAAAAAATCCCTACTCAAACGTTATCTTTGTAGCCTGTTATTATCAATTATTCAACAGCTATGGATTTCACCCTTTCGGAAGAACAACAAATGATTCAACAAGCAGCGCGTGATTTTGCCCAGAATGAACTACTCCCCGGGGTTATTGAACGTGATGATGCTCAAAAATTTCCGGAAGAGCAGGTGAAAAAAATGGGAGAACTGGGCTTTATGGGAATGATGGTAGATGCAAAATACAATGGAAGCGGATTGGATACCCTCTCGTATGTCCTGGTGATGGAAGAACTCTCTAAAGTGGACGCCTCTGCCTCCGTAATTGTATCGGTAAATAACTCCCTGGTATGTTGGGGATTAGAAACCTACGGCACAGAACAACAAAAGGAAAAATACCTACTCCGCCTGGCTTCTGGTGAGATCATCGGTGCTTTTTGCCTGTCCGAGCCGGAAGCGGGAAGTGATGCCACCTCACAAAAGACCACAGCCAAAGACATGGGAGACCATTATATTCTTAATGGCACCAAAAATTGGATTACCAATGGTAACTCTGCAGAGGTGTATTTGGTTATTGCACAAACCGATGTAGAAAAAGGCCATAGAGGGATCAATGCCTTGATCGTGGAAAAAGGAATGGAAGGTTTTGAGATTGGTCCAAAAGAAAACAAGTTAGGCATCCGGGGAAGTGACACACACTCCCTGATCTTTAATGATGTAAAAGTTCCCAAGGAAAACCGAATCGGGGAGGATGGCTTCGGATTCAAGTTTGCCATGAAAACATTGGCCGGTGGCCGTATTGGTATCGCTGCCCAAGCCCTTGGAATAGCTGCTGGCGCTTATGAGTTAGCCTTAAAATACTCCAAAGAACGCAAGGCATTCGGAACAGAGATCGCCAACCACCAGGCTATAGCTTTCAAGCTGGCCGATATGCACACCAAAATCCAGGCGGCCCGGCACCTGGTATACAAAGCGGCATGGGATAAAGATGCCGGTAATAACTATGACCTCTCTGGAGCTATGGCCAAGCTATATGCAGCCGAAACCGCTATGGAGGTTGCAGTAGAAGCCGTTCAGATCCACGGTGGTAACGGGTTTGTTAAAGACTATCATGTAGAACGCCTGATGCGTGATGCGAAAATTACACAAATCTATGAGGGCACTTCTGAAATACAAAAAATTGTAATCTCAAGAAGTATTTTAAGAGACTAACCCCCTCAAATTAGAACTGATTTTAGGAAAAAAGAATCTTTTTTGCAACAAGCCCTTTATTAAATCAGGGGTCGCCATGGCAAAAAATAGGTTTTCATTCATTTTACCCTCATTTTAGTACGCCCTTTAAAAAAGGGACAGCACTTTTTACAAATCCGTAAAAATCATTTTGCAATATCTTAACACTATATTTTTTTCAACACTTTTTTATTAAAGTTGAAAATCCTTTTACGTTTAACAACTTTTTCTACACATAATTCATTGATTAGGATATATTTGAGAAAATGTCGTAACGATGAGTTGGAAGAAACAAGGGTTGTATTTGCCGGAATTTGAACATGATAACTGCGGGGCAGGTTTTATTTGCAGCCTTGAAGGAAAACGGTCCAATGACATTATCCATAAGGCTCTGGAGATCTTGGATAAGCTGGAACATCGTGGCGCAGTAAGTGCCGATGGCAAAACCGGAGATGGTGCCGGCATCCTTATTGATATCCCTCACGATTTTTTCAAAAGTGTCTGCGCTTTCGAACTTCCGGAACAGGGAACGTATGCGACGGGAAATGTGTTCCTGCCGCAGAAAGGAAATCAACGGGACTACTGCATCAGCACTTTTGAAAAAAATATTCTGAAACAAGGCCTCGATATCCTGGGATGGCGTGACGTTCCGGTGAATAAATCTGTTCCCGGCCAGATCGCCAAGAAAACGGAACCCTTTGTAAAGCAATTATTTATTGGGAAAGGGGCTTCCGAGGATGCGTTTCACTTCAATCTCAAATTGTTCATTGCCAGAAAAGTAACTGAGCATGAAATCAATGCCTCCAAACTATCCCAACAGGGCTTTTTCTACACTCCAAGCCTCTCTCAAAAAGTTATCATCTTCAAGGGATTATTGATGCCTAAAGACATTAGTCGTTATTATGAAGATCTCAAAGACCCCAGAGTAGTGACACGCCTGGCATTAGTTCATCAGCGGTTTTCTACAAATACCTTTCCCACCTGGGATCTGGCACAGCCCTTCCGCTATATGTGCCATAATGGGGAGATCAATACGCTACGTGGGAATGTCGCGCGTATGCACTCCAGAGAAGAGCTGTTGAAAAGCGATTGGTTTGGCGACGAGATCAAAAACATATTACCGGTGGTCTTACCGGGTAAATCCGATTCTGCCTGCCTGGACATGGTCGTGGAACTACTATTAATGACTGGAAGGTCGCTTCCGGAGGTAATGATGATGTTAGTTCCTGAAGCATGGGAAAAGAATCCGGAAATGTCTGCAAGTAAGCGCGCTTTCTACGAATACAACTCCTGCCTTATGGAACCCTGGGATGGCCCGGCATCTATTCCCTTTACGGATGGCAATTACATCGGTGCGGTCCTTGACCGGAATGGACTACGTCCTTCGCGATATTCAGTAACCAAAAATGGATATGTTATCATGTCCTCGGAAACCGGGGTTGTGGATGTAGCTCCTGAGGCAATTGAATACCACGGTCGTTTGGAACCTGGTAAAATGTTTCTGGTAAACATGGAAGAGGGCAGGATCGTAAATGATGAGGAAATTAAAGAAGCTATTGCGAAAAGACACCCGTATCAAAAATGGCTAAAAGATAATTTAGTGCATCTAAAGGATATTCCGTACAATGAATGTCCTGTTTTCCTGGGTGAATTCCCACTGGCCACCCGCACGAAAGCCTTCGGCTATACCCGTGAAGACATTGATACTATAATCATGCCTATGGCCACAAATGGGAAAGAACCTATTGGCTCAATGGGTGCAGATACTCCAATAGCCGTGTTATCGGAGCGACCACAATTACTGTACAACTATTTCAAGCAGTTATTTGCCCAGGTGACCAATCCTCCCCTGGACGGCATCCGTGAAGAACTGATTTGCGACATTAGCCTTACCCTTGGAAGTGATCGGAACATCTTTGAAATCAATGAATTGCATTGCCGAAAACTCAAGATCCAAAATCCTGTTATTTCCAAAGAGGACCTGGACAAGATCAAAAACTATGATCGCAGTCCCAACTACAACGTGGTTTCCATATCTACATTATATGAAGCCTCCAGGGGACACAACGGACTGGAAGATGCCCTGGAACGTATTTTACAAGAGGCTTCTCAAGCTGTTGATAACGAAACAAATATCATCATCCTATCCGACCGTATGGTCAGTAAGGAAATGGCAGCTATACCTGCCCTGCTATCCTGTTCTTATGTGAATAGTGGCCTTCGGAAAATGGGTAAACGCTCCCGGTTGAGCATCATTGTAGAATCTGCCGAGCCGCGTGAGGTACATCATTTTGCTTTGTTGTTTGGTTTTGGGGCAAGTGCGATAAATCCGTATTTGGTCAACGAGATTATCGGAAAGCAAATACAGGAAAACCCTGCTTCGGGCCTTTCCTTTGAAAACGCCATTAACAACTACAATAAGGCGGTTGGAAAAGGCATTCTAAAAGTGATGAACAAAATTGGTATCAGCACCTTAAATTCATATCGAGGCTCTCAATTGTTTGAATGCATTGGTATCAACACCAAGGTGGTGGATTATTATTTCCCCAACACACCAACACGGATCCAGGGCATTGGGTTGTATGAAATAGAGAAGGAAATCGCGAAACGGCACCAAAAAGCTTTCCAAAGAGATGAAGTTGCGGCTAATCTCGATTTGGAAATCGGGGGGGAATATCGATGGAGAAGGGACGGTGAAAAGCATATGTTTAATCCGCTTAGCGTTGCCAAATTGCAAAAAGCGGTACGGAATAATGAACCAAAGACCTACAAAGAATTTGCTGAACTGGTCAATGAACAATCCAAAAACCTAATGACCATTCGGGGGCTTCTGGAATTTTCGAATTACGATCCCATTCCGCTGGAGGAAGTGGAGTCCTGGACGGAAATCGTAAAACGCTTTAAAACCGGGGCGATGTCGTACGGAAGCATCAGCAAAGAAGCCCACGAAAATCTTGCTATTGCGATGAATCGTATAGGAGGCAAGAGCAATTCCGGGGAAGGCGGGGAAGATGCCGAACGCTTTTATAGAAATCAGACGGGTGATTGGCGCAATAGTGCTATAAAGCAAGTGGCTTCCGGAAGATTTGGTGTTACCTCAAATTACCTGACCAATGCCAAAGAAATACAAATTAAAATGGCACAAGGGGCCAAACCCGGAGAAGGAGGGCAATTGCCGGGGCCAAAAGTAAACCCATCAATAGCGAAGACCAGAAATTCTACGCCTTACGTTGGCTTGATCTCTCCCCCTCCCCATCACGATATCTATTCCATTGAAGATCTCTCACAGTTGATCTATGACCTAAAATCTGCTAATAGAGCGGCAAGGATCAATGTAAAGCTCGTATCTGAGGTGGGTGTTGGCACTATTGCGGCTGGAGTTTCAAAGGCTAAAGCCGATGTGATTTTGATCTCAGGATACGATGGAGGTACCGGGGCTTCTCCCCTTACTTCTTTAAAGCATGCCGGATTACCCTGGGAATTGGGGATTGCTGAAGCGCAGCAAACCCTGGTAATGAACAATCTCCGCAACCGGGTAGCTCTGGAATGTGACGGCCAGTTAAAAACAGGAAGGGATGTGGCCATTGCCTGCCTTCTGGGCGCTGAAGAGTTTGGGTTTGCAACTGCTCCTCTGGTAGCTTCAGGTTGTGTTATGATGCGCGTTTGTCATTTAAATACCTGCCCGGTTGGAATAGCGACGCAAAACCCTGAGTTACGAAAGAAATTCCAGGGGAAACCTGAGCATGTAGTAAACTACATGTATTTCGTTGCCCGGGAACTCCGGGAGATCATGGCGCAACTCGGGTTCCGAACGGTGAATGAAATGGTGGGTCAGGTACAAAAACTAGATCGCCAAAAGGCCATTGCCCATTATAAGGCAAAGGGTATTGATCTCAGTCCGATCTTACATCAGATTACATCACCCGAAGGGACCAAAGTTTACAACACGGAAAACCAGTTACATGATGTAGAAAAGTCCATGGAGTTTGAGATCATTGCCAAAGCACATCCGGCGCTTTTCCGGAAAGAGAAAACTACTTTAGACTTTCCAATTCACAATACCGATAGAGCAGTCGGGGCCATTGTCAGCAACGAAATTTCAAAAAACTATGGCGCTGAAGGGCTACCCCACAATACACTAAAACTCAATTTTACAGGTTCAGCTGGTCAAAGCTTTGGCGCTTTCGCCACCAAAGGACTAACCATGATCGTTAATGGCAACACCAATGACTACTTGGGAAAGGGGCTGTCAGGAGCAAAATTGATCATCAAGGTCCCAGAGAAGTCAACATTTATCCCAGAAGACAATATTATAACAGGAAATGTAACCCTTTACGGGGCTACCTCAGGAGAAGCCTACATCAACGGAAAGGCAGGAGAACGTTTTTGTGTCCGTAACTCCGGAGCCCTTGCGGTTGTTGAAGGTATTGGCGATCATGGGTGCGAATATATGACGGGAGGTATTGCTGTAGTATTAGGCGAGGTAGGACGAAATTTTGGTGCAGGAATGAGTGGTGGAATTGCATATGTCCTTGATGGGCAGGACACATTTAAAAGGAAGTGCAACAACGCTGCATTGAATTTGCTCGAAGTATCCGAAGACGAGGATATTGAAGTGTTAAAAGACCTAATAGAAAAACACTACAATGCTACGCTAAGTCCATTGGCACAGCGTATTCTTGAAAATTGGGAGAGCTATCTACCGCAGTTTGTAAAGGTATTCCCGGAAGAATACCGACAGGCATTACTTCGATTGGAAAAAGAAAAAATGGAAACGATTTAAAGCAGGAATCATGGGAAAGATCACAGGATTTATGGAGTACGAGCGCAAGGATGAAGCCTATACTCCTGTTCAAGAAAGAATACAGCATTTTAATGAGTTTACCCAGCCCTTAAAAGAAAACGACCTTAAAGACCAGGGAGCACGTTGTATGGATTGTGGCATCCCGTTTTGCCATAGTGGATGCCCTTTGGGTAATTTGATTCCGGATTTCAACGATGCGGTCTATCAGGGAAAGTGGGAAAAGGCCTCAAGAATTCTGCATGCGACCAATAATTTTCCCGAATTCACGGGACGACTATGCCCGGCACCTTGCGAAGAGGCTTGTGTTTTAGGCATTAACGAAGATCCTGTCGCTATCGAGAATATTGAGAAAAACATTGCAGAAACTGCTTTTAAGAACGGTTGGATAAGCGCCAACCCACCTTCCCAACGGACGGGCAAAAAAGTAGCAGTAGTAGGGTCCGGGCCAGCCGGTCTGGCAGCAGCACAACAATTGAACAGGGCAGGACACCAGGTTACGGTATTTGAGCGGGATGAAAAAATTGGTGGATTATTGCGGTACGGAATTCCCGACTTTAAACTGGAAAAGCACCTTATTGATCGTAGGCTCGCTATATTGGAAGAAGAGGGGATCATTTTCAAAACCGGAGTACATATTGGCATAGATATTCCGGCAACCACATTGAAATCTGATTTTGATGCTGTTGTTCTTTGTGGTGGAGCTACGGTATCACGGAAATTGCCTATTCCCGGTTCTGATCTGAAAGGGGTGGTACAGGCCATGAACTATCTTCCTCAAAGCAACAACCGTGTCGCCCAGGAAACCATTTCGGGTGAAGAAATCCTAGCTTCTGATAAGGATGTTATTGTAATAGGAGGGGGCGATACCGGTTCTGATTGTATTGGAACAGCATTTCGGCAAGGAGCCAATTCAGTTACCAATTTTGAAATCATGCCCATGGCTTCCACCGATCGGCCTACTAATCAACCCTGGCCCTTCTGGCCGATGCGTCTGCGGACCAGTTCTTCCCATAAAGAAGGAGCGGAACGGGTATTTAGCATTGCGACAAAAGAATTTCTCGGTGATGAAAAAGGTAATTTGAAAGGATTAACCACCGTTGAGGTAACGTGGACATTTGACACTAACAATACACCACTATTAAAAGAAATCCCTGGCACGGAAAAAACATGGAAATGTGAATTAGCCTTACTTGCTTTGGGCTTTACCGGTTCAGAAACCACTATGTCAGAACAATTGGGATTGGAAATAGACGGCCGGACCAATATTAAGGCCTCCGAAAGCAATTATGTAACCAATGTGCCAGGGATTTTTGTTGCCGGAGATCAAAGAAGGGGGCAATCCCTTATTGTATGGGCCATATCCGAGGGCAGGCAAGCGGCCCACCACGTAGATGCTTACTTGACGGGAACGTCAAATTTACCCCTTAAAGGCGAAGGGGATTTACCGAGAGTTTAGAGTAAAATCCACACGAATACATAAATAAAAAAAGCACCTACCATAAAATGATAAGTGCTTTCAAATCACGTAGAACGTGACAAGGAAGGCGGCGACCTACTCTCCCACCTGGTGTGGCAGTAC
>JANQRG010000031.1 GCA_028284665.1 Croceivirga sp.
CATGCAGGCCATGTTCGAAAATACCGCACTATTCAATCAAGACATTGGTAACTGGGATGTCAGTAGTGTTGAGAATATGGATAGAACATTATATTTGGCGACTTCCTTCGGTCAAGATCTTAGTGGTTGGAACACTATCAACGTTACGGAATGTGATTTTTTCACCACATTGGGTGTTGGCGGTTCCCAAATGGTGGCTAGCCAATTGCCCAAACTAGGGCCTTGTTTCGAATCTAATTAGCATTGATGATCAGCTTCAACATTCTTAATACCCTGAATCAGTGTAGATTAAATGAGTTTTGGCCCTAAATTAAAAAAAAGCTCTTACCATAGCGTTGCCGGAATTTTCGATTTGAGCTAATGAATTAATTATGATGCTATAGATTGCCAATATGCCGTAGTTACCTTAAATACACCAATCATGCAAAATACACTTCGGATATTCATTGCATTAGCGATTTTAAGTGGTTGTTCAATCGTGGAAAAAAAGGACAGCCCTTTTAACTATCCTCCTGAATGGGAGCCTCAACAAGCGATATGGATCTCCATACATGATCAATGGGAGTTTGATCGAGCCGCTAATCAAATCGAAACACGATTGCAATTGGTTGATGTACTTCATAATCACGTTCCCATAAAAATATTGACCTACAGGGATTCGCTGGCCAACGTTTTTATGGAAAGTTTACATGAGATGGCAGTGGACACATCGAAGGTAACGACCATTGTCCATCCTCAAATTACCTATTTTGTCAGGGACCCAGGGCCTCTTTTCCTTTCTAACGGCAGACAGCTTAAAATGGCAAACTGGCAAGGAATTGATTCCAACGCTGTAAAGCGAATATCTGATATTGCTTTGAGAAAAGCAGTTGATGACAGTCTAGCGGTTAGGTTTGGCTACGAAATCCAAAACGGGCCTTTAAGTTATGATGGAGGTGCCCTTGAAGTGAGCCATCAATCGGTCTTATCAATAAAAGACTATGCGTTAAGGCATAACCAAGAAGCATTTTCCATCGAAGAAATAGAAGAAGGGATTCTTAAAATGTACGGTAAAAAACAAATGATTTGGTTGGAAGGCATTCCTTTGATTGAAAAAAACGGATTGAAAGTCGATAATTACTGGGGTTATGCACCAGGTGGACATATTGATGCAGTGGCACGATTTGCTAACGACAGTACGATTTTCGTCACTACTATTTCAGAGGAGGATAGGGATAAGAATCCAATCGCAAGACATGACTATGAAATATTTCAGGGGTACTTGAGGCAGCTCAAAGAAAAGCGAAGGGTCAATGGTAAACCTTTTACCCTTGTTGAGATCCCTTCACCTGACCTAGGTCTGCACTCGTTTCCGATTCCTATTTCGTATTGGACACCGCAAGGTTTGGAAGAACTCCACAAGGAAGGTCTGTCTAAGGAAGTTGAAACAATATTGGTGGTACCAGCAATGAGCTATGCCAATTACCTTGTGACAAATGGTGCTGTATTGGTAGCACAATATTGGGAAGAAGGCATGCCAGAATCAGAAAAGCTAAAAGATGAAAACATGGTGAGTATCCTTAAAAAATACTTCCCCAATAGAAAAATAATTGGGTTTAAAGCAAAAGAAATAAACCTGTTTGGTGGAGGCATTCATTGTGCCACCCAACAAGAACCTAAAATAAACCGGTAGTAAAACAAATGACATTGCCTATCCCTGTGCTTAGTCCAACCCCTGCCGTACGGTTACATTCGTGTGGTACAAACAAATTTGATTACGCCTGAATGGTTCTTGTTTAAAGCTGGAGCCGGTTATATAGATTTCCAATGAAAACAAAAAAATTCTTACTGATCATTTTCTGGACATTGATCATTTCCGTTTCAGCCTACTTCTATTTTTATAATACTCTTGGATATTTTTTTGGATACAGGAATGAAAGATTTGGATCTACTTTATTTGAAAATCAAATTTGGTTCATTTCACACATGATTGGGGCAACTTTCTCCCTCTTCCTGGGACCTATTCAGTTTTGGCCTTCAATTCGTAAAAAATATATCTCCTACCATAGAGTTGCCGGTAAGCTATACATCATTGGATCCTTAATTGCCGGAATTTCTGCTTTTCGACTTTCACTAATTTATGATTGTATTGGCTGTCGCTATTCATTGGTCTTATTATCAATATTGTTTCTTTTAGCCACTTCTTTAGCATGGATATCAATTAAGAGAAAAAATAGTATCGCCCATAGACAATTTATGATTAGAAGTTATACCTGTGCTCTGGCCTTTGTTTTCATTCGGCTATATCAACTACTGCCTTTGGATTTTCTGTACAGTCCAATTAATGATACGGAGGTACAAAGAACAGTTAACGAATGGATATTTTCGTTGGTTCCTTTAATTACCGTTGAGATAGTAATGATATGGATACCATCAATTAAAAAACAAAGCTTTAGCCAACACCGTGTATAGCGCAATCGGGCTAAACTTCTTTTTGTAGAATCTTTTATATTGTTACCAAATGAAGCGACTTGGCGTTTTGATGATGATCCTTCTCGGCTTTGGCTGCCGCCCGGAGCCGGCTACCGAATACGATTTGATCATCTCCAATGTAAATCTTATTGACGGTACTGGGAGCCCACTGAAAGAGGTAATCTCCGTCGGTATAAAAGAGGGCAAAATCAAAGCCCTTGCCAAAGCGTTGAAAGGTAAATCGAATACCTACTTAAACGGTTCTGGAAAATACCTGATTCCCGGTCTTTTTGACTGTCATATCCATACTATTGACTATCAAAAGGATTTCCCAAAATTTATGCACTATGGGGTAACCTCGGTATTCATCACCGGGGGAAGCCTTTGCACTGATGCGTATTATGCTGAAATGCGGGAACACGGTGAACAGGACAGCATTCCCGCTCCAAGAGTGTTTCATACCAGTCAGCATTTTTCGATGGAGGGGAGGCACCCGTCCAAAACCTATCCTAGTAATCAATGGCGGGATGGGGAATCGATTTTCTATCTTAAGGATACGCTACAGATCGAAGGGCTGGTACAACGTGTAGCCCAACACCCCAATACCGGCATCAAGCTCACTATCGAAGATGGCCCCCATCCTCCTTTTGTAGAACGTATGCCTTTTGAATTTGTAGAAAAGACAGTAAAAGAAGCAGAAAAATACGATTTGGAAGTATTTGCCCATGTCAGTGACAACGAGGAGCTGGCAATGGCCATTCGTGCGGGAGTGCAGAACCTGGTCCATTTTACTGGTGTAGATTTGAATCCAAATAATAGTATTCAGGTTCAGTTATTGTCCGAATTCAGGAAAAGAGATCCTTCCTGGGTGACCACTTTGATGATCGATAAATCCTTCTGGTATCCTTTATATCCCGATTGGTTTGAAAGTAAAAGCTTGCTCCCAGAGTACCAGGCAATGCGCAAAAGGGTAACGGAAAAATCAAAATGGTTTGCGACCGCATATCTGAATATGTATAAAGAATCCTATGGACTGACCGAAGACCACCTTCCTGTTCTAATGACGCCACAGGTGCAGGATATCCAATTCCTTTATGATAAGGGCTTCAATATGGTGTTGGGAACGGATACCGGAAACGATTTTAATTTTCACGGATATAGCCTTCATGAAGAAATGCAATTGTTGGAAATGGGCGGGATGCAACCCCTTGATATTCTTAAAATGTGGACGCTGAATGCCGCAAAAATGCTGGCCGTAGATCATGAATTGGGCTCTATTGAAGTAGGAAAATTGGCGGATATGGTGCTTTTAGATAAGAATCCCCTGGAAGCGATTGAAAATACATTAGCCATTACTACTGTGATTAAAAATGGGAAAATACAACAACGGATACACTAAAATATACGCCATGCTTAAAACTAGTATTGTTTGCTTGTTTGCTGCATTCAGCGCCATTATGTTACATGGCCAAAAATCCATTCAGCAGGATGATATTGAAATCTACTCTCAATTGACGTTGTTAACGGTTTCGCCAGAAGATGTTCCCAATTTTGAAAGGGATATGTATGCCCTCAGCAAATTATCGAAACAAGTAGAACTTGAAGAGGAGTATGATTGGCTTACCTACAAAAGCGATACCGACCAATACCTTATCGTTAATTTCAGCAGCGGTATTTCAGACGCGCTAACGCTTGATAGCTATAGAAAGGGCTTCCATGAAAAAGGGGAGGGAGAAGCTTTTGATGTCATCTTAGACGCTTTAAAACAACGAAACATTGTGATCGATAAAAACTGCCTAATTCAGATGTTGCTTCCCTGGAGTACAGTACGGGAGATATCCGTCTCAGAATTTCCCCTGGCTACTATGGTAGAACGCCAAGTACCCCCCCAAAATATAGAGGGTTATGATAGTGCCATGCGAAAATTGGTGGCTTTACTAAAGAAAGTAGAATATCCCTATCCGCTTGAAAGTAACCGTGGGGCTTTGGGAGCCTATGGTACAATGACCCTGGTATGGTTTTATGACGATAGGGATGCTTATTTTGGGAACAACAGCCTAATGGAGTGGATGGGCAGGCGTGGCCACGAGGGAGAATGTCAAGCTATAATGGAAACGATTGAAGGCTTAAGCCTATCAACTAAAACCTACAATTTTAGCTATCAAGGGCTACTGAGCTACTAAACACCATTAAATGAATTAATCTTGAATACCATACTATGAAGGCAAATGAAGATGCCATGAAAAGAATAGCCGCAACGTCTCCGTCCTGGAAGCGCTATCAAAAAATTGCATTTCGTTTTGTTACCCTATTTTTTATCCTGTTTATCATTTTTCTGGACTGGTCCGTTAATCCTGTTTTGTCCAAACTATACTACTACGGTCCGCTCTCCACCCTATTGGATGGCGTTATTTCCTGGGTAGGAAAAAATGTATTTCAAATTCCCTACCTCATAATATCTCCCTACGATGGGGAACATAACGACAGGACCTATGTGTATTTGTTGTATTTCACGATGGCTGTCGTGGCTGTTTTGGGAACTATCGTTTGGAGTTTGCTCGATAGAAAACGCCAGGATTATCGCGTGCTTTATTATTGGTCCACGGCTATCCTACGCTATTATCTGGCTTTCACCATGTTTCTTTTTGCGCTGTATAAATTTTTTAAGTTGCAATTTCCCGATCTTGGGTATTATACCTTGACAACACAGTTGGGGGACATGTCACCCATGCATTTGGCCTGGGCTTTTTTTGGGTATTCGTATGAATACAACGTATTTATGGGCATAGCAGAAAGTGCATCATTACTCCTGTTATTTCGTAGAACAACGACGCTTGGTGCAATCATCACCATGGGAACGCTTGCCAATGTGATAGCTGTGAACTACAGCTATGATGTGCATGCTAAACTATATCCTACGGCTTTGTTTTTCATAGCACTTTTTCTAGTGCTTAAAGATGCCAAAAGGATATTCCAATTCTTCTTTACGGGCAAAGCCATTGCGCTCCCAGTTATCAAAACCCCTGTATTTCAAAAGCCATGGATGCGCATCTCAAAATCAGTGTTGAAAATTATGGTAATCGGGTATTTCCTGATTTTTTCTGTTGCTGGGAATATTGAGTATCAAAAGCGTTCTGAAGAAATGGTACAAGCTAAATCCGAATATTCCGGGCTTTATGATGTCACATCGTTCGTTGTGAATGAAGATACGTTATCGTTAGAAGATCCCTTACGGTGGCGCCAACTTATCATTGGGGATAGAATACTTGAGGCAGTACGCTTTAAGGAAGACAGTGTGGCATTCGTAAATGTTCCTGTTGATAAAAAAGTACTTAGGGTGTATGGAGATCCCATAGACCTAGCTGAAAAAATGCAGGAGGTTTACAATGAACTCGGTATTGCCGATAGCATCTATTATGGGATGGATTCCATACTAATTGCCCGGCAAAAAATAAGCAGCTTTAATTTTGAAAAGTTGGATGCAAATACGTTACAACTGAAGGGAATGATCAAAAATGATGCTGTTCATATTACTGCCAGAAGAAGGCCCATAGACATCCATGACTTCAGGTTACTAAAGAGACGTTTTCATTGGATTAATGAAGCAAGTTATTTTTATTAATACGTATGCACTGGTAGATACTAAACTATTTATTAGGATTAGAGACCAAAACTAACTGCTTGCAACACGGGCCAATAAAGAAGTACTAAAGAGCAGGGGGCTTTCAAAACTATTGAAGACCCCCTGCCTTTGGGGTGTAAAATGCTTACTTTAGGATACGTTTTGGAGAACAAACAAAGCGTTTGTAAGTCATATCCTTAAAGAAATTCACCGTCCTCACTCATTTTCACCCGTATGATTTTGTCGCCATTCTCCAGTTTCAGTTTGTATTTTTTGGTGGCCCCTACGGCCTCACGGTAATCTACCAGGAATACGTCCTTTGTAATAGCCCATCCGGGAAAACGCTTTACAACAGCTTTCTGAACCGCTTTGGGTAAGTAAACATCGTTGAATCGCTCAATGGTTCGCAGTAGTTTACCGTCTTTATCATAAGCCGCAAGAATGGTGCCCTCCGGGATATAAAAATTAACTTCATAAAGGTCATAGTCGTCTTGATAATAACCCGAAGCTTTTACATCAAATTCTGCTACTTTACGCTCTAGCATTTTAACCGGTATGGACGCCGCCTGCTCGGTTTTCACATTTTGCAGATACTTGTAGTTGGTAGCGTACACCACTACTTCTGTTAACTCTTCCGGTTTGGCAGTCTCTTCAACCTGGGCGCAAATAGGGAACACTAGTCCGGTTGCCAACAGGCCTAACAGTACTTTTCTCATGATCTTGAATTTATAGTTAATACTAAGCTACGTTTGTAAGCGAACCCTTATGTAAACGCGGCAAATTAGGGAGAACCTGGTAGTAGCGCAATGACCTCAATCAGTCTGAAAAATGGATTCGTGATCAATTTCGTAGTACCGTGAATTTGATTTCGGAAAAGGAAAAGTAGCTATGGAAATCACTGGCTTCCCTCTTCAAAAAACGTGGAATGAACTGCGTTTTAACTGCAGTTGATCTAAGAATTCAGTAGGAAAAAAGAAGAGCAGATCAGAGAAATCTATAGGTGTAAATTCCAAAGACGGTAATCGCATAAAGTAGTGCAGTCAAAAGCAAATAAAGCACAATGCCTCTTTCGGAAGCATCGTGCTTATCGGGGAATTCCGGCTTGTTTACGTTGCTATTCATTTTCAAGGTTTTGATTGGGCATAGTAAGCTCCCTAGGCTAACATGGACTGACCAAGTGTTCCCGCTGTCCACATGGGCACTCTTATGTAGCTACTATAACTACATTCTGATGACCTATTAAAAAGGTCGTGATCCTCGGCAATCTCTTTCCCGTGCCATTACCGGAATAGGAGTAAGGGCCGGTGTTTTGTCAAAGGTGTTTTTTCTTGATTGGTTTTGCAGATTTGTTGTCCAAAGCGTAACAATGGAATCAAAAAAGTGGTAGAGTCTCATGGCTATAGGATATTGAGATTTAGGTTAGGAAAAGTTACTGCATTGATTTCAAAACACTTAAGAATTGCCGATGATCCGCAGAAATTTCTGATATGCTGCAAGAAAATGGATCAATTATGCATTTCATCGGGTGCAGTATCTTCCCGCTAAAAAGATAGCCACAGGTCGTAACCTTCACTATACCAAAATGTTCATGTTTCCAATGGGCTTTTCCGGAGCAGGAAGGTCCACTTCTTCTAGCATTTGGCGAATATCGATCTCAATACTTCTGGAAATTCCAAGAATGGGAACATCATTATATAAGCCCTCAAAGGGGTTTTCACTGTAATCCCCAATCATTTCCATGGTAATAAATACCCAGCCCGCTACCACAGAGAAAGGAATGGTAAGCCATATGTTATAATTTCCGGCAAAGATCCCCAGCATCGCAAAAGGCAAAAGCAACACGAAGAGAATAGTGAAATAGTAATTGATACCGGCGTACTGTCTTGGAAATGGGAAATTCTTGATCCGCTCGGACTTTCCCATGAGGGTATAGAACTCGGTGATCATTTCCTGCAATTGTAGATGCAGGAATCCGTCCAGGATCCCTTGTTCCCGAAGTTGTATGATGTTTTTGGATTGCAGGCTTAGGAGATGTGAGGCTTTGTTGCCCTTTTGCATAATATACTCGTACTCCGCCTCCGATAGATAGGGCTGTATTTTATCAAATTTGCGAACATCAAATTCAGTATCCGCAAGCTTCCTGAACTTTTGATCACCTTTGTGAAAGTGCTCCCATTTGCTGGGTTTTCTCAGCTGCAAGGCCAGGGCATACAACCAGGCCACTTGCCGGTATACCAAACGTTGTTGTATTGCACTGATTTCCTTTTTATCGTAAAGCTTTGCCGCCGCCTGGGTATCCAAAAAATCCCGGGCCATAACCGTGAATGATCGGGAAGCATTAACTATCCCTCCCCAAATTTTACGAGCCTCCCAGAGGCGATCGTAAGAAGAATTATTCTTAAAACCGAGATAGAAGGCAATGGCGATACCTATTACAGAAACGGGTTGCCACGGGATTCTCAACCATTCCCATTGAAGTTGGTCATACACTACCACCGGAATAGTCATTAGTACTACCAATCCGAGAAGAATCCAACGTTGCCATCGGATAATGGAATACAGGGAATACCTTCTGGTGGATTGCATGATTTGTGACTTTGTTAAACCAACAACGGAAGTAGAAATTTAAGGATTTCTTCAATACTCCGCTTGGATGATCTCACTTCCTTTTGCTTTGACTTTTTATCCGGATATTCCGTCACGTTCTTTTTGGATAGAAAAGCCAATGACAAGTGTTTGATTTTGTGGGGCTAACCCTTCTTAAAACCGTTGAATTTTTGTAACTTCTAAGGAAACTAAAAAAATAGAAAAATGAACCCTTTTGTGTTGTTCTTGCTACTGCTTACCTTGGTTTTATTTGCGGGGATACGTATCGTGTTTGAGTACAAACGAGCCTTAAAATTTAGGTTTGGAAAATACATTAAAACGCTACAACCCGGTTTTCGGTGGATCATTCCTCTGGTTGAGACCATCCAGGTAGTGGATATACGTGTGATTACCATCAATATCCTTTCACAGGAGGTGATGACGGAGGATAACGTTCCTTGTAGTATTGATGGCGTTGTTTTTTTTAAGATCACCGAACCGGAAAGAGCGGTTTTGGAAGTAGAGGAATATAATTTCGCTATTACCCAACTTTCACAGGCGGCTTTGCGTGATGTTTGTGGAAAAGTAGAATTGGATACCATTCTTTCAAAAAGGGAGGAGATGGGGAAGAACATTAAAGGGATAGTGGAACTGGAGACTAAAGAGTGGGGTATCGAGATCATTGATGTGAAGATCAAAGACATTCAGTTGCCGGAAAACATGAAACGCATGATGGCGAATCAGGCAGAGGCAGAGCGATCCAGAAGGGCCAGGATCATTTTGGCAGAAGCAGAGGACCAGGCAGCAGGAAAGCTATTGGAAGCGGGAAAGCAAATAGATCAGTCACCTTCGGCCATAAAGTTGCGGCTCTATCAAACACTTTCTAATATTGCAGCCGAGAAGAATTCCACTATTTTGTTTCCATTTCCGGAAGAGGTCCTGCCCAGGAACACTAAAAAAACCGATGCCGACTAACAAAGGCCGTTTGGCCAATGCAAACTGATGATACCTTTCCTCTCCCTATTCAACAGGCGGAAAATGGGTAGACTATGGTTTTTTTAGATAGTATGTTCTGCAACCGGGCGAATGCGCAAAAAAAATGATGAGCAAACCAAGAAGGGAGTAAATGAAGTGAAGGATATGAAATCCAATTCCAAAATAGAGCTGCATATTGATCCATAGTATCAGTACTATTCCCAGAAAGTATGAATACGCTAGTGCCCAGTGGTATTCTTTGTAAAGATTTATCTTTTCCAGTAGTACAATCTCCTTTTTGGTGATGAGCCCGTAGAGCACTACCACGGGGAGTACTCCCAATACAAATGTTAAAAAGAGTCCGGGAATTAGAAAATTGGAAAAAGGGGATGATTCTAAAATATAGTTTGGAAGGTCCATGCACCTGCCTGTGGGGTCTAAGATCATACTAAGTCCGGAAGGAATAGCACCCAATGCCTGAAAAAGAATAAGGGCAATCAATACAACACTGGATATAGGCCGCTTCATTTGGATCTTGTCAGTTCCTTCTTTACAATGTTTCTGAAACGTGTTGCACTTAAATAATGGTCTTCCAGTAAGTTCCCGTTATGCAGAAGACTGAATACACCGTATCCCGAAGGTGCATTTTGGGCCTCTTTAGCAGAATTCAGTTGCTTTACTTTAAGGTCAATACCAAAATCCATGGCAACATTTAGAAGTGCTTCAACCGACTTTTCATGCCATGGGCACTGATTGGCATACAACAAATGCCAACCCTGGTAGTTGTGTTGTTTGCCTTTCCAATCTATTATTTGTGGGTCTGAAGCCGTTTCCTCCCATTTAGTAGAAAGCAATTCAAACCGACCATTTTCATCCACCTGCGTAAAACCGTTCTTTTCAAAAATGGTTTTATTAGCGATCCAGGAACCCTTACTCGTCATCACGCAAACTCCTGACATTCCCAAATATTTGGCTTCTTTTTCGCATTCTTCTATGAGCATTGACCCATACCCTCGATTTCTATCTTTTTTGGAATAGACGTACATACAATGAATGAACATGAAGTTTTGGGCATTAATAGGTCGCCAGGCAAATTCTACGGGCACGTACTCAATAAAACCAATCATTTTATCCTTTTCGTCCTTCAGGATTTTAATTTGCAGGCCTTCCTCATACCTTTTCTTAAACCAGTTCCGTTTACTTTCAAACCCGGGATTGGTGATGTCCTTTACACAAAAGAGTGTCTGCTCTTTGACATTTTCCGGGGTTACTGTTACAATTTTTAAGGTATCCATCGCCTCGCTTTTTGTTCATTCTGTTTGTTGGCCATTTAAATACGGTTCATAGTTTTTCAGTCCTTCATTCACCATATCTACCACGGCCTTATAGGTTACCGTTGCACCGGAGACCCCATCAATGGTATTTTTTCCATTGTCCAGCCCAAATGTGTTTTCCTCAAAACTGATTTTTGGGCCCACAAACTGGTTTTCAAAGGTGGAAAGCGTTATACCGGTGCCATATCCTTCTGATTCGGCCTTATGCTCGAAGGCCACTCTGGAGACTTCAAAGGTATTTTTGTTGACCAAAAACGTACCCCATATCATCCCGCCGTAACCTTTACCTGCAACGGTAAGGATCGCATTTGGAGTATTTTGAATTTCAAATATTGGGAAGTTCGTTACAGCACCCGAACGGATTAGCGCTTTATAGCTATCCACTGCTGCAACCATGGACGCTGGCTCCACAGCTCCGTTGCTGTTAACCAGGAAAAAATTAAAACTATCATTTACATCGGTGGAATCTGATACTTGCAAATCACAAAATTCCGCCAGCTCTTTTATTACGGACGGTACTTTAAAAGTGATTTTTTTCGTCGTGGCCTGGGGTTCTTGGGGCTCTACCTTAGCGGTTTGCCTGCAGCTCCAGAGGACGAAAATTAATAGTAGGGAAATTAACGGTATTTTCATGATTGTTATTCTTTATTAGTATTTGCTGTATCATAGTAATGGAGGACGCGCATGACTCTAAGCGTATTCCATCGACTGGGGTGCCCTGCACCTTCCATATCGAAATGCACGGCTCCCGGGTGTTTGGCCTGTACGGGCCAGCGGTTGTCTTTCCTTCTTTTTTTGAGGACGACTTTGTGGATCCTCCTGTACAAAGAATAATTAGACATCTTGTAAAAGTGTTTCGTTAAAACTCAACAGTGGGATTTTACCATAAGATTCCATTTTTTTGATTAAATCCCGGTGAAACACTTTTTTTCCGATTCCTTTCTTTTCACGCTCTAGCATGACCACCAGATCCGCGCCTACAATGTTCATGTATGACCGGAGACTATCAAAGATGTCTACCGATAATACTACCTCGGTGTCCAGGTGGTCATAATGAGCTTTCTTTTTGAGCATCTGTCTAAACCCCTCAAACCGGATTTCACCTGCATATTCCTTTTCCGTAGCGATATGTACTACATGGATCTTCGCTTTTGCGGGTCGGGCCAGTTCAACAATTTTTAAAATGGCCTCGATATCTTCTGTTTCAAAATCCGTAGCGTAAACAATAGTTTTAATATTGGGAAGTACTTCTTCTTCTTCTTCTTCAGGAATACAAAGTACCGGACAAGGCGCTTCAACAATGAGTTGTCGGGTAATGCTTCCCATGATCAACTCTTTGAGGTTACTTCGGCCTGTCATCCCAACCACGACAAGATCTGCTGCGGTTTCATGGAGCTTTTCAATAATCCCTTTGACTGCCGACCTGTTTTCAACCGCGATTAGTGTTAAGTATTCAGAGGCTTTGTCCAGACCAATATGTTCTTTGCAGTACTTTTCTAACTTGACCTTTTGTTCATCAAAAGTTTGCGTTATTAATTGAGGTGGTGGTGGGTTGTTCTGTTTCGATAGGGTAGGGTCGTCAAAAACATGCAATACGCACAACCGTCCGCTCCAGCAGCCAGCAATAAAATGGGCATATTTTAGTGCCGCCGCCGCGTTCGCTGAAAAATCAGTAGCATGTAGAATTGTTTTCAACGTAAAAATCTAAGGTGCAACTAAATTAGGAGAAGTGCCTTATGATCAAAATGATAGGCATCATGTTTCTATTCAAAAGCAGCGAAAAAATGCTTCTTTTAATGGTATTCGATTGTCAATACGTTTGAAGGATTTTGTAAGACCAATCAAGATGGTGTCAGATTGTGAGGTTGCTTAGTTTTAACCGAACTCAGCTATTTTCCTTAGGCCCTTAATATTTAACAAAACCAGTCTTTTTTTTGTGCCCACACCAACATATCCCATTTGTTTGAATTCGGACAGGGCACGTATAGCGGTTTCGGTTGCAGTTCCGATAATAGCAGCAAAATCTTCTCTTGGGATATCAAGGCCGGACTGATCCAGATTTTCCATCAATCCTTTTTCGTGAAGATCGAGTAACGCCTTAGCGGCACGACGCTTCACCGAGGAGAAGGCCATATCGATCAGTTGCTCCTGAACATGGATCAGATCATTGGAAATGAGATCTAAGAATTTATTGGAGACTGCTTTGTTACTATACACCAGGGTGGTAAAGTCTTGCTTGGGAATGCATAGAATCTCCGTGTCCTCTAAAACTGCGGCTGTTTCCAAATACGTTCCCGAATGGTTCAATAAAGAAAGTTGCCCTATAAAATCTCCTTTGCCGTGCATTCCGGTAATCAATTCCTTACCACATTCGGTCATTTTAAAGGTTTTCACGTTACCTTTCTGAATGAAGTAAAGAAAATTGGCAGGATCTGCTTCTCTGTAAATCTCCTCTCCGATTTGAAACTCCCTGGTCTTATGGTTCTTGGATAGCAATTCCATGCCAAAATACTCCGAGGCTTCCTTAAAAAAAGTGTTTATACCGCCCAAACTCTTTGAGAATTGCAGTTTTAAAAAGTCATTTTTTCTCAAACGTATATCAAGAGCCTGTAAAAGATCCTGCTCTTCAAAGGGCTTAATAAGGTAATCGTCAGCTCCTAAAGACATTGCCGTTCGCATATCTTTCCGCTCACTTTTGGCCGTTAAAAAAATAAAGGGAATACCAGCCGTATCCGGGTCCTGATGTAAAGTTTCCAGGACGGCGTATCCATCCATTTCGGGCATCATTATATCACTTATGATGATATCCGGCATAAAGTCCTTGACCTTGGAAACCCCTATTTTTCCATTCTCTGCGGTGGCTACTTCATAATTTGCAAATTCCAAAATGGTTGCTGTGTTTTCAAGGACATCCTTATCGTCTTCTATTAAAAGTACTTTTCTCATTGTGCTGTTTTCGACAAATGGATAAGGAGAACACCTTCCTGCCCTTCCCAAAAGGATGCTTGTTGTCTTGAAATATTGGGCAAGAAGGTATTCCTGATCGATAGTTTTACCGCTAGTCTATTTCGATCACTTTAGGTTTTTGCTTTTTTGCTTCTTCATTTTTGGCCAGCTTAAAGCTGAGAATACCGTCTTCGTAGTGCGCTTTGATTGCTTCTTCTTTTACATTTTCGGGAAGTTGTAAAGAACGTTGGAAGGAATGATAACTAAATTCTCTTCGGGTGTAGTTGTCTTCCTTTTCCTCTTCTGAAGCCGATTTTTTCCCGGAAATATTAAGACATCCGTCTTCAAGCGTAATTTCAAAATCCTTCTTCGCAAATCCTGGTGCTGCCAATTCAATTTGAAAATCGTTTTCGGTCTCTTTGATGTTTAAAGCTGGTTCTACAGTCTTTCCGGTCCAGAAACGCCCATCTACAAAATCATCGTTCCAGAAACGATCATCAAAAAAATCATCCATATCAAAGAAGTTTGACCGGACCAAATCTCCAAAGGGTCTTCTTCTTCTAAATTTTGTTAATGACATAATTTTTGTTTTTTAGTTATACAACACAATTCTTTAACTCATCCGAATTTAGAGGGTGTGGGCTATTTTGGAAATGATGTGGATCAGTGAGCAGGGAATTTTACCCGGAAAGTGAGAAATTATATCAAAAAAGATGGAACCATCTCCCCTTTGTAGATACTGTTGCGCGGTAACAATGCCCTTATTCTTGACCAGTGTCATTTTTATGGTCACAATTATATCCTAGCTTTAGGGCTATTCTATTCCAACACTTTATGCTACTGGTTGTCGTTATAGTGATCTACTTGCTGATTGCCTTTTCAATGATCATAAGTCTGTTGTTGTACGGGGTACGTCCCAGCAAAACCCTGGCCTGGTTATTGGCTATTTTTACGATACCTGTGGGTGGGGTTTTACTATATCTCTTGTTGGGGAGGAATCGTCGCAAAAACAAACTCTACGGGCTAAAGAAGGAGTTTTTTAACGGCCTCCCTGAGATCGAAACGGCGCATCCTCCTGAATTGGAGGTCAACGAGAAGCTTTCTAACCTTATAAAGAATACCACCGGATCTGCCATAACATCGGCAAACGATCTTTCCATCCTACACGATGGAAAGGAGACTTTTGAATCTATTTTTAACGCCTTGGAAGAGGCGAGTCACCATATTCACATACAATATTACATTTTTGAAGAAGGGGAGCTTGCAGAAAGGTTACTGCAACTTTTTGAAAGGAAGGTGAAAGAAAATGTTACTGTCCGCTTGTTGTATGATGGTGTTGGAAGTTACTCCTTAAGTAGATCCTACATTAAAAGATTAAAAGCGGCTGGGGTTGCCGTGGAACAGTTTCTTCCTTTTAGGTTCAGTAAATTCCTGGCTTCTCTGAACTACAGGAACCATCGAAAAATTATTGTAGTGGATAACCAGGTCGGCTTTACCGGAGGCATCAATATTTCAGATAAATACCTGAAAGGAGATCCTTCCCTTGGGAAATGGCATGACACCCATATTAAAATTAGGGGGGACGCTACGGGATTTTTAAACCGGATTTTTCTTGCTGATTGGTATTTGGCAAGTGGGCAAAAAGTCCGGATAAACACCAAATCACTGCAAGAAAACCCGGCTAGCGGGAAGACCTTGATCCAAATTGTCCCAAGTGGTCCGGATGACGACTTTGCGATCATGGAACAAGTCTATTTTTCTATGATCAACCAGGCAAAAGAATACCTCTACATCATTAACCCTTATATCATACCGAACCAGGCCATTTTGCAAAGTTTACAGACTGCTGCGCTAAGTGGGGTGGATGTTAGATTGTTATTGTCTTTTTCCACAGATATAAAAGTTGTGGACTGGTGTGTAAGAGCCTATTTTGAGGGGTATTTGAAAGCAGGGATCAAGGTATACCTTCATCCTGACGGATTTTTGCACAGCAAGATAGTGATACGTGACGATACCCTTGCGAGCATAGGGACAGCCAATCTTGATGATAGAAGCCTGCACCAAAACTATGAGGTAAATGCGATCATCTATGATCCCGCAATAAGTAAATCGCTTAAGGCTAATTTTTTAGCGGATTGCTCAAGATCCATACAATTGGACTACGCCCAACATCAGCAAAGAAAATGGCCCGAAAGAATACTTGAAGGAACCGCCAAACTGCTCAGTCCGCTATTATAATACTACCGTCCCGTATTCCAATTCGTTTTGACAGCTTCTATCCTCTGCCCAACAATCCAGATTGTAGATCGTGGTTTCGGCAATATTTTGCAGCGCCTCCTCGGTAACAAATGCCTGATGTGGCGTTACAAGGGTATTGGGCAAAGCGATCAGCTCCTTAAGTTGTTCATCGGTAATCCCTGAAACGCTGTTATCCCTGAAGAAGATACCCTTTTCTCTTTCGTAGACATCTGTTGCATAACCGCCTATTGAGCCATTTTTTAAGGCTTTCAACAGGTTAGCGGTATGCACGATACCTCCTCTTGCAGTGTTTACCAGCAAAGCATTTGATTTCATTACCTGGAACAATGCTGTATTGAACATATAGTGGGTAGCACTGGTCAGCGGTACATTAATGCTAATAATGTCGGATCTTTTGCACAGCTCTTTTACGCTAACATATTCCAGATCGTACTGATTTTCCAGGAAATGGTTGTGCACAAGATCAGTGGCAAGTAGCTCACATCCGAAAGCGTGAAATAGCTTTACCAGAATGGAACCAATCCTTCCTGTACCGACAATGCCGGCAGTTTTTCCGTTCAGGTTAAAACCAATCAAATTATTTAGCAGAAAATTATACTGTTGTACTTGCTCGTTGGCCGTAATCAATTTTCTGTTCAATGCTAACACCAAACAAATAGCGTGCTCTGCAATGGCATGAGGAGAGTATTCCGGGGCATTGGCTACCCGAAGACCAATACGTTTTGCCGATCTGACACTTACATTGTTGTAACCGGCCGATCGTAGACTTATGTATTGTACTCCAAGTTCCTTTAGTATTTCGAGTACTACTAAAGAAGCGTCATCTCCGGAAAAAATAGAAATCGCGTCATATCCTGCCGCCAGGGTAGCCGTGGTACTATCCAAAGCCTCGGAAACATAAGTGATTTTGTGTTTATTCTTATTGGCCTTTTTCAGCTTTTCAAGCTCAAACTCTTTGGCGCTATAGGCTAGTACCTTCATTTTCCCGGTATTTGTGAAAGATAATGTCTTGTTCTTCCAATGCCAATACTACCAGTTTTATGTAATCCTTTATACTCTTGTCAATATTGCTGGGGTCCATTACATCTATATTTCCCCTCCAGATAAGCTCTCTTTCTTTATCCACGCAAATACAATACAAGGAGGTCTCCGCCTGATAAACCGTAAATTCATCATAATAGGCTTCGTCGTAGTAAATAGGTTGGTGCTCTAAGTAGTCGTCCCTGAAAGTGTTAATAAAACGGTCCACATTGGAGATCCTTTTTCGAAAGGTTTGTCTGTTTTGAGAGCCGACGATCTTAGAAAACAAAATAGCATCAAAATCCTTTTCCAGGAGTTGTTGTTCAACATCTGACAGCTCTTGTTCCGATTTTTCTGATGAGGTGAATTCTATATCAAAAAGATCAATGCTCCTGAAAGACTCCACATTGCGTTTGGTAAATTCCTTTTGAAGCCTGGTCTCGAATTTTTCCCTGGCCGCTTCATTTTGCGTCATTCCCACAATGAGTACCTTGTAAGCATCAAATAGTACAATATCAGGATTCTTCCAATTGGTAACAAGGCTTGTGGATGAGCAGCCCGTGGCTAACAATGCGATAAGTATGATGATTTTTTTCATGAGTGCTGCGTTCAAATCTGAAGGTTGTATTCGGATAGTTTATTGCGTTTAATTTAATAACCTTTTTTGTCTTCGTTTCTTAATTATTTCAGAAATGATCTTAAAAATCTCGGACTTTGCGGTTTTATATTCCCTAAAGTAACCATCTAACTGATTCGCTAAATCCGCATGGGTCTCCAAATAAGCAGTTTCCATTTTCAACTGATCCACATCATCTACCATGATCCGTAGCTGATTCTCGTGTAACTGTATCTGCTTGAGTAAAGGGTTTACTTCTTTTTCCAATTTGTCCAGGGAGCTTACTACAGGTTTTACCCGATCAAAGATTTTTGCATCTACCAGATCGAGTGTATTTTCCTTAATCAAATCGTTCAAAAACCGTTGCTCATCCTGCGCAAATTTTAACTCGGAAGCCCAAACCAGCGATTCCTGGTGTAATTCCTCTCCACTCAACCATTCTATATAGGTTCTTTTTGAATTCATTGTTAATGTGATTTTCTCGGTTACCAGATCTTTAGGTATCGTATCAGCTCTTAGGTAGCGCATTCATTAAATTTATGGGAGTTCTTTTCACAACAAAATGATATTCCTCAACTTGTAGGTTTTCGCTGTTTTAAGATAGATCCGGCGTAGGCGTACACTGCCGACTTTAACTTGTGGTAGTCTTCGAAATACCGGAGTATTTTTGTCTTCAGTGCTTCATGCTTTTTGCAATATTCGGAATCAAGAATAGATAAAGAGGAGCATTCCATAATACCGCCTATTTCGTTTTCATGGTTTGTGATCTCCAACCTAAGGCTTTCCTGATTTCCTTTACTAACCAAAAGCCCTTTTTTGAATTGTTCCAATCTTTCAAAAAGGTTGGGGGTTCTGGGTTCAAAAACATATGAATGCAACAGCTTCTCCATAAATTGCATTTCATCCTGGATAAAGTCGATATTGGATTGCCATTGCTGTAGCTCAAAATGCAAGTCCTGAATTTTTTTTTCTTGAATCTTTGCCATGGCTTGGTGCTTTCTGGGTTAGCCCAAAAAATAAGTCTTTGTACGGGGTCATAAAATGATCTGGGTCAATTTAACGGCCAGGTGAGCCTTTTGTGTTAGTCTCAGATGTGGGTTAACGTTATTTTCCCGGAGATTTGGAAGATAAAAGCAATTAGTTGTCAAAGGTTTCGGCCAATGACCGGAAAACTACTGCTGCCTTACCAAAGCCTTAAATTGGTTGTCCGTCATACTATCCACTTTGTCCACTTTTTTTATTTTTTTGGCAATATCGGGATAGCTGTCTCGGAGCATTGCATGCAACTTGTTGGGGGTTTCTGCAGGGCCAAATATGACCAATTGATCCAAGGGTTTAACCGTTGCTGCTATTTTTTCAAAATAACGTTTTAATTGATGCTTTTCTCGTTCAAGATATTTACTGTCCTGTACCACATCTTGTGGTCCCCATCGCGTTTTGGACCGTGATCCGCCTTTGGGATTATAGAATTCCAATTCAGAATTAATAGTAATAAAATGTTCCTTTTCACTGTCCATTATAAAGCAGTGAGCCTTTTCTTTATCTAGCCATATGCCGACCTTTTTCATGGGCGTAATTTTTAGTTATCGTTGAGTTCTAAAATGGGTATTTTGGGGTCATAACCAATTTCCTTGACCAAAGGGTTGGACAGGATGCTTCCAAAGAACAAATGCGTCCTGTTGAGGAAGGCGATCATATCGCAATTTCTGCGTTCAATGAAAAGATGTATTCCTGTACTTATTTTCACTGCGGATAAAAAATGATTTTCATGATCAGTGCCTTCCAGAATATCTGCTAAGAGTGCTTTGTTGACCTGTTCTTTTTTGTTCAACTTCCCATCTGCATCCTTATGTATATGCAACACATTTATTTTAGCACTATGGGCTTTGGCAATTTCCACGAGGTGATCGATCTCTTTTTTCTTATAGTTGGTTTTGTAATCCGTAGGGAAAACAATTTCTTTTGGCGGGGAAAATTCAGGGGTTTCCGGAACGGCAATTACAGGACAGTCTTTGATCTGTTCCATGGTGCGTACCGCATTGGTGCCAAAGATCCTGGCTTTTGATGCGGTGATCCCTTTTGTCCCCATAACAATGATTTCTATATCTTTTTGTATAATTAAGTTTTTAATTGCCTCTACCAAATTGTTCAACGTACAAATAGTATGAAAGTGATGTTTTGTGTTTTCAGAACGCGATCGTATCGTTTCCATTAAACGGGACATTCCTTCTTCCGAGTTTGCTTTAGCGGTTTCATAAAAATATTCCCCTGGTTCGGGTATCCTCATACTATCTAGTCGATATCCGGACACCTGAAAAGTATTCAGTAAGTAGAAATCACATTCAATGTCCTGGTACAACTCCTGGGCGTATCGAATAGCGTTTAATGCATTTTTTGAATAATCTGTAGGAAGTAAAACTCTCTTGTTCATAGTATTTTGTTTTTCTGCTAAAGCTACATTGAAGCGGCTGGATCGCCTATGATATTGATCAATCTGCGGTGGTCACTATTCCTTATTTATGTAAGGTAAGACCAGAAAAGGAATAAGGTTGTGCAGACCAATTTTTCGAATGGTAGGCGTAATAAACAACCTTTCCAAAAAGCTGTGTTTGTTTTGTACCATTGTAAGGAGGCTAACCGGGATATTTTGCTGGAAGCTGTTCAAAGCGGTAATCAGTTCCTGATCCGGAAAATCGTGAAACTCTTTTGGGGTTTTCCCCAGGAGCCTTTCAAGGGACATTTTCTTATCTAATTGTTCCCGGGTCAAACCACCGGGAGCAGTAACATGCAACACATGAATTTTGAACTGCCACAATTTCGCAAGCTGTACTAACAGCGGTAGGGTAGTATGCCGATAGTCAATCTCAAAATCTGTGGCAAATAGTAATTCGGACGGAGCTTTAAATTCATAATGCGCAGGTACAGCCAAAACCGGAACAATAGCCTTCTTTATAACATGAATAGTATTAGAGCCTAAAAAGAGCTCTTTGGCACCTGTAGCCCCCTGGGTACCCATTATAATGAGGTCAATATGCTCTTGTAGGACCAGTTTATTGACTTCGTCTACCAAAGTGTTAAATGCCGAGTGGGTCGCAAAGGTGTGTTTGGGATTGGTAAAGTTGTCTTGAAGACGCTTTTTGAACTTTTCCAAACCCGCTTCTGCAACATATTGGTGGTCATCAGGGAGCCCAAGTTGCCCGGGACTTCCAAAGGCATAGTCTACCCTATAGATAGGCGGGGTATAGGTGTGGAGTAGATAAAAAACACAAGATTCCCCTTTGAGTAGATCCAGGCTATAACATGCGGCGTTGAAAGCATTTTCGGAAAAATCAGTAGGAAGCAGAACGTTCATCATGGTGGTATGCGTTAATGCATTTTGTAGCAGTAAAGCTAGCAGGAGACAAAGAATTAGGTTATGATCTTGATCATCATTGCTTGGGATCTTTGAATTGGACAAGTTTAGATTGGACTTTCGGTAGTTTTTTGAAGTTTATGACAGGGGTCATTTAGCCACTTCACAATAGCCGCTATTTTTCGAAAAAATGGAAACCAATGCAATTAATAGACAAAAAACATAAGCTGTTGCGTCACAAAAGCAACATTGCCGATTGGGAAAAGCAATTACTAACAGCTTTGGACAGCACGAAACCAATCGATCACCTGGATGCAGCCCGGGAGATCCTCATTGCTTTACGGGAACTCAATGATGAGAATGCTTATTTGATCCGTATGCTATCTAATGGATATGAAGTTGGGACGTATGACTCATCCAGCCTTGAACATCGGGTAGATCGATTTTTTTCGGAATTTGGCAGGTTGCACCGCGTTTTGGATCTATTTCTAACGCAATGTTTTTCAAACGATTCTGATACTGGGGATACACGGTAAACTTTTCTAAAATTTCCCTATTCTACCAGGTGCATTACTAGCAAGGGGACTTTACTATTGAAGGCAACCTTTTTAATTACAGGTTCGCTCGTGATCCTTTCAAAAAAACTATGCCAATAGTCGATCATTACGAGCATTCCGATTTCGTCATTTTCGGCTACTGTTTTCTGTATGGCAGTGGTTATGAATGTTTCCTCTTCCATGGCTACGAATTCATGATCCACCGTGTTAAGGTGTTTTCCTGCAACTTCTTTCGCCTTGAGTTGTCCTGGTGTAAGCTCCTCGTGTGTGCCCATATAGCCCATTACAACTTTGCTGTTCAAAAGACGGGAAAGGTCCAGGACGGGTTTAAACTCATAGGCTTCAAAAATATGTTCATAGCCCGTTACAAAGAGTATGGTATTTTTTCGCAAACTACTTTGCCAGTTATCGGGAACTGTAATGATCGGGCAGAAATTGATATTTTTAATAGTCTTATAAGCGTTGCTGCCCATAAAAACTTCTTTCAAACCGGAGGCACCTTTTGTCCCCATAATAATACAATCAATTCGTTCTTCCAATGCTGTTCTTCCTATAGCATTCGTCAGGCTATGAGATAGAGAAACCGTTTGAAAAGTATGTTTGGAATCCTTGTCAATGGATCTCACTTTATCAAGAACCTTTTTAAGTCCATTTTCAGATTCCTCCTTTAGTAGTTGAAAGAGACGCGTCTCATTTGCCCGCCCCATTTTGGTTACAAGTCCTGAGGAACCTACCTGAAATGCATTGAGCAGCACAAAATGACACTCCCTCGATTTGAAGATAGCCAGGGCATAGGCAATGGCATTCCATGCATTTTCAGAAAAGTCGGTAGGTAATAATATCCGTTTCATATCCTGTGCAATTTCTTTTCAGCCTTCAAAATCCGGGAGAACCATTAGAGGAATATTCGTCTTAAAGGCTACTTTAGTGACTACCGGCTCCTGGGTCATCTTTTCAAGGAAGGTATGAGAGTAATTCGTAAGGACAATGAGATCTGCTTTTTGTTCTTTTGAAAATTCCCGGATCGCCTGTGCTACTGAAGTAGTAATATTTACCTTATAGAAAGTATGGTTAAATTTTTCCAGTCTTTTCTTTAGGATAGCCTTGTTGGCCTGTTGGCGTTCACCGAGTTTAAACTCCTGGGCCACATGAAATACCTTTATTTCACACTGCTCAGATCCTACTAATTCCAAAAGCGGTAATAATACGTGCTTGGGAAAGAAATGTGTAAACTCGGTGGGGAGCACCACCGTGCAAAGGGACTTAAAGTCAAATTCCAAAGGGACCGCTAGTAACACACAGTTTTTTATTGATTTAAGCACTTTAACTGTGTTAGTTCCGATAAATATTCCCTTTGGTCCCGAAGTGCCCTTAGTTCCCATTACAATGGTCTCGATATCATACTTTGAGACCATCTTTTGTATTCCTTCTACCAAATCCCCGGTACAAGATACCGTTTCAAAAAGATGATTGGGGTTGCTATGGTTTTCTTTAAGATACGCAACTGTTTTGGCCAACTCCGTCTTGGCAACTTCCTCCATGGCCTCGTAAACAGAACCTGCTCTTACGCTGCTTTTAAAACCTCTTAGATTGGAATCTTGTGGTTGGTAGGAGTGGAAAAGATAAAAGCGACATGGAAAATTTCGATACAATTTTACCGCTGTAAATATCGCATTCCATGCGTTTTCCGAGAAATCTGTGGGCAGGAGAATATTTTTCATAGCAGATTCTTAAGATTCGGAGGTATCCGGAAGTACCAGAAAAGGAACCGCACTATGGTACCCTACGGCATCCACCTTTTGTTTGAACAACAAGCGTTGTAGGAAAGTGTATTTTCTATTCATCATGGCTACCAGATCAATATTGTGTTTTTCAACATAGGAATGCACTATGTTCGGCATATACTCGTCCGTAATGTCCTGGAAAACGGTGGTTATTCCTTTCATTAGTTCTTTCAAATATTCTTTGTTTTCCCATTGAGTGGTGGTAAGGGGTTCTTCCAGTGCATGTATAATATGTAAGGTGGCGTTGTTCTTTTTTAGTATTTCAAACAAATAGGTTAGCTCCTCCGGGTTGTACTGGAACAAGTAATCCGTGGGCAATACCACGTTTTTAATTGGGCGGAATTCATAATCTTCCGGGATGGCCATAACCGGAGTTGTAGCCTTTCTGATGACATGTACGGTGTTCGATCCCAGGAAAATTTCTTTAGCCCCGGAAGCACCTTTAGTCCCCATAATTACCAGGTCAATTCCTTCCTCTTCACATACCTTGTCTACTTCTTCGGTGAGGGTATTAAATGCTGACAATGTTTTAAATTGATGGTTGGGATTAGGGTACTTGATTGCTATTTGCTCCACCGTACGTTCCAAACCTGCCAGGGAAACATCTATTTCAATATCCGGAATAGCGCTCACAGCCGGCCCGCCAATGAGGTAGTCTACCCGATAAAAGACCGGGGTATAGGTGTTTAATAAATAAAAAATACACTGTTCGTTTTTAAGAAAGTGTAGCGTGTAGGCTACGGCATTCCAGGCGTTCCTTGAAAAATCGGTAGGTAGGAGAACTTTTTTCATGCTAATGGCGTTATCTAGGGAGGTTTTGCATGACCAAAAAAGGAATCTTGATCTTCAAACCCAGTTTATCAATAGAAGATTGGTAAAGCATATCCTCAAAAAAGGAATGCCTTGAGTTTACCATGGTAAGCATACCTACATTCCTTGAAGCGATATAGTCTAAAATAGCTTCTACCTTATTTTTGATCGGATGTGTTTCAAAGGCTACGTAGGCCCTGGAAAGTGTTTCCTTAAGAAAAAGCCGATTGTCTATCTGACGATCGCTTAATACCTCGAAGTCTGAAATATAAAGACAGTGGATTTCAGATTTAAAGTCTGCCGCCAATTCAGCAAGTAGCTTTAGCTCTCTCCTTTTATAGGGAAGCATATAATCCGTGGGGAACAGAATGGTTTTAGGAGGCTGATAGGCAGCACCCTCGGGTACAGCAAGCACTGGGCAGGTAACGTATTTGAAAACCTGTATGGTATAACTCCCAAACATGGTGGTATTGTCACTGGTCTCACCTTTGGTTCCCATAACCACGAGATCAATATTGTGTTGGTTAACAAAATCATTTACTGCGTCGACGAGGCTATCAAAGGCAGCTATGGTTTCAAACTTGTGCAAGGGATTCGGAGGTGCTCCAAGTACCTTTTGTACCAATTCCTCCAATTTTTGTTCGGTTTGTTGGCGCATTTCCTGCTCCGTCTTCCTTCTCTCCTCCACACTGGTATTTTTAAACCTTCCATATACCTTATCAGCAAAAGCGTGTAAAATGTAGAACTCTGTTCTTTTGCACTTGAACAACTCCTGAGCATAGGTAAGCGCATGAAGAGCGTTTTCGGAAAAGTCGGTTGGAATAAGAACTGTGCGCATGATAACCCTATTTTTTCAAATGTAAGGGGAGCGGTCAACCTAAAAAATGATATTGGTCAACATCATTTGCCAGCGAGGGGTAACCTTATTCATGAATCACATAAAAGGGAATTTTGGTATGGAAACTTATTTTTTCCACAATAGAATCAAAAAGCATTTGTTGGATAAAATTCAGGTTTTTAGCCACCATTATGATCATATCAATGTCCCTGCTTTCTACAAAACACTGTATGGCAGATTTTACATTTTTGTTGGTTAGGGTATGGAAACTATGGTTTTTTGAAAAGGTTTCATCCATAAAATCCAATAAATACGATTTGTTGTTTTCTTGCTCCTGATTTAGCTGTGTGCCGTTTTTCATCACATTCATGATTCTGAGCATAGCCGAGTTAGCATCGAGCATCTCTTCAATAGCGCTAAGGATCTCATGGGAGTAAAAAATATTGAAATCCGTTGGAAAGGCAATTTCCTTGGGTCTGCTGAACGCCACATTTTCGGGTACCACAATAGTATTACGTTGTACTTTGGTCACCACGTCTCCCGCACTACTACCGATCACTTTTTCCCGTAATCCACTGACCCCTTTGGTACCCATGACGATGAGGTCAATGTGCTTTTCAGCAACCTGGGCTTTCACCCGGTCAATGAAAAAGCCATGTTCGTATAAAGCAAAGAAAGAATGCCCTGTGGTGGTATTAGTTGTTTTAGCAGTGTTTAGGAGATCTGCCAGGGTTTCTTTTGGCGATTCTGTTAGCGTCTGCCACTTTTGCCTAATTTGGGGAACTGTTTCGCCTTGCGCATTCCATGCGGTATCTACATGTAGAATATAGAAATTACATGAATAGTCTTTAAATAGTAGCTGAGCATATTTTAAGGCATTCTTGGAATTCTCCGAAAAATCCGTGGGAACTAAAACATTCTTCATCTATATAACGACCTAATCTACCAAAATTAATATGTCAAAACCATAATTCTTATGACTAAAATCATGCCAGTAATAGGGGTCAGTTCACATGTAGCAGGGACTTTTCATCTAAAATTTGGATGTTTCTATTCTCAATGGCTATTAAACCCTCATTTTTGAAGTCAGACAAGGTCCGAATAAGGCTTTCGGTTGCAATCCCTGCCACACCGGCCAGATCACTACGCGCAATCTTCAGAGGTTCTCCTTTCTTATGGTTTAGGGTTTTGGAAAACTGCAAGAGCGTATTAGCGGTACGTTTTCGTACTGAACTGTACGCCATTTGTAGGAGTTGCTTTTTGATATCTGTTATACTGTCGGCCAAAACTTCGAGAAGTTCTAAGGAGACCTTTTGGTTTTCTTCCAGAATTCCACGGAGTTCCGCTTTGGAGATACCTGCCAGTTCAACATCCTCCAGGGCGACAGCAAATTCTTCATACGGCAAATTGTCCAATAGGGAGTTAAATCCAAGAAAATCGTCTTCGCCATAGAGAGAAGTTATCAATTCCTTCCCCTGCTCATCCAGGGTATAACTCTTCACCAACCCTTTTAAGATAAGGTAAACAGCGTTAGAATGTTCTCCAAGGCTATAGATGTTTTCTTCCTTTTTAAACGTGACTAACTCGCCGTGGTCATCAAAAAAGTTTTTGAGCTGGTTCAGCGTCCTGATCTCGTTGCTCTTACGGTTTTTCTTGTGCCATTCTGCCCATGCCCCGTTGAGGAGTTCTGCTTTTTTTAGTCGAACCTGAATGGCATTCAGCAATTCTTCTTCTTCAAAAGGTTTTGTCAGATAATCATCAGCCCCGAGATCCATACCCTTTCTAACGTCCTTATGTTCCGTTTTAGCGGAAACAAAAATAAAGGGAATATAACGGGTAGCCTCATGTTCCGAGAGGTGTTCTAACACCTCATAACCATCCATTTCAGGCATCATGATGTCGCACAAAATTAAATCAGGGAGCTCTTTCTTAGCGAGCTGGACAGCCGTTTTACCATTGGCTGCCGGCAGTACCAAAAAGCCGGATAAATCCAAAAGCTCTTCAATGTTTTCGCGCAAAGATGTATCATCTTCAACCAACAGGATTTTCCTCATAGGATTCTATTTTGTTTGGTATGACCAAGGTAAATCTGGAACCTCTCCCCAATTCACTTACAAAATCAATCTCCCCGCCAAGATTAGCCATATGTTGGTTCACAATATTTAAGCCTATTCCTGTTCCCTGGGTAGTAAGCACATTACTTGCGCGGAAATACCGATCAAAAATGAAGGGTTGATCTTCCTTGGGAATACCCATGCCTTGATCCGTTACATGGATCAAAAGTGCAGTTTGCTGTTGTTCCACCAAAACCTCAATGTTGGTATTTTCGGGTGAATACTTTATGGCATTGTGCACCAAATTGGATAAGGCCAACCCCATGATCTTTTCATCAAAGCGAACTGTGACCCCATCAATATTCTCCGGATACAGAATGCGCTGCCCTTCTTTTAACAGGGTGTTTGAACTGTAGACTACTTCATTGATTAGTTTGCTTAAGGGAAAACAGGTGAGGTTGTACTTTACTTTCCCGTATTCCAAACGCTCAATAGATAAGAAATCGGAAAGGATGTTATCTAAATATTTTACTTTGGATTTGATGGTTTGGATATGCTTGTCCCGTTTCCCTTGTTGCTGTGTTTCCGTGTATTTGGACAGTAAGGAGATTGATGTGAGAATACTGGTTAAAGGCGTCTTGAATTCATGGGACACCAAGGACAAAAATTTAGTTTTAAGCTCGTTGAGTTCCTTTTCTTTCGCAAGTGCTTCCTGAAGCTGTAGGGTGCGTTCTTCTACGGTTCGCTCCAGGCGTTGGGTATAGTTTTTACGTTCCGTAATATCCAGGGCAATAGCCACCCCCACCTGTCGCTTTCCCAGGGTGGACAGTTGTAAATGTACCTCTACCGGATAGGAAGAACCGTCCTTGCGTTGGTGGATGGTTTCAAACTCAATCTTTTCTTTTCGCTTATGAAGTAAGGGCCAAATGAGTCTGGAATAGCTATCCGGATTCAGTTCCGATTCCACATCCAGAATGGACATTTTTCCCAATTCTTCAAGGGAATACCCCAGATTGCGTTGCGCGCCGAGATTTACGTTTAAAAAAGCGTAGGATTCATCGTCAAATACGTAGATCTCATTTAGGGATTCATCAAAAATGCGAAACCAATGACTTATGGTCTGCTCTGCTTTTTTGCGTTCAGTAATATCTACTACCAACGCCATGACATACTTTTTTCGGAGCAGTACAAAGGGATTTAGCCCAATTTCTAAAGGAAATTCCGAGCCGTCTTTTCGGACACCATACAAATCCAGTCCAAACCCCATACGCCGCTTCTCTCCCTTTTCAAGAAAAGCCGTAAAGTGGTTATCATGGATGCCATGTGCTATTTCGGGAAGCAAGGAATTTAGTGAGGTTCCGTTCAAATGTTGATTGGAATACCCAAACATGTGATTCGCAGCGGCATTGCTGGCCACTATTTGTTGTTTCCGATCCACTATAAGGATCCCCTCAGAAATAGCTTCCGATACAATCCTGAAAATATCATTTTCTTCAAATAGCTTCACTACTCAAATTTACGAAGTACATACTGATCGCAGTCATAAAAAAGATACTACCGTATTCGTAATTTTCCCCTTCAGTTCTTAAATTAAGGAAATGTTGGATGCAAAAAGGAAAACCGGGAAGGAATTTTATCAAAATCTGGGAAAACTCTTCTATGCTGTGGCTATTGCAGATCATAGTGTACATACCAAGGAAATAGAACGGCTAAAAGAAGTGGTCCGGGAGCATTGGTTAGAGGTGGATGATATTGAAGATGAGTATGGTACGGACGCTGCTTTCCAAATAGAGACCGTATTCGATTGGCTATTGGAATACGAAAAGGAAGGCGAAGAATGTTATGAAGATTTTGAAGCCTTTTATGCGGAACACAAAAGTCTTTTCACTACAGAGATACGAAACCTGACCATGAACACAGCAAGGGCTATCGCTGGTGCTTTTGCTGGAAGTAACAAGGCGGAACTGGTGCTTTTGGGAAGACTCCAATTGTTGCTTTCGACTTAATTAGATTTTAATCGTGAGGACAGGAAGTGTGGCCGTATTGGCCATCTTTTCTCCGATACTGCCCATGAAGAAGTGTGCTAATCCTCTTCTGCCGTGGGTAGGTAAAGCCACCAGATTTGCCGAAATACTTTTAGCATAATTGTAAATCCCCAATTCTATGTTGTAATCGTTGTAAATAACAACGGGGACTTCCTTGCCCAAGGCGGTTACAAAACGTGCTATGTCTTCCTGGATTTGGCTATCGCTCCTAAACCCTGATCCCACCGTATTGATATAGACCGATTTCAAGTCTGCATTAAAGAGGCGGGCGAAGTCTTCCACTTTTTTGTACGCCAAGACATATTCCGGCTGAAGGTCATTAGCAAATACAATCGTACTAGTGTCAAAGTTCGTCCTCTTTGACTTGATTACCAGGGTAGGGGTTTCTGATGTACGTACCACTTTTTCCGTATTAGAGCCTACAAAAAAGGGGTTTAGGCCGCTGGTTCCATGAGAACCCATTACAATAAGGTCCGCCTGACGTTCTTGGGCTACCGCCGCCACCTCGGTAAAGTCCTTGAGGTTTTGAATGATAGTTTCTATGGCCACGCCTTTCAAGTAGGGTTGATCCAGAAAAGTGGCCAGTTTTTCACGTGCCAGCTTAAGGTAATACTTGACCTCCTCCTGCTCCTCCAATTCCGATTTGGCCAGAACGGAACCGGATACCCCAATCATATGAAATAAGATAAGCTTTGCTTTAAACCTCTTGGCAATATTAGCGGCAACTTCCAATGCATATTCTGAATATTTTGAGAAATCTACAGGTACTACTATTGTATTCATGAGATCGTTTTAGGAGGGGTTACTTGCTTTCTTAGCAAAAGATTTGAGGCTAAAGTAAACGGCTATTCAGCGGCATACCATGACCTATGTCATTTTGTAAAATAGGAAGGAAATTCATCTTTGCAGCAATGCAACAAATATCATGGCACTAAATTTCAATCAATACGCCTCCGAAGGAAATAAGTTTTTAAAGGAGTATACCAAAACGATGAATCTGGGGGATAACACGGAAAAAGCAGGACGAATACTGATATCGGTTTTACATGCGCTTAGGGATATTATTCCGGTTCAGGAATCGCTGCAATTCATGGCACAACTTCCCATGTTTTTGAAGGGGGCGTATGTACACGGTTGGAAAATTAGAGGAAAGAAGATGCGAATTAAGCACATGGCAGACTTCCTGGATCTGGTGCGAAAACACGATGGGGCGGCAGCTGTAAATGATTTTGAATACAGTGATGAGGTTGCGGAGCGATATGTCAAAACCACCTTCATCTATCTGCGAAAATACGTTTCCCCGGGGGAATTGGAGGATATTCGGGATTCGTTGCCCAAAGCGTTGAAAAGCATGATCTATTCTAATCTTATGTATTAAAGCATGAGCAACAAAAATTGGAAATCATGAAAAAGCTATTAACCTTAGTAATACTTATAGTAAGTACCAATATAGTGGCCCAACTTCCCAAAGAGCTGGATGAAGTGGCACCCTTTAGTGAAGGCCTGGCGGCTGTACGGCAAGGAGATCAATGGGCGTTCATGGATGAATCGGGAACCGTGGTGATCGACTTCAGGAGCGACATTTATTGGAATAAAGCGGCCAAAGGGAACGAGGAAGGGGTTAGCGCTATAGCGTATCCAAAATTCTCCAATGGGCGTTGCCTGGTGGTAAAACTCGTGGACGAAATTCCGGTATACGGTTTTATAGATACTATGGGAGATTTAGTAATAGAACATCAATTTCTCAATGTAAGGCCATTTGAGGATGGTTTTACCACAGGAATAGTGTATGAGACCGTATTACGGGGACAAAATGAGTTCAAATTGAATATCTACGAATATAAATTCCATGAGGTTTTGATGAATGTGGATGGCAAAGTCGTAGATTTTATGAATCGGCGATACAATATCCAAATGAAAAAACCGCGTTATAAAGTTCCTAAAATAGAATCCAGAATGCTGAATTCCCAATTGGTTGCCTTCAAGAAAGGGGAAAATTGGCAATTGAAAAGACTCAATCTTTAACAGCGGTACTAAACATTTGGTGTAGTTGAAAGTCGACCAGGAAATGGGTTCAAAAAAAGTCCTTTAAATAAATTCTAACAAGATATGCTGTCCAGTTAAGCTGGACAGCCGTATTTTAGATCGACAGGAAGTTATGTAACTGATGTCACTGCATACACTCGGAAAAATGAATTACTTGCACGAATAACAAAATGACAACTATGAAAGTAGAACAAATTTATACCGGTTGCCTGGCCCAGGGGGCATACTATATAGAAAGTGATGGCGAGGCTGCTATTATAGACCCGTTACGGGAGGTGGAGCCCTATATTGCTATGGCAGAGGATCGAAAGGCAAAAATTAAGTACGTTTTTGAGACGCATTTCCATGCTGATTTTGTTTCCGGCCATGTGGATCTGGCAGCACAAACAGGAGCAAAAATTGTTTACGGTCCAACCACTATGGAAACCGGATTTGATTTTATTTCAGCTAAGGACGGCCAGGAATTCCAGCTGGGTAAGGCGGTAATACGGCTTATCCATACTCCCGGACATACCATGGAGAGCAGTTGCTTTTTGCTGATTGATGAAAAGGGGAAGCCCACTTCCCTCTTTTCAGGGGATACCCTTTTTATTGGCGACGTGGGGCGTCCGGATCTAGCACAAAAAGTGATTGCGGAACTTACCCAGGAAAAACTGGCGGGGCACTTGTTCGATTCACTGCGTAATAAGATCATGCCGGTACCGGATGATGTTGTTGTATATCCGGGACATGGTGCGGGAAGTGCATGTGGTAAGATGATGAGTGACGAAACAACGGATACCCTGGGGCATCAGAAGAAGACAAATTATGCATTAGACCCCAGCCTCAGTAAAGAGGATTTCATAGATAGTATTTTAACCGGTTTGACGCCTCCTCCCGGGTATTTTCCTCAGAATGTTTTGCTGAATATCAAGGGATATGAAACTATTGATGCGGTAATTGAAAAAGGAACGACCCCCTTAAGTGCAGCAGCTTTCGAAGCTGTCTTGGAGGAGTACAAGGCCATTATAATTGATACTCGGGATGCTCAAAAGTACGCGTGGGGACATATTCCCAATTCTATCAATATTGGCCTGGATGGAAGCTTTGCAAACTGGGTGGGCACTACCATTGTTGATGTAAACACCCCTATCGTTTTTATCGCCGAGGCGGGCAAAGAGGAAGAAGTTGCCACCCGCCTGGCACGGATAGGTTTTGACAATGCACTGGGCTATTTAAGTGGAGGTGTTACCGCCTGGGCAAAGACGGGGAGACCCCTTTACACCGTAAAGTCCATAAGTGCCGTGAAATTAGCTTCAATTATGGAAGAAGAGCATGTGAATCTTTTGGATGTTAGAAGGAAAAGTGAGTATACTACTGAGCATGTGCTTCATGCTACCAACCTTCCATTGGACTATTACAGGAGCAATTTGTCCGAAATTGATAAAAGCAAGATATATTACGTGCATTGCCGGAGCGGATACCGTTCTATGGTGTTTGTTTCGTTGCTACGTTCCTTAGGCTACGAAAACCTTATCGATGTTAAAGGAGGATTCAACGCTATGAAAACCACGGGGAAATTTGATCTTTCAGACTATGTTGCCCCAACGACAATGCTGTAAATTTGAAGTGGATGCTAATCAAAGATTCGTAACACAGCCGTATCTCCTATTCCTTTTCAATACAATGAGAGAAGGAGGACCGTTATGTATGAAGAACCAAAAAGGCCGCATAATCGTGCGGCCTTTCTAATTGTTGGACGGCATTACGCCATTTCTCTTTCTTTTCTTCTGTTTTCAGCAAGCTTCGCGATCAAATCCGGTACTTTTTCGAAAGCAGCAGCTAAGCCATGTGTTTTTCCGGCTTCCAAAAATGAAATCTCGTCATCTTTGGTGACTAAAAACCCGATAGGTTCAATGCCCAAACCGGCACCAGCACCCATTCCCTCTCCTTTTCGGATCTTTCCTTCTACACCTTCACCACCTCCTGAACCAAAACCCATGCCTACTTTAATTACGGGGACACAACTAAATTCTCCCAATTGAAATTGTTCTCCAATAATGGTTTCTGTCTTAGCTTCGGTCTTGATAAATTCCGTGATCTTTTGCAAAAGTTCTTCAAAATGTAACTCCATGATATAAAATTTTAAAAGTGAATAAATGATTTAATAATATTCCAGGGACGGCTACGCAGGTCAATGATAAAGCAGTTCACACCTTGAAAATTGACGCTGCAGGAAAGGTAGAAATGATTAATAAAACCAAATACGGGATATAGTTGTGCATTCCTTACATAATTCCCGGTATCTATAGTGAGCCAAAACTCCTTGAGCTTAAATGCTCGTAAAAACCGGAGCGCCCACCGCCCCTTTTTCTTCAGTTTTAAGGATGATGCTTTTGGTTTACTTTTCTTTTTAGGCTTCTTTCGGGCACTTTTCTTCTTTTTGAGGGGATATACAAAGAATTGATATCCCAATACCTGCATCCTGATCCTGATAATCTCTACACTATCTTCTTCTACATATGCTTTTGCCAGATGACCCACTTGGACAGAATAGATTTTACTGCCAGTATTAACGTATAGCCGCAATGGAATGAGTAACAGGCCAGTCAGAAGTAGCAACAGCACCCCTAAGACTATCCCTAACCACATGTTCTTTTTGTGCAAAAGAAATCATGATCCAATCAGTTCACAATGATCTGAATCATTCAGGTAGATCCGTCCTTTAATTCCCATTTATCCCGTCCTTACGGGAATCGAAATATCTGCTCATTCTGTTCCTGATACGGATCATATTTTGCAAATAGTCATATTCCTAATTTCGTACCCCGTCTTTAGAAAATGATCAAATATCTTTACATATTTTCTTTGCTTTTCGGATTGTTTGCCTGTAATCAACAAGAAGAAAAAATATACCCCCAACGCCGGCAACTCGTGGAATCCGTTTATGCTTCGGTAACTGTACAACCCGACAGCTTGTATGAAGTGTTTTCATCGGTTGTTGGCATTGTAGACCAGTATTATGTTGAAGAAGGGGATACGGTGGATCGGGGTGACCGGATTTTGCATATTGTCAATACAAGATTTTCACTAAGCGAGGAAAATGCTGCCCTGGAATTGGAATTAGCCAAAGAAAACTATTCCGGAGATGCAGCGGTCCTTGAGGGGATTCTGGATGAAATACGTTCAGCGAGAATACAACTCCACAATGATTCTATAAATTTCATCCGACAGCAACGGCTATGGCATCAGAATATTGGTTCAAAGATTGAATTTGACAATCGAAAGATGGCCTATGAACTTGCGGAGAACCAGGTGGCGTTACTGGAAAAAAGGTACTATCGCACAAAACAGGAACTGGAAACGAAAGTAAATCAGGCGGAAAACAATTATCAGGCTACTGCTACGGTATCTGATGATTATACCATTAAGAGCAAAATAAATGGCATGGTTTACGCCGTCTATAAAAATCCCGGCGAACTTGTTAACACTTTAGAGCCTGTCGCTTCAATAGGACATGTTGAGGATTTTATTTTGGAGCTCATTATAGATGAGGTGGACATTGTTAAGTTACAACCTGGACAAAAAATAGTGGTAACTCTGGATGCTTATGAAAATGCTGTTTTTGAGGCGGTGTTGACTAAGATCTTTCCTCAAAAAGAAATCCAAAACCAGACCTTTAAGGCAGAAGCCACCTTTGTGTTCGCTCCCCCAAAACTCTACGCTGGCCTGGCAGGGGAGGGTAATATTGTTATTGCCTCTAAAACAATGGCTTTGTTGCTTCCTAAAGCCTACGTTCTGCCAGGACCAAGGGTATTGACTGATACAGGTGAAGTCGATATCAGCACAGGACTTGAAAGTCTTGAATATGTAGAGATACTCAGTGGAATTGATGAGCATACCGCAGTACTAAAACCAGAGCTATGAGTAGTTGGAAAGTAGTTTTAGGTATTGCTAAAACCCATTTGATCTCCAAAATGAAATCCACAGTTACGGCTACCCTGGGTGTTACCTTTGGAATAGGAGCTTACATTACCCTGGTAAGCTTTATGACCGGGTTAAATACGATGCTTGATGACCTGATCCTTAATCAAACACCGCATGTTCATCTTTACAATGAGGTTGCTCCCTCCCAACAGCAACCAGCTTATCTGTATCGCGATTTTGAGAACGCCATTACCATTGTACACTCCGTTAAACCCAAGCAAAATCAACAAAAAATCCATAATGCGTTACCTATAATTTCGTATTTGAAGAACAATCCCGAGGTAAAAGGTGCCACTCCGCAGTTGCGTGCACAGATATTCTATCTTTCCGGTGCGCAGGACCTGGGAGGAAATTTGCTAGGGGTGGATATTATGGAAGAAGAACGGTTGTCCAATATCCAGGATTATATTGTTGAAGGCTCTCCGAGGGATCTGAAGAACAACGTAAACGGAGTTATTTTGGGGGCGGGCTTGGTAAAAAAAATGTCGTTGCAATTGGGAAATAGAATTCAGGTCCGTTCTACCAATGGCAGTACCATACCATTGAAAATAGTTGGAGTCTACCAAAGTGGTATTGCAGAGATCGATGATGTACAGAGCTATGCAAATTTAAGTACAGTGCAGAACCTCCTGGGAGAGGCAAAAAACTATATAACGGACATCAACATTAAACTTCACGATCTCAAAGATGCTCCACAGTTTGCACGCCGGCTTGAACATCAATTCAGTGTGAAAGCTGTAGATATTAATGAGGCCAATGCGCAATTTGAAACGGGGACTACCATACGAAATATGATCACGTATTCGGTGTCGGTTACACTACTCATTGTAGCGGGGTTTGGTATCTACAATATCCTTAACATGCTGATCTACGAGAAAATGAAAGATATTGCCATTTTAAAGGCCACCGGCTTTTCCGGAACCGATGTCCTTATGATCTTTATGAGCCAGGCCCTGATCATTGGTGGGCTTGGCGGAATTTTAGGGGTGTTGATCGGATTTGGACTTTCTACTGTAATTGACAATATTGCTTTTGAAACCGAGGCGCTACCTACCATCACCACCTTTCCTATAAATTACAACCCGCTTTTCTATCTAATAGGGATTAGCTTCGCTATGATCTCTACCGCTATTGCCGGATTTCTACCTTCCCAAAAAGCAAAAAGAATGGATCCCGTTACAATTATCAGAGGTACTTAGGCTATGGAAAAAGAAACACTTCTTGAAGCCAAAGACATTAACAAGTATTTCAGGAAGCCCGTGCTGTTTCATGTGTTAAAGGATATTTGTCTTGAGGTACAGCGAGGGGAGTTTGTGGCTGTTATGGGTAAATCGGGATGTGGCAAGTCCACCTTGCTGTATATTCTTTCTACTATGGACACGGACTATGACGGAGAACTTTTTTTCGCCGGAGAAAAATTGACCGGCAAATCTTCCTTTGAACTTTCAAAAGTGAGAAGTGCCAACATAGGATTTGTTTTTCAATTCCATTATTTATTGTCGGAATTCACTGTATTGGAAAATGTCATGCTGCCGGCAAAAAAGTTAGGCCAAAAGACCTATGCGGAAATAGAGGCGGCTGCGATGGCGAAGCTGAAAATGCTGCATATCGATCATTTAGCGGGTAAAAAAGCCTATCGCATATCCGGGGGAGAAAAGCAACGTGTAGCGATCGCGAGGGCATTGATCAATGACCCGCTTATCCTGATGGGAGACGAACCTACCGGGAATTTGGATAGCTATAATTCTGAAAATGTCTTTCAGATCTTCAAACAGTTGAAGGAAGAGCAAGGCCTATCCTTGCTGGTGGTCACCCATGACAACGATTTTGCCAAACGTACCGATAGGGTTATTTATATGGAAGATGGTCGCATCCTTAAGCAGACGCCCCCTTAAAAGGGGTTCAACATCGCGTACAGTTATGCCAGTTCAAATTGGGAGGCATCGTCGAACGTTTCGGCAAATCCGGCGCGAACATTTTTTGCATTGAAAACCAAAAGAGGGATGGTGATCCTATGCTCCATTGCACGTATCATGTCTTTATGGAAAAGTTTATCATACCAGGAAGTATGCTCTCTTTCCAGCATAACCAGCATGTCCGGGATTTCCTTTTCGATACTCTCTCGCAAACCGTCGGCAATATTCTCGGATTTTTGCAGGGTAAACACCATCTCAGGATAGTGGATACTATCTTTTACGACCTTTTCAAAACGCTCCATTTTTTTGGCCGTGCCTTGTTCGTTTTTGGAGGAGACGTGTACTACTTTGATTAGTGCGCCGTAAGGGGCAGCTAGTTTTGTAAGCTTTTTAAGTGCAAAAAGATCGACTTCTTCAAAATCGGTCGCGTAAAGTAGTGTAGACAAGCCGTGGTAATAGACCTGATAGGGTAATATTAATAAGGGAACCGTAATGGTATTCAATAAGGTACCGGCAATGTTCCCTGCAAAAAGACCACGCAGCGATTTTGAGGTCTTTGCCCCTACGAGGACAAGATCTGCGGTCAGTTCATTGGCCGCCGCTACAATGGCTTCAGCTACAGAATCGTTTTCTTTTATAATATAAGTAGGGGTATGAGATTCTAGTTCATGTTCCAATTGTTTCCGGCAGTAGTTTTCCAAAACCTTATGTTGTTCGGCTGCAAAATTTTGCTCCAATTGGCCACGGGATCTCACTGATGCCGTAACAAAAGGATTCAATTCATAAACATGCAGAATGTGCAATTGCGCGTCCATTGCGGAAGCCAGGCGGTAGGCATAACGCAAAGCTGATGCCGCGGTGGGGGAACAATTTGTGGCGTAAACTATATTTTTCATGATATTTTCCTTTTCGATCCAAAATTAAAATAGTAGCCCGCAAGGAGCAATGACCTTCGTCAGGAAGGGAAGGATAGGAATGGGATTTTGCCGTTTCGACAGGTCCTATTGCGATCTCGTCCTGTTAAATCAAAAGGGGATATTTTTTTCAATACTAATCAGCGGGATCTTTCCTTTGGAAGCCATTAATTTTACACGATCACTATGGGTTAACGATTTAACAAGGCCCTCATGTTCACGCTCTAACATTACTACAAGGTCGCTCCCTGTCTTTTCCAGGTGGGATTGTAAACCCTTGAAAACATTGCCGTTCTCTATGAATTCATAGCTAAAGTTGTCATAAGAGATCTTTTGCTGTAGCATTTCCTTAAACCATTCCATTTGCTCTGTTCCCGCGTACTCCTCTTTGGTGCTGATATGAACAACATTTAAGTGGGGTTGAAAGGGCCTTCCAAAGGTTTTTACAACCCATTCGATGGCATGAATATCCCGTTCCTCAAAATCCGTGGCATACGTAATGGTACTAACATCATATCCCTTTAATACAGAAGGAACGGCCACTATCGGACAGGGACTTTTCCCTATCATGTTTTGGGTACTACTCCCCAGAATTGTATCCTTCAGGGCATTTACACCCTTCATGCCCATAAGCAACATCATAGCATCAGATTCCTCAATCGCTTCCCGGATAGCGGCTGTGATCAGGGCGTTTTCTTTGACCATGATCTTTAAATGTTGATCATCAGGTAAGAGCCCCAAATGATTTTCGCAGAGTTGGGTTAACTTCCGACGATGTTTTTCAAAAGCCTCTTTCTGCATCCTGGCAAAAGTCATACTCAAAGGCGTAACCAAGGCTACGTTGATATCGAAAACGTGCAGTACTACTAGAGGAACCCCCATTTTCTTGCTTAAAACATGGCCAAATTTTAAGGCAGGCAATGAATTTTTCGAATAATCCGTAGCACAAAGTATAGGTCTCATCTTTTTTAGGGGTAAGCTATTCGGAAGTAGTAAAATATAAAATGACTTTTGTCAAAAAGAGGGAATTATCGGAAACTGATCCATGTCATTGTAGGAAAATCAATGATTGAGTATCCTGATAGCTTGAATTCATTTTTAAGCAATAAAGCGAAAACAAAGATGAAATGTTACTGACCAGGATTATTGTGATAGATTTTGGGGAAATCTATTCCAGGGCGGCGATCATTAAACGGCTGAATACTCTGGGGTATTTAAGAAATACAAAGATTCATCAGAAACAGAAAGCAATCTATTTCGAATACACTTCTTTTAGAGATAAGGACGCCGCCTTAATGGAATTGAGAAAGATGGGTGTTCTATTTAAAACGGCGAATAATGAAGGCGAACAGGAATTAAAAGCTAATACAATACAAGATTGATCCTCATTTGCGTTTTTACGGTCAAATGAATTCATCAAAAGCATCCAAACGCCGTTTTACGACCAGTAATTCCTCTTGTAGGCCTTGTACTCTTTGTAGTAAGAGGTGTATGGCCTGAAGCCCTTCCGGATTGATGTTTAACTCTTTGTTCAAGCGAACCATTTTCTCCAGCAAGGGCAATGCATCTTCATGAAGTAGTAGTTCTTCCTGTTCTCGCTTAAGTTCCAAAACATCATATTCATATAAGGCGTAGACAAATGTTTCTTCAACCTTATGGTGTTTACAAAGGGTTTTAACTGAAATGAATTTTCCGGAGCGCATGGCGTTAAATATTGGTTTTTCGTAATGCTTCAAAAAGTTGCTTTTGTTCTTCCGTTAGGGTAGTAGGAATTGCTATGGTATAGGTTAGGATCAGATCACCAAATTCCCCCTCTTTTTTATACCTGGGGAATCCCTTCCCTTTTAGTTTTACTTTGGTACCGTTCTTTGTGCCGGGTTTAATGTTCAGCTTCACTTTCCCATCGAGCGTGTCTACGAAAATGGCATCCCCCAAAACAGCCTTGGTAAGCGGTATTGAAATGGTCTTGTAAAGATGGGCCCCACCTCTTTTAAAGGGAGTATTGTTAATTATGGAAAATGTGATGTACAAGTCTCCTGAAGGCCCCCCTTGGATTCCGGGACCACCATGTCCTTTGATCTTTATGGTTTGCCCGTCTTCTACCCCCGCAGGAATGGTCAGGCGAATAGCTTTGTCGTTTACTGTGATCGTTCTTTTGTGTGTAGTGTACACATCCATTAGTGTGAGACGGAGTTCAGCATTGTAATCCTGTCCTCTGAATTGTACCCGTTGCCTTTGACGACCAAATCCGGTGCTGCCACCAAACATCGCTTCAAAAAAGTCTGAAAAGTCTGCAGATTCCCCTGTAGAATAGGTATAGCCTTCAAATCCTTGCGGCCTTCTTCCTGCCCTTCGCGCTTTTTCAAACGCTTCCGCATGCTGCCAATCCTTACCATATTCATCGTATTTTTTTCTTTTTTCCGGATCGGATAATACCTCATTGGCCTCATTGATCTGTTTGAATTTTTTCTCAGCTTCAGTATCGTTGGGATTAAGATCAGGATGGTATTTCCTTGCCAGTTTTCGATACTGTTTTTTGATTTCGGAAGCGCTGGCGTTTTTGTCCAGCCCGAGAACGCTGTAATAATCTATGAATTCCATTTATTCCGTTCGATGATCAATTATATCACAATTAAAATATTCAAAATCGCCATGTTTCAAATTCCATGTCGCCCGCATTTTCGTGGGAATCATGATATCCTTCATGATAGCGTAACGTTCCATTTCTCCGGTAAAATTTTCCAAAATGTCTCCTTTATGACGTTTGGACTCGAAGCGAGTAATTAGGCCTTCCTCATCAAAAAAGAAGGTTCCGGAGGTAGAAGTCCTTTCCACCGTAATGGTCGCTCTTACTGAGGTCTCATCCAGGGTTTCCCAGGATATCATTTTATTTAAGAAAGCTACGGGATATAACACCAGTTCTGCCAGGCATCGGTTTAGTGCACTTTCATTGGTTTTATGGGATTTGTCAAGAGCTATTGTCCGTAATCCTATAAGGCTTAGGTGCATCTCACCTTTGCCCAACACACATTTGTCTTTGACCAGCATGGGAAACGCCCTGGCCGCCCATACAAATCCAATAGGCTGGGCAGCAATAAATTGTTTTGCTGTGAAGGTAATCCAGTTCCCTTCCTTTTTTTGTCGTATCCTACCTTTCTGTTTTATAATGGCGTGACAGTCCTTGCATTTTCCGATGACCCCTACTTTTCGTAAATAGCCCTGCATGAGTACCGGTAACTGCAAAAGATCTTCCTCCTTGATCACTATTTCAGTATTCCCGGAAAGATTGAATAATGCATCTTTGTCTTTTTCTACCTGCGCGCTAAAAAGGAAATGGCCGTAGAATATCAGTAAAGTGAAAATGACGATAAGCGAAACAATACTAATTGCGATCATCATTGAAAACAGAGATTAGAACAGTATACTTTTTTATGCAAAACGGCACACCCAAAGTGTCTTGTTAAGGCAACTAAAGGCTTCACATTTTATCCTTAAAACTAGTTTTATACCCATAGGAGTACAATGATAACGATCATAAAGAGTGCTTAGCAATGTTCTGTCCGGAAGACTTTTCTCACCGAAAACGATAAAAAAACACTGCTAAAAGCAGTGTGTATCTTTTATAACCAAAACAAAAAATCCACCTTAAAGGTGGATTTTGCTCGGGATCATCCAACTTCCTGCATTTGCCGTACTTGTTTTAGCAATAGTTTTTTGGGAGTAAAAGGAATCATTTTCATCATCATCTTTTGTGATGCTGTTAAACCGGAAACCACGTCCAACTTTCCTTTGAGCATTCCATCATAACCGGCTTCTGCGACGCTCCGGGCGGAAACGGTCTTTTCAAAAAGATTGGTTTTATCCATTCCGGATGTTTTGGCAAATTCTGTTTCGGTTGCCCCGGGCATTAGGGCGGTTACCGTGATTGGTGTATCGTGTAACTCTTCCGCAATCGCGTTACTAAAGAAAGTAACATACGCTTTGGTAGCGAAATAGACGGCCTGTAAAGGGCCAGGCATGAAGGAAGCAGTAGAAGAAACATTTAGGATCCTCCCTTGATTTCGCTTCACAAATTCCGGTAAAAAGAAACGTGTCAAAGCGGTTAAGGCAACAATATTAAGATGTATCATCGTCAGGTCCTGTTCCCATTGTCGCTCATGGAATTTACCACGTCCACCAAATCCAGCATTGTTAATTAAGTAATCCAGCTCAATGCCATTAGCCCTAACCTCATTGTAAACCTCTTTTGGGGCGTTAGGTTGGCTCAGGTCTTTGATAATCACCTTTACCTGGGTGGAATGCTTGTTTTCCAATTCGGTTTTTAGTGCCTCCAGCTTGTCTTTGCTTCGGGCTACCAGTATCATGTCACCGCCTTTTTCCGCGTGTATCCTTGCGATTTCTTTTCCGATTCCGCTTGAAGCTCCTGTAATTAATGCTACTTTTTTCATAATGTGTGAGTACTTACTTATTATTTGATCAAAATTTTTTACAAATGATATTTCGTTAAAAGAAAATCTCGAAGATGTTGTTGTGTATCCAAACCATCCTTAATGATACCGCTCAAAATACTTTCCAGAATATGCTGCAACAACTCGGCCTCCTTTTGAGGATGTTCATATCGCAATTCTCCAAATGCCCATGTCAGCTTGTCTACAAAAGGTTGTGTTTTCGCTCTGCCGGAAATCTCTAGTTCCCATTTAAGTTTGAACTGCAATTTCCAAAAGTGATACTCTTCCGCATCACCTTCAAACAGCAGGGTAATTGCCTTCACTAAAACCTCCTTCGGATCTTCTTCTAAAATAATCGGAGCATATAGCTCCGCGGCTTTATCAAAAGCTAGCTTTAGAATTGCATCCAAAAGCCCCTGCTTACTCTCAAAATGCCGAAAAATAAGTCCTTCAGAAACACCCGCCCTGTTCGCAATTTTACTCGTGGATACCACATTGTACCCATCATTGGCAAAAAGCTCCAGGGCTGCGTTAAGGATTTTTTCTTGTTTTATCGTCATTGTAGTGAGTAATCACTCACAAAATTACCATTCTTTTTAAGATAGCAGGAATAGATTGGTGATTTTAGGAATAGTTTAACCTACAAAAAGTGCTTGAACCATTTGGCAAGCTTCACAAATGCCTTGTAGGGTGCATACCTAGCGGGAAGTTCTATCCAGTTGCTTTTTTTGATTATTCCTTTTTTATGGGAGAAAAGTTCAAAGGAATGTTTGCCATGATACCCCCCGATACCGGAATTTCCTACACCACCAAAAGGTAAATTTTTGTTGGTAATCTGTATAACGGTATCGTTTATGGCGCCCCCGCCAAAGGAGAAGTTATTTATGATCCTTTTTTGAAATTTTCGGTCGTTTGAAAACACATAAAGTGCTAAAGGTTTTTCATAACGCAAGATGATCTCCTCCAGATCCTCTTCTACTTGATAACTTATTATGGGTAAAAGCGGGCCAAAGATCTCATCCTTCATTACTTCGCTATCCAGTGAAGGTTCATCCAACAAGGTGGGGCTTATATACTTGTCCGATGCCTCGTGGTCACCACCAAAAAGGAGCTCTTGCCCTGCTAACATCTCTACTAATCTGGTGAAATGGCCTTTTGTAGCAATTCTGGCAAAGTCCGGAGAAGCATCGATTTCCTTCCCATAAGACTTTTCAATGCACTTTACGATTTCGCCCACCAATTTTTCCTTTACACTTTGATGTACCAAGAGATAATCCGGGGCAATGCACGTCTGTCCGGCATTCATGAATTTTCCCCACACTATGCGCTTTGCACTCAGGGAAATATTTGCAGTAGCATCTATAACACAAGGATTTTTTCCTCCCAATTCCAGGGTTACCGGGGTAAGTTGTTTTGCCGCATGCTGATAAATGATTTTTCCAACTCCCGTGCTCCCGGTAAAAAAAATATAGTCCCACTTTTGGGCCAATAACTCCTGACTGGTTTCCACACCACCCTGGATAACGGCCACATGACCGGGATCAAAGACTTCGCCAATAATTTTTTCAATTAAGGAAGCGGTATGAGAGGTAAACTCCGAAGGCTTCAGTACCACCGTGTTTCCCGCAGCCACTGCACCGACCAACGGACTAATACATAGTTGAAAAGGATAGTTCCATGGCGCAATGATGAGCACGCTGCCATAAGGCTCGTATTGTATCCAGTCCCGGGAAGGGAAATTACTCAAACTGCCGCTAACCTTTTGTGGTTTACCCCACCATTCCAGATTCTTTAGAATGTAGTTTAGTTCGGCCAAAACAAATTGTGTCTCTGTGGCCAGGCTCTCAAACCTGGGCTTTTTAAAGTCGCGATAAAGCGCATCGCAAATCGCATCCTCATGCCTAATTATAGCCGCTCTGAGCCCCTTTAATACTGAGATTCTGTGCGCTATTTTTTTGGACTGTCCACTTTTAAAATAGTCTTTAGATAGTATTACAGCATTACTGACGCTACTATTTTCCAGGGTTGTTTCCATAGGACACTTTTACTAAAGATACGGCATCCGATATAAACCAAAAGCGTTTTATTTTTAGGGGAAATACCAGTTTCATCAAAGTTTTAAGATTTGACCAAAAATGAGAAATCGATTTAAGCCAATTCCTGTTTTTCTGATCCTAATATTGGGTATTGTGGGGTATGCTATCACTAATCCACTTCGGACAAAACGGTTAACCAGGAAAGAAAAACGGTCAATTCCCTATGAAGGAAAAGAAGTTTTGATTTTCAGGTCAAATAAGTACGAACTTGATACTATCCGTATAAGGGAAATAACGGTACGCAAACATCCGCCACCGCTCAATGACATGTTTTGGGCTAGAAATAAAGAGATTTTACGTGTACATCAAGAAGTTGATTGTAAAAATTGCGATGCGATCATAACGTATTCAGTTCAAAATTTCTCGGCAAAAACAAAGATATCTTACCATATAAGAATGCATGGAAAGGAGTACTACCATGGAACATATTTCAAGAAATTAGATAAAATGAAATTAAACACCATTACGATTGACGGAGCTGAACTAAATGACGTAGTGTTTATTGATCGAAATTTTGAGAAATACCATCCTGGGCATATTGACAGACTATATTGGAGTAGGTCAAAGGGAATTGTCCGTTTCGATGTTAACCCGGATTACTATTGGGAGTTAATAAATGAATGAACCATTTCCGTATGAGGATACCATTGAGTGCTATGGTATTTCCTATTCGGAAATTCACAACCTTACGCTATATTTGGTATTTAGCGGGATGCTCCTATTGTAGCTTCCCGCAACTAATGAAGGATAGATCGGTATGATTAATGATTTAAAGGATAGTTTTGGAGATTTTTTTGAACTCCCGCTCCTTGAGGAAATTGAAGATGTTGGGCATCTAAAACTATTCAAGTCCGGGGATAAGATTATCGAAATCGGGCAGTACATCAAAGGAATGCCTTTGTTATTGTCCGGAGTGATCAAAATTTTGCGTGAAGATGAAGACGGTGATGAATTATTATTGTATTATTTGGAACGCGGGGATACCTGTAGTATGACTATGGCTTGTTGTCTTGGGGATACCCGTAGTGAAATACGAGCTGTAGCCGAAACCGATGTGAACCTGGTCATGATCCCTATCCGAAAAATGGAGGAATGGACAGGGAAATACCGATCATGGCGAAATTTTGTTTTTGACAGTTATCACAACCGTTTAAATGAACTATTGGCCACGGTAGATAGTATTGCCTTTAAAAAAATGGATGAGCGCCTTGTGGAATATCTAAAAGAAAAAGCGCGAATAGGACAATCCAATATTGTGCAGAATACCCATCAGGAGATTGCATACGACTTGCATAGCGCACGGGTAGTGATTTCCCGACTATTGAAAAAATTGGAACAAATGGGTAAAATCTCCTTACACAGAAACCATATTGAGATTTTGGATTTATGAAGTTTGCAACTTAAGTCACCGCGTTTCAATTAAATGCGAATTACCTTTGTGGCTATGCTAAGGAACTTCTTCCCGATACTCCAATGGCTTCCAGGCTATGAAAAGAAACATCTTAGCGGGGATATTGCTGCCGGGATTACCGTAGGGATTATGTTGATCCCTCAGGGTATGGCGTATGCCCTTATCGCAGGTCTTCCACCAGTATATGGCCTTTACGCTGCCTTGGCACCTAATCTGGTGTATGCCATTTTGGGTTCCAGTAGAAAGCTAGCAGTAGGGCCTGTGGCATTGGATTCTCTAATTCTGGCCTCAGGACTGGCCGTAATGCAATTGACTTCGGTGGAGGCTTACATAGGAATGGCGCTTTTTATGGCCTTGTTGGTGGGTATCCTGCAACTCACCATGGGATTCTTAAAAATGGGTTTTTTGGCTAATTTCTTATCACGCCCGGTAGTGAGTGGGTTCACTTCGGCAGCAGCTTTGGTTATTGCTATAAGTCAGCTTAAATACTTACTAGGTCTAAATTTAGAAACAACGGGAACCTTATCTACCATAAAAACGCTTTGGGAGAATATCAGCGCTACCAACTTTTTGGAGCTCTCCATTGGAGGGATCGCGATACTTATAATTCTCCTGCTCAAACGAATTCATAAGAAGCTTCCCGCAGCAATGCTGGTTGTAATTCTGGGAATCATTGGGGTATATTTTTTCTCCAATCAAAATACCGACGTAGCCTTAATTGGTCACATTCCCAAAGGTTTACCTGGTTTTACCCTCCATACCTTTCATGCCACGCAATGGGGTATGGCCTTTCCAACGGCCCTGGTACTTGCCTTTGTTGCTTTTGCTGAAGCAATGACTATGGCAAAAGCCGTTGAAGAGAAAAGTAATGAATACCATACAGACGCCAATCAGGAATTACGGGCATTGGGATTGGCTAACATTATAGGCTCTTTTTTCCAGTCGTATCCCGCAAATGCAGGGTTTTCCAGAACAGCGGTAAACGTGGGAGAAGGCGCAAAAACAGGATTGGCTTCCTTAATAAGCGCTATAGTAGTGGGGCTAACCTTACTATTTTTGACACCCTATTTTCGATTTCTCCCTAACGCTATTCTAGGGGCCATTATTCTGGTAGCCGTATTCGGATTAGTAGATCTGAAATATCCCAAAGTGCTGTATCAACGACGGAAGGACGAATTTGCACTTCTGCTATTGACCTTTTTTGCGACCTTGCTTATTGGAATTTCGGAAGGAATAGTCTTTGGAATTTTATTCTCATTACTATTGTTGGTGTACCGTACGTCAAAACCACATATTGCCGTTCTGGGAAGAATACAGGGGACAGACTATTTTAAGAATGTCAATCGGTTTTCCGATGATATCGAAACCGTAAAAGATATCCTGGTATTGCGTTTTGACGGACAATTATATTTTGCCAATATTGACTATTTCAAAAGGGAACTGTACAAGAACATCAGTACAAAGGGAGATGCTTTGCGACATATTATTGTAAACGCCGAAGCAATCAATTATATGGATAGCACAGCGGTGAGCAAACTAAAACAGATCGTTGAAGACCTAAGAAGGCAAGGGATAGCGCTTTATATTTCAGGGGCTATTGGTCCTATTCGGGATATTCTACACCAAAGTGGGTTGGCAGACCTGGTAGGGCGAGACAATTTTTTTGTCCGCACCGTTGAAGCTTTCGAATATTGTAAAAATAAAGGACCCCATACGGCCATTCAACGGAAAATTTCCCAGGAAACCCAGAAGCGGTCTTCTGTGACTTAAGTAACTTTGAATAATGGGCAAGTAGCATAGCTTTGCCTAAAAAACAGGACAATGAATATTGAACAGATTTATACAGGATGTTTGGCTCAGGGAGCCTACTATATTGAAAGTGAGGGAGAGGTGGCTATTATTGACCCTTTGCGTGAGGTTACGCCTTATCTGGATAGGGCGGAAAGGGATAAGGCTGCCATAAAGTATATTTTTGAAACCCACTTTCATGCTGACTTTGTTAGTGGTCATGTTACGCTATCAAGAAAAACAGGCGCGCCGATAATTTATGGCCCCAATGCTAACCCTAGTTTTGACGCCATAATTGCTAAGGACGGTCAGGAATTTAAGTTGGGTAAACTCACTTTTGTGGTATTGCATACGCCTGGGCATACTATGGAGAGTACTACTTATTTATTGCGGGATGAAAATGGAAAGGATCATGCCATTTTTAGTGGTGATACTTTGTTTCTTGGGGATGTTGGACGTCCCGATTTGGCACAAAAAGCTGCCGACATGACCCAGGAAGAGTTGGCGGGCATCCTATTCGATAGCTTACGAAGTAAACTAATGCCACTTGCCGATGATGTTGTGGTATATCCGGCCCATGGCGCCGGCTCAGCCTGTGGCAAGAATATGATGAAGGAAACCGTAGATACTTTAGGCAACCAGAAACAAATGAACTACGCCTTGAGAGCGGATATGACCCGGAAGGAGTTTGTTCTGGAAGTAACGGAAGGGCTTTTACCACCTCCCCAATATTTTCCGCTTAACGTGAAGATGAATAAAGAAGGGTACGATGATATACATGAAGTTCTGGAACGGGGAAGCGTGGCTTTGGATCCTGACGCTTTTGAAACTGCCGCTAATGAGACGGGTGCGGTGGTATTGGACGTACGCCATCAAAATGATTTTGCCGAGGCCCATGTGCCCCGCTCTATCTTTATAGGGCTTAACGGAAGTTTCGCCCCCTGGGTGGGGGCGTTGATCGCTGATGTGAACCAACCGCTACTCTTAATTGCCCCGGAAGGTAAGGAAGAAGAAGCCATAACCCGACTATCTCGTGTTGGTTTTGATGGTACGCTGGGGTATTTAAAAGGAGGTGTTACAGCATGGGAGGCCGCAGGAAAAGAAGTGGATAGGGTAGCAAGTATTTCTGCTGAGGACCTAAAAGATAGATTGGAGCATAAAGTCTCCGTATTTGACGTCCGCAAAGAGAGCGAATATAACGCGGAGCATTTAGCCGATGCGCATCTGACACCTTTGGATTTTTTAAACGACCATTTGGCGGAATTTCCGGAGAATAAGCCATTTTATCTGCATTGTGCCGGGGGTTACCGTAGTATGATTGCAGCATCTATACTGAAAAGCAGGGGTGTTCATAACTTAGTGGATGTGGCCGGAGGATTTGCAGCTATGAAAAAAGCAGGTATCCCTACAACAGATTATGTGTGCCCCTCCACCTTAAAATCGTAACAACAATGACAACGAACATTACAGTACAGAATCTCAAGTGTGGTGGTTGTGCCACTACCATAAAGGAGAAGTTATCTAAAATTGAGGGTATTGAAACCGTCTCTGTAGCACAGGAAGAAAGTAGGTTGACGGTTATGCATACCGATGCGATAGCGGAGGAAACGATCAGGGGGAAATTAGCAGCCTTGGGATATCCGGCAGTTGACGACAAGAATAGTTTACTCACCAGGGCAAAGTCCTATATTAGTTGTGCAAGCGGAAAGATGTCTAAAGAATGAAAATGCGCAGTGTATGTTTTGTAGTACTGCTGTTAGGGATTTCCTGCAAACCAAAGAGTGAAAAGGGAATTACCAAAGTAGATAAAGCCTTTATGCAGGAAACAGTGGTTGGAAAGGACGTACAACTTATTGATGTCCGGACCCCTGAAGAATTCAATTCGGGTAACATTGATGGCGCCGTAAACTACAATATCATCAACCAGGAGACTTTTCTCAAACAGATTGAAAACTTGGATAAAGACAAACCGGTGTATCTGTATTGCAGGATGGGAGGAAGGAGTAACCGCGCTGCGCGCTTATTAAAGCGCGAGGGTTTTACTCAAATCTTTGATTTTTCCGGGGGATATAACGCCTGGGTAAAAGAGTAGTTTGTTGTGTCGTTAGATCTGGATGCCTCCTACTGGGATCAACGTTATCGTGAGAATAGATTGGGATGGGATATTGGTTATCCCTCTACCCCTTTAAAAGAATATGTAGATCAGCTGGAAAACAAATCACTTCGGATCTTACTCCCGGGGGGTGGGAACGCCTATGAAGCAGAGTATCTCCATAATTGCGGATTCCAAAATGTATCCGTTGTAGATATTTCGGAAGTGGCAAAATCCGGTTTTTTTGAGCGGGTTCCGGAATTCCCGAAGCATCAGTTTGTTGTCAAAGATTTCTTTGACCTAAAAGGGGAGTTCGATATTATCCTGGAACAGACATTTTTCTGCGCCCTGGATCCTTCGTTACGTTCTGCCTATGCCCAAAAGGTCCTTGAACTTCTGAGGCCCGGGGGAAAGCTGGTAGGAGTACTATTTGATTTCCCTCTGCAAAGTGGCCCTCCTTTTGGAGGATCAAAATCGGAATATCTCGCGTATTTTGAGACCTGTTTTACTATCCATGTCTTTGAACGCTGTTATAATTCCATTTTACCCAGAAGCGGCAAGGAATTCTTTATAAATCTTTCAAAAAAATAAAGGTTGTTATTCCTTATGTAACCACCGTTACCGTTAAGGCCGCTCTCCGTATTTACTTTTGCTTTAGGATACAGCAACAATTTCACAAATGAAAGATGTTTTGTACGCCTCAAAAGAAAAAAATGAACAAAAAAACAAAATCACATGTCTTTATTAAAGGTATTATTTGGAAGCAAACCCAACACGGATAAAGTGCAAGTAGTTTCCAGGGAAGCATACGCACAGCGAATTGAGAAAGGAAAAGTACAATTAGTAGATGTAAGAACATCCAGGGAATTCAATGCCGGCCATATCAAAGGAGCTAAAAACTTTGATTTTTTCAACCCGTCTCAATTTAAGAAAGGGGTGGCGACTTTAGATAAAAGCAAACCGGTGTACCTCTATTGTCAATCGGGCAACCGAAGCCGGAAAGCAACCAACCGATTACTGACTATGGGATTTAACCAGATAATCGACCTGGCCGGGGGGTACAACGCCTGGTCGCGTTAGGTTGATCATAGTTTCTTTGTGAAAAGAGATGTATCTTTAAACCTGCAAATTTGCTCTGGAAAATCTCCGTTTGATACGACTGTGGGTTTCCCGAGTCAATACCTTCGATAGTCAAGAAAATGGCAAATTTTAACCAAATTATTTCCGGAGAAAAGCCTGTTCTCATTGATTTTTTTGCAGAGTGGTGCGGGCCCTGTAAAATGATGCCACCCATTTTAAAAGAAGTGAAGCAACAACTGGGCGACGAGGTGAAAATTATCAAAATAGATGTGGATAAAAACCCGAAGATTGCGGAAAAATATCAAATCCGGGGGGTGCCTACGCTCATGATCTTCAAACTGGGGCAAATGTTATGGCGTCAATCCGGGGTTATCCCGTCTAATGAACTGGTGGATAAACTAAAAAATGCTTCTTAAAGCATTCATGGTTTTTTAAACCCATATACCAGTTGCTTCCAAAAGCCTTTTGGCATTTGTTCATCTCCGGGATAACCCAAAGGTATCTCACCGCTGTCCTCCGGGATATAATTGGTCCTGAAAATATAATCCCAGAGGCTTAAGCTGATGCCAAAATTAACCCCGTAACTTCCCTTAGGTAACACATAGGAATGATGATATAAGTGCATAACCGGATTGTTAAACAGGAATTTTAAAGGGCCATACGTTAACTTGATGTTGGCATGGTTCAGATGACCAATGGCAATAGCAGCGAAATGAACAATATAGGCTTGTTCGGGCTCAAAACCACCCAAAAGCATTACCCCAAAGGTTTTAAGCGGTTTGTAGAATAGGTTTTCCATCCAGTGATAGCGTAAATGAGCAGCGAATCCCATTTCCTTGACACTATGATGCACTTGATGGAACCGCCAAAGTACAGGAAATTTGTGAAGACAGACATGGGTAAACCATTGTACAAAATCCAGGAGCACAAAAAACACCAGCAATTCTGCCCATACCGGCCAACCCGAAGTGTCTAGTATAGAAAGGCTTCTCGCGGAAATACCCATTTGGCCGAATAGTACTTCAAGCATCTTATAGACGCCACTGATCACAATAGTGAAGATGAAGAAGTTAAAGAACATATAGAAGCCATCCAGCCAAAAGTCCTTTCGAAATATGGATTGATCCTTTCTCCAGGGAAAAACGATTTCCAGTAACCAAACCACCAAAGAGATCGTTACCAAGCCCCAAAAATAGTTTTTATACCAGGTGACCTGAAAAATAATAGATTTCCAGGTGTAATCTAAAGTGCCCGTCAAGGCTTTTAAAAATGCGTCCAGATAGATTTCCATGGCTATTTTAATTCATACCATTCAATGTTGTCGAGATTTTCACGTCTTCCCTTTTTCTCAGGGGCATAATAGGTGGCCAAATAGTCTACAATTATAGCCTCATTTTTACCAAGATCCCAAAGGTTTTGGGTTTCCTGCATCCATTTAATAGTCGCTTGCCAGCCTTCTTTTGTCATACGGTTTTGGGTGACTAATTTGGCAGAATGGCAGTTCGTGCAATTATTTACTACGGCCATTAGGCCTTCCCCTTGTACAAAACCGGTCCTAAGATGTATCCCATTTTCAATTTTGTCAAAATCTCCTTCAGGATAAGACTCGGGAACTTCTGAAAACTCTAATTTGGGTTTTGACTGAAATACAGAAAGTGTAGGATCTACCATCAGAAAGAGCACAATACCAGCAACTATTGCAAAAAAGACAAAAAGGATGGTCCCCAGTCTGCGTATTTGTCTTGCTGTTTCTTCGAAATTTTGAGGTGCTTCCATTACCTTACTTTTACCGCTATCCTATGACAAGCGTTGTTCAGATAACCTTTGGGATTCCATCCGGGTAATACCATAGGTTGACTATTTCCGTCACGATCAGTGGCCTTTGCCCAAACTTCATAATACCCCTCTTTGGGAAATGTAATCGAAGCGCTAAAATGCTGCCAGGCCAAACGATTGACGGGTCTATCCAATGTGCAATCCTGCCAGCTGCTTCCGAAGTCAATAGAGTATTGCATTTGTTTTACCTCCAATTCTCCGGCCCAGGCATGCCCCCTGAGGGACAATGGCTGTCCCTTTTTAAGTAAGGCCCCTGTTTTCGGGTAGGTGATCAAGGATTTTACGGGCATGGATTCTATTATGCACATCTTTTCGTCCGGTACTTTTTCTCCGGGGGCTACAGGATCACAAGGGACACGATAGGAGCTGCCGGTCATTTTAGCCCCATCATGGACTTTATCGCGAACCCGAATCCGTTCCAACCATTTTCCGGATGCCGATGCCGGCCAACCGCCACACACCAACCGTAAAGGATAACCGTGTGCCAATGGAATATCCTCTCCATTCATCTGAAAGGCAATTAAGGTCTCCTCTTGTAACGCCTTTTCTATTGGAACACCCCTCGAGATGGGTTCTTTGCTCAGGTCACCGCTTAAATGTGTATCCGCAGCATAATACCCAATGTATACTGCTTTGGATGTTATCCCCACATCCTCCAAAACATCGCGAAGACGGATCCCTGTCCATAGGGCGCAGGAAACTGCTCCAACAGTCCATTGGTTGCCTTTAGCCGGAGGGTTAAATTCACTCCTGCCATTGCCGCCACATTCCAGAGTAAGCTGATAGGTATATGTTGGGAATTTTGTTTTGAGTTCCTGAAGGGTATAGCTTTTGGATTGCTTTGCCGCTTCGCCATCTACAGTTAACCGCCATTGCTCAGCATTAACGTTTTCCGGGATTTTCCCGTTGTTGCGGATAAACATGTATTTATTAGGTGTAACCTTGTCATCCAGCAGGTGAGCTTGTGCTTCCATATTCCAGGGTCTGTCGTTTAGGACAACCATTTGTTTGTCCTTGTTGAACAGCTTAAACGGATCAGGATCCTGGAGCCCCAGAGGGATATAGCCCATTGGTATCTGCCTGCCAAAAACTACAGGAACCCCTAAAATACTTCCCATAGCAACAAAAGAAAGTGAACTTGTAAATTTTCTCCTATCCATAATCCGGTGGATTGAAATATAATTCAAAATACGGTTCCAGGGATTGCAGCAATGTAACAAAAGTTACATCAATTAGAAAAGACCTTAATTACTTTTGGGAATGAAGTTGAAGAAGTGGCAAAAATTGACAATGGTTTGTTTTATATGTTTAGCCACGGTGATTTTAATAGTGTTGCTAATTGAAGGTGTAAATAATTAGAGGATGAAAAAGAATATGGGCGGTGTTGACCGCATCATTCGGTTTACAGTAGCTGTTGGGGTGGGAGTATTGTATTATTTCGGAATAGTAACCGGTACGATAGCCTATGTGCTTCTTACGCTAGCAGTTATTTTTCTACTTACCAGTTTTGTTAGTTTTTGCCCGCTGTATTCCTTATTTGGTTTGAGTACATGCAAGGTTAAAAATTAATATATGTTTTGGTCGGTTGGTTGATTGGTTGAGTGATTGATAAGGGCCACCCTGTGATAGCAGGGTGGCCTTTATTTCTAGGTTTAGCGGGGAGAAGTTGAGATTTATCATTTTCTGTGCCCTTTTTTGAAATTACATTCGAAAGAATTCAATTACATAGTTATGAAAGCGATTCATGCCTTACCTCTGGTTTCCTGGGACAACGGGATACTTATGATTGCCGTTTTTGGCTTTGTGGTAGTTGCTCTTGTGGCCGCTGTCCTAATGATGATGCGAGACGGCAAAAAATAGCACATAAGCTATCTGAACAGTAGCCCCTTTTTTCTTGTTATCGTAGTTTGGTGTAGTCATATAGTACTGACCGAATAACGTTGTAGTTCCTTTCCCTTAGTTGTTATACATCATGTTGGGTGATATACCCTATTTGATCTTTCCGTTTTTGCTGAAAATAGTACTCGTCGGATGTTTTGATACTTCCCTTTCTTAAAAGTCGGCTAAGCAATCCAAAGTTTTACCTCCCTAATTTTCCTCAACGGTAACCGATGTTACAGCACAACTGAATTTACGCTGATACTTTTGGGCAATAAGTGAAGAGTATCATGAACAAATTATCGTGTGTTGTCCTTTTGGGCCTACTTTTTGGATATAATGGCCTTGCCCAGGAAGAACAGCTCATTTCATTAGAAGAAGTTCTGGGCAGAGTGCAAAAGGCAAATACAAACGTTAAGATTTCCGGTTTGGAAACGGAGGTGGCAAAAGCGGATTACCGTATGAGTAATACTGTGTTTCTGCCAGATATTTCGGTTTCGCATACCGGTATTACCACTACAAATCCTTTAACTGCCTTTGGCGCTAGATTAAACCAGGAAATTCTCACGTCGGCGGATTTCAATCCACAGCTGTTGAATGACCCTGACAGGATTGAAAATTTTGCCACTATAATTTCCATACAGCAGCCGCTTATCAATATTGATGGACTATTGAAAAGAAAAGCTGCAAAATCTACTTTTCGTGCCAGGGAACTGGAATTTCAGCGAACCAAGGAATATATCAACTTTGAAGCTCAAAATGCGTATATGCAATTGCAGCTGGCATACAAAGTGGCAGAGGTGCTTGAAAAAGCAGATGCCGCTGCCAGGGCCAATGAAAAACTTACCAAAGATTACTACGATCAGGGCTTGATTCAAAAAGCGGATTGGCTACAAGCGCAGGTAAGGGCAGCGGAAGTGAGCAACCAGTTAGAACAGGCAGAGAGTACTATAAAAAACACGTCGGACTATCTCGCGTTTTTAATGAACTCGGACCAAATGGTACAATATCGGCCTAAGCTGGATTTACTTCCTGCTTCTAAGGCTAACCCTAATGAAAGTGCAGCTTTAGAAAACCGTGCAGATGTGCAGGCAATGCAAAAGGCCGTTGATGCTTTTGTTTCGCATCACCGGGCGGGGAAAATGACCTTTCTACCCAGACTAAATGCCTTTGGATCATACGAATTATATGATCAGGAGTTCCTTCAAACCAATGCTAAAGGGTACACCATTGGCGCAAGTCTAAGCTGGGATGTTTTCAAAGGATCACAACGTTTTGCTCAACTCAAAAAAGGTAAGGCCTATGCAGACAAAGCCCAACTCCAGTTTGATGAATACCTGGTGAAAAGTGAAATGGAGCTAGATAGAACAAAGCGGATGCTAACGGACGCTGAAAATCGACTAAGATCATCGGAACTGTCTGTACAACAGTCTGCAGAATCGCTTCAAATCCGGACCAATAGATTTAAAGAAGGCCTCGAAAAAACTTCAGACCTATTGATTGCAGAAACCCAGTATGCCCAACAAGAACTTAACTACTATCAAACGGTATATGAATATAACTACGCTATGGCGTACCATAATTTTTTAACTACAGAAATACGATGAAGACCATGAACGGAATATTTCAAACAATAAAAACAGGGTGGTTACCAGGAATTTTCATTTTGGTGTTCCTTGCCTGTGATGGGGATAGAAAAGCGAAGGTGACCGAACCAGCTCCCATTCCTGTAAAGGTGGCTAAAGTTGCTGTGGCAGGTGAAGGCTATTTTAGTGCCGGAAGTGGTCCAATTAAGGCGGTCAACAGTACAACTATCAGTACCCGAATAATGGGACTTGTTGAGCGTATTCCGGTAAAAGTAGGGCAGAAGGTAAGGAAAGGGCAGATTTTGATTTCTTTACGAAATGCGGATCTACAAGCAAAGAAAGCCCAGGCTGAGGCTTCCATTATTGCTGCGGAAGCAGGATTTGCCAATGCCGAAAAAGACTATCGGCGCTATGTGAACCTGTTTAACCAAAACAGTGCCTCCCAAAAAGAATTGGACGATATGACTGTGCGCTATGAAACCGCTAAAGCCGAATATGAGGCGGCAAAGGAAATGGCAAATGAAGTGGATGCCCAATTTGCATATGCCAACATTCGTGCTCCCTTTAATGGGGTAGTAACAAATACGCATATTGATGAAGGCGCGCTTGCCAATCCGGGAATGCCGTTAGTAAGCCTGGAGGCCCCCGGGAATTTTGAAGTTGAAGCCAAAGTGCCCGAAACGAATATCACAGGGTTACGACCGGGGACTCAGGCTAAAGTTTTCATCAAAGTATTAAATACAACGGTAAAAGGAGAATTGACCGAGTTGAGTACTTCGGCACAATTTTCCGGAGGGCAATATTTGGCAACAGTAGAACTTCAGGAGGTGCCTGAAGAGCTTTTATCAGGCATGTTTGCCTCGGTTTACTTTCCTGATGATACCGAAGAAACCACAGGGGCCGCTTTTGTTCCCAGGTCGGCATTGGTAGAAAAAGGCCAATTGACCGGTGTGTATACCATTGGCCCGGAGGATACCGCAATTTTGCGATGGTTGCGCCTGGGGAAACCCAGGGGTGAAGAAGTGGAGGTGCTCTCGGGACTGGCAGTGGATGAAGAATATATCCTTTCTGCGGAGGGCAAATTGTTTAATGGTGCAAAAGTCACCATCCAATAAAAAGCAGTTCGATGAAAGAAGGTTTAGCAGGTAAGATTGCCAAGGGGTTTTTGACCTCCAAGTTAACCGTATTACTTATGATTGTTTTTATGGTTATCGGGGTGTATAGCTCTTTTTTAATCCCGAGGGAGGAAGAACCGCAGATAGATGTGCCCATGGCCGACATTTTTGTAGGGTATCCGGGGGCAGATCCGATGGAAGTAGAGTCCCGGATTACTAAACCCCTGGAAAAGATCATCTCCAATATCAAAGGAGTGGAATATGTGTACTCCACCTCAATGAACGAGGCAGGGCTGGTTATTGTCCAATTCTATGTAGGGGAAGATATTGAAAGGTCATTGGTTCGTTTGTACGATGAGATCAACAAGCATATGGATCAAATGCCCGAGGGGGTTACCCTGCCTCTTGTAAAAACAAGGTCGATTGATGATGTGCCTATGCTGGGCCTTACCTTATGGAGCGAAACCTATGACGACTATCAATTGTCACGGATCTCTCAGGAATTGACCAATGAAATTGAGAAGGTAAGGGACGTTTCCATTACAAAAAGGGTAGGAGGGCGCAACAGGCAATTGCGTATTATTCTCGATCCTGAGAAGGCTGCGGATATGGGGCTCGATTTCTTGAGGGTCGCGCAAAGCATAAAAGCAAACCACAGCCAGATGGCTGCCGGAAATTTTTATGTACAGGACCAGGAATTCCGGGTGACCACCGGGAATTTTTTCCAATCCAAAGAAGACCTGGAACAATTGGTAGTAGGTACTAATACGGACCAACCCGTTTACTTAAAACAAGTAGCCCGGATCATAGATGGTCCAGAGTTGTCCAAAAACTATGTCTTCTTTGGGCACGGAGCTGCCAATGTTGCATTGGCCCAGGACTACCCCTCGGAATATCCTGCGGTTACCCTTTCCATTGCTAAGCGAAAAGGCGCCGATGCCATGAAGATCGCAGATATAGTTCTGGAAAAAGTTGAGCACCTAAAGAAGACCCTTTTGCCGGATGACGTTCATGTTACCGTGACAAGGAATTATGGAGAAACCGCCTCTCAAAAAGTTTCGGAATTGCTCCTGCATTTACTTGGGGCCATTGTGGCGGTAACCTTTGTAGTTATGCTAGCCATGGGTTGGCGTGGCGGTTTGGTGGTATTCCTTTCGGTCCCTATAACATTTGCCCTTACGCTACTCAGTTACTATGTTCTGGACTATACTCTAAACCGAATTACGCTATTTGCTTTAGTTTTTGTGACCGGTATTGTGGTAGATGATTCCATTATTATTGCGGAGAATATGCATCGGCACTTTAAAATGAAACGACTTCCTTTTAAGGATGCTGCATTGTATGCTATCAACGAAGTGGGGAATCCCACCATTTTGGCGACGTTTACTGTTATTGCTTCAGTATTGCCGATGGCATTTGTTTCCGGATTAATGGGGCCCTACATGTCACCAATGCCTATTGGGGCCTCCATAGCCATGCTGCTTTCTTTGTTTGTAGCGTTGACCATTACGCCCTATCTGGGATACCTCTTTCTACGAGAAAAACACAAAAGGGATGAAGATCAAGCAATACGTGATATTCAGGATACATTTATTTATAAGATGTATGAACGTTTTGAGCGTCCTTTAATAGAACACAAGAAGAAACGATGGCTTTTCCTTGGTATCACGTTTGTTTTTTTGATGGCAGCTATAGGGATGTTCTTTACAAAATCAGTAGCGGTAAAAATGCTCCCTTTTGATAATAAAAATGAATTTCAGGTGGTCATAGACATGCCTGAAGGCGCTACATTAGAACGTACCTCCATAGTGGCAAAGGAAATAGCCACGTATTTAAGGAAAAGACCGGAAGTGGTAAGCTACCAAACCTATGTGGGCACATCCGCGCCCATTACTTTTAACGGCCTCGTAAGACATTATGATTTGCGCAGGGGAAGTAATGTAGCCGATATCCAGGTAAATCTTGTGGACAAACACGAGCGTAGCCAACAAAGTCATGGCATTGCCAAACTATTCCGCGGCCCCATACAGGAGATAGCGGCCCGAAACGGGGCAAATGTAAAGATTGTTGAAGTTCCACCGGGTCCTCCTGTCCTCTCTACTATTGTAGCGGAGGTGTATGGGCCTGATTACGAAAAACAGATAGAAGTTGCAGATCGGGTTAAAACCATCCTTTTGGAAACGGATGATGTTGTGGATGTTGATTGGATGGTGGAGGCAGATCAACCGCAATATGATTTTATAGTGGATAAGGAAAAGGCCCAATTGTATGGCGTGAGCAGCTCGCAGATTGTCAAAACACTAAACCTCGTGCTCTCTGAAAATCCGGTGACACACCTTTATCAGACCAATTCGTATGATCAGGTGGGTCTTGTATTGACTACCGCAGAAAGGGACCGTTCAAGTATAGAGGACCTGAAACGGGTAAAGATAGCTTCCGAAGAAGGGCAATTACTTCCTATTGGGGATTTGGTAGCGATCAAACAAAGAAGTAAGCCCAAAAGTATCTATCGAAAAAATCAAAAACGGGTGGTTTACGTACTGTCCGATATGGCAGGAGAATTGGAAAGCCCGGTATATGCCATTCTGGGTATGACGGATAAGCTCAGCGATATAGACCTGCCACCAGGGTATGCCATAGACGAACTGTATATGGAACAACCGCGGTTTGAGGATGATTATACTATAAAATGGGATGGCGAGTGGCAGATTACGCTGGAGGTGTTCCGGGATTTGGGGATTGCCTTTTTAGGGGTGATTATCATTATTTACATGTTGATCGTGGGTTGGTTCCAAAACTTCAAGGCACCTCTGGTAATGATGGTGGCAATACCACTCTCCTTGATAGGCATTGTTTTAGGGCATTGGTTGCTGGGAGCTTTCTTCACAGCGACTTCCTTCATTGGAATGATTGCATTGGCAGGGATTATGGTCCGCAATTCCGTACTGCTCATAGACTTTGTGAACCTTAGAACAGAAGAAGGAGTGCCCTTGAAACAAGCGGTTATTGAAGCTGGAGCCGTTAGAACCACACCCATCCTACTTACAGCGGGCACAGTGGTTATCGGGGCCTTTGTAATTCTCTTTGATCCTATTTTTCAAGGATTGGCTATCTCCCTTATGGGCGGTACCATAGTTTCAACGGTGCTGACACTTCTTGTGGTCCCTCTGGTGTACTATATGATTGAACGCAAAAATTTTGAAAAATAAAAAGCTGAAGAATTCCCTGTGGGAAGGGTTGTTTAACGTTTAAATAAAAGGAATTATGAGAAATAGAATCGTACGTGCAGTGGCAGGTAGTTTTATCCTGATAAGCTTGGTGCTTTCCATTTACGTTAGTGAGAATTGGTTGTGGTTCACAGCCTTTGTCGGGGCCAATCTTTTACAATCTTCGTTTACCAAATGGTGTCTGATGGAAGATATTCTCAAAAAATTTGGTGTGACTGATTGACCGTCCCCGGACGGTTGGTTAGATCTGTTAAGGTTCATTTTCGACATTGCTATCTTTGTGGAATTAAAGGAAATAGATGGATTGGATTTATGAACCTTGGCCATGGTACGTATCTGGCCCTTTAATAGCGCTTACCATGGCGTTATTGATCTTAGTAGGAAAACGTTTTGGAATGTCGACCAACTTGGAAACCTTTTGCAGTTTGGGAGGAGCTGGAAAACGAATTTCCTACTTCGATATAGATATCAAATCCCGAAAATGGGGATTACTAGTGGTGCTGGGGGCTGTCATTGGAGGGTTTTTAGCGGCAAATTTCCTTACCGAAGATAGTAGTGTACATATTGCTTCGAGCACCGTAGCGGAACTCAACACTCTTGGGTTTGACAGTGCCGGGAGTGCTTATTTACCTACGGAATTGTTTGGCGAAATGATTTGGAGTGATACCAAAGCCTTAATAATTCTATTGGTTGGTGGCTTTTTGGTAGGCTTTGGGGCACGCTACGCCAGAGGTTGTACTTCCGGGCATTCCATTTCCGGAATTAGTAATTTACAGATCCCTTCAATAATTGCTACCATCGGCTTTTTCCTGGGCGGACTATTTATGGTACATTTTCTTTTCCCCTTAATCTTTTGATACATGAAGAATCTAAGCTACTTGCTGATCGGTGTTTTTTTTGGAATCGTCATGTTCAAATCGGAGGCTGCTTCCTGGTTTCGTATTTATGAAATGTTTCAGTTCGACAGTTTTCATATGTACGGAATAATGGGATCCGCGTTAGTGTTGGGAGCAGTATTACTACAATTTATCAAAGGTTCCGGGACCAAGTCTTTTTTTGGAGAAATTATTGTCATTGAAGAGAAGAAAAAGTCTTTTTGGCGTTATGCGATTGGCGGTGTGGTATTTGGCCTTGGTTGGGCGCTTGCCGGTGCTTGTCCCGGGCCTATTTATGTTTTGTTAGGTGCTGGATTCTGGCCCATCGTAATTGTGTTTTTTGGGGCAATTCTGGGTGCATTGTGTTACGGGGCATTACGATCAAAATTGCCACACTAAAGAATTGTGTACATTTGATGTAAATTGTTATTGTCATCAGTACGTACTCCACAATTTGTATCATAGAGGACAATATGGTTTCCCAGTTTGCAACACGCTATTGCCTGGAGCAATTCTCTGAGGGAAACTTCTCCATATTTGTTTATGACAGTGCAGAAGCTGCTCTGGAAACGTTTACCAATTGGATTTCCGAACAAAAACCATTACCTGACCTCATCTTTTTAGATCTGGGGTTGGACAAAATGGACGGGTGGGAGTTTATGAAAGCCCTTGATACTTTGGTCGTAAAGAACGGTTGTCCGGATATTTTTATTCTTTCTTCTTTCTCTAACGCCAAGGATAGAGAAGTAGCCCGGAAACATCCGATGGTGCTTGGCTATATAGATAAGCCATTGACCAAAAGTCAATTGGAAAACATTTTTCAAAGCAAACCCCTGAAAAAGCCATAGTCCAAAGGTGCATAAGTAAAGGCGCCCAATTTGATTTTTGAATTACGCTTGTCCTCCCGAACACTACAAAAATCAAACAGGTTCCGGCGTAGGTATGTCCTGGTAAGATTTGGGAACCTTTATATGTCAGTTAGCTATTGCCTACATAAAGTGTCCCAAAAAAAGTGAATTAACGATACTACTAAAAAAGACCATAAATGGGACTGGGTTAATAATTGTAATTAACTCTTCTGCTGAATCCGATAAAACGGTGGTTTGTTAGTCTCTCTTGTGACCAAGCCTTTACCTTGTCTAACCATTTGAAACGAAGATATTCCTTGCTCCTGCCGTCCAAAAACCATTGTTAGGTGTGACAGCGTAACTTGGAACACAGGTACAGATGATAGTATAAACTTTTATAGCTGGTTGGATAGTTTTGTAGTTATCATGTCTTATGAAATCTCTAGGAACTTAATTTTATTTGTTCTAATACCCCTACTACTTTTTATTAACATACATGTAGTATGCCCCTAAAATGGGTTTTCCATCCTTTCCATTGAACCAACTTTGAATTTCAATATTCCCTTTTTTCAATTTAAAAGTAAAATTTGCGGCAACATCCACTCCTGAGGTTTTAATCAACTTTTCTTCAGTTCCGACTTTTATTCGCGCAGAAGCTATCGGAAAGCTGATACCTTCTACAAAGGTGCCATCTGTTACTTTTTTCTCTGGAATTCCGGTTCTAAGACTAAACCCAGATTCTCTTGGCCAACGGCGCAGTTCAAACTCATATTCCCCAGCTTCAGCAACAGATAAATGCCAAGTTCCATTTTTTTTTGCACCATAACGGGTTTGTATTTGCTGGTCTACAAAAACATCGAGCCATTCGCATGCCGATATCAACATGGGATTTTCATGCTCACTGCCGATAACGACACGTTGAGGTTCGGATACTTCATTTTTTACTCCATCCCACCAATTGTCGAGATGAGCTCTCATTTTTGCTACGACTTCGGGGTTTTGTGCTGCTACATCATTGTCCTGATGAGGATCAGTTGAAATATTGTACAGCTCTCGATTTTCTAGTAACCGCCAGTTTCCCCATAATACCCCGGCACCATCTTTCATTGGAATTGCTGGATTTTCATTTGTATATTTTACTTTGAACATGGGCATTCGGCTGTAGTTTATGACCAGCATTCTATCGTCTAGTTTTTCTTTCTCACCCTTAAGCAGCGGAGATAGATCCACACCATCTAGCTGCTCGGGAATTTCAGTGATACCTGACATGGATGTCAATGTTGGTAATAAGTCTTGAACTTGGCATAGTTCGTCAATTTTTGAAGGCTGCTTTGATAATTTTTCAGGTGTTTTTATTAAAAGAGGAACACGGTGTCCGCCTTCCCATAGAGTCGTTTTCCCACCTTTCATACCAGCGTTAAAATAGTCTTTCCCGAATGTGCTTCCGTTGTCGGTAAGAAAAACTACTATAGTATTTTCATCGAGACTCGATTCATCCAAAAAGTTTAGAAGCTTTCCCATATTGTCGTCAATATTGACACCCATAGCTAAAAAACTTACCAATTCTCTCCTTTTTTTTTCTTCCAGGTTTTCAAATAATTCAGGATTCTTTTCCATTGCTTTTCGGATAGGATTCCGATAGCGGTTGGGAACAAAATGGGGCCAGTGTGCTGCATTGAGTGCTAGGTAAGTGAAAAAGGGTTTTTTTGAATCGGCCATTGTCCTCATCCATTTTATACTTTCATCAAAAAACACGTCGGTACAATATCCTTCAAAAGATTCCCTTTTGCCGTTGTGAATATATGTGTCATCGAAATAATCGTTATCCCAATAGTCAGGTAAACTGTTAATATGTGATGATGGGAACCATATGGTTTTTTCAAAACCACGGTCTTCAGGTCTAAAAGGATAATTGTCGCCTAAGTGCCATTTTCCGAAAAGACCGGTAGCGTAATTGTTATCCTTAAATATATTGGCCATTGTTTTTAATTCAGGACGTAGTAAAGTCCTTCCGCTACTAACATTGATGGCTCCATTTCTAAAGGCATCCATGCCGGTCAACAGTTGTCCTCTGGTGGGTGTACACATGGGAGCCACATGGAAATCTATAAATTGAGTTGCTTCATTAGCCAACCTATCTATATTGGGAGTATTTGTTATCGGGTTTCCATTAAATGAAAACTCTCCATAACCTTGATCATCGGTCATTATAACGATAACATTGGGAGGCGTATTTTTTTCTGGTGGATTCGAATTACATGATAAAAATACAATCGCAACAATATGGATTATGGTTTTTAGTTTTTTCATCTTCATTTAAATTGACATGTTCGTAGTTATTTCCGTTTTATATGTTTTAAACCGCTAAAATTGGTGATCATGTGGTTTTAACATTTGTTATAAAAGATATTATTAAGAAAATTGAACTAACTTCAAGATTGTTCTTTGAGGTTTTTCTGGATATATACTAATGTTACCAAAGTTTCTCTAATAATTAATCAGTGATAATGCCAAACAGAAAAGGGACGAAGGTTTTCGCCCCTAATCTTGAAAAAAAAACAACTAAACTAACTCAAAACAACTCTATGATTACTAATACCTACCAATAAATCAACTATTTAACTTACTATATTCAAGTTCTTTCTTTTTGTAATATATCCCCAAAAGAGGGTGGTAACAATTATTGTTATTAGGGCTCCACCTAAATATGCCATATTATTTTCCAACTGGAATCCCTCTTTCGCAATTAATATATAAGTACTACAGACCATTGTCATAAAAAGTGCAGGAATCAACGTTACCCAATACAGTTTATTTTCAAAAGCCAAATAAGCCGTTATGGCCCATAATACCACAGTGGCTAAGGTTTGATTGCTCCAAGCAAAGTACCTCCAAATAACTCCGAAATCGATTTGGGTGAGCACGAAGGCAATTGCGAACAGCGGCAATGCAACATACAACCTGTTTTGTAATTTATTTTGATCCGATTTAAAAACATCCGATAGAATGAGCCGAGCAGACCGAAAGGCAGTATCGCCAGAGGTAATTGGAGCCGCAACAATGCCCAATAAGGCCAAAATTCCTCCAATTCCACCCAACATATTAAGTGATATCTCGTTGGCGGCCCATGCCGCATTGTTATTATTGGCATTCATTGCCGCATTCAACTCGGTAACATCACCAAAAAAGGTCATAGCCGCGGCCGCCCATATAAGTGCGACTATACCTTCGGTTATCATGGAGCCATAAAAAATTCTTCGTCCAGATTTTTCATTTTTAATGCAACGCGCCATTAGAGGTGATTGTGTAGCATGAAAACCTGAAATAGCCCCACAGGCAATGGTGACGAACAAAATGGGAAACAAAGGGGTTTCTTCCGTATTGACAGTCATATTGCGAATGTTTGCGGGTACGATTTCGGGAATTTGATAGTCTCCAAAGAACAAGGGAACAAGAAGACCCACTGCCATCAATAGCATGGCAATCCCGAAAATTGGATAGAGTTTGCCAATCAGTTTATCAATGGGTAGTAATGTAGATAAAACATAGTACACCAAAATTACGCATACCCATCCCCATACTCCCCAGAAGTTGCCCGTCATACCATCAATAATTTTCGCCGGGCCGACCAAAAAGACCGTACCGACAAAAATCAGAAGTGTTACAGTAAAGAACCGCATCATGGTCTTTACATTTGGGCCAAGGTAAATGCCCACAACCTCACTTATACTTAGACCATCGTTTCGAAGAGACAGCATTCCAGAAAAATAGTCATGTACCGCCCCCGCAAAAATGCTTCCCAGTACGATCCACAAAAAGGCCGAAGGCCCGAACATGGCTCCTGCAATAGCCCCGAAAATTGGTCCTAAACCTGCTATGTTGAGAAACTGTATCAGAAAAATACGCCATGTAGGTAGGGGTACGAAATCAACGTCATCGTGAAGCCGTATGGCAGGAGTATCTCGATTTTTGTCAATACCGAAAACCCTTTCCATGAATTTGCCATAAGTGAAGTAGCCAATGACTAAGATGCCTATGGAAATAAGAAATGAAATCATTGAAACACTATTCTCTATTCGTTGTCGTAATCATCATAGTCTCCGAGATTCTCAATTTTATAGATTACCCCTTCTTTCGCGAGTTGTTCTCTCAGTATATCAATTTCCAATTCGGCGGGAGTTGTCTTTTTCTTTAAAGAAAGGGCCGCAGCAGTACCAGCCACATGGCCCATCTGCATCCATGTAGATTCAAGCCGATATGAGCAGAATGCCACATGGGACAACGAACTACAAACAGGTACCAAAAGATTGGATATTTCGTCCTTTTTAGGAAGCAATACCCTGTAGGGAATTTCATAGGGCTCGGTCACCTTATGCCAAATTCTTCCCTCG